>NZ_NBOB01000017.1:0-37167 GCF_002213185.1 Thioclava sp. JM3
CACATCACATTGAGCGTCACCGATAACGGCCCCGGTATCCCGGATCGAGATCTGGCACGGGTGCGCGAACGTTTCGTTCGCCTCGACCAGAGCCGCAACACCCAAGGCAGCGGTTTGGGCCTGAGCCTCGTCGACGCCATCGCGCAGATACACGGGGGCGAGCTGCGCCTGCAAAACCTCGAACGCGGCCTGCGGGTGGAGATGCGCTTTCCGACGTTGTGATGGGTGAAATGTGCCGCGCTAATGACGTTCTACCAGCGAAGGGACAAACGCGGGAGTGATGCACGCATTCACGCGTTTCACGGTGAGCCCGCCCGACCGATGTCTCTCGCGGCTGGGACACGGTTTCGCGAGCTTTCTTTCCCGCCTTCGCCGCCGCCACACCTTCAGTTTTCCCCACGACCGCAAGGCAGGGTCTTTGCCGGAAACCTCAGGGGCAGCACAGGGCCAGACGCGGGAGGAATGAGACATGATTTCAGGACTGATGGGAGCCATCGCGGGCTTTATAACCCATGCGATCAGTTCCATGGGCTATGCCGGGATCGCTGCGCTGATGGCGATCGAATCCGCCTGTATCCCGCTCCCATCGGAAGTGATCATGCCCTTCTCGGGCTATCTCGCCTCGAAAGGTCAGTTCTCGCTGCTTTTGGTCGCCACCGTTGGCGCAATCGGCTGCAATATCGGGTCGACCCTCGCCTATTTCGTTGGTGCTTACGGCGGTCGCCGCGCCGTCGAACGTTGGGGGCGATACATTTTGCTCAGCCAATCGGATCTGGACCGGGCCGATCGCTGGTTCTCCCGCTATGGCAGTGCCGCGGTTTTCGTCTCGAGGCTTTTGCCGCTCGTGCGGACCTTCATCTCCCTCCCGGCCGGTATCGCTCGGATGCCGTTCTGGAAGTTCCAGATCTACACGTTCATCGGATCTTGGCCCTGGTGCCTCGTCCTCGCCTATGTCGGCCTCAAGCTCGGCCAAGCGTGGGACAAAAGCCCGGCCCTGCGCAACACGGTGCACGCCCTGAATGGCGTGGTGCTCGTTGCGATCCTGATCGGGGTCGGCTTCTACGTCCGGCGCTTTTTCAAAAGTCGTGAGGCGTAGAAGCAATGGCGATCCTGCGCGGCCCTCGGTGCCAGTGATGCCGACGCGCAGGCTCAAAGCCGATCCGAGCGGCGATAGCATGTCTGCACGTGGATTCGATTTTGCCATTGGCTCGTCGTCGAAGGATCCGGCTCAGTTCGACCGATCCCGATATTTCGCATCGGGCTTTCCACCGGTCAGACAGTTAACCGATCCCGGTGCGCTACTTGCGTTTGCGCGCCTCACGCAGGACCGCTTCACCGAGCACCAGAACGCAGCCGATGGCAAGCGTTAGGCCCGCGCCAACCGGCCCGAGCCCTCCCGAGCCCATGAATGTCGCCACCAACGTTACACCGCCGACCACCGCCAATGTTAGCCGCAAGTCGGCCACGAACATCTTGAAGAGTTCTTTGAAGACATCGCCAATGATTGTCATGCGTTGCTCCCCGCGGGCGTGGTGCGCGCGACACGCGCAAGGCCGATGCCAGCCAACAGAAACAGCGCCGCCAGTGGAAGCAGCGCGAGGTCGGCGCCGGGCCACTCCGCACCAAGCCCTTCGCCGGTCCAAAAGACACCGAATGCCGACAGCATCACGCCGACACCGAATTTCAGCGTATTCTCAGGCACCTGCGAAAGTGGCCTGTGCATCGCCGCGCCCACGATCAACACGAGAGCGCAGGCCGCCGTCGCGCCAAGCGACGCCTCCCACAACAGGCCCTTGCCGGCTCCTATGGCGACCACGATGAAGGCGACCTCGAGCCCCTCCAGCAGCACCGCCTTGAAAGCGGCGATGCCAGCAATCCACTGCAATGTCCGTGGCGCGCCGGTTTGGGCGCGCAACTCTGCGGTTTCAGCGTCATAGGCCAGCGTCTCGTCATGCAATGCGATCACGCCAGCCGAGCGAAGGACGGCCTTTCTGAGCCAGCCCATGCCGAACAGGAGAAGCAGAATGCCGACGACGAGTTGCAAGGCCTGGATCGGGATGATGCGCAGCGCCGGGCCGAGAATGAGAACGATCAGGGCAAGGACTGCGAGTGCCGCGGCAGTTCCGGCGATGGCGGGCCGCCAGCCGCGCGTGGTGCCGACAGCCAGCACGATGGTGAAGGCCTCGACCACCTCGACGATCGACGCGAGGAAGGCCGCCGTGACAGCAGGGAATAGCACGGTCCAGAAATCAGGTGGCATGGGCATCCTCCGGTTTTGGCGCGATTGCGACGACGATGCGACTCTAATGTCGCAACTACTACAGCTTGTATGTCGCGAATGCAACGTGCTATGTAGCAAATATGAACACGAGCACGTTTTCCGATCGTATTTCCAGCTACAACGCGGCCGTGTCCTCCGTTGAGCAGCGCCTCCTCGACTGGCTTGCCCGGAATCGCGAGACCGCGCTTCACGCCTCGGCCGCAGAGATCGCCGCGGCCGCAGGAACCAGCGACGCCACCGTGATCCGCACGGCACGCAAGCTCGGCTACGCGGGGCTGGCAGAGCTGCGCCGCGCCTTGGCCGAAGACCTGCGCCGCGATCTGACGCTCGCGGACCGAATGACGCGCGAACTGTCGCAGTCCGGCGCTGCCCCGGGTTTAGAGACATCGACCCAGGCCCTGCGCGCCGCGCTTGATGTCATCGAGGCGCTGGAAGACGCGGTGGTTTCGGAGATTGTCACCTCGATCGTCGCGGCACGCCGCATCCATGTCTTCGGCATCGGGCCGTCGGGCTTCATCGCCGGCTATTTCGCGGTGCAGCTTCTACGCCTCGGCTTCGACGCGCGGGCCTTGTCACGCACGGGCCTGCAGTTTGCCGATGACCTTGTCGGAATCGAGTCGGAGGATACCGTTATCGCACTGGCCTATGATCGGCCCTATCCCGAGGTGCGGGCGCTCTTTGATCGAACAACGCGCCTGAACCTGCCCACCTTTCTGATCACCTCCAACGGGCCGCGCATGCCCGACCCGCGCGCGCGCCTCGTCCTGCGCGTGCCTCGCGGCCGCACGGACGGTTTTGGTCTGCACGCGGGCACCCTTGCTCTGCTCGAGGGCCTCCTCGTTGCGCTTTCGGCTGCCGAACCAGACAGGACAAAGGCGGCGCTTGAGGACCTCAACTCCGCCCGCGAGACCCTGTCGGGGGCAGGTATGGGATTGTGATCCCTGCGTTTCGGACGCTTCTTTCGGCAAGCAATCTTGATCCTCAACGTCAGACTCCATCGGCGACCGCAGCTCTGTGAAATTTATGGCTCGGGAAATGGTGCGGTGACATGAACGACCTGCTTTGGCTCTCCGACGCCCAAGTGGCACATCAGGAGACATGCTTTCCGAAGTCACTACGCAAGCCTCGGGCCGATGACCCGCGTGCTCTTAGGGCGACGCGGATGCGATTTCCCGTTATCGCGACAAGTTGGAAAAGACGATGCCCTGAGCGGATGCGGTAGTGCTCGGTCTCGCTTTCGCCGGGCAGGACACCTTTGTTGAACTCGCATCCTTTCCGTTGGCGGTTTCACCACACCAGACTTTCGAGACGAGTGCAGCGAATGACCGCTGTCCTGAAGGTTTTTCGATGCGGGCCGCGGCGCGACTTGGGCGGCCGGGAGGCGGCGGCCCGCGTTGACAAACCTCAGAAGGAGGAAGCTGGCTCATTCCGGGTTCTGGGACACAACTGCAACGGCTGCCGAGAAATGTCTCGGTAGCCGTTTGATTTTATGAACATATTTTTACGCGCCGTTTACACGAGCAGCGGGAGAATTGTCCCGACGCAACAGTAAGCAGAAAAATCGTTTCGGGATTTCGTTGGCAGGAAGAACGGCCAACATCTCGTTCGGTCCTGGAGGCCTTCTTGACGGATCAATACCGAAAGATCGGAGGCCGAATGGTCAAGAAGCTTCAACAGCTGAATTTACCGGAAGTCTATCCTGCCTTGTTGGCAGATTTCAACCTCAATACATGCGGCGACCCAGACTGCGGCAACTTCGGTGTTGCGCCGGACTTCACGATCCCTGTGTTCAAAGGAAAGAACGCTGCACAGCGCCAGCAGGCGGCCGCGGTGAGCATTCCGGCCCTGACGACCGGGCTCGGCTCCTACACCATGTCGAGCGACGATCATCATCCCCGTATTTCGGAGGTCTTCGAATACGACGGTGATCCGGTCGGTTGGGACGACGGCCGATCCATGGAGTGCGGTCATCAGCGCGGAAACGGCGTCTGCGACATCAGCTTCTCGATCCTGTCGAACGAGCACTTCCTGGAAGAGTATTATCGACTGCTCTTCGCAGGCGGCAGCCTCATGGGTCCGGTATGCGGCGCATGCGGCGCGCGGTATCTCGCGAACCCCGACGAGTTCATCTTCAACGGCACCCACGGGAAACTGGCGGCTGGTGGCAATCGCCGAAAAGCGAAGCCCTCAGGGTTCCGGATCATCCACCGCCCCTGCAAAGGTAAACGTGGCGCGCGGATCTCGGTATCGCTGGATCACCAAGCGCAGAAGCAACTGCGCGACAACGTCCGCATCCTGAGGTGCATCGTCAACGGGGACAGCATCACAACCATGCGCCGTGTGCTGGCCGACCCCGACACCGGAAAACAGATCGGCGTCAGCCGCCTCTACAGTCGAATCTTCTGGTTGGAGAGGACCCTGCTGGCTTTCGAGCAAGCGAAGCTGAGGGAGTGGAAGCAGAAAGAGGATGCGTCGGAACGTTTCAGCCACACGAGGATCGCCCACGATGACGTGACGAACTCTGTCAACTGGGAGAGCCGTCTCGATCGACGGCTCACGCCGCTCCAGTTTTCTGTCTCTGCGGATATTCGAAGCGGATATGTTTTCCGGATCGACGCGAACTTCGATCCGAATGTCGATCCCGTCGAGTTCATTGAGGAGCACTACCTCGACGACGCAGGTCAGCCGACCAACCTTCGACAGACCTACACCCAGAAGTCGGGCATCAGCTTCACGGTTCCCAAGATGCACTTCCAGCGGCCCAGTGGACGGCTGGACGAGGCCATGCTCTTTGCCAGCGCCGAGGGCCGTTGGCGGGTGTTTTCCGAGCGCGTGAACAATGCCTACGAAAAGAGAGTGGATGCCGGCATCGCACTTCCTCCGGAGGTTCAGGACAAACTCAACGAAGCCGAAGACAAACGCTTCCAGTTGGACCAGATCGGCAGGGATATTTCGGGTTTCACGACACAGACCGGGACTTCCGAGGCAGCTTCAATGGAAGTGTGGTGAAGCCGACCTATACGAAGGCCGCGCACCTCGCGTGCCTGCGGGACATGCTGCCAAAGGGCAAGATCACCCTTGTCGGTGAGCAGGAAGCGACAATGGTCCGTGTCGTGCCGCACGTCTTCAGGGGCATGATCGATGACGACATGTTCGAATGGTTCGTCATCTCTTTCGACAAGGAGGTCTCTGCGCCGAAAAGCAAGGAGCGTATGGCGAGGTTCAGAGAGGCCCTCGAGGGTTACAAAGAAAAGGTCCGCGCGGTTATCGGCGAGGAAATCTCGGACCGGTATCTCTTGGAACAGTTCTGTGCCGAACGGATGTCTACGGCGTTCACAGAAGCGCGAAACGGGGTGAAAATCCCATATTCGATCGCGAACTTCCAGTCGCGCCAGTTCCCGCAGATTTGGATACGATCACCGGCGGAGTATTTCGGCGAAACGCGGAAGATCGTCGGATTCCCCCTTCTTCGGAAGAAATATCGCGACCCGCTCAAGAAGCTCGCATTCGATCAAGAGATCAGCGATCCCGACCTGAGGGCCGCGCTGGCGCGACGAGCGCTGAGAGCCACTGTGCAGCCCGTTTCCACCTTTATGGCCTCCTTGCGTCATCGAACGAGTCCAACGAAACGAGCTGGAGGCAAAGGGTCGCGAAACGGACCGGCCTACATCAACGGGGCTGTCTTCAATCCTGCTGTTCTGATGGCATTCCTCAACATCTACAGGGTCCACTACAATTGGTTCGAGCCGCGGCAATACAAGGGCCCCGGCGCAAGCGCCGGCAGCGAGGCACCGGTCGAAGAGGGAATGTCCGCAATTCGAGTTCCCGGGAGCGATGAGACGATCGAGGTGCCCAAGCGCGCTACAACATCGCCGGTGATGCTTACGCCTGCAATGCGGCTGGGCGCAGACTCGGTAAAGGCGAACGGTCGAACGCGGAAGGCGCCTGATCCGAGGCGCGTCCTTTACCGGCCCTGGCTGTATCACGGCACGCCGCTTTGGAAGAAATTCGAGACCCGATAGCTGCGGATTGCCCGATGCGGTGGGGACTCCAGCTCGTTTACGACGCCGTATGTCCTTGCTGAAGGATGTCGATCAGCGGACACTCAGGCGTATCGGAGCCGGTGCAGCACGCAATGGTCTCGTCGAGGACAGCCTCGATCGCCTGAAGATCGCGAATCTTGGCGCGAACCACATCAAGATGGTGGCGCCCCATCTGCTCGACCTCGGCGCAGGTTTGGCTTCCACAATCGACCAGGCCCAGCAGATCGCGGATTTCCTCCATGGTGAAGCCGAGATCCCGGGCCCGCATCACGAAGCTGAGCCGCTCCACATGGGCTGTGCCATAGCGGCGATGGCCCGAAGAGGTGCGCGGCGGATCGGGCATCAGGCCGACGCTCTCGTAGTAGCGGATCGTCTCGAGATTGCAGCCGGTCAGGCGGGCGAGATCGGAGCGCTTCAGCTCGCTCGCGTTGGCGTGATCGTCTGGCACTGGATTTCTCCTTGATCCTGTAGTTGCTACAGATCCTACGTTGTAGCTCGATGAAAGACAACGGGATGAGGCGATGACGTCGGAAGCGATCGAGACCGAGCGAAAGGCTGATGAAAGACCCGACAGGACGGGATGGGCCGCGACCGGCGCCGGGGTGCTCGGCGCGCTGGCAATGACCTCCTGCTGCATCCTGCCTCTTGTTCTGGTGAGCCTTGGCGTTACCGGGGTCTTCATCGGGCAGCTCACCGCGCTCTACGCCTACAAGTGGGTGACCTTTTCCTTCGCGGCAGCGGCGCTCAGCTATGGCTTCTGGAAGGCCTACCGCCCGGTGTCTACCGAGGATTGCGGAGACGGTGCCTGCGCCCGTCCCGTGGATCGCCGTCTGATGCGCGGGCTGCTCTGGGGAGCGCTGGCGGTCGTGCTCCTGGCTCTGGCCTTTCCCTACGCCGCTCCCCTCGTCCTGACATTCTGACACGGAGTTCTCATGAAACGCATCCTGCTTGCTGCGATCCTGCTTGTGGTGCCCGCGGTGGCCCTGGCTGAGGAAGCGCAGACTCGGCTTCACGTCACGGGGCTGACCTGCCCCTCGTGCAGCTACATAGTCGCGACCGCGCTCAAGCGGGTGGACACGGTCGAGATCGCCGAGTTCGTCGAAGGCGACGCCGAGGATGGTATCTATGTTCTGCACTACGACGATTCCGTCACCGACCCCGACGCTCTGATCGCGACCGTCTCCGGCGTCGGATACGGTGCGACTTTGGTCGACGGGAGCGGGTCGTGACCGAACTCGAAACCTCCTCCAAGAAAAATGACCGCCTCCTGAAATACGGGCTGATCGGCACCGTCCTCGTCGCGCTGTGCTGCTTCACCCCGATCCTGGTGATCCTGCTGGGCGCGGTCGGACTTTCGGCCCTGATGGGCTGGCTCGACATCGTGCTTCTGCCCGCGCTCGCGGTGTTCATCGGCATCACCCTCTACGCGCTCTGGCAGCGCCAACGCACCAGATGAAGAGAGACTGACATGAGAGATTGCTGCACTTCCAAGGGCGGCGCCTATGACCTTGCCGTGATCGGCGCGGGCTCCGCCGGATTCTCGGCCGCAATCACCGCTGCCGAGGCCGGGGCCCGGGTCGCCCTGATCGGTGACGGAACCCCTGGTGGCACATGCGTCAACGTGGGCTGCGTGCCCTCCAAAGCTCTGATCCGCGCGGTCGAAGGCCTGCACCACGCGCGCGCGGCCAACCGGTTCAACGGCATCGAGGGGGAGGCCCGCGTGACCGAGTGGGCCGCGACGGTGGCACAGAAGCAGGCGCTGGTGGATGAGCTGCGCGCGGCGAAATACGCCGACGTGCTGCCCCGGCACGAGAATGTAGAATACATTGAGGGCCGCGCCCGTTTCGACGACGACGGCCGACTGACCGTGAACAGCGCCGCCTTTCCGGCGACGAAGATCATCTTAGCGACTGGCTCCCGGCCGCATGTGCCGGCCATTCCAGGCATCGAGGAGGTCGACGCCCTCGACAGCACTTCGGCGCTGGAGATGACCGCGCTACCTTCCTCTCTGCTGGTCCTCGGCGCGGGCTACATCGGCGTGGAACTGGCGCAGCTTTTCGTCCGGGCCGGCGTCGCAGTAACGCTGGTCAGCCGCAGAGGCGTGCTTCCGGAGGCTGAGCCAGAGATCTCCGAGGCGCTGGAGATCTACCTTGCCAGGGAGGGCATCCGCCTCGCGCGCGTCTCCGGCTACGACAGTGTGGCGCGCCACGGCGGTGGCGTGCGTTTGACCGGGAACGAGGGTGAGACCTTCAGCGCCGAGCGCCTGCTGCTCGCCACCGGGCGAATGCCGAACAGCGACGGGCTGAACCTGGGTGCCGCCGGGATCGAAACCGATGCGCCGGGCGGGATCGTCGTCGACTCGCAGATGCGCACCGCCAACCCGAACGTCTGGGCCGCGGGCGATGTCACCGGGCGCGATCAATTCGTCTACATGGCGGCCTACGGCGCCAAGATCGCCGCCCGGAACGCCGTGGCGGACGAGGCGCGCACCTATGACAATGGCACGATGCCCTGGGTGGTCTTTTCCGACCCGCAGGTGGCGGGCGTGGGCCTGAGCGAGGCGCAGGCCTGCGCCGCCGGGCACGAGGTCGTCACCTCGGTTCTGCCGCTCGACGCCGTGCCGCGCGCACTGGCGGCCCGCGATACGCGTGGGCTGATCAAGCTGGTGGCGGAGGCGGGCAGCAAGCGGCTGCTGGGCGCGCAGATCCTCGCCCCTGAGGGCGCCGACAGCATCCAGACCGCCGCGATGGCCCTCAGGGCCGGGTTCACCTACGAGGAGCTTGGTGACACCATCATGCCCTATCTCACGACGGTCGAGGGGCTGAAGCTTGCCGCCCAGACTTTCGAGAAAGACGTCGGTGCACTCAGCTGCTGCGCGGGGTAGCGACCCTCGACCACGACAGGAGACCCAAAATCCCATGCCGACCCTTGCCGCCTATATCGGCGCCGCACTTGCCGAAATCGCCGGTTGCTTCGCCTTCTGGGTCTGGCTCCGGCTGGACAAGCCGATCTGGTGGGTCGGTCCGGGCATGGCTTCGCTCGCGCTGTTTGCCTACCTGCTGACGCTGGCTGACAGCGCCGCCGCCGGACGAGCCTACGCAGCCTATGGCGGCATCTATATCGCGGCCTCGCTGTTCTGGCTCTGGGCGGTCGAAGGCGTCCGGCCGGGTCGGTGGGATCTGATCGGCGTCAGCATCTGCCTTCTGGGCGCCGGCATCATTATCGCAGGGCCCCGTGCGCCGGTCTGACCCCACGCAGCCACTACGAAAGAACAAGGAGCAAAGATGACCGACAAGCTCGACCTGATCGTCATCGGTGCCGGCATGGCCGGGATCACCGCCGCAAAGAAATGCAGCAACGCCGGCTGGTCCGTCGCCGTCGTCGACGAACTCCCCTACGGCGGCACCTGCGCGCTCAGGGGATGCGACCCTAAGAAGATGCTGCGCGCCGGAGCCGAGGCAATGGAGGCCGCGCAGCGACTGTCCGGCAAAGGCATCGCGGGCGAGACCCGGATAGATTGGCCGGCCCTGATGAAGCACAAGGAGAGCTTCACCGATCCGGTGCCCCAGAGCATGGAGAGTGGGCTGAAGGAGGCTGGGGTGCGGACGTTCCACGGTCGGACCCGCTTCACCGCCGAGGACAGGATCGAGATCGAGGATCAGGGCGAGATCGCCTTCCGCCACGCACTGATCGCCACGGGGGCCAAGCCACGGCCTCTGGAGTTCCCCGGCGCCGAGAAGCTGATCGACAGCACCGACTTCCTGAACCTCGCCGAATTGCCCCGTCGGATCGTCTTCGTCGGCGGCGGTTACATCTCTTTCGAGTTCGCGCATATCGCGGCACGCGCCGGAGCTCAGGTGACGATCCTCGACCGTGGCGCGCGGCAGCTGAAGATGTTCGATCCCGACTTGGTCGACATGCTGCTTGATCGCAGCCGCTCCGCGGGGATCGAGATCATCGACGAGGCCGCGATCGAGCGTGTCGAGAATGCGGACGGGGCGCACCGAGTGGTCTACCGGAAGGCGGATGGCACCGACACCATGGAGGCCGATCTTGTCGTGCATGGTGCCGGGCGGGTGCCCTCGGTCGACCATCTCGAGCTCGGCGCCGCAGGCATCGCGACCGAGCAAGGCGGCGTGAAAGTCACGCCATGGCTGCAATCGCCGTCGAACTCGCGCATCTTCGCGGCCGGCGACGCCGCCGCCTCGCCCGGCAAGCCGCTGACCCCGGTAGCGGTCTTCGAGGGCAAGATCGCGGCATCGAACATGCTCAAGGACAAGCGGACAGAGCCCGATTACACCGGTGTGCCGAGTGTGGTCTTCACCATCCCCGAACTGGCGCGGGTCGGCATGCTCGAGGAAGAAGCGCGCGCGAGGGGGGACGTCGAGGTGCGCCTCACCGACACTTCTGGCTGGTTCTCGCAGAAGCGTTTGGGTGAAAGCCATGCCGGCGCAAAGGTAATCACCGCTAAGGACGGCAAAATCCTCGGCGCGCACATGTTCGGGCCCGACTACGCCGAACTGATCAACGTCTTCTCACTGGCGATCAAGCTGGGACTGACGGCTGCGCAGGTTAAGGCCATGCCGGCTGCCTACCCGACGGGGGCATCCGACATCGGGTCGATGTTCTGAGCCCTGCGCGTCTTCGCCTGGAGGGTTCGGCGCAGAAAGGCGCGATAAGAATGTTCAGAGCCGGGAAACAGATCGTTTCCCGGCTCTGTGTCCCAAATCCCGGAACGAGCCAGGAGGAAGCGGCGGGGGGCTTGGATAACCCTATGGGGAAAATGCGTGGGCGGTCGGGGCAGCGGCTGCATCCGGGGTGCGAGTGATGGCGAGCCAAATGCCTGATACGGTCGCAAACGCGGCCGGTGATCCCGACAAAGCTGTGCGTTTCTGAGCGTCTTCCGGCTTTGGCCGCGCTGTAAACGGGAGCGCACAAGCTATTCGGACCGGATCTGCGGATTGTAGCCGGTGCTGCTTCGTGTCGGATGACGGGCGATATGTCATGCGGCCTGTTCCTTGGGTGGCGCACGTGCCATCGGTTTCTGGCCGCGCCGGAAGATTTCGACGATGCGCATGGGTCCGCCGCAGCAGGGGCATGGCTCACGCAGGGTGAGCGGGGAGATCTTGGTCTGCGGTTCCGGCACGGCGATCTGTTGAGACCGCTGGACGCAGAGCAAAGCGCGGATTCTGGTGATGTTGGTCTTGCGGGCGGCGCTGGAGAGCAGCCCGTAGTGCCGGATGCGGTGGAAGCCGTCCGGCAGGACGTGGATCAGGAAGCGGCGGATGAACTCCGGCGTGGCCAGCCGCATGACCTTTTGCCGGTCGCCGGATTTGATCCGGTAGTCCTTCCAGCGGAACGCGACGGTATCGGCATCGGCGCTGACCAGGCGATTGTTCGAGATCGCCACCCGGTGGGTATAGCGACTGAGATAAGCCAGCACAGCCTCGGGTCCTCCGAAGGGTGGCTTGGAATAGACCACCCATTCGTTCTTGCGGAACGGGGCGAGCCAGGCGGTGAAGGCTCCCGCGTCAGCCAGTCCGGCGAGGTCACCGAAAAAGTTGAGCGCGCCCGCGCGATGCAGGTCGAGAAGGCCCTCGATGAACAGCCGCCGGAACAGCCGCGACAGCACCCGCACATGCAGGAAGAAGCCCGGGCGGTGGGAGACCCACCGGGTGCCGTCGGGCGACAGGCCGCCGCCCGGCGCGATCATGTGGATGTGGGGATGATGCGTCAGCGCTGAACCCCAGGTGTGGAGCACGCTGGTCATTCCAACCCGGGCGCCGAGGCGCCTGGGGTCGGCCGCGATGGTCATAACGGACTTGGCCGAGGCGCGGAACAGGAGACCGTAGACCGCCTTCTTGTTCCAGTCGGCGATCTGGGCGATCTCCGCTGGCAGGGTGAAGACGATGTGGAAGTATTCCACGGGCCGTAGGTCTTCGGCCCGCGCCACCATCCAGTCGCGCGCCGCCGGTCCCTGACATTTGGGGCAATGCCGATTCTTGCAGCTGTTGTAGGCGACACGGTGGTGGCCGCACTTGGCACAGCTCGCCACATGCCCGCCGAGCGCCTCGGTCCGGCAGGCCTCGATCGCTGACATGACCTTCAGCTGGGTCAGGCTGACATGCCCTGCATTGGCCTGCCGCCACGCAGGACCATGGGCACGGAAGATGTCAGCGATCTCCAGCCTTGGCCGGCACACCGACCCCGGGGGCTACTCCAGTCCTCGTCGCAGGGTCTCGTCCTGAAGCAGCTTCATCTGCTCGAAAGGGCTGACCGTGCCGCGGATCGTCTTCGTCGCCACATGGGTGTATCGTGCCGTCGTCGTCAGCTTGGCATGCCCGAGCAGCACCTGGATCACCCGCACATCAGTGTTGGCCTCGAGCAGATGTGTGGCGAAGCTGTGTCGCAAACTATGCAGTGTCGCGGCCTTCTTGATGCCCGCCATATGCTTGGCCGAGGTGAACGCCCGGTTCAATTGTCGTGGCGACAGCGGGTTGATCTTGGGCTTGCCGGGGAACAGCCAGCCCTCAGGACGGGACTCGCGCCAATAGTCCCGCAACAGACCCAGCAGGCTGGGCGAGAGCATGGCTTTGCGGTCACGCCCGCCCTTGCCGTCATCGACATGGATCAGCATCCGATCGCTGTCGATATCCTTGACCTTCAGGTTGCAGACCTCGGATGCGCGGAGCCCCGCTCCGTAGCTGATCCCGAGCGCTGCGCGATATTTGAGCCCAGGGCCGGGCACGGCGGCCATCAGATCGGCCACTTCCTCGACGCTCAGGACAATGGGCAACTTCCGGGGATTGCGGTGGAACTGCATGAAGCGCTTCATCTCGTCGCGACCGCACGTTACGCCGAAGAAGAACCGCAGCGAAATGATGCGCACGTTGAAGGTGCTGGCGGTCACCCCTTCTTGGGTCATCTTGAGCTGATATGACCGCAGGTCCTCCGGTGTGGCGGTGTCCGGCGGCCTCCCGAGGAAGGACGCGAAATGCTTCACATTCCGGATGTGCGCCTTCTGCGTCTTCTCGCACAACCCGCGGATGTTCATGTCCTCGATCATCCGCTGGCGCAGCGGGGTGGTGTTCTTCGCCTCAATGGGAACCTCCTGTCTGACGGTGGGAAGACCCCCATCGTCAGCCCAGAAAGCTCAGCCACATAAAAAAAACGCGGAAATGACGGGCAACGCCAGCCACGAGCGCCATTGCCGCGGAGCGGCTTAGTCCTTCCACCTCTGTGTGGGTCGTGCCTGGTCGAGCGACGGTACCCAGGGGGAATGTCCGCTTTCAAGGTGAGAAGAGAGCGCGTTCGCGCGTGCAGCAAAGGTCGGCTTCTCTCATTGGGTGTCTGGGTCAAGCTCGCTTTCCTTCTTATGAGGGATCGCGTAGCCCGTAACCAGCTCGCCAAAATGTTCGGCGAGCGCTTCGACGCTTGAGTATCCCAAACCGCATGGGCCGGGACAGGTACACAGAGTTCAGGACACTCCCTTGGCTAAACCCAAGTCTTGAGCGTCTCCCCCGGATATCCGCATGACGTCGCGAATCCAGAAAACTGAATTCGCGCGCTTATTCGATCTGTTTAGAGCCGCACTAATGGGACGGCGGGGCGGCTCGCCTCGTCCGTCTCAAACAGGGACGCGCTCGCATGAGCGCTCCCAGAGCCTCTTCTCCTCGACCGCAAGATACGCAGTGGCGGCAATGGGGATCTGGTATGTTTAAAGCGGCACACACACTTGGTCGGCCAAGGACCTTCTCATACGAAACCTTCCACGTTTCCGCCGGTCCCCAATCTGGGAACTGTTCGCGAGCGGCTGGGGCCTGGTGTGACCAAAACAGATCCCCCCAAAACCGTCCGGGATTCCTGGGGATTTATGGGATTTCTTCTAAGTTCTACTATTTTCAGCCAACATATTCCTCGCGAAAGCAATCACCTACCTAGAATCCACATCGTCAGATCCGGGGTGGTGCTGATCAGAAGCGGGGCAGGAGGCCGATGTTCCCGGGGGCTGCCACCTCACGAACGGGTTTGCCAAACAGTAAAAGCGGGGCGGCCGAGTCCGCAATTTGGGTTCTCTCCCGATTTCCGTGCGCTTGATAAGAAACACATCTGCTCATCGATAGTCATCGAAAGAGGAGCAGACATGCCGGCCGACAATGGCAAAATTCAGATCGCGCAGGTGCTCGTCGAGCATCTCAGACGGGCGGGGTTCAGTCTCACGTCGTTCAAGCTGATCCTCGCGATGCTTCATCACCAAGACCGACAAGAGCTCTGGATCCGTGAGGCGATAGAGACCCCGAGCCTTGCGAAGACATGGATCGAGGGGACCCGGCTGCGAGCGATCGTCGGCCCATGCCGCGAGAATGGTGCGACGTCGCTGCATAGGCTCGTTGCAGAAGCGAAGAGGACGGACTTGTTCGATGACATCCGGCTTATTGAACGTAACAGAATACTGGCATGGCAGTTTTCCGGCCTTGCTCAACGGCTAATGGCTGCTCGGATATACGAATATTACACGCTCCTCGATCTTGCCGAAGTCGGAGACTGTCGGAGCCTCGACGATCTCAACTATCTCATCGTGATCCGACATGTTTTCAAAGGACCTGTCCCGAAATTCTATGGTCCTACGTCGCCGAATTGGAGCCGTCTGCGCGCTAGGCACATGGCGTCTTTGTCTCGAATTACGAAGATGACAGGGGTGACGCTCGTGATCATCGAGAGCCGCGACAAGAATGACTATAACCTCCGTCACGTCGAATGCAGGGTCTGTCACGTTCAAACAACATGGTGGATCTCGGCGATCCGCAAATATCCGGCTGGCGCGAAAGTGACGCTGATTGACGCGTCTGGCCGCCAGACGATCGACCCAAAATCGTTCGACTTCAGCCATTTGCCGGGGGTCGTCCCAGGTCCTCCGCCCCGCCGCCAGTAAGCGGCCCGGCGGCGGGTACCGCTACAAGCCTCAGGCCCGTCCCGAAGAGCAGAAAAGCCGGCGCAGGCGCGTCGATGCGGTGCTGGCGGGCCACCGCATCGGCACGCTTTCCGTGCCAGTTTAGAGGAGTTTTCCATGTCTTTGTTTTCGACTGAGCCCGTTCTCCCGGGCGATATTGTTGCATTCCGGTTCCCGCATTCCGAGGGAATGGCGCCGTATGCGCGACCATGCCTCGTTCTCGAGGCGACAGAAGACGAAGTCCTGCTTGCATACGGCACAACCTCTCGCTCGCGCGCGAATGTCGGCTTCGAACTGCGTGTGACTGCCGAGTTCGCCGAGTGCGGTCTCTATAAAGCGAGCCGGTTCGTGCTTGCGCGTCGCGTGCGGGTCCCGCGATCGGACCCACGTATTGTGCCGAATGCCGCCGGAACCCCGGTCCTTGGGCGTCTCACCGAGGCTCTGCGACGTCGTCAAGACGATCTCCTTGCCCGGATTGAAGCCAGCTGGCCGACTGCGGAACGCAGAATCGAAGCAGAGCGCCGCGGATTGCACCCGCGCCGAGGCGATCGCCGTCGCAGGGGAGGGGAGCCATACCAGGTCTGAGCGCTTCCGGGCCCGGACCCCGCGTACAGGCTTTGATCCGGTTGGATCCGCGGGCATCGCGCATGGCGCCCGCGGATCCAACCCGGATCAGAAGCCGCGCGCGATATCGCAACAAGAGATAGGTAATGTTATGCATAATCCCGAGAAACTCAGTGCCGTTCAAGCTTTCGGCCAGCGCAATCTGCCTGCTCTGCAGTCTCTGCTCACTCACGCAGATGACGCGGTTTGGACCGAGCGGCTGAGGACGTGGCTGACAGCGTGTATCCTCTCCCCAGACAGTGCGCTTCGTGCGGCCGCTCTCGAACATGCCGTCGTCGATCTCGTCACGCTGGAGCTTTCCCGCCAATCTTACGCACTTGCAGATGATGGCCTTCGTCTGACGGACCAGGGCGGCACACTCCTGGTCCGCCGGACGCTGGCAGAGCTACTTTTCGTTCTCAGCACGTCTGATGCGCGATCGGCGCGCCAGCTCGCCACACTCGCTTGCGCGAGCCGCAACGAACGGTTGGAGCAGATACGATCCAAGATCATCGAAACCGTATAAATGGAAGCCGGCTGCTGGATTTCCCGCAGCCGGCACGGCTGAACCGAATGAACGACATATGAAGATCGCAACCGGAAGACGGCGCTCAAGTTCCGACCGACTTGGTCGGTGCGTGCTCTTTCCCACACAAACTATAGTTTGTGTGGGAATCGATCGGGCTCGAATTTTGGTAGGGAGACCTCCCCTCAGTATCCGCTGCTGTGCGAACAAAATGGGCGGCGCCGTCAAGTGTAAGTAAAGGATGATGAAAAATGGCAGGCATCTCCCGCGCAACCGCAATGCAGGCCGGGATGGAGCGTACGAGGGCAGCGTCGCAGCAACTCGAACGTGATATCATTCAGATCGCATGCTAGATCGAAATCAGGCACCCCGGCTCACTCACCGCTCTCGAAGTACAGTGGCGCTATTCTTGCGGTGACAACGAGATCGCAAATGTTGTTCCGCTCGTTTCCGATGAGGAGACCCGTCATAAGATCCGGCGCAAGGCAGAGGCGGCGTATCGCGCGCTCGACGACGCGCTCAAGCCCGAAGGGCGCCACTCTGCGCCCGCGCGAGGAATCTCGCCGCATACACCGACGCTGGCCTCGCGGAAATCGCAGCGGCCTACGCCTTCGGCATCTCCAAGACATGTGCCTTCATGGATGGAAACAAGCGCACAGCATTCGTGACCGCGGTCACGTTTTTGCGGTTCAACGGCTACTCTTTCCGACCAACACCGGTCGAAGGCGTCCGGGCGATGAAGGATCTGGCCTCGGGGCAAGTCAAAGAGCCGGATTTTGCCAAGTGGCTCTCGAGCGGGATGAACCCGATCTGAAGCCTCGAAGAATTCTTCGAGCGGCGCAGCTACCCAAGTACAGAGCCCCTCTGGAGACGGAGAGGAGCTACCAACATTTTCCCTCAGGGGTTGAGCCTTCGGCGCCCCATCGCCTCCGATAGCGGGTGCGCGCGAATTCGTTGGCGTTACTATACTGATCATTTGATCAACAAGTTGTTCCGACACCCTAAAATATTCTGCTGGCGATTTTGAAACTCCCCGCATTCTCCCTTTGTCTTCTCTGCCCCCAAGAGAA
The DNA here is from genome assembly GCF_002213185.1 of Thioclava sp. JM3. Lineage (NCBI taxonomy): Bacteria > Pseudomonadati > Pseudomonadota > Alphaproteobacteria > Rhodobacterales > Paracoccaceae > Thioclava > Thioclava sp. JM3. Next base: position 17,474 of record NZ_NBOB01000017.1, read on the forward strand.
TGGATAGAGAATGCCCACAGGACACGAAAATCCCGATTGCGACCCTCCGCCAGTGCTGCTCGACCGGGCGTTTCTGCGACGTCGATGGCGCTTTTCAGCAAGTGACACCTTCCTCTGGCGACACGAACAGCGCGGCCTGCTCGTTCCTGTCACCGACGGCACGAAGCTGCGCTACACTTGGGACGCTGTTTTCGCATTTGAAGGCGGGCTACCTCCGGAGGGCATGGTCGCGGCGTATAAGGGCGATCTCCTGACGGTGGAAGAGGCGGCGCGGCTCTGCTCCGTGAGTCCATCGTACATTAGGGCGGAGGCCCGTGCGGAAAACCTTCCGAGTCGGCGTGCCGGGCGGGCATGCCTCTTCGTTCCGGCGGAAGTCGAAGCCTGGCGCGCGCGGCGCTTCGTGAACCGCAAAACACTGAAAAAGGCGGGAATTTCCTCCGATAAATGGAACGGGGGGTGAAGTTTACGGTCCAAACTTCGCACCCCGTTCCATTCATATTGTCGCAATGAACGGTCGGGCGGTCGAATGAAAACCGACAGGAGGAAATGAAAAGATGAGCAACGAACAATCTATCGGGCTGAAAACCCTCAAAGATGTCGCGCTTCTCCTGCCGTCAGTCTATTCCGAGGCGTCCGCGAAGACCCTCGCGGCTGCGTTGCACAAGGCCGAACGTCTTACGGGGCTGCGGCTGTCGCAAATTCCCGCCAATGAAAATGATTGGATCCGTCGCGCGCAGTCAATCATCTGGGCCGGCGAATTCCGCGGCGCTACGCCGGGCGACCAGGAAGCAGCGTTCAACATTTGGGTGAAGAAGATCGCGTCGACGATCCGGCGCGCGCAGGAGAGCGTGACGGCGCCCGTAAAGGTCTCCGACCAGCGCGGCGCCTGGGATCAAATCGTGGACTACGCCGCGCGTGTCGAGAACACCTTCGATGACGCAGGCAATCGCATCCTGCCGAACATGTTCTCGGTCTCGATGACAATCCTGCGCTCGCACGGCGGTCATCTGCACCCGAGCGAGGTGACGACCGAAACTGCCCGCCAGAGCTTGATTGCGTGCCGCGCGGACAAGGCTGCATCGTTTCGCAACGCTATAGCCGCGTTCAATCGCCTCGTGCGTGAGAAGAACCGGCATCCGGCGATTGCTCATCTTCTGCCGCAGCTTCCGATCGGTCCGATCCCGCACCTGCGGGACGCGTCTCTCGATTGGACGCGCTTTACGCCCGCCTTCGTTGCCTCCCGTGACCGCGCGATCACACGGGCGATCGCTGCGGATCGCACGCGGCGCGGCGACCGGTTCAAAGGCAAGCTCGGCAAGGGGCGGCTTTCTGCGGCGGGCCAGCGCAAGGGCCGTCGCCGTGGCGTCGGAAATCCTGACAGTGCGCGCAAGAACCATCTCAATGCGCTGAGCTGGCTGGTGCGGCACGCGTATCCCGATCGGTCTGTTTCCTATCATCTGAACGATATCCGCGACCTGTTCACTACCGAGATTGTCAAGCGAGCGGTCGATACCTACATCGCGCGTGCCGAGGCGTCCGAGGTTCTGCTCAATCCGACGGAGACGTCATCCGCAGGCGGGGTGCTTGCGCGCCTTCAGGTCCTCGCGGATCGCAACGAATGGCCCGAGGACGTGGTGTTTGAGTTGGAAGACGCGCGGTTTGATCGCGTCGACAGCCATCAAAGCCGCGAAATGTCGAAAGAGCGGGAGCAATTCGTGAAACTCGTGCAGCGCGATCCTGCCGTGCCTCGCGCGATCGTTTCAGGTCCGCGCCGGCTGGCTGAGGAGGCTCAACTGGTCTTCGACGACTGGAAAAGTTTCAAGACGCGCGAGCGAGAGGCGGCGCTGCATCTCTCGATGGGGGCAAGTTTGCTGGCGCTGCTACTTGCGCGTTCGGTGCGCTCGAGGAACGTGCACGAGCTCATCATCTGCGGTGATAATGCCGAGTTGCTTCGACCCCTCCGCGACGCCAGACCCTGGCTTGAGATCGATCGTCGTCGCGTGAAGAACGCCAGCCCGATCGCCGGCGAGATTCCTGAGCGCCAGTGGCGTGTCATCATGCAATGGCTCGATCAGGGGCTCCCGAAATGGTGCGAGAAACACGGGATCGATTTCGACGCAAACGTGCTGCTCCTTCCCGGGCCGAAGGGGCTGCTGTCGCGCCACACATACAACAGGGTCTGGAATAAATGTGTCGCGAGGATAGGTGTTCCGGGCCTTCAACCACACCTGATGCGACATGTCATGGCGACGATCTGGCTAGCCGCAAATCCGGGTGATTACGCGACCGTCGCCGCGTTCCTCTGCGACAAGGTTTCCACAGTGGAAAAATTCTACGCGCGAGGCGAAGGCGCGGCGGCCGCGAAGCTCTTTGCCGAGGCGCTCGAGGCGCTCGACCCGACGCTCGAGACCTTTCTGAACAGGAGAACCGCATGACCAAGACCCGAGACCAAAGGGCAGGGGAGCTGCCCGCGCGAATGCCACACGTCCCACGAAACGTGGTAGAGCGGATGCAGGACCATCTGCGGCAGAAGGAGTTTTCCCAACGCGGCATGCCCGCTGCGCTGGAGGCCTTCTTTGTCGAATTGTACAACTCTGGGCTCGCGCCGGAACAGGTGACCGCGGAGGTTTTTCGTTTGACCGGCACGTCGCGGTCCCGGTTTCGCTGTCTCGTCGCGGCCCTGCGTCAGTTTGCGCCGGACGTACCGCTTTCCCCCTCGGTCCCGGTCAAGCAGGAATGGGATCGCTGGCTCAATGCGAGGTACAACAAAAAAGAGAAAGTCGAAGGACCAACCCGCCTTGTGGGCCTCGCGCCGGATCACTGGCCGGTGGCCTGGCGCACGGCTCTGCCGACCCTGGAGCGGAGCGTGCGGCCCTACGGGGTGCGATTGAAACCGCTCGCGCCGAAAACAAAAAGCGCCTTGGTGTCTGCCGTCGGACTGCTTGCTCGCGCACGGAGCTGGGCGGCCAGCCGGGGCGTGGACCTTCCCGAGTGTCCCTCGGACGAACTCTACGACGGCTTCCTGCACTATCTCGACGAGGAGCGGAACGTCTCATTCGGCACCGCGCGCGACTACCTCCAATGTGTCCGAATGTTCTTCCTGCGTGCCGGGCTGTTCGACGAGGAAAGCTTCGAGGCGATTGGCGAGCTAATCTCGGCGCTTCATTGCGAAGCGGTGGCCACCGATCCCGGGAAATGGGAGCGGCTGAAAGAGTTTCGCACGAGGTTTACGCTTGCAGGTTTATTGGACGAGGCCGATGCGGCGCGCGCCGAAGCGGAGTGCCTGCCGGGAGGTTCCACATCGGCGTTCAAGCTGCGCCAAAAAGCGATGATCTACGCCCTGCTGGTGAATACCGGTGATCGCCAGGGCGATCTGCGGGAATATCGCGTCGGGGTAGATCTTTGCCGCAGCGATACCGGCGACTGGGGGCATGGGATCCGGCAGAACAAGACCGGCAACAAGAAAGACCTGGACCTGCTTTGGCCTGGCACCTCCGCATTGATCGACCGGTTCATCCTGGGAGACCGGCCGGACTGGATGCTGGCTCAACGTCTCGGTGAGGTCGAAGGCATGAACCTGCTGACGCTCTCAGAGCGGGTCGTTGCCGAGGGCTATATCAATCGGCGGCTGGCCCAAGACTTCGGGATCCACGGCCATCTTGTGCGCACCCTCATTGCCGATCTGCTTCGCAGGGCGCGACCGGATGCTCTCTGGGCCCTTCAAAAGATGCTGGGGCATACCAACAGGACGACACAGCGGGTCTATCGGTCGGATTTCGACGAAAGTGTGGCTGTGCGCAACTTCGATGCGCTGATCGGCACGCTCGCCAATTGAGTGGCGAGTACTACAGAAGAGGATATGCAGCAATTCTTGCGGGATCGACAGCAGGCGGCATTGAGCCCCTACCGACAGCGCGGTTTGAGAGCGTTCGATCATCCCGCGCCTCACTTGTCGGTCCAGGGCTTGAGCTTTCGTGGAAAAATCGTTGGCGACGGCCAAATCTCCGAGCTTTGCGCGCAGCGACCGCAGCGTCTTTCGTCGGCCTCGGCTTTCTTGTTCCCCCCGCGTTCGCAGATGTCCGATGCCCCTCGAGATGCACGCCGTATTTCGCGACCAGCTCCGACACGGTGCGCTAGCCCTTCAAGGTTTTGGGTATTGATCTGGTCAAGACCGTTTGCAGGCTTGCCGGGCAGGATGAAGCGGGAGCGATTGTGTTTCGCAAACGGCTCCAGCGGCATCGGCTGTTGGACTTTCTTACTACGCTCCCACCCTGCGTGGTTGCGATGTGCAAGCAACATCGAACGCCTCTTCCGTAAGATAAGTTTTCTCGGCTAGCGCTCGGACCAGATCTGTGGCGGCGACATCCAGCCCCTTCAGAAGCGTCGCTTACTTTGGTGGCACTTTCTCGGGCGCATCCTCATGCGCACCAAACGCCTCGCCACGCGCTACGACCGGTGTCCCAAGGTCGTCCTCTCAGCGATCTCACCCGCTGCAACGGTTATGTTCTGGTTATGAACCGAGAAGTTAGTGCCCGTGTCGTTCTCTAATCGCCTTGGTCAAGTGCGGATTTTCTTTCGCGTCATCGTGCGGGCCGGGCTCTGAGGTTCTCTCCGCAGTCGCCGCTCGGACGCAGCATGTTTGCGTTCAGGGTCGGGTGATCGAAGTGGTGTGCACGGTCGGTGCCGCAGTTCACGGAGCGATCTCACCCTCGCCGCGCGTCCCGGCTGGACGCATCCGGAGGCGCTGAGGATCAGCGTCGGGGACTTGTTCCCCGTTCAGGCCATCGGCGTCTCCCTGAAGGGGGTGTTCGTGCGCCACATCGCGTGAAGGATGACGGCCAGTTTCCGGGCCAGCGCAACCTTGGCCTTTCGCGGCCCGGTGCGTTCTGCGATCGCTTTTGCCCAGGCTCGCTGTCGAGGACCGCCGAGGCTCCGGCAGAAGACAGACTGCATAAGCGATGATTGACTGCGGGAAGCGGTACCCTTTGAACGGCGCAGCTTCGATGTTGATCATCCAGACCCGCTAAGCGCCAGACCAAGCCTCGTCTCCTGACAGAGCCTTCAGGGCGTCCGGTCAGGGGCCCCTTAGCGATCGGAGCAGCATCCGGGTCTGGTGGTCCTGGCCGCCGAAAAACACCGCAAGAACGCGAAGTGTCGCGGCGGCCTCGTCGAGATCGAAGTAGAAGACCGCCCTGCCCTTCGTGACATTGCGCACCCCGGCGCCCAGTTCCGGCCGCAGCGTGCCCTGATGGGGCGCGGTGCCAAACGCATCCAAGTCCGCCTCGATCGCCGCGATCCGGCGCTCGACAAGTGCGAAGGCGCTTTCGGGATACTCGCCAAACCCCTCCGCCGCCGAAATCAGGTAGTCGAAGATCTGCTCCAGATCGCGCGCCAAGGCCCGGGCGCGCAGCACCTCATGGGCCACTTTCGGCCCGCTTGCGCGCGATCATGTCCTGCGTCGTGCGGTGCCCCTCTTCGGCCGGGACGAAGCCGCCCGCCTGCCGCTGCGCGAGAAGCGCGCGCAGGGCATCCGCGGTCTGCGACTTGGTGCGCAGCAGCCCGAGGCCCTGCTGAAGAACCGCGCTCAGGCTCGCATACTGGCCCCGTGCCACACGATCGCGGGCTTAGGCCTTCTGCGTTGCGCGTCAACGTACCTTCGGCAACCCGGCCTACCTCGGCGCCCACTCGCTGAACCACCACTGATTCATCGGGAACACCAGGTGTGCAGGGAGAAGCGCCGACATGTAGGCCATGTGCTTGTAGACGAGCGCCTCCGCCTCCAGGCGAGACGGCTGCCCGAAAAGTTCAACGAGCACCGGCCCGAGAAGATTGCCATCGTCCAGAGCGTCGTCGACGTCGAGGTAGAACCTCTCGGGACTCTTGATGAACCGGGAATCGACGAGGATCCGCGCCTGGGCGAAGTGGAACTCGAGGATCTCGAAGTTGTACGGATCCAACGCGATGCGCCAGTCGCTGACATCATCGATGATGTGCTGGTTGAAGAAGATACACTCAAGGATCAGGTCCGCGACCTTGGATTTGGCCAGGTCCGGAAGATCCCTGTAGTGCGCCTCGTCATGTCCGTCAGGGGCCACGTGGTAGACCGCCTCGAAATGTTGCGTGAGTTCACGGTCTTCGTCGAGACAGATGTGGTAGCCCGAAGCGATCCCGGTGATGTCCCCCACGACGGCGGATTCGATCGGCGAGAGCACGCTTCCCCTCCGGTCCGGGTCCGTCGTGACGGTAACGGGAAAGGCAGGGAACTTGTGCCAAATCGCGACATTCTCCGGCGGGCGCCGGAACGAGACATGCGGAAGGGCATGCTGCGGGTTTCTTGCGGAAAAGATGGATTGACTTTGAGAGTTCATGTGAATTCCTTCGATATCTTTCAACTCTGCCTTGAACATTGGTTCGAGGCTTCCGCGGCCAAAGAAAAAAGTTTGGGTCGTCAGACAGAGATCGCCGCTCGACCGTGCGAGGGTCTTTCTTGGCCAAGCAGAGACCCAACCGAAACTTCCGATGGTGAAACCGACGGGGTGGTATGAGGTGTGAGAAAACGCCGAGATGCGCTGCGGAATGGATCGGCAGACCCTCCGAGACTGCGTGCATCGCTACAACAGAGAGGGGCTGGCGGGGCTGGAGAACCGCTTGGCCCCGGCGCCCTCGCGGCAGCTCGATGCGGCGCAGATCACCGAGCTTGCCGGCTGGGGTGGAGGCGGGCCCCGACGGTGTGGTGCGCTGGCGTCGGCAGGACCTGCGGGCTCGGATCGCAGAGCGCTTTGGCATCGAACTGCACGAGCGCACGGTAGGCAAGTATCTGGCGATGCTCGGCTACCGGCGTCTGTCGGTGCTCCCGCACCACCCGAAGTCCGACCCCGCGGCGCAGGCGCTTTTGAAAAACTTTCCTATTATCCACGAGAAAAAGCAGGAGGTTCACCAAACTCGCGTGCGACAGCTTCGCCCGACTGCCTTGCCTGCGACGAACTTGGGCGATCCACTTAGGCTCCTTCGCTCGACATGCCGAGCAGCCAGTCCCGGACGTGTAATGAGGTGTCCGTCATCAGGGATTTTGGGCCAGTTGGCGGCCTGATCTAAGAGAGGGTCTGGCCGCGTCCGAAGTAGACATCGGCCGGGGTGAGGTTCTGCAGGCTCTCGTGGTAGCGCCGATGGTTGTAATGCTCGACGAAGGCGTCGATTTTCTGCCTGAGATCGCCCGGAAAATAGTAGTTCTCCAGCAGAATGCGGTTCTTCAGGGTCTGGTGCCAACGTTCGATCTTACCCTGAGTCTGCGGATGGTATGGCGCCCCGCGGACATGATCCATCTGCCGATCTTCCAGCCAGTCGGCCAGTTCGCCCGAGATGTAACTGGCGCCGTTGTCGGAGAGCAGGCGCGGCTTGTGCAAGACCGTTGCCTGATCGCAGCCCGAGGCTTGCAGCGCCAGGTCCAGCGTGTCGGTCACGTCGCCCGACTTCATTGTCGTGCAGAGCTTCCAGACGATGATGTAACGGCTGTAATCATCGAGGATGGTGCTGAGATAGAACCAGCCCCAGCCGATGACCTTCAGGTAGGTGAAGTCGGTCTGCCAGAGCTGGTTTGGCCGTGTGGTCTTGTCCCGGAACTCGTCGGTTGCCGACAGAACCACATAGGCCAGGCTGGTGATCAGGTCGTAAGACTTGAGGATGCGATAGACCGAAGCCTCTGATACAAAATACTTTTCCGTGTCGGTGAACTGAACGGCCAGCTCACGCGGCGACAGCTCGCTTTCCTGCAGGGCGAGCTCCTTGATCTTCTCGCGCACCGGCTCGGGAATGCGGTTCCAGACCCGCGATGGCCTGAGGCTACGATCCTCAAGCACCTCGGGCCCGTCGGCCAGATACCGGGCATACCAGCGATAGAAGGTAGTCCTGGGGATGCCGAGCTTGTCCAACGTACGCTTGGTCGGCAGATGCGATCCTTCGACGAGGCGGATGATCTCCAGTTTCTCGGATGCGGGATACCTCATTCGTCGTCTCCCCCATCCGCGATCATGCTTTTTTGAGCAGCCGCAGTTCGAGGGCCTGCTCGGCCACGACCTCCTTCAGATCACGAGCCTCTCGGCGCAGATCCTTGACCTCGTTCGACGTCGCCGCACGCGCCGTGTCGCCCGCAAGGCGCCTCTTCCCAGCCTCGAGGAATTCCTTGGACCAACTGTAATAGAGTCTCTGGGCAATGCCTTCACGGCGGCACAGCTCGGCAATCCTGTCCTCGCCCTTCAGGCCGTCCAGCACGATCCTGATCTTCTCCTCGGCCGAATATTGTTTGCGGGTCGCACGGCGGATGTCCTTGACGACTTTCTCGCCGTGGCTCTGCTTGGTTCCGGGTTTCGGTCTCATTTCCACTCCTTGGTGGTTACGATGAGCCAGAAACCCTCTCTTATCAAATCACCCTAAACTGTCCCATTGGCGCTGACGTCAGACACTGCGCTAGTCACCCTGGGGGACTGGAAAAAGTGTTAGCTTCGTGCTACATAGTACGAAAATATGCAGTGCAAAGGCTTCTAAATTCCTACTCCACATACTCCTCCACTGGCCGTGCGCCGCGCCCTGCGTAAGATCGGCGCGGATATCCACGACGCCAGACGCCGCCGAAAGCTGCCCATGGCAGTCGTCGCGGAGCGTGCGTTCACATCCCGTTCGACCCTCCAAAGGGTCGAAGCCGGCGACACAAATGTCAGCATCGGCATCTATGCTGCTGTACTTCAGGCCCTTGGGCTGCTTGAAGGTCTTGGTCAAGTTGCCGACATAAGCAATGATAGTGTCGGGCAGGCACTGGCGAGTGCCGATCTGCCCAAGCGCGTTCATGTAACGCGGTCAACGAGGTCGTCCCGCGATGGCTGACTTCGAGGTCCATATCGATCTTCACGGTCGCACGCTCCCGATCGGATTGGCGAGAAGCAACCGCGTTCGAGGCACAGAGACCATCCTCTTCGAATATGACGGCGCCTGGCTTGAGGACGCCGAGCGCTTCTCACTTGAGCCTGCGCTCGCTCTTACGCGCGGCGCCTTCGCTCCTCCTGCCGGTCTGGCGAATTTCGGATCCATCGGCGACTCCGCGCCAGATACCTGGGGCCGCCGCCTGATGCAGCGTGCCGAGCGTCGCTTAGCCGAACGCGAGGGCCGAGCAGTCCGCACGCTAGCGGAAAGTGATTACCTGCTGGGGGTCGCAGATGAGACGCGCCTCGGCGCGCTACGGTTTCGCTGGGTCGGCGAAAAGCCTTTCCAGGCGCCGATAAGGGCCGGTGTGCCAGCCTTGAGCGAGCTTGACCGTCTGCTCCAGATCACCGAGCGGATTCTCCGGGACAAGGAAACCGACGAAGATCTTCAATTGATCTTCGCGCCCGGCTCTTCCCTTGGTGGTGCGCGGCCGAAAGCCTCGATTATCGACCAACATGGCCATCTCTCCATCGCCAAATTTCCCAAGGAGACAGATGACTATAGTATGGAAACCTGGGAGGAGATCGCGCTACGGCTGGCTGGCCAAGCCGGTATCGCCACCCCACATCACGAACTTGTCGAAGTGGCTGGTAAATCGGTGATGCTATCGCGACGCTTCGACCGAGATGGTGCGATCCGCATTCCGTTCCTGTCTGCGATGGCGATGATGGGTGCCAAGGACGGCGAACGTGGCAGCTATCCCGAGATCGTTGATGCACTGACCCAGCATGGCGCACAGGCAAAGACGGACGCTCACGCACTTTATAGGCGTGTCGTGTTCAATGTTCTAGTCTCCAACGTCGACGATCATTTGCGCAATCACGGCTTTCTGTGGCTCGGCAAGACTGGATGGTCGCTCTCGCCCGCCTACGACCTCAATCCGGTGCCCACGGACCTCAAGGCGCGCGTGCTGACGACGAACATCGACCTCGATGAGGGCACATGCTCGCTCGATCTGCTTGAACGGAGTTCGGAGTATTTCGCCGTAACGCTGGCGCAGGCACGCGCGATCATCAAGGAGGTGGCGACCGTGACTGCGACTTGGCGCGAGACCGCAAAGGTCGTAGGGGCACGAGCGTCCGAGATTACCCGCATGGCCAGCGCCTTCGAACACGACGATCTCACTCGGGCGTTGGCGTTATGATCAGGACATTTTTGTACCCTATTATCCACGAGAAAAAGCAGGAGGCTCGCCAAGTTCGCGTTCGACAGCTTCTCGGACGAACTGGCCCCTCAAACAGCGTCAAGAAATACGCGAAAATCGGCAGCATGCGCGTGGACCAGTTTCGCGGCACGCGCATCACCATGCGCAGCCAGATAACGCCCGACCATCTCATACCCGAGGGAGTAACCCACCCATGCCGGGAATTCATGTGATCCGAAGAACCATTCAGCATGATTGTAATCGGCGCTTTGCCAATCAGCTTGAGCTTTGAAAAGGTAGGGACGCAAGGTGCTGACTGGCACTTGCTCCCAAGGCTCACGCTCGCCGCCATAAACTTCCTGTGCGAAATGCCCAGCCAACCCCTCCGAAACAAGCGCCTCACCGAGTGTTTTGCCATAACCTGGACCGTCCCAGCGTGAGGAATGGTGCAGTTCATGCGCCAGCATACGTTCCAAAGACTGTGATGGGTTCGTCCGCAAGACTGGATTTTCCGGGTCTACGGTAACGTAGATCAGCCCCCTTTCGGGCGCATATCCCAGATGCCCCTTCTCAGGAATGACGGCTTTACCGGCCCTTATGATCACATCCGTATCGAGCAGCGACAAATGCTTAGCAGACACCGCAAAAGCATCGTCCAGCCGCTCTGAAAGCCATTTAGCTATGCCGGTAAGCTGATGGCGCGCGTTGATCATATGCAAGATCATCTTGGGCATGGTTGGAAACATCGCATTTGAATGCCTATGACCGCAATGGGCTTATTCCGTTGAAAAACTCGCGCTTGATTGCTGGGCGTGGCGCTGATTCAATTCCGACATCAGGTGGGAGGATTGGCGATGATGGGACCGAAGCAGGAAGCTAAGCCAGCGCTGTTCTACGAGTTTTCGCTGGAGGATCATGTTCCGCAAGATCACCTACTTCGATCCATCGACCGGTTCGTCGATCTGAGCGGCATCCGTGCTCATCTTGCGGATTTCTACAGCCACACGGGCCGTCCGTCTGTCGACCCCGAACTGCTGATCCGCATGCTCCTGGTCGGCTATTGGTCCGGCATCCGGTCCGAGCGGCGCCTCTGCGAAGAGGTGCATCTGAACTTGGCGTATCGCTGGTTCTGCCGGCTCGACCTTGCTGACCGGGTGCCGGATCACTCCACCTTTTCGAAGAACCGCCATGGCCGGTTTCGTGACAGCGAGCTGCTACGCCACCTGTTCGAGATGACGGTCGCACGCTGCATTGAGGAAGGCCTGGTGAGCGGGCAGCGCATGGCGGTCGATGCCAGCCTGATCGAGGCGGATGCGAACAAACAGAACTCGACGCCGAAGGAAGAGTGGGACGCCTCGCAAATCGATCCGACGGATGCGCCCCGCGCCGTTCGCGAGTATCTTGAGACGCTGGACGAGGCCGCCTTCGGTGCCGCCAGCGAGGTCCAGCCCAAGTTCACCTCGCATTCCGACCCGGCCAGCCAGTGGACGGCAGCGCGCAAGGGTCCGGCATTCTTTAGCTATTCAGACAACTACCTGATCGACACGGATCACGGCGTCATTGTGGATGTCGAGGCGACGCGGTCGATCCGGCAGGCGGAGGTCGGCTCGACACGCACCATGCTGGACCGGGTTAAGGCCAAGTTCGATTTGCATCCCGAACGCCTGATCGCGGATACCGCCTATGGCACCGGGCCGATGCTGGGTTGGCTGGTCGAGCGCAAGATCGCGCCGCACATCCCCGTCTTGGACAAGTCGGGCCGTAACGACGGCACCTGGACTCGGGCCGACTTCGAGTGGGACGCCGAAAACAATCAATACATCTGCCCAGAGGGCCAGACGCTGAAGCAGTTCCGCCGGAACTATTCCGACCCGAACAGAGGACCGACCGGCAAGGGCGTCGCCAAATACCGCGGCTTGAAGCACATCTGTCAGGCCTGCCCTTCGAAGCAGCACTGCTGCCCGAACATGGACTCGTCCATCACCCGCGAGGAACACGAAGACGCCCGCCAGGTCGCCAGGGACATCGCAAAGACCAGGCAATACGAGGTCTCGATGAAGCTCCGGAAGAAGGTCGAGATGCTCTTCGCGCACCTCAAACGCATCCTTGGCCTCGGACGCCTCCGACTACGTGGCCCGTGCGGCGCAAATGACGAATTTCTCCTCGCCGCAACCGCCCAGAACCTCAGGAAGCTGGCAAAGATCCTTCCCGCACCGCAGCAACCGCGAAAAGCCTTATAGGAAAGGCAGTCGCACATCACGAAAGCTTCCAATTTCTGCAATCGCGAACGGGTGTTTTTCCACAGAATCGGCGGACAGCGGCCATTCGCTGCGACGGGGTCATGGCCACCGAAGACCCCACGACGGTGTGCGTCTCATCTGGCGGCCGACGGCTCGGCAGAGCAGGCCGCGCATCTGATCCACAACCGGGATCGGCCTCCATACTGTCGTGGTCTCGGCGGTTGAGAGGCCCGATGAAGACTTCCGCTTCCGCACTTTGCTCTCCGGGGTCCTATGGTTCCACCGCCAGATGATCTCGTCGAGGTATCGCTGTAGGTGCTTCCGTCCGAGACGGTGATACACGCCGATCAGAGCGCGTTGGACAACCGCGTTCACCGCCTCGACGGTGTTGATGTGCGCCCCGGTCTTCGTGTTCGCATACTGGCGCTTGTTGTGTTGGATTGTATGGTGGCTGGCAAAAGATGCTCCGATCTTTCCGTAACTCGGGTTCTTGTCGGTGATGAGCGCCGAGGTAGGGTCGATCCAGCCCTCGATGATGGGCTTCATCGTGCGCCCTTGAGCATTCGCGATGAGCACGGCTCGAGCCTGACCGTTCCGCGCCGCAGCAACGAGCGCGATCGGCTTGCCTGTTCCTCGACCCCGCTTGTTCTTGACGCCATGGCGGAACTTTGGCTTGCCGCCGACGAAGGCCTCATCGACCTCGACTACACCCGACAGTCGGCCGGCAATGCCCTGCCGATCATCCATCATCTCGCGTATGGCGTGGCCAAGCTTCCACGCGGTCTTCTGGTTCACCCCCAAGATGCGCGACATCACGACCGACGAGATTCCCTTGGAAGACGTCAGCACGAGGAACATCGCGGCGATCCAGGTCCGGAGATCCAGCTTCGTCGCGTGGAGCGGCGTCCTCGTGGTTACGGTGAACTGGCGGCGGCATTCACTCTCGATGCACTGATACAGGCCAGGGCGCACGGATGCACCGCGCAGCGGGCGCGAACTCAAGCTGCCGCAATGTGGACAGAACCGGTCATCGCCCCAAACGGCGTTCTCGAGGAAGAGCCGCGCGTGACGTTCGGTCGGCATCTTCTTCCAGACATCGCGGACGGACTTCAGTTCGGTGATCATGTAGTGGCCTCGCTTCGGGGGAAACCCAGAAGATTGGCCGATTTCTCCTAACCGGAAGCGACGACGTTATGGCGTAGCCGGGGCCTTCGCGAGGCAAGCAGGCTGAGAATTTCCGAAAGCCTTGCTTTTTCTCGTGGATAATAGGGTTTTTGTATAGCTTCGATCCGCCAAGCGTGAGCTCGGTTACCAGCCCCATCGTCGATCTGGAAGTCGATTTTCGCCCACCTCGGCAGCCGCACGATCGACCTCGATCGCAGACTTAAGGTCAAGATCACACGTCTCACCTGTGACGACCTGCCTGACTGGATCGCCTGCGCATCCGACCTGTCTTCGTTGACTGTCGCCGAAGCCAAGAGTTGCCACAATGTCGGTGGCTCCGCCAAAGCGCTGGACCGAGCATGGGCGCAAGCACGTCGGATCGACGTCACCGTTCGAGGCCACAAGGTCGGGGTGAAGCGTATCGCGATCGCCACGCGCTGGGAATGGCAACAGCCGATCCAGCCGATGCCCGTCTTTCGGTTCGGGCCCCCTCGAGGAAGGTGAGCCTCACACCCAGGAGGAGAAGGAGGCGCTCTTCATCGGCATGCTTCGACGCCTTCATGGGGGGCGGGTTGAACGGGCGATCGATTTCGGCACAGTCTGTTCACGCGAGCGGCTCCTTCTCGACGTTACCCTTGAAAATTGGCCGCTACTGAACCTGCTCAAGTTGCTGGCCGCTGTGGGGAAAAAAGCGTCCCCTTCGGCTCAGGGTGTTGAGTACTTACGTGCTGACGCAGGCGACGGCTCTGACAGAAGAGTTCCAGAATGCGTATCGAGTGGTGGATCACTGCTCAGCAAGGGTTTCAGGGTATGCGCGGTTCGTATGCGTTGCGCCGAGCTACACCTAGCAACAGAAGCTCGACCAGCTGCACTTTACTGGCCGCAGTGGGGGGTGGCGCCTGCACCGCGGTCAGCGCTCATGTCCGAAATCTTCGGGCCTGTATCTGTTTCCAGGATGAACGCACTCTTGTTCGCACGTTTGGCTGGCGGTGAGTTCTTGCCCCCGGGCTAAGCTTGCAAAGATGTGTGCTTGTGAACCGCAGTGCGATACGCTGCGACAAGGTCAGGCGCCGGCATCTCTCCGGTAAGCGCCTCGCAGGCCAGAACATCTCCAAGCGACAACTCTGAAAGACTAGCGATTTCTTCCTGGCTTAGATCGGCTGCGTCGCGCAGCGCACGGAGTTCCATCGCGAGATCAATCTTGTCCGGAAACTCGGCCTCGCGCTCCGCGATCTCAGGGCGCACCTCTAGCATCTTGTCGCGAAAGTTCTTCATCCGTTATTTATAGCACGGTTTAAGCATCGATGGGAGCTTTTAGCGTGTGAGGCGTCCGAGCAATCGGCCCTTCACTCGAGACGCTGCGAAGGTCCACAGGCACGCGACGCGACAAAGGATGCCGGAGAAGCGGTGTCGCAAGGTGCTCCTTCTCTGACGCGGATCGCCCGCTTCCGGTGGTCTGTTCGGGGCTATGGGGCGGTCAGGCGGTCGACACCTACGGGCGCACCGGGCGAACGCTGGTTCTGACTTATCTGGGCAGTAGCGGAATTCACGGCCACCCGATGGACGCGGCCGCCGGCGTGCGCGCCATCCGGCAGGCCTAGCAGACAGACGAAGTCGGCCTGAGCCTGGAGCAGGTTGCGAAGGATCGCCCGGAACTCGCCGCCTCCTTGGCAAAGTGGAGCGAGTGAACAGCTCAAAGAATCTGTCGCGATTTCCGAGACTTTAGATATCCGATTATTTGGCCCGCCATTCGAGGGGTTTCGTAAGTAGACTTCCTCGCCAGTCGGGGACCGCGAGCATGAAGCACTCGGGGGGGCCACCAGCTCCTCACCGGTGGCACGCATATGCTGAACCAATTGTGCTCGCCTCAGCAGTCGCCGGATTTCGGTCTGGATGCAGCGGTTACGTATCCAGGTTCTCGAGTATGGATTTCGTCTCGGGCATGCGCTTCAACGAATTGCCGATATGCTCGCGCCAGCGCGGTCCGACCTCCATGGCGGTCGTGAAGGCCTGCGACAGATCATCGGGCCTGTCCTCTGCCATCGCTTCGATCAGGAAGGCTGCCTGCTCGCGATCCTTGGAGGATTTCAGGCTCCCTGATCCGTCGCGCCGTCGATCCGCGATGATCAGCTTGTGGATCGCGAAGCGCTCGGGGCGCGGCACCTGCACGAGAATGCCCGACCGATAGAGGGCCGCAGCAAAGATCGGTTCGGCAATCAGGAAGTTGAGGTAGTTCAGCGCCTGCGCCCCCACGCCCAGTGCGGGCAGGTCGCGGATGGTCTCGCTCCCGAAGGCGGGCGTCAGAAACTCGACCAGCTGGCCGCTGCCACCCTGCGCCCATCGCCAGGTCCGGCCCTTGTCGAGCCCGGGCACGGGATCGAACTTCAGCGCAGAGAACGTCTCGGCCAGCCCCGGCTCGACCTGATCCTGCAGGGCGATGCTCAGCTTTTCGAACTGCGCGATGTCGATATCGCCGGTATTGGCCATCCCACCCAAAGGGAGACGAATGCCCAGCTCACCTTCATAGAGCCGGAACGCATTCGTTCCGACAAGGGTGCCACCCAGCCGAAATGTCCCCGCAGCCGCCATGGCGGAGAGGACGGAGCCGGTCGCCCGGTCCGTTGGCGTCATGCCCTCGGCGCGCAAGAGCCGGACCAGCCGCGACCGCTCTGCCTGTCGGTCCTTCGCGGTCGCGCGCAGCTCCTCGATGCGCGCGATGCGCGCGCGCGTCTCATCGTTGTTTTCGCCGATATAGATGAAGCGCATCTCGGTTCCGACGCGACGGGCCGCGTACCAGTAACCCTTCTCGCCGCGTTCTTTGAGCGCCGGTTTACCCTCCACACCGGACAGGGCGTCATCCCTGAGAAGGCGCACCAGATCTGTATAGGCGCTCATGGCGATGCTGCTGAGAGGCGTCATGCCTATCATCTCCATATTTTGCTTGGCACATTTATATCTATCAAAATGGTAAATTGATAGGCAACATTGAAATTAGCTTTGCCGAAAGATGGATTGCCCCCGATACCAAGCAGAAACCGGGCATCGCTTGAGCTGGTGGTACTCACGAATACCGCCCGCGCTTGGCTGCCTGTGTGTGGTCATCGACCGAGGGGAGGGCGCGGGCCCGTCTTTCGAGCCCGCGCCAGCCTTAGCCTGCGATCAGCGCCTTGGCGCGTGCGACGACCGCTTCTGCCGTGATGCCGAACTCCGCGTAAAGTTGCTCCGCCGGGGCGGAGGCGCCAAAGCCCGGCATGCCGATCACATCCGCCTCGCGCGCGACGTAGCGGGTCCAGCCGAAGGCCGACGCGGCCTCGACGGCGACCCGAGGGGCGGCGCCGAGAACTTCGGCGCGGTACTCCTCGGGCTCCGCGTCGAACAGCTCCCAGCAGGGCATCGAGACGACCGCGACGCTGTGGCCCTCGGCGTGCAGCGCCTCGGCGGCCTCCACGGCCAGCGCAACCGCGGTCCCGGTCGCGAGAAGCGTCACATCGCGGCCTTCCCCGAAGGAGCGGATCACATATGCACCGCGCGCGGTCAGGTTTTCATCCCCCGCGCCGCGCAGCTGCGGCACCCCTTGTCGCGACAGCGCCAGCAGCGACGGCGTGTCCGTCGACCGGATCGCGAGATCCCAGGCCTCCAGCGTTTCCACCGCATCCGCGGGCCGGAACACGTTGAGGTTGGGGATCGCGCGCAGGGATGCCAGATGTTCGACCGGCTGGTGCGTCGGGCCGTCCTCGCCCAGCCCGATGGAGTCGTGGGTCATCACATAGGTGACGCCAAGCCCCATCAGGGCCGACAGGCGGATCGCATTGCGCGCGTAGTCCGAGAATACGAGGAACGTGCCGCCATAGGGCTTGAAGCCGCCATGCAGCGCCAAACCGTTCATCGCCGCTGCCATGCCGAACTCGCGCACGCCATAGCCGATGTAACGGCCCGGAGCCGCGGCGGTGAAGGTGCTGTCGACGGCCGCGACCCGCGTCAGGTTGGAGCCGGATAGGTCGGCGCTGCCGCCGATCATCGCGGGCACTGCCTTGGCGAGATGCTCCAGCGCGATCTGCGAGGCTTTGCGGGTTGCGACCGATTGCGGTTTCTCGAACAGCTCGGCGCGCGCAGCCTCGACGGCGGTGGCGTAGCCTTCGGGCAGCTTGTCCTCGACGCGGGCGGTGAACTCGGCGGCCTTGCCCGAGGCGGCGAGCGCGTCTTCCCATTCCGCGCGGGCCTGCTTGCCGCGGGCACCGATGGCGGCCCAGGCCGCGGCGAGGTCTTCGGGGATTTCAAAAGGCGCGGCGTTCCAGCCGAGTGCCTGCTTGGCCAATGCTCCTTTTTCGTCACCCAGCGTGGCTCCATGCGCCTTCGCCGTGCCCGCCCGGTTCGGCGAGCCGAAGCCGATTACCGTCTTCATCGCAGTCAAGCTGGAACTCGCGATCTCGGTTATTTTCGCTGCTGTAGCCTCATCGAGCGCCTTGGCGTCATGCCCGTCGCAACGGAACACATGCCAGCCGCAGGCCGCAAGCCGCGCCGGAACGTCTTCCGAGAAGGACACGGAGGTCAGTCAGCCCGTCGATGGTGATGCCATTGTCGTCGTAAAGAAAGTTCAGCTTGCCCAGCCCAAGATGGCCCGAAGCACGCTCGGGGAGTTTCCCGATCGTGCTGCCCGTCTCGATATCGTCAGACTGGCACATCAAAAATGGAAGGAGATCACTATGCTCTGTAGCCTCAAATCGTTCGCCCTCGACGGTCTGCTCGCCTCCGCTGCTCTCGTCGCGGCCCTTGCCCACAATAGCACAGATGCGGCTGGCGCCTCGACTGAAATGAACAGCGGCGCTTCGGGGGCAGCTGGGGTGCGGACACCGATGCCGGCGCGAGCGCGGATATGAGCGCTTCGGCAGATGCTGGTGCGACCGCAGGCGTGGACCAAGGCGGGTCGATCATGACCTGCGGTCAACTCATCGCCGGCTTGAAGGCGAACGGTGCCGCTTCCACCGATCAGTTTTCCGATTATCAGGCAGGAACCGATGGTGAGGTGGAGATCGCCGCGCTCTCCTACCAGCAGGGCGAAAGTGCTGAGAATGGCTCAGCTGGTCTAAAGAATGCGGTCGGGTCCGACGGCACCGACTACACCGCCGACGACGTCGAAACCGCCTTTATCGATACCGATGACAACCTGATAGTTGTGGTCAACGGCAACGCCTGATCAGCTCCAATAGCTAATTGGTCCTCGGAACTCCTCGTGCTACGCGGCGGGGGCTTTCTCGTGTGACGGTGGTCCGAGGGTAGGGCCAGCGCTGGGTGGGCTTTGTCAAGTTGCCTGCAAGGGCTTGGACGGAGCGCTTTCGCTTGAGATCAGGCCGTGATCTCCGCCGCGAAATCGGACCAAAAGCTGAAGGCATCAGCCCAGGCGTGGCGGTAGGATGCAGCGGTGAGACATTGGCGGTTCGGACGGAAGAGGGCGGCGGTCTGATCCTGGACGGACAGGAAGCGCTGCGCCTGGCCGGAAGATTTGAACCGACCCATGATCTTCTCTCGCCGTCGGGTGTGTCGGTGCGATGCCTCGGCCCGATTGTTTAACCCCTTGTGGGCACGGTGATCGGCGCTCGGGCAAAGCGCGCGTCGGGCTACGCCGTAGCTTGGCAGCTTGTCGGTGACCAACATGCGGGGCGATCCCCAGCGACTCATCAGCTTGCGCAGGAACCGTTTGGCCGCTTTGGCATTCCGGCGGCTCTGCACGAGGATCTCCACTGTATCGCCCTAGCGTCGACAGCGCGCCAGAACCAATGCTTCCGGCTGCGGATTGAGATCACGACCTCATCGAGATATCATTTGTCCGCCGCGGCAGGCCGATCCCGTCGGATTGAGGGAGCAAACTGCAGTCCGAAACGGGCAACCCAAGCTCGGATTGTCTCGTAGCTGACCTGCACGCCCCGCTCATCCAACAGATCCTCGACATCGCGCAAGCTGAGGGCAAACCTGTGATACGCCCAGACTGCATAAGCGATGATTGACCGCGGGAAGCGGTACCTTTGAGCGGCGCGGCTTCGATGTTGATCATCCAGACCCGCTAGGCGTCAGACCAAGCCTCGTCAACTTGACAAAGCCCTCCGCGCCCCATTGAAGAAGTTGCAATGCGCCTGAACTATCCTCGGCCAAGGCGGTCAGGCTGTCCACCCAGTCGC
>NZ_NBOB01000018.1:0-24710 GCF_002213185.1 Thioclava sp. JM3
GCTCGCCACCGGGCGCAGCGCGCCGTCAAAAACGATCGCCCGCGACGACGTGGTGCCTTGGTCGATTGCCAGAATATAGCTCGCCATCAATCCTACCGTTCTCTTTCTGGCGATGCCCTCTCCATCCAGGGCATGGCGAGAAAGAGAACGAGGCGATGCCGCGGCACCGCCTCGCCTCGTTTCAGTTATTCATTCCAGCTTTTCACGAGCTCGTCGTAATCGACGGTGATCGGCTTTTCGCTCTCGTTGTCCAGCTTCAGCTTGGGCGATTGCGAGCCATGCTCGACCGAATAGTTATGCCACCATTCGAGATCGTGCTTCTCGGCCATTTTCGGACCCTTGTCGCCTTGGACACCCGCACGCTCGAGACGCTCGAGCACCTTTTCCTGGGCTTCGCAGAGCGAGTCCATGGCTTCCTGCACGGTTTTCGCACCCGAGGACGCATCCCCGATATTCTGCCACCACAGCTGCGCCAGTTTCGGATAATCCGGCACGTTGGTGCCCGTAGGCGTCCACTGAACGCGGGCGGGCGAGCGGTAGAATTCGATCAGACCGCCCAGGTCGGGCGCGCGATCGGTGAAGCTCTTGTCCTGAATCGTACTTTCACGAATGAAGGTCAGACCCACTTGGCTCTTCTTCACGTCGACGAGTTTGGACGTCACAAACTGAGCATAGAGCCACGCGGCCTGTGCCCGCTCGAGCGGAGTCGATTTCATCAGCGTCCACGAACCCACGTCCTGGTAGCCGAGCTTCATGCCCTTCTCCCAGTAGGCGCCATGCGGGGACGGTGCCATGCGCCATTTCGGCGTACCATCGTCATTCACGACAGGCAGACCCTTCTTCACCATGTCGGCGGTGAAGGCCGTATACCAGAAGGCCTGCTGAGCGACCTCGCCCTGTGCCGGAACCGGACCCGCCTCGGAGAAGGTCATGCCTTCGGCAGACGGCGGAGCATAGTTCTTCAGCCAGTCGATATATTTCTGCACGGCGTAAACCGCCGCCGGACCGTTGGTCGCGCCGCCACGATCGACGCAGGAGCCGATCGGCTGATCCTGCTCGTTAACGCGGATGCCCCATTCGTCGACCGGCTTGCCGTTCGGCAGGCCCTTGTCGCCTTCGCCGGCCATCGACAGCCACGCATCGGTGAAGCGCCAGCCGAGCGAGGGATCCTTCTTGCCATAGTCCATGTTGCCATAGACCTTCTTCGGACCGCCGATATAGGACATGTCGCGCCCGGTGAAGAACTTGGCGATATCCTCGTAGGCCGACCAGTTCACGGGCACGCCGAGGTCGTAGCCGTATTCGTCCTTGAAGTCCTTCTTGGTCTTCTCGTCGTTGAACCAGTCGTAGCGGAACCAGTAGAGGTTCGCGAATTGCTGGTCGGGCAGCTGGTAGAGCTTGCCGTCCGGCCCGGTGGTGAAGCTGAGGCCGATGAAATCCTCGAGGTCGAAATAGGGATCGGTGACCGCTTTGCCGTCGCCTTCCATCCAATCGGTCAGATCGCGGACCTGACCATAGCGCCAGTGCGTCCCGATGAAATCGGAGTCGTTGACATAGGCGTCGTAGATATTCTCGCCCGTCTGCATCTGGGTCTGGATCTTCTCGACGACGTCGCCTTCCTGAATCACGTCATGGATCACCTTGATCCCGGTGATCTTCTCGAACCACGGCGCGAGCGTCTTCGACTCGTAGGCGTGGGTCGTGAGCGATTCCGAGACCACGTGGATCTCCATGCCCTGATAGGGCTTCGCCGCGTCGACGAACCATTGCAGTTCCTTTTCGGCATCGGCTTGCGACAGTGTCGTCATGTCGCCGATTTCCTGCTCGAGGAACTGCTTGCCCGCCTCCATGTCGGCCAAGGCTGGTGACGCGACCATTAGCGCAAGCGCCATCGCGGTAGTTAAACGCAGTCTCATAGTTTCTCCTCCCTGAGTTTTTGCGTTGTTTGTCTTGGATCAGACCCAGCGGAACACGGCCGCCGCCCAGACGAAGCTGAGGATCAGCCCGCCCCAGACCGGCGCTCCCGCCATGCCCAGCCAGATCAGATTGATGAAAGCCGCCCCGAGCAGGCTGATGAACAGCCGGTCGCCCCGGGTCGTCTCGATACGAAGGATGCCGACGCGCGGCGTCTCGGGACGTTTGACCCCGATCACGGTGAAGATCACCAACAAGAGCGCAATCACCGCGAAGAATAATGCGGTCGGCCATGTCCATGCCATCCAGCTCATAGTGCTACCTCCTCAGACGCGGCCCAGGGCGAAGCCCTTGGCGATGTAGTTGCGCACGAAATAGATCACGAGCGCCCCGGGAATGATGGTGAGAACCCCAGCGGCTGCGAGCAGCCCCCAATCCACCCCCGAAGCGGAGACGGTACGGGTCATGGTCGCCCCAATCGGCTTGGCCGCGACCGATGTCAGCGTGCGCGACAGCAGCAGCTCGACCCAGGAGAACATGAAACAGAAGAAGGCAGCGACCCCGATGCCGGATGCGATAAGCGGCATGAAGATCTTGATGAAGAAACGCCCGAAGGAATAGCCGTCGATATAGGCGGTCTCGTCGATCTCCTTCGGAACCCCGCGCATGAAGCCTTCGAGAATCCAGACTGCGAGGGGCACGTTGAACAGCGTGTGCGCCAGCGCCACCGCGATATGCGTGTCGAACAGCCCGATCGAGGAATAAAGCTGGAAGAACGGCAGGGCGAAAACCGCGGGCGGCGCCATCCGGTTCGTCAGCAACCAGAAGAACAGGTGTTTGTCGCCCATGAAGTTGTAGCGCGAGAACGCGTAGGCGGCAGGCAGCGCGACGGTGATCGAAATCACCGTGTTCTGGACCACGTAGATGAGCGAATTGACGTAGCCCATGTACCAGCTCGGATCGGTGAAGATCTTGACGTAGTTTGCGAAAGTCAGATCGTGCGGCCAGAGCGAAAAGCTCGACAGGATCTCCTCGTTGGTCTTCAGGCTCATGTTCAGAAGCCAGTAGATCGGGATCATCAGGAACAGCAGGTAAAGCGCCATGACGATCGGTTGTGATTTCAGTCGCATCACTTGCCCTCCGACTTCTCGATATTGGTCATCACCGTGTAGAAGGCCCAGCTCACCAACAGGATCACGAGGAAATACATCAGCGAGTAGGCCGCGGCGGGACCGAGGTCGAACTGCCCCAGCGCCATCTTCACGAGGTCGATCGACAGGAAGGTGGTGGAGTTGCCGGGGCCGCCGCCGGTGACGACGAAGGGTTCGGTGTAAATCTTGAAACTGTCCATGAAGCGCAGCAGGATCGCGATGGTCAGCACGCCCTGCATCTTCGGCAGCTCGATGTAGCGGAAGATCTTCCAGCGGCTCGCCTGATCGATCTTGGCCGCCTGATAGTAGGCGTCCGGAATGGATTGCAGCCCGGCATAGGCCAGAAGCGCGACCAGCGACGTCCAGTGCCAGACATCCATCACAACGATGGTGATCCAGGCATCGCGGACATTTGCGGTGTAGTTGTAGTCGATCCCCATCGCGTCGAGCGAATATCCCAGGAGACCGATATCCACGCGCCCGAAAATCTGCCAGATCGTGCCGACCACGTTGAACGGGATCAGCAACGGCAGCGCCATCGTCACCAGGCAGAACGAGGCCCAGGCACCACGCTTGGGCATGTTGAGCGCAACGAACACCCCGAGCGGCACCTCGATCACGAGGATGATCGCCGAGAACATCGTCTGCCGCCCGAGCGCGTTCCACATGCGATCCGAATGCAGCATCTCATCGAACCATTCGAGCCCGGCCCAGAAGAAGACGTTGTTTCCGAATGTGTCCTGAACCGAATAATTAACCACTGTCATCAGTGGGATCACCGCCGAGAAGGCGACCAGCAACAGGACCGGCAGAACCAGCCACCAAGCGCGGTTATTCTGTGTCTTTTCCATCAGCTTGCCTCCCCGATCGGTGCGACGCGCCAATTGTCGGCGTAAATGTTGATCTGTTCGGGTGCGAGGATCAGCCGGTTCGCATCTGCGGGCACCGGCGCACCCTCGGGCACGGAGATATTCAGCTCCGTCCCGGCAGCCCGGGCCCGGACGATCCGGTGGCGTCCGACATCCTCGACGCGCTCGATCTGCACCGGCAGGCCATCTCCCTCATCCGAGAGCGCACAGAATTCCGGACGGATGCCAAGCTGGACGCGACCTTCCAATGGCCCATTCGAATAGGCCGCGCCCAGCGGGATCTCGTAGCCGTCGATGACTGCCCGCGATCCCGACACCTTGGCCTCTAGGAAATTCATTCCGGGAGAGCCAATGAAGTAACCCACGAATGTATGCGCGGGCCGCTCGAACAATTCCTTCGGCGTTCCCATCTGCACGACCCGGCCTTCGGACATCACGACCACCTTGTCGGCGAAGGTCAGCGCCTCTGTCTGGTCATGGGTGACGTAGATCATCGTGTGCCCGAACTCGCGATGAAGCGCTTTCAGCTGCGTGCGGAGTTCGAACTTCATATGCGGGTCGATGACGGTCAGCGGCTCGTCGAAGAGGATCGCATTGACGTCCTCGCGCACCATGCCGCGCCCGAGGCTGATCTTCTGCTTGGCGTCCGCTGTCAGGCCGCGTGCCTTGCGCGAAAGCACCTCCTCCATCCCGATCATCGCGGCGATCTGGTCGACCCGCGCCTTGATGTAATCGGCTCTCATGCCGCGATTTTTCAGGGGAAAGGCTAGGTTGTCGCGCACCGTCATCGTGTCGTAGACGACGGGAAACTGGAACACCTGAGCGATATTTCGTTCCGCCGTCGCTGCGTGGGTGACGTCCTTTCCGTCGAAAAGGATCCGTCCCTGCGAAGGTTGCAGCAGTCCCGAGATGATGTTGAGAAGTGTAGATTTTCCGCAGCCCGAGGATCCCAGAAGCGCATAGGCGCCGCCGTCGTCCCAGATATGATCGAAGGGTTTGAGCGCCCAGTCATCCTCCGAACTCGGATCGGGCAGATAACTATGCGCAAGATTGTTCAAAGTGATTTGTGCCATTGTCTTCCCCCTCAAGCCGCCTGCGCATATGCGGCCGGAACCGCCAGAGATCCGTCCTCGGAGAACAGGTAAATCCGATCGGTATCTACCGCGATCACCACTTCGTCGCCCGTGCCGAGGTCATAGACGCCAGGGATCAAGGCGACCCAGGACTGGTCGCCGTGACGCAGATGCAGATAAGTCTCCGATCCCGTCACCTCGGTGCCGGTCAGCTGGCAGCGGAATTCGAGCGCGTTGCCATCCCCGCCCTCGCGCGCCAGATGGACGTGATTGGGCCGGAAGCCGGCGATGTAGCGCCCTGCCTCGAGCTGCGCGAAACCGCCGTCGGCCGGCCAGCGCGCCTCTCCGCCGAAAACGAGACGGTGACCGTCGCGCGCGACCTCGACGAAATTCATCGGCGGATCCGAGAAGACCCGCGCCGTAATCTGGTCGCGCGGCTGGCGGTAGACCTCGGCGGTCGGGCCGAACTGCGTGATCCGCCCCTCCCAGAGCGTCGCGGTATTGCCACCGAGCAGCAGTGCCTCTTCCGGCTCGGTCGTGGCGTAGACGAAGATCGCGCCGGAAGCTTCGAAGATTTTCGGAATTTCGACACGCAACTCTTCGCGGAGCTTGTAGTCGAGATTGGCCAGCGGTTCGTCGAGCAGCACGAGCCCCGCGCCTTTTACGAGCGCCCGCGCCAGCGCGCAGCGTTGCTGCTGGCCGCCCGACAGCTCCAGCGGTTTGCGCTCGAGCATCGGCGTCAGCTTCATCATCTCGGCGGTCTCGCGTACGCGCCGGTCGATCTCGGAGGCTTCGCGCTTCTGCAGTCGCAGCGGCGAGGCGATGTTGTCGTAGACACTCATCGCCGGGTAGTTGATGAATTGCTGGTAGACCATCGCCACCTTGCGGTCCTGCACCCGCGCGCCGGTGACGTCCTCGCCTTCCCAGAAGACTCGGCCGGCGCTCGGCTCATCGAGCCCCGCCATAAGCCGCATCAGCGACGTCTTGCCCGCCAGCGTCGGCCCGAGAAGCACGTTCATCGTGCCCTTCTGCAAGACGAGATCGGTCGGGTGGATATGGGTCCGCCCATCGACTACTCGCTCGACGCCTTTCAACTCCAGTGTCATGCCTGCCCCCTCATTCCGCTACCCGCGCCCTGCTGATCCGCAAGTCGTGCTTTCGTGTATTCGGCCAATGTTTCGATCTCGGATGCGCTCAGACGGAGCCCGAGCTTGGTCCGGCGCCAGACGATATCGTCGGCGGTCTGCGCCCATTCCTTCTTCATCAGCCAGTCGACCTCGGCAGCACGGAGCGTCGCGCCGAAATCCTGTCCGAGATCCTCTGCCGATTTCGCATCGCCAAGGATTTCGCGCGCATCGAGCCCGTAATGACGCAGCATCCGCTCCGCCCATGCCGAATCCAGGAACGGATACTCGCGCATGATTTCGCCAAGAATTCGATCGGTCTCGGTCGGCGCGAACTCTCCGCCCGGCAAGGATGCGCGCGCAGTCCATTCCCCGGGCATATCCGGGAAATAAGGCGCGAGCTTTGCCAGCGCGCCTTCGGCCAAGCGGCGATAGGTCGTGATCTTTCCACCGAACACGTTGAGCAGCGGAAGCCCCGCCTGATCGTCCAGCGAGAGCACGTAGTCGCGCGTCGCCGCCGTCGCCGAAGACGCCCCGTCATTATAGAGCGGCCGCACGCCCGAATAGGTCCAGACGATGTCGTCCCGGGTCACTGGCGTCTTGAAATAATTCGACACGAAGGCGCAGAGATAATCTTTCTCGGCGTCGGTGCAGACGGCTTCGCCCGGCGGCCCCTGATGATCCTGATCCGTGGTGCCGATAAGCGTGAAATCCTGCTCGTAGGGGATCGCGAAACAAATCCGGCCATCCTCGCCCTGGAAGAAATAGCAGCGGTCATGGTCGTAGAGCTTGCGCGTGACGATATGGCTTCCACGGACCAAGCGGATCGACTCCCGCGTGTTGATCCGCACCGTGTTGGTGATCACGTTCTCGACCCATGGCCCCCCGGCATTCACCAGCGCGCGGGCGTAGTGTTCGCGACGCCCTTCCCTGCCTTCGGTGGTGACATGCCAAACCCCGTCGCGCCGTTCGGCTGCGACGACCTTCGTGCGGGTCAGGATCGTGGCGCCGCGCGCCTCCGCATCCCGGGCGTTCAAGACGACCAGACGCGCATCCTGAACCCAGCAATCCGAATACTCGTAGGCAAGACGGAACCGCTCTTGCAGCGGTCGACCCGCCTCGTCCTCGGAAAGATCGAGAGTTTCCGTTCCGGGAAGCAGATTGCGCCCGCCAAGATGGTCGTAAAGAAAAAGGCCCAGCCGAATGAGCCAGGCCGGGCGGCGCCCTTTCATCCAGGGCATGATCCGCGAGAGCAGACGCGACGTGGGCGTGTCGCTCTCGAAACGCATGTCGGCGCTGTAGGGCAGCACGAAACGCATCGGCCAGCTGATATGGGGCATGGCGTTCAGGAGTACTTCGCGTTCGCGCAACGCTTCGCGCACCAGCCTGAATTCGAAAAACTCGAGATAGCGCAAGCCACCATGGAACAATTTGGTCGACGAAGACGAGGTCGCCTGCGCGAGATCGCCCATTTCCGCAAGCGTCACCGACAGTCCGCGCCCCGCAGCGTCCCGGGCGATACCGCACCCGTTGATGCCGCCGCCGATCACGAAAAGATCGGTCACCCGGTCGTTATTTTCGAAAGCTGGCACAGACGATCCTCCCTCGCTGCGCCTACAAACGTGAGCGATTCGTTACTTTCTGTCAAAAGTTTTTTCGTTTTTGATCGTTTTTCGGCGTTTTTCTGGATTTTCGCGGGTAATAGCGCGATCCCGCAAATCGCGCGAAGCGCCCGGGCGACACGGGCGTGACACGGGCGTGAAGCTGTGGCAGGGGACTTCCAAGGAGGCCGCATGGCGCTAAATTTTCGACAGAACGAAATTCTCGAAATCGCGCGCAGCGACGGGCGTGTCGTGGTCGAAACGCTGGCCGAGCATTTCAATGTTTCGCTGCAGACGATCCGTCGCGATTTGTCGGAGCTATCCGACGCAGGACATCTCGACCGCGTTCATGGTGGCGCCGTCATCCGGAAGGGCGTCGTCAATTTCGATTACGAAGAACGGCGCCGGATGGGTGCGGATGCGAAAGCGGCCATCGGTCGGGCCTGCGCCAAGGAAATCCCCGATAACAGCTCGATAATCCTTAACCTAGGAACCACGACCGAGGCTGTGGCGCGCGAACTCTGCCATCATTCGAACATTACCGTTGTCACGAATAACAGCAATGTCGCCAATACCTTACTGGCGAACGAGAGTTGCGAGATCATGGTGGCGGGCGGCAACCTGCGTCGGTCGGATGGCGGGCTGGTCGGCGACCTGACGGCCGATTTCATGAGCCAGTTCAAAGTGGATTTCGCGGTGATCGGCGTCTCGGCACTCGATGACGAGGGCGATTTGCTCGACTACGATCTCGCCGAAGTCCGCGTCAGCCGGACAATCATACGCCAGGCACGCAAGGTCTTCTTGGTCACCGACAGTTCGAAACTGACGCGCTCCGCTCCGGTGCGGCTCGCCTCGCTCGAAGAGATCGACACGATCTTTACAGACGCGCCGCTCTCCGATGCGCTGACCAAGCGCTGCGCGGAATGGAACACCAAAATTGTCGTCGTCTAAGGGCCGCGCTGAACGCTCCTGAGCAGAAGCACCGCCTGCGGAAAGAACCCGCGTTCGTGTAGACGGACATTCCCTCGATTGAGCAGATCTTCGTCCCGGATCTTTTCGCAAACTGGCGCACGGATATAGCGGGATCGTGCCAGAGAACTTGAGCCGCGCAATCCGTCAATTGAAGCCCTAAGGCGTCGAAATCGAATGGAGCGGCGTGACGATCACCGATGCGGAAAGTCTTCGCGCTTTCGCCAAGCCCGCGCGGCTGATCGACGATCCCTGTTCCTGAAGATCATCGATACCGTCTTCGAAAAAGCAAAGCGGCAGGAGCTTCCCCCTGCCGCTCCACCTCCCGGCAAGTCGTGTGGCGAACGCCGGCCGGTTCACACGGAACCTCACATCGCTCAGCCATCTTGCCGGGAACTCCGGTCCTGTGTTGCAGGAAAGATCATTCCTGAACGCCGCGCGGCAAGGCGCTGCGCGTATCGTCACTCTTCTCTTCGGACAGCCCCCGGAAGAAGTGATGCCAAGCGAGGGCGGCATGGCCCTTATTGTTCGCAAGCTCGGTGGTCTGGGGTTTCCTGCCCGCAGGCATTTTTTCGACAGCCATTTTCGGCCCTCCATTTTATCCCGGAGAAATACTCGGGGAACTCCTCTGGGTGACCGGAGTCTCCGGTCAACTTCGCGGCCTCTCCTCGCGAGAAGGCGGCGTTGCGGCGCGTTCGTCGATCCGTGGCAATCGCGCCGCGCGTATGCGTGCGGTCGGAGCCGCTTTTTCTCGGCAGTGTCCTCACGGATGAGCCGCACTGCAGCGTCCGTCTTTTCCGGAGCGGTGGTCGGGCGGGCTGGCGCCCGTCGCGACCGGTATCGATTTCGTAAGTCCCGGCTTGCCTGTGATGGAGCTGCGAGAGGCCCGCGCTTCAGAGCCGAGATATGAACGAAAATATCCCGTCCGCCGGTCTTCGCTTCGATAAAGCCGAAGCCTATTGTCCGGTTGAACCGTCTCACGATGCCATTGGCCGTCGTGACGCCTCTTCACGCAGAGGCCGTCCGCAGAATGCGACAGCCAGACTCAGCCGCTTCGACGAGGCAGACTGTAGCCAAGAAGATAGACAGGTTGCAGAAGGGAATAACGTTGCTCGTCATACTTACGCGACGCTGGCTCTTTTTGCAAAGCAAATAGGGGCATGCCCCGGCCCTCATCTCTCGACCTTTCAGGTCAGGGAATTATATCCTGCACAATCAAACCGTTGCGCAAAAACTCCGACGCGTTCGGGCAATTGCCTCGTAATTCGGGGGCAAATCGCTTATGTGTAAATTCGAAAATCTTAATTCTCGGACCCTGTTCCTCCCGGCTCAGCGACGATCTTGAGCTTTGTCGGGCCGCAGCTTTTCAAAGGCGGCATCAAGGAAAAGGAGCCTCACATCGGCCAATCGTGGCGTGACGCCGTTCGAGCAGACCAACCCCTCAGCCACCAAATCGAGCTGAGCTTGGTCGCCACCGCTATTTCCGCCCCTCGCGACCTCCGGGAGAGCTTCGCGTACCGAAGGGGCCGGATCGTGACCTTCGCGCATCGAAGCCGACACGTCATGATCCGCTCGGAATACCAGACCAGCGCGCCAACGCGCGCAGACCCAATTCACCGCATAGCGCCGGCTTCGCCCGCCTATGCCTCCGTGATCGCGCGACCGTTGAAATCGGTGCTGTCACGGACACTTGGAAAGATACGAACCTTGATCGAAATTTACTGGGGCAAACCCATCTCCCTCGTCGTGTCGCCGAAAGGCGACGTCAAGTCCTTCAGCACCATCGAACAGGTGCATTACTGGTTGCGCAAGAAATGGCCGGTCAGCGACCTCGCGCAGAGCCGCGCGATTGACCGCGTCGAAGCGGCAATGGAGTGTCTGGGCACCGTGGCCGACGCGCGCAGCGCCTTCCTTGGTGCCGCAACCACTGCCGGATTCTTGCCATTGGAAACCTTGGATCATTCGATTGCAGCCTGATCAAACACCACATACGGCGCCGCGGGCGCGACAGGATCGGGAGAGATCGGCGCCTCGGCTGGAAGGCCTGCGCTCGAAGCTCTTCGACGCGCTCTTCGGTACGTGGACTGCACTGCAAGCCCCGATGATCCCGGTCCTCGCGCTGGCTCGGCGACCGCGGCTCGTGCGCGCCGCGGTCCGGTTCTGGACCGGCGGGGTCTTCGCGCTCGCACGCGGGGTTCTCAGGTTGCGCGTGCAGGAGCAAGGGCTCGAGAACAAGCATCTCGACAGCCCTTGCATCTACGTCTGCAACCACCAATCCACCTGGGAGACGCTGGCCTTCAACCGGCTCGTGCCCGATGTCTGCGTCATCGCGAAACACGAGTTGCGGCGTATCCCGATCTTCGGCTGGTACCTCGAACATTCGCCGATGATCCTGATAGACCGCAGCGCTGGCGGACGCGCCCTCGCCGGGATGATCACTCAGGCGCGCGAAGAGGCCGCCAAGGGCCGCTCGATTTTGATCTTTCCAGAAGGGACGCGGGTCGGCGTGGACGATCGCTGCGAGTTCCAGCCCGGCCTTATCGCGCTTTATCGCAAGCTCGGCCTGCCGATCGTCCCCGTCGCGCATAATGCCGGCCATGTCTGGCGCAAAGACGCGAAGACCGGCGGCACCATCACTGTGGCCTACTTCCCGGCGATCCCTCCCGGCCTCCCCGCGGCAGAGGTCAGCGCGCAGGTCGAAGCGCTTCTCAACGTCGAGAAGGACCGCCTCCCCCCCGCGCGACCCTGAACGAATACGCTAAATGTGTCCTGCGTTTCTTGCGTGGGACCGGCCTCTCCCTTGGCGCCCGCGAAGAGCGGGCCTCACAATGAGAGGCCCGTATTCTTGAAATGAAGAATACAAAAACGCATCGCGGCGCCTATGGCCGAAGGTCTGTCATCGGCTGCCCGCGAACAGAAGAGCCAGACGGCTCAGCGCCCATCCGCTGTCCCGAGTCAAAAACCATAGCATTTTAATCGGGATTTCTTGACCCAAGTGTTTTTGTCGGTTATTCGGGCACCGAACAGACAAGCAGGAACATCATGACTCGCATTTCACGCATTCTTCCCGCGCTTTTCGTGCTCGCCTGCGCGCCGGCGCTGGCCGTGGCGGACGAGACAATCCCGACGATTACCCTGACCGACGGGGTCGTCTCGCCGCAGCAGATCGACCTTCCCGCGAATACCGCCGTGACGCTGACCGTCTCGAATACCGGCAAGACCGCAGCCGAGTTCGAGAGCAAGCGCCTGCGGATCGAGAAGATCATCGCGCCGGGTCAGACCGCGACGATCGAACTGCGGGCGCTGCCGGCGGGCAGCTATCCCTTCGTCGAGGAATTCCACGAGGATCAAGACACCGCCAAGGGCACGATCGTCGTCAAGTAACCCACCAACCCACGAGAGAATGTCATGGACGGACAGATCATCTTCATCCTGTGGCGTGAGAGCGTGGAGGCGCTGCTCGTCATAGGCATTCTCGCAGGTTGGCTCGCACATGAAGGCGCCGGGCGACGCGCGGCGCGCTTCCTCTGGGGTGGCGTTCTGACCGGGCTGGCGCTGGCGCTGGCCTTCGCGCTGACGCTGCTGGGCTTCTCGAAACTGCTGTCGACCGAGGTCCGTCAGGACCTGATGACGGTGATGGTCTTCGTAGCCGCCGGGCTGATCGTGCAGATGGTGGTCTGGATGCGCGGCCACGGCCGTACGCTGAAACGCGATCTCGAGGCCGGGCTGAAGGCCGCCGCGATACGTCAGGGCTGGTGGGCGGTTTTCCTACTCGCAATGGCGGCGGTAGCGCGCGAGGGCTCGGAAACGGTAGTCTTCCTCTATGGCTCGCTCGCCGCGGCGAAGCAGAGCGAGATGACCGGCGTTCTCGCCTCGATCGCGGTCGGTGTGGCCGCAGCCGGAGCGACCTATGCGCTGCTGCGAGCCGGCGCGAAGTTCCTGCCGTGGCGCGGCTTCTTCCGGGTGTCCGAGGTGATGCTGCTCCTACTGGGCGCTGCGCTCTTCACCACCGGCGTGGATGATCTCGTCTCGGCGGGCATCCTGCCCTTCGGCGCGCCGCTCTGGGACATGAGCGCGCTGCTCGATGACGGGGGCCGTCTTGGCGGGCTGATCTCGGCGCTGACCGGTTACCGTGCCGCGCCGGACGCCGCGACGCTGGGCGGCTGGATCGTCTACTGGGCGTCGGTCGCAGGTATCCTGCGCTGGCAGAGCCGCAGCTTACAAGCCCGTCTGGCCTGAGGCCCATCTTACAATTCGCATTTTTTTGCCCCGGCCGGGATTATTCCCGCGCCGGGGTCGTCTTCTTCCCTACAGGACCCAAACCCGAGAGGAGAGGAAGATGAAACGTTTTCTGCTGACCACTGCCGTTTTGCTGGCCGCGAGCATTGCGCAAGCCGATCCCGCCAGTGTCACCGACACCGCAAAGGGGCCGACGCTCGTCGATTCCGCTGGCATGACGCTCTACACCTTCGCCAAGGACAGTGAGGGGATGTCCGCCTGCACCGGGCCCTGCGCCACGAACTGGCCGCCGCTGATGGCCACCGCCGAAGATCAGGCGATGGGCGACTGGAGCGTGATCACCCGCGACGACGGCACGAAGCAATGGGCTTACAAGGGCCAACCACTGTATACTTGGAAGAATGACATGAAGCCGGGCGACGTGACCGGTGACGGCGTCGCCAACGGCGCGTGGAAAGTCGCTCAGCCCTGACGCAATCCCCGGGCGGTATCGCATTGACGCCGCCCGGTCGAACAAGGCCCACCCATGTGACCCGTCGCACCCGCCACCTGATCGAGGCGCAGATTCCCGCGCTGCGCCGCTTCGCCTTCGCGCTGACCCGCGAGCGCGACGCGGCGGACGATCTTGTGCAGGACTGTCTCGCGCGGGCGCTGACGCGCTGGCACCTGCTGCGTTCGGAAGACCAGTTGCGGGCCTGGCTGTTTCGCATCCTGCGGAACCTTTACCACGATGCGCATCGCCGTCGCATCCGCCGCCCGGAGGGCGAGGCGCTCGATCCCGACGGGCTCGCTGGGCGCGATGCGGATGCCGAAACGGTCGTCTTTCTCGGCGACGTGTTCAGTGCGCTCGCTCGCCTGCCGATCGAGCAGCAGGAGGTACTTCTCTTGGTCGGAGTCGAGGATTTCAGCTACGAGGCGGTTGCCCGGATCCTTGGCCTGCCCAAGGGTACGGTGATGTCGCGCCTCGCCCGGGGACGCGAGGCGCTGCGCGAGATGACTGGCCATGACCGCCCCGATCGCACGCGCCACCCCCATCTGCGGAGGCTCAAATGACCGATCCCCATGCAGATCCCATCATGCGAAACGAGGCGGAGGTGCACGCCTATCTCGATGGCCGGCTCGCTCCCAAAGATCGCGCCCGGATGCAGGCCAAGCTCGCGGCGGATCCGGCGCTGGCGCAGCGGCTGTCCGCGATGCGCGCCGATCGCGACGCGCTGCGCGCAGCCCTCGCGCCGGTCCACGCCGCGCCTATCCCTGCGCGGCTGCGCCTCGCTGCGCCCGCGGGGGCAGGCTGGGTTCCGAGGGTAGCGGCGGCTATCGCGCTCTTCGCAGCGGGGCTTGGCGCCGGTTGGGGACTGGCGCGGCAGGGCGGCGGATCCCCCCGCGCTCCGCTGACCGAACTCGCCCGCGAGGCTCAGGTCGCCCACGCGGTCTATTCGGTGGAGGTCGTCCACCCGGTCGAGGTCGCAGCGCAGGAGCGCGCGCACCTGATGGCGTGGTTGTCGAAACGGCTCGACCGCAAGCTGGTCGCCCCGGACCTGTCGGCGCAGGGCTACACACTCGTGGGCGGACGCCTGTTGCCTGCCGATCAGGGTCCCGCCGCGCAGCTGATGTATGAAACCCAAGCAGGCGCGCGCCTGACGCTCTATGTCACCGCGCTTTCCACTGGAGAGACCGCATTTCGCCTGACCGAAGGGGATGGTGTCGCGAGTCTCGTCTGGGTCGACGGCGGCTACGGCTTCGCCCTCTCCGCGCCGCTGAGCAGCGCTGCACTCTGGCCGATGGCCAAGGCCGCCTACCGACAGCTCGCCTTCACCGGATGAACCAACCGTGCGCAAGGGACCGTCCGAGCGCGCCGTTGATCTGCCTCAATGTCGCGAACTCGTCAGAGGTGTATCGAGGCGGAAACGAACCCGTGGAGGTGATTATGACGAAACTTTCTCTTTTCACTGCATTTCTCGCACCCCTTGCCCCGGCCGTGGCTTTCGCCGACGCCCCGAGCGGCTATGGAGAGGGATATTATAGTCATCCCATGATGTGGGGCGACGGTTACGGCTTCTTCGGTGTCGGCATGATGGTGGTATTCTGGGGGGTACTCATTCTCCTTGCCGTACTTGCCGTGCGCTGGTTCACGGAACGCGGACCGGGCCGGAGCCAGAACACCGCGCTCGACATTCTCAAGGAACGTCTCGCGAAGGGGGAAATCGACCCCGAGGAATATCAGGCCCGCCGTAAGGCTCTCGAAGAATGACCGGGCTGCGCGCGGGGATCGCGACGGATCGCATGGAACGCAGGACCGTTTCACGCTATTCCTGAGCCCATGCTCGCCGTCCTCGCTGACAGAACTTATCGCCATCTCTTCGCCGCTCAGATCGTTGCGCTTCTGGGCACCGGGCTCGCCACGGTTGCGCTCGGGCTGCTGGCCTTCGATCTGGCGGGAGATCAAGCGGGCATGGTGCTTGGCACGGTCTTCACGATCAAGATGGTCGCCTATGTCGGGATCGCGCCGGTGGCAGGCGCCTTCGCCGACAGGGTAAACCGACGGGCGCTTCTGGTCACGCTCGACCTCGTCCGGGCCTGCGCGGCGCTGGCGCTGCCGTTCGTGACCGAGGTCTGGCAAGTCTATGTGCTGATCTTCCTTCTCCAATCGGCCTCCGCCGCCTTCACCCCGACGTTTCAGGCGACGCTGCCGGATGTGCTGCCGGAAGAAGAGCGCTACACTCGCGCGCTGTCGCTGTCGCGCCTGGCCTACGACCTCGAGAATATCGTCAGTCCCACGCTCGCGGCGCTGCTGCTTGCGGTGATGAGCTATAACAGCCTGTTTCTCGGCACGGTCGCGGGGTTCGCGGGTTCGGCGCTGCTGGTTGTATCGGTGATCCTGCCGAGCCCGCAGGCAGCAACCCGGCGCGGCATCTATGACCGGACCACGCGCGGCATTCGGATCTACCTCGCGACGCCACGGCTGCGGGGACTTCTGGCGGTGAATCTCGCCGCCGCTGCGGCGGGTGCGATGGTGCTGGTGAACTCGGTTGTGCTGGTACGCGGCGGGCTCCACCTGTCGGACAGCGATCTGGCCTGGACGATGTTCGCCTTTGGGGCGGGATCGATGCTGGCGGCCCTCGGCCTGCCCCATATCCTTGAAAGCATAGCGGACCGCCCGGTGATGCTGTCGGGCGCAGGCGTGATGATCGGCGCGCTTCTCGGCCTTGCCTTGGCAATCTCGACGGCCGGGCTGAGCTGGCCCCTGCTTCTCGCAGCATGGCTGACGACGGGCTTGGGCTATTCGGCCGTGCTCACTCCGTCGGGCCGATTGCTGCGACGCTCCGCGCATCCCGAGGACCGCCCGGCCCTCTTTGCGGCGCAATTCGCGCTGAGCCATGCCTGCTGGCTGGTGACCTATCCGCTCTCCGGCTGGCTGATGACGGAGTTCGGCGCGGTCCCGGCATTGCTCGGTCTCTCGGGCGTGGCGCTGCTCGGGCTGGCCGTCGCGCTGCGCGTCTGGCCCTCCGGCGATCCGGTCTCGCTGGAGCATCGCCACGACAATCTCGCGCCGGATCACCCGCATCTGCAGGGCCAACGCACTCATCGCCATCCGCTGGTGATCGACGACCTCCACCCGCATTGGGGCAACCGGTTCTGAGGCTCAATCGGCCAGCTTGATCGGCCCGCGCTCGGGATAGAGATCGCCGGGTCCGGGGTTTTCCTCGGGGCTGCGTCCGCCGAGATGCGTCATGATCCCCCACACCGCGTTGAGCGATGTCTGCACCGCGCCCTCGACCCAGGCGGGAGTCCAGCTGACACCGTCCCCGGCGAGGAAGACGCCCCTCTGGCTCGCCGCCATGCCTTGTTGCATGAAGTGGCCGTAAATGCGGTGGTTGTAGCGGTAGTGACCCGGCAGCGCGCCCTTGAAAGCCCCGAGGAAGTTTTCGTCCGCTTCCCAGCTCACGCAGATCGGCTGGCCGCGGATATGCGAGGCAATGTCGACGCCGGGGTAGATTTTGCCAAGCGCCTGCAGCGACAGCTCGACCCGGCGTTCCGCACTGAGCGGCAGCACCTTGAGCGCGTCGCTCATCCAGGCGTAGCTGAGGCAGATCACGCCGGGGCGGTCGGGCCCGTTATCAAAGAAATAGGTGCCGCGCGTCAGCCTGTCGGTCAGCGTCATCGACATCAGCGGTTCGCCGGTTTCCGGGTCGATGTCGTTCCAGAACGGCCGGTCGACCATGACGAAGGTCTTCGCGGCCTGCATGTAGCGGGTCCGGTCAAGCGCCATCCACATCTTCTGATCGAACAGGTCCTCTTCGGTCTCGATCGCCGTCGTCAGCAAGTGCGTCTGGCACGTCGCGAGCACCGCGGCATAGTCGTCCTCGTTGCCCCACTGGTCGCGCAGCCGGATCATCTCTCCGGCGCGGCTCAGCGCGGTCGCCCGGCTGCGCGTCGCGCCGCCATGCAGGCTCGCGAGCGTCGTACCCTCGGGCCAATGCGCGCAGGCCGGCGCCGCGTTCCACAGGCGATGCAGGACAGACTCCACCCCGCCCACGATGTAGCGCTGGTCATCGTCGAGCCCGAGCAGATTTACCCGCAGGATCTCCAGCATCGAATTCGGGAAGTCCGAATCCCAGCCGCCGGTGCCGAACCCGACCTGACCGAAAATCTCACGATGCGAGAAATCGAGCTTTTGGAACGCCTCCGAATGGGCCACGAAATCGTAGAAGGTGCGCTCGTCCCAATCTTTGACAAGCGGATCCCAGATCGCCTTGATCGCGGCCACATCCTTGGCGCGCACCGCGGCTTGCAGGTCGGGGAAGGCCGCCTGACTGCGCAGCGCTTCGTCATAGGCTTGCGCGATCTGGTGGAACCCCTCGGGCAGGTCGTCGAGGCTGCGTGCGAAATGCCGTTCGCCTTCAAGCTCGATGACGGTCGATCCGGCGGCGGGCGTCAGCGGGTTCGGAAAGGGGCGGCTCTCGCATCCGACAAGATCGACGTAATGGTAGAACCCCCGCGAGGATACGGGAAAGCGCATCCCGCCAAGCTCCGCGACGACTCCGTCCGTCCCTTCGAAGCTCTGCGAACGCAACCGCCCGCCGAATTGCGAGGACTCGTAGACCACTGGCCGCAGACCGAGCTTCATCAATTCGTAGGCCGCGATGACCCCGGCCGCCCCGGCGCCGATGATGGCGACCGGCGCGCCCAGCACATCCCTGGGCAGCGTACCGAGACCCGCGGGGTGACTGATCCAGTCCTCGTAGGAAAAGGGAAAATCCGGGCCGAAGGCTGTCAGTTCCTGCATCGCTGTCTCCTGTTGCGCCAATCCTCACCGTCGCCGACCGCAGCGGTAGAGAACACCTCCACGAGAATATCGGCCTGTGCAAGCGAGTAGCAGTTTTTCCGCCGCCCTTGCGAGGACTTCTCGGGGCAGACCTTCAACATCCCGAGATCGGTCGTGCGCGCTCAACCCGGATCGCAGTGTTGCGCCCCGGCACAAGATGAAGGGCAGCGCGAGAGGCGTCGCGCTGCCCTATTTCGCATGAGTGGATCGGGGCTGCCCGGAGTGTCAGCCGGGCGGTGCCATTGGGCCTGCGGCCTTGACGGCGGCGATGTAGCCGGGCTGCGCCTGCAGGGCGCTCCAGTAGGCGCCGACCTTGGGATGCTCTCCCAGCAGATCGAGCCGCGCCAGCAAGGCGATGACATAGGACATCTGGATATCGGCCAGCATCGCCCTCTCGCCGAAGAGCATTGGCCCGGTACCGATCGTCCGCCCGATGAAATTGAGATGGGAATTGAGCGCCGCCTGCGCCTCTGCGGGCACCGGCTTGCCCCGGAAGGCGGGCAGGACCGCCCGCAGCGCAACTTCGGCAAACGAGCTTTCGACATAATCCAGCAGTTCTTCGTGCTGCCAGAATTCCGGCGTACCACGCGGCGGCGTATGGGTCTCGTCACCGTATTTCGCGACGAGGTAACGCAGGATCGTCGCGGATTCCGCGAGTATCCGGTTGCCGTCCTCGATCACCGGCGACTTGCCCAGCGGGTGAACCCGCGACAGGGCCTCCGGCGCGCGAAAATTCTCGGTGCGCTGATAATCGACCCGGTGGCAGGGCTCGCCCAGATCGGCGAGCAGCCACAGCACCCGGGTCGCGCGGGAATAGTGCAGGGCGTGAAGGGTGATCATGGCAGGAACACCGCTTTTGCGTTGACGAATTCCTTCATGCCGAAGCCGCCATGTTCGCGGCCGTAGCCCGAATCCTTGACGCCTCCGAAGGGCATGTTCGGATCGGCAGTCCCGAAAGAGTTGATCCTCACCATCCCGGTGTCGAAGTGATCGCGAGCGAGCTTGAGCGCACGGTCTTCGTCCTTGCTGAAGATCCCGCCGCCAAGGCCATATCGGCTGTCATTGGCGATGCGCATCGCGTCCTCGTCATCCTTGGCGCGGATCACCGCTGCGACGGGGCCGAATATCTCGTCGTCATAGGCGGGCATCCCGGGAGCCACATCGACCAGCACCGTCGCGGGGTAGTAGGCGCCGGTGATATCCGGGGCCTCGCCGCCGCAAAGCGCCTTCGCCCCTTTGGCGAGGCTCTGTTCCACCTGCTCCTTGACCATCGCGAACTGGTCGTCGCTCGAAAGCGGACCAAGCTGGACGTTGTCCTTGGTGGGATCACCCATCTTGATCGCCTTCATCTGCTCCACGAACGCCTCGACGAACGCGTCATAGACCTTGTCCGCGACGATGAACCGTTTCGCCGAGACGCAGGTTTCGCCGTTATTGTACAGCCGCCCCATCACGGAGAATTTCACCGCCGTTTCGATATCGGCATCTTCCAGCACGAGGTAGGCATCGTTCGAGCCCAGCTCCAGCACGGTCTTCTTCAGTGACTTCGAGGCGACGCTTCCGACGTGGCGGCCCGCGCTGTCGCTGCCGGTCAGGGTCACACCGCGCACCTTGGGATGCGCGATCAATTTGTCGCTGGTGTCGTGGTCGATCAAAATGACCTGGAAGAGGTCCTCGGGCAGCCCTGCCTCGATACACAAGTCGCGCAGGCGCAGGCCCGAGCCGGTGCAGATACTGGCATGTTTGAGTACGCAGGCATTGCCCGCCATCAGGTTCGCCGCGAGCACCCGGATCGGCTGGTAAAGCGGGAAGTTCCACGGCTGGATCGAGTAGATCACGCCGATCGGCTGGTAGGTCACGACACCGCGCGATCCCTCTGTGCCGTGGGTACGCTCCTCGTCGGCCAGCGCGTGGGGGCCGGTCTTCGCGGTATAGTCGAGGATCGCGGCACAGATCTCGACTTCGGCCTTGCCGTCCTTCAGCAGCTTGCCGGTCTCGCGCGTCATCAGCGCTGCCAGCTCATCCGCGTTCTCGCGGAGCTTTTCTGCGATCTTGGTCAGGTAGGGCGCGCGCTCGGCGGGCGTCCGCGCGCGCCAATCCAGAAAGGCGGAGTGCGCGGCCTCGACCTTCTCGAAGGCCTCGGCCTCGCTCATCAGAGGATAGGTCTTGATCGTCTCGCCCGTTGCGGGGTTGGTGGTGGTGATCGTTGACATGGGGACTCCTTCGATTTCAAAGGGGCCAACTTTCGCCGCGGGCAGGAGTTCCAGCGCCCGTCGCGGCAGCGCAGGCTTTCGCGGGCGTCACCGGTCAAATCCCCCCGCACAAATGTGCGGGCCACGGATATTCGCCAGTCGTTCGCGGCGATGCCGGACACGCGAACCGACAAGACGTCGCGTCGCACGCGGTCGCCGCGCGGGCGCCCCGCTCTATCTGGCAAGGCAAGCGCGGACGGTGCGGGCGCAATCTCCCGGAGCTCCGTTCGCGACCCGACCCGAGTTTTCACCCCAAATCAGGCATCTGGAGATCGACATGGCGACCACTGGCAAACAACTGTTCACGACGCTGGAGGCGGACGGCACACTCACCGTCGCGATCGAGGACGTGGATTTCCCCGACCCAACCGGCAATCAGGTCCTCGTCAAAATGGAGGCGGCTCCGATCAACCCCTCAGACCTCGCCATCCTCGTGGGCGCGGCGGATATGGAGAACGCCGCGTATTCCCCCGGCAAATTCGTGGCCAAGATGCCCGAGCCGTTCAACGCGGGCTCGAAAGCGCGGCACGGTCTGAAGCTGCCCGCGGGCAACGAGGGCGCAGGCACGGTCGTCGCAACCGGCGACAGCGACGCGGCGAAAGCGCTTATGGGGCAGCGCGTCTCCTGCGTGCCGGGCAACGCCTATAGCCAGTATTGCATCGCCGATGCGGAGATGTGCCTGCCGCTGGGCGATCATTCCTCCGAAGATGGCGCGAGCGCCTTCGTCAATCCGATGACCGCGCTCGGCTTCGTCGAGAACGCCAAGATGGACGGGCAGGATGCGATCCTGCACACGGTTGGCGCGTCGAACCTCGGGCAGATGTTGACGCGCATCTGTCAGGAAGACGGTCTCGGTCTGGTGAATATCGTTCGC
Organism: Thioclava sp. JM3; assembly: GCF_002213185.1. Taxonomy (NCBI): domain Bacteria; kingdom Pseudomonadati; phylum Pseudomonadota; class Alphaproteobacteria; order Rhodobacterales; family Paracoccaceae; genus Thioclava; species Thioclava sp. JM3. The sequence continues at coordinate 21,393 of NZ_NBOB01000018.1, forward strand.
AAGGACGATCAGGTCGATCTGCTTAAGAAGATCGGCTCCACCCATGTCGTGAACTCCTCGGATGACGATTTCATGGAACAGCTTCGCGACGCGATCGACGACACCGGAGCCTTCTACGGCTTCGATCCGATCGGCGGCGGCCATGCGGTCGACAACGCCTTCAAGGCGATGGAGCAGGTCGCGGTGAGCCGGATGACGGAATATTCGCGCTACGGCTCGAACCAGCCGAAGCGGATGTTCATTTACGGACGTCTCGACACCGGCCCGACGACCCTCTCGCCGAGCTACGGCTTCGGTTGGACGCTCTCGGGCTGGCTGCTGTTTCCGTTCCTGCAATCGGCCGGGCAAGAGACCGTCGCGCGGATGCGCAAGCGGGTGCGCGACAATCTCACGACCACCTTCGCGAGCCATTACAAGACCCGCGTCAATCTCGACGAGATGCTGACGAAAGAGGCCGTGACCGATTACCGGAAAATGAAGACCGGCGAGAAATACCTCGTGACCCCCTGGTCCTGAGCCTCTGATCCTGACGATGCGTCGCCGGAGTAGCCCTGATCCGATCGGGGTCGCTTCGGCGTCGAACAAATGAGGGTTAGATCGTAATCTGCCTTGCCGCGCTCCGCATCAGCTCGAATTGTCGAGAATGTCGCGACGCAATCCGAGCACGAGCGCGATCGCCGCCAGTTTCAGCGCGCAGGGCACGAGCGCATAGCTGACATTGAGCGCCGAGAGCGCCGCGCCGGTGTTGCCTGCGCCGGGCTGGTATCCGAAATATTGAAGCAACGGCAACACGGTCCCGGCGGCGATCGCCAAAGTCGCCTTGGCGCTGAAGTTCCAGATCCCGAACGCCTGCCCCGCTTGCAGCCCCGCACGCGACAGCGCTGACGCGAAAAGCGCCGATAGAATCACCATATCCGCTCCGAGCGCGACACCGGACCCGATACAGATCGCCGCGAACGGTAAAGCGGCCCCGGTCGGCAGGCTGAAGGCACCGACGAAGCTCACGATTGCAAGAACCATCGCGACCAGCAGCACCCGGCGGGCGCCGAACCGTCTGGCGAGACGTCCCCATAGAGGGGCACTCGCCCCGGCGGCTATGAAGAACAGGATAAGAAATGGTCCTGCCAAGTCCGGCAAGCCAAGCCGGTCCCCCACGAAGAACAGAAACAGCGTCGATGTCACGGCCACCGGCAGGCTGTTGACGAAGGCCAGCAGCAAGAGCCAACCCGCGCCTGACCCGATGAGTCCCCGCCAGTTCAACCGCGTCGAGGCGAGTTGCGTCTTGCGCCAAAGCGGCCGCGCCAACGCAACCGCGATCAACGACAACAGCGCGATCAGCCAGCCGAAAGGCCGGTAGCCATCCGATTGATCGTGGAGCGTCGAAAGCAGCGCCGGCGCGATCGCGCCGAGCGTCACCCCGATCAGAACGCCGGTTTCGCGCCAGCCGGCGAGGCTCAGCTGCGACTGGGTCCGCCCCGATCCGGCGAAAGCGGCGCTCTGGCCGTAGATCAGGATCGTCCCGAGGCTATACCCCGTGAACGCGACGACAAGCCCCCCGGTCAGCCAAAGCGCGGGACTTCCCTGCGCTGGCAGAGAAAAGACCGCGACACAGCCCGCCGCCAGCAGCGCCATCGCGAGGGCCGCGAACCCCGAGCGGTACTGCGCCCAGCGGTCTGTCATCCACCCCAAGAGCGGATCCTGCAGAAAATCCACGATACGGATCAGCAGCAGGATCGCCCCGACCTGACCGAGCGACAGGCCAAGTCGCGTGGCCGCAAAACTCGGCAGGTGGATGTAGATCGGGATGCTCGCCGTCGCGAGCGCCATCGCGAGAAACCCCACGCGCCAAAAGTCCCTTGGCTGATCCACCGGCATCACGCTCATCGGGCGCGCGGCCCCGTCAGCCTGACGAAGAGCCAGACGATACCGGGGCGCAGCTTCAGAAAGATACGGTAGGCCAGTTCGAGGAGAGTCCTGACAATCGGCCATCGCGCGATGCGCGCCAGACCACGCCAGCGCGGAAGTTGCGCCCAGAGCTCTGCAAACGCGGTGACCCCCGAGACGAGACGCCCATCCCGCGTCCGCACGTGAAACCGCGCCAGCGCGTCGTCCCGGTTCAGAGCGTCGGGCAGAGTCGCGCCCGGGTCGGAGAGATCGACGAACTCCAAAGCGTCCGCCTCCGGCGCTTCGCGATAGAGCCCGATTTCGGCACGACAAAGCGGGCACGCCCCGTCATAGAAGACGGTCGCCTTGCTTGTCGTATTCGTCGCGGATCGGCGCACGTTTCCCTCATCTTCAGCTTCGATGAGTGTTACGCGCCCGGACAGTTCGAGGATCTTTCGCAGCAGGCTCGTTGGTTCCGCGAACGCGCAGGTCCATCCGAAAGCGCCTCGGGGCAATTCATCGCCCCGCAGCAGAGCCGCCAACGCTCGAAATGCATCCGCCTGCTCAGGTTGCGACGGTCGCGCCTTGAGAACTAAGCTCGAAGGTTATCAGGCGAAGGCCGCGGACCGCGCGTAAAATTGGATCGCGAAGCGACGGCCTGAACGACCTGGACGACCGCGAACCAACGGTTCTCATTTTGCGCCACACCCGTCGGAAGCCCCGCTTATTCGGCGGGCCTCTCCTCCAGATCCAACCGCATCGTCGCCATGCCCTGACGGCGGGACAGTTCCTCGTAGCCGGCCGAGAGATAGGCGTTGAAGGCCGGCGCGTTATCGAGCTCCACCTTCAGGGTCAGCGACAGCGCGCCGAGGTCTCGCGCCGCCTGTTCCACGTGCCCCGTCAGCTCTGCAGCCGCCCCGCCACGCGCCTCTTCGACGAGATAGACGTAGGTCAGGTGCCGCACCTCCGGCCCGATACCCTCGCGCAGCGCGAAGAAACCGACATCCCGCCCCGTCTCATCCTGAAGGTAGAACGAGACGTCCTGATGTTCTCCAAGCCACTTGCGATGCCATTCCATCTCGTCGAACGGAACTTTCGCATTGGGATTGAGCAGGGGAATTTCGGCGTCCGACAGCATCGCTGCCAAGGGGGCCAGATCGCGGTCGCGGTTGCGGCGCAGGGTGAGTGCCATATGTCCTTCCTTAGGCTGGGCCCGGCGCGCGCGCCGAGGTGGATCATGAAAGGTCGCGTGCCTGACACAGAAGCCCCTTGCGGGTCAACCGCAGCGCTCGCTGGACTAATCGCCGCGGTCACGACCCACGCCACGCAACAGCCGGCACGCGGTCGCCAGTATTCACCGCCATCCAGGTCTCGTCCATCGGCCAGGCTCTCGAGAGCCACGGCACGCCTATATGGCCGTAGAGAAACGAGAGC
>NZ_NBOB01000019.1:0-24632 GCF_002213185.1 Thioclava sp. JM3
GCCGCCGTTCTCGACGGTCGGCTAACCGGCGCGTACCAAAGAGCAGCCGCATAACCCCCAAGTTTTGCCCACTCCCAAATCGTGGGGCAGGGTGGCCGCCATTGCGAGGATCTCCTCGGGGGCGATCGCTTCTTTCTGTTTCGGCGGGCGCGCATGACGGCGGCGGATGCCGGCGAGCACCGTTGCGATATGCCGGTTGCGCCGATCAATGGTGAAGCCGCGCTGCGCCGCGTTCCAGGTGAGGCCCGAGAGCCGCCGCTCGATCGTCGGCACGGAGAGGCTTGCCGTGTTGTCAGCTGGCGCGGCGAGGTCCGCAAGATAGAGCCCGATCATCTCTGAAGATGGCGGCAAGGGCTCCGCTCCCTTCATCCGGCACCACCGCGCGAAATGCGCCCAATCGGCGGCGTAGGCAGCAAGCGTATTGTCCGCCGCCGATTGCTGTGCGTAGCCGCGCGCGGTCTCCACGATACGATCGAGCGCGTCGGAACCTGCGACATTTGCGGGAAGGGCAGGGGCCGTATGATGCACGTCGTGGTCGGGGCTGTCGCTCATCGGGTGGGCTCCTGAGGGTAGGGTGCGGACGGCTGTCAACTGGCAGGACGTTGGTCGCCCGTGGGACGCCGCCGGAGCCCGTTGACCTGGCTTTTCCCCTGCAAATGTCTCGAGATATGAGCTTAGCCGCATTTTGTCCGATAATGCAAGATTATTGGACATAAAAGGCAACAACAAAGCGGGGCGGTTTTGGTGCAATTTTCTGGAGAAAAGCGCCGCGGCGGGGTAGGCTCAGAACATGACATCGCTGATGCTCGACATCTCTGACGCTTACGAAACTCTACCGCACCTGCCGGCTTGGGTCACGCGGGGGCATGGCGAAACCCCTGAAGATGTGGCGTTTTTGTCGGGTGCCGCGTTGAGCCATCTGCATCTGGTATTGAAGCGCGACGCCGCACCCCATGAATTGTTGCGCGAACGTCTTGCTTTACGCGCGGCGGAACTCCGCGTGACCCATTCGGGCCGCCCCGAGCGTGCGCCGGACCTACGAGACGCGGTAAACCTTTTGCGCGACGGTGATCTGCCAGGACCGGCGGGCGAGGTCTATCTAGCATGGCGGTGCGCGGTGGAGCGGCCGACCTCGGTCGCGTCGCTTCAACGTGCGCTGCCGGATCACGCGCCGGAGGCGCTCGAACGTTGGCTGGCGGTGGGGCAGGGGGCTCCGGTCGCGCGGGCGGCGGACGTTCTCGAGGCGGTTCTTGCCGAGGCGCCGCGGGCGCAACTCGCAGCGCTGATCCTCGCCGACGCCGCCTTGTCGCAGGCGCTTGGTTGGAACCATCTGGTGCCGCTGCTTTCGACGGGCCTCAAACGCGCCGAGCTGCGCCTGACCGGGACGGAGCTGCACCTCGCCTGCCACCGCGCGCTGCATACGGCGGCCATCGAGGCGGACCGGCTGTTAACAGACCTTACTCGCCGAACCGCCCGGCTGCGTGCGGTGGCGCCGAAGCTGCGCGCAAAAGGGGCGGCGGAGGCGGTGGCGTTATTCCTCTCCCGGGACGCCGTTGCCCCTGCGGCCCTGCCGCTGCCCGATCGCGCCGCGCGGAGGCTTTGCGACCGGCTCGTCCAACTCGGCGCGATCCGCGAGCTGACCGGGCGCGACACCTTCCGCCTCTATGGTGTGTGAACATGGCGAAGGACCGGACACCGCTGGACCGAGAGCTTGAGGACCTTCCGCCCGAGTTGCGCTGGCGCGAATGGATGCTGCGAATCGAGGCGGTGCTCTTTGCCTCCGCAACGCCGGTGCCGCGCGAAGATCTTGCGCGGGTGGTAGGGCAGGGGGCTTCGGTCGAGTTGTTGCTTGCGGATCTCGCTGCCGATCTGGAGGGGCGCGCTTTCGAGGTGGCGCGTGTGGCCGATGGCTGGATGCTGCGCACCCGACCGGCCTATGCACCCGCAATCCGGGCGGCAGCGGATGTCGGGGACCAGCTTTTCGATTTGAGCGAATTCGACATCGCCGTGCTTGCCGCCATCGCCTACCACCAGCCGATCACCCGCGACGGGCTCAAGGATATTTTCGGCAAGGAGATCAGCCGCGACCTCACGGGCCGTCTGCATGCGCGCGGCCTGATTGCGACCGGCCCCCGCGCCCCGCAACGTGGCGCGCCGTTTACCTTCGTTACCACCGACCGGTTCCTCGCGGCCTTCGATCTGGAGACACTTGTAGATTTGCCGGAGCGGGAGCACCTCCACGATGCCGGGCTGGGTTCTGCGTAGTGAGAGGCGTGTGACGGTCGTTTAGTACAGCTTCTAACAGGCGTCGCGTGGCAGATCTAATGGGCATTCGGTGACAGCAGTGATAAGCATCCTGTGAGATAGATGATGCCGGAATATTTCCCAACGAACGCGAGGGCTGTGTTCGCAGTTACTTGACTGTCGATGCGCCGCTCGTCACACGCTTTTTTGCAGTACCACAGTGGCTTGGGCTCGGACGCTGGATGGCAAGGCATTTCCCGCGATTAACACTGCTTTCGAGGCGGTGGGGCCTAACATCGGGCCTACGAGAACACGGATTGCGGCGGTTGCGTTCGATAGCGATGGCAAAGAGATTGCGTCGCACTTTTTTAGGGTGGCGATCAGGCCGATTTGACGGCCACTATGATATTGCTGACAGTTGAAGCATTATATTCCGGCGATGCTCGGCAGAAATCGGGCACTTTCATCGTTGACCACCTCGATCTTGCGCAAGTGCTGAGAGGACTGCGTAGGTATTTTCCTGACGCGGAGACGATTCACACGAACACTTGGCGAAGGCCGAACTAAGAGACGAAAGTGACAAGACACGTTATGAACCACGACCACGACAGCAACGGATACAAGAAGAATTCCATCACGTTGGCCGGCGCGGTTGCGATGGGGACCGGTGTCATGATCGGCGCGGGAATTTTCGCGCTGACCGGACAGATCGCCGAGTTGGCAGGGCCGCTCTTTCCAATTGCCTTCATCATCGGAGCGATCGTGACCGGGTTCAGTTCCTACAGCTACATCAAGATGTCCAACGCCTGGCCGTCGGCAGGGGGTATCGGGATGATCCTGCAAAAATGCTATGGACCGGGAGCGGTTGCGGCGGGGGCGGCGCTTTTGATGGCGCTCAGCATGGTGATCGCCGAAAGCCTCGTCGCCAGGACCTTTGCCACCTACCTCCTACGCGCCTTCGATATCGAGGGCGGGCCGCTTGTGCCCATCCTTGCCGTCGGGGTGATCCTTTTTGCCTTCTTCATGAACATTGCGGGCAACCGGTCGATCGGGCTGTTTTCGATGATCATGGCCGCAGTCAAGATCGGTGGCATAGCGCTGTTCGGGATCGCCGCCCTGTGGTCGAGCGGCTTCGGCTTCGCCGCGGCATCGCAGGACTCGGTCGATTTTGGCCCGATGGGGTTCATTGGCTCGGTCGCTCTGGCCATTCTCGCGTTCAAGGGGTTCACGACAATCACCAACAGTGGCGCCGAGATCACCAACCCGAACCGCAACGTGGGGCGCGCGATCGTGATTTCGATTGCGCTCTGTGTTGTTGTCTATCTGCTGGTGGCCTTCGGCGTTGGATCCAGCCTGACTATCGACGAGATCATCGCCGCAAAGGACTATTCGTTGGCCGAGGCGGCGGAACCGGCATTGGGCCAGGTCGGCTTTCTGCTGACGGTCCTGCTGGCCGTGGTGGCGACGGCGTCGGCCGTGCTGGCCAGCGTCTTTGCCGTCTCGCGGATGCTGGCCATGCTCACGGATATGAAGATGATCCCGCATAGCCATTTCGGCATGTCCGGTCCCATCCAGCGGCATACGCTGGTCTATACGGTGGTCATCGCGTCCTTCCTTGCCATCTTCTTCGATCTGAGCCGCATCGCCTCTCTCGGCGCGTTCTTCTACCTTATCATGGATATGGTTGTGCATTGGGGTGTCTGGCGCTTCCGTAGGGCGGACATCGGCGCCTCTAGCGTCGTCGTTCTCGCAGCGCTCGGGTTCGATGCGATTGTTCTGGTCGCCTTCACCGCTATGAAACTGCGAAGCGATCCCGCAATTGCTATCTTCGCCATAGTCGCAATCCTGATAGTCTTCGTTCTTGAAAAGATATATTTGCGTGCTTGGATCGCAGCGGCTGCAGATTGACACCTGAGATCCCGCACAAAAACAGAGGCCCCAACTGATGATTTCATTTGCGCGAAACGCCTAGTGGTTCCGGCATGTTTTGATCATCATCTTCGCAGCGGTCGCAAATGCGCTGGTTCTGTACAGTCGTTGACTTCGCGGCCCGAAAGCTCGATGTCCCAAACAGACTACCTCGAAATCTCCCCCGCCAACACCGCTCGTCAGTGCACTGCCAACTTCGCTGAACTTGCGGATTACATCCAGTACTCGCGCTTCGTAGGCAGCGTGACCGATCAAGCGACACAGGTCGGACGCGTGGAACTGGCGGTTCGCAGTCGGGGCGGCTTGCATCTGTCTCAGTAATTCACGCTCGTTGGGGGCTGCTACCCGTTTCTGTGATGGTTTCACCTTGGCACGAGGCGGAGTCCACGGCGAATTCCGCCATCGGTGTCAATCGGCCCTTTAATTGCGGTTCTGCGTCGAGCCTGCTTTTCTGTCCGTGCCGGGGGCATGGTCTTTTTCGAGGTCATGGCCTCATGTTGATGTTCGGGTCGGGTGTCTTCAACGTATGCTACGCAGGTGCCTTGCTGGCCTGCAGCCGATTGAACGAGGTCACCGCAACCACCGTCCCGGCGGGACATCACAGTGTTGGTGTCAGACCTGTAATCTCGGGGTCGGGTCAAGCGTCGGTGATGCAGGCAGCTCTTTCCCCCATTCAAAGACTGTCCCGTCGACTCAGATGCAGTGGAGGATCACAGCCGACTTCCGGGCGACAGCGACCTGCGCCTTCTTCATTTCGTTACGCTTGGCAAGGCGCAGTCCCCATGCTTTCAGTGCGCACCATCTCTTAGTCCGGTGTAGCAGGACACTGGCCGCCTCGAACAGATATGTTCGTAGCAGACGGTCTCCCCATCGCGAGACGCGGCCGTTGGTGTCGGTTTGGTCTGATTGCTTGCGGCGAGTAGTCAGGCCGAGGTAGGCTCCGACCGTCGCCGCGCTTCGGAAACGCGAGGGGCCTTCAATCGTATGGCGGAACGTAAGCGCCGTCACCACGCCGATGCCTGGAGCCGTCATAAGCCGTCGGGTAGTTTCGTCTTCCCGTGCGAGCTGGCGGACCCTCCGATCAAGCTTTCTCCAATTCGCCACACACATTCGCATGGACGGAGATCAGCGGCAGCAGCACTGGCCAAAGGATATGTCCTTCGCCCGATAGTTCCTCCACCCGGCGCCGGAATAGCCCGCCGATCGCCCGTGGAAAGATCTGGCCGCCCTCCTTCAGCATGGCGCGCACTTGGTTCTCGAGATCCTGCCGGATTTGCACCAGGCGTGAGCGAGTATCAGAAGAAATCTGGCATGCTGGCTGGCCTCGCTCTTTACCGCGACCTCTCGATATCAGCCGATCTGGACCAGTTCAGCGAGAGCGCGAGCGTCATTCTCGTCGCTCTTGTTCATCCGCACCGAGAGCGCAGCATGGTCGTGGCGGGCGTCGATACAAACCACCGGTAGACCGATCCGCCGGAGCTCGTGCCACAGCCAGCTTGACATGGCACCGGTCTCAAAGCCGACGCGTTCGGCACGCGGCGCCTTCTTCCTCAACAGTCCTGCCAAGGCGCCGAGGTCGGAGGCCACGCGACCTTGATAGGTAGGCCGGCCGATCTCATCCATGACACAGACGGAAGTCTCCCTCTGCGATACATCCAGTCCAACATACTGTTTCATTGCAGTCTCCTCGATTGGCGTTTGATCTCGTCTATCGTGGCGATGCCGCTGCTCATGGGAAGTGTCGGCAGCAATTACTTCATCGTACGCAATCTTGGCTCTGGCGCACATTGTGTGATTTTTGACGGCTCCACTCCTATATTTGGCGCAGATGCTGAAGGGGATGATCATCATGACAGGGCGTTTCGACACAAAGCTGTTGCCTGAAGGGCTTCGCGCCACCGGATACAGCGTGGACGGCGCGATCCTCGCGATTGACGCAGAGCTTATGAACGCGGAAGTAATCTGTCCGGGCTGCGGACAGCGGTCTTCCCGTCGGCATGGACGTTATGTCCGGCACCTTTTGGTTTTTCCAGCGCACGGTCGCGCCGTTCAGGTGCGTTTTTCGGTGCAACGGTTCCGCTGTGTTGCGTCGCAATGTTCCATCACGACTTTCACCGAGAAAGTCCCGGATTGCCTTGCGTGTCGTCATGGTCGTCGGACCGGGCGATTTCAGGACCTCGTCGCTTACCTCGGCCGCGCGGTGGGCGGTCGACCTCTGGTCGGCACCACCTCTCGAAGGCCGACAGCATATGCGTCGCACAGATCGAACATGCTTTGCCGCAACTGGCGCAGGGCCGTCTGCTCCTCGACGCCTTCACCTCCATGATCCGCAATGGCGATGAGAGCGGGCTGGCAGCTTGGTTGGATCAAGCAAAGACGTCCGGACTGGCAGCCTTTGCGCGCGGACTCTCCGCCGATCTGGACGCGGTTGCGGCGGCGCTGCGCAAGCCTTGATCCAACGGTTAGGCAGAGGACCAGATCAACAGGCTGAAGATGTTGAAACGGCAGATGTATGGCGCCGCAGGTATCGACCTTCTTCTGGCGCGCCCTCAACATTCTGCATGACCGCGCCACAGAAATTGAGTCGGACCCAAAATTGCATGCCTGTTCATACCCAGATGATGCGATCACCCGTTTTTGTGAGGCCAACAACCGTTACGGCATTCCATTCAACGCGGTTTATGAGTCGTCTGCTCCCGAAGGAATTATCCTGTCTGAAATTTTGTCGACTCAGGATGTTCTTGCTGCTTTGCACGCGGCGCGTCCGGGGGCCGCTCAAGCAACGCTCATCGAGGACGATGTGAAGGTTTCAGATTTGGAAACACTTTGGAGATAAGTGCCGACTGAGTAATTTCGCCTAAGCTGCGCATCAAGGACGCCGAGTCAGGCAGCATTTAACGCCCTGATTTAGATCAACCACACCATCTGGATCGCGTGTTATTATTACTTAGAAGGGACTCAAATCATGCGATCAAGGCCACATATCGATGTCAGGGGAGTGTCGCGTTTGCGCGTCAGCTTCGTCCTGATATTGATCGGAGCCTTGTTTTTCGGTCTCATTGCGGATGGTTTGCATGCGCATGAGGGCGAGCTTGCCGGGTTAGAGACGCAGATTGTTCAGGTCTCCGACGCAAATTCCTCCGTCCACGTTATTCTGGACGCAGATTGCGGAATTCATCCCGGTTGCGCCGCTGCTCTGATCCCTGACGGGCTTGTCAGCGCAGTAGTTTCGAACCGTGGCACGCGAATGGTAATGTCGTGGCGGCAATCGGCGTCTTTCGCCGATGACGAATTCATACACGTCCCCATTCTCTTCTGAGCATTCCAGTCAGCGAGGAAGCGAAGCGCCTCCCTTTCGGCTTTTACGCCAATCGTGACGCTTAGGTATTTTTGACAGGCTCGTAGTCTGGATGTCCGGATTCTGCCTGACCGCGCTCCTCACTTCATTCGCCCCTATCAACCGTGGATCCGCCGGTTTTCTGCCCTCGCTACGGCCACCGCATGATCTCGACCACATAAAGGTTCCAAAAATGAACATGTCGCCCCGCATCGCCTATACGCTCGCCACTTTGTTCGTGTCAGCACCAGCTTTGGCCGCTCCGCCTACAGTCTTCATTCCAGAGGGCAGCGCCAATTCAGTCCTAATGGTTCAGGCGGAGACTGGAAAAGTCCTGCGTCGGATCAATGATGTCGAGGCGGTCCACGGTCTCGCAGGCGCACCCGGCGTGTCGTATCTGGTCGCCGGCAGCTATTCGGAGATCCCGCGCGAGGATGTCGCGTCGCTGGAAAAGCCCTCCACTGTGTCTGCAGACGATCACGCCGCGCACCACGCACCAAAGGCCGTGCCAATGGGGCCACCGGATGCCGGGATCAGTCTTCTCTCGATTCTGGAGGCAAAAAATGGCGATATCCTGCGTCGGATAGAGGTGCCGGGTGCCGTACATCATACGGCAGTTTCCCCTGATGGACGCTTTGCCGTTGCGACCCATCCGACCGGTGATGGAATATCGGTGATTGACCTGGCGAGTTTCGGCATGACGGCATTTGTCCCGACTGGATCGATGCCGAACTATGCAGCGTTTGGAACTGATCCCAATCTCGTCTACGTCTCCAACACCGGTAACGGAACGATCAGCGAAGTAGATCTGTCGCGGGGTATCGTTCGTCGCAACTTGATTGCAGGTGATACCCCGGAACATATGGCAGTTTCGCCCGAAACTGATCGGCTTTATGTCGCAGACGCGGGCGCGGGCCAAGTTCTGGAATTGTCGTTGAGCAACGGTGACAAACTGCGGAACTTCGATATCGGCGGCGAGATTCATGGGCTGGGGTTGTCCAATGACGGTGCAACGTTGTTCGTCGCGGGCAGAGAAGAGGGCAAACTCGCCTCAGTCTCCCTTGCTACTGGGGAGGTGCACACCGCCCCGCTTGCCCCCGAACCCTACCACCTGACTGTAATTCCGGACTCCGACGTCCTCTATGTCTCAAGCCGTGCAGAGCCGAAAGTGTGGATTGTCGATGCCGCCACGCTGCGAGCGCGCGGCACCGTTTCCGTCGAAGGAGAAGGACATCAGATGGTGGCGCTACCCTAAAGGCAGCTGAAGGGAATGAAAGGAACACGATCATGGCACGGGACATTCGACCTACACTCCGTTTTCTCGGTGCAGCGGGAACAGTAACAGGCTCGCGCTATCTGCTTGAATTCGGGGAGCGCCACATTCTGATCGACTGCGGCTTATTTCAAGGTTTCAAGACACTGCGAGATCGTAACCGCAAACCGTTTCCAGTGCGGCCGTCGACGATCGACACTGTACTTCTAACCCATGCGCATCTCGATCACTCAGGCTACTTGCCCGCACTGATCCGCGGGGGGTATCGAGGCAAGATATTGTGCGCGGAAGCGACGGCGGAGTTGTGTGGGCTGATCCTGCCCGACAGCGGGCACATCCAAGAGGAGGAAGCGCGATTTGCGCAAAAGCACGGGTTCTCTAAGCACAAGAACCCGACGCCCCTTTACACGGTAGCCGATGCGGAAACGGCTTTGACACGGATGCATGCGGTTCCTTTCGGAGAAGAGATCGACCTTGGTGACGGTATCCGGGCGGAATTCATTCCGGCCGGGCACCTTCTCGGCGCAGCACAAATTCGTATCTCCCTACCGGGCATGAGGATTCTGTTCAGTGGTGACCTGGGTCGACAGAACGATGCGCTGATGCGCCCGCCACAACCATTCACCGGCGCAGACGTTTTGGTCTGTGAATCGACATATGGTAATCGCCATCACTCGGACATCGATGCGGAAGAGGAACTTCAGCCAATCCTGAAGCGGGTTCTTGAGCGCGGTGGAACGGTTCTCATTCCGTCCTTCGCGGTCGGGCGCGCGCAAGGGCTCATGTATCACATCGCGCGCCTGCAAAACCGCGGTGACATCCCGTATGTGCCGGTCTATCTCAACTCGCCTATGGCGATCGACGCGACCGAAATCTACCACGGCCACCACGAAGAACATCACGTTGCCTGGGAGGATTGCCTTGCGATGTTCAAGATCGCCAAACGGGTTACTTCGGTCGAGGAGTCGAAGAGACTGAACACGCAGCATGGTCCGATGATCATCATTTCGGCGAGCGGCATGTTGACCGGTGGGCGGATCCTTCATCACCTCGCCAGCTTTGGCGGCGACCCGCGAAATGCGATTCTGCTGTCGGGCTTTCAGGCGGGCGGCACCCGCGGGGCTGCGCTGGCCGCCGGCGCGGACAGCCTGCGCATGTTCGGGCGCGATTTCCCGATCAGGGCTGAGGTGATCCAGCTCGAAGCCTTTTCCGGCCATGCCGACGCCGAAGAGTTGCTGGCCTGGATGCGCGCGTCGGATCGCGCGCCGCGCATTACCTATGTGACTCACGGCGAACCCTCGGCCTCGGATCGGCTGCGTTGGCGGATCGAACATGAACTGGGCTGGCCTGCCCGGGCCCCCGAACACCTCGAAACGATCCGGCTGGACAATCCGAAATGACAAAAATCGACAATACGCTCGCCCTGTCCCGCGCGGGGATCGACACTTACCGGCAACCCGTTGTCTTCATGCGCGAAGACTGCCACGTCTGCCGCGCCGAAGGCTTCGCAGCCCTGACCCGGATCGAGGTGACGCTCGGCAACAAATCAGTGATAGCGACGCTGAACGTGCTCACAGATGGCGACTGGCTTCCTGACGATACCGCCGCCCTGTCGGAAGAAGCTTGGGTAGCTCTAATGCCTGCGCCGGGTGATCGCGCCAGCTTCACGCATCCCGAGCCGCCCGATTCTCTCTCTGCGATCCGAGCCAAGGTATATGGGGATACCCTTGAGCGGGACCGGTTCGACACGATCATTCGTGATGTCCTTGATCATCGCCTGTCCGATCTCGACCTTGCTGCATTCATCACGGCCTGCTCGGGCGACCGGCTTACCATTGCGGAAACCATCGCGCTGACCCGCTCCATGCAGGCGGCGGGCGAGACGCTGGATTGGGGTGGCGCCGAGATCTACGACAAGCATTGTGTCGGGGGGCTTCCCGGAAACCGGACCACGCCGATCGTCGTTTCGATCATCGCGGCGGCGGGGCTGATGATCCCCAAGACCTCTTCTCGCGCGATAACCTCACCAGCCGGCACAGCCGACACGATGGAGGTCATGGCACCTGTTTCACTCGACATCCCCGCGCTGAGACGCGTCGTCGAGGCCGAGGGCGGGTGCATCGTCTGGGGGGGCAATCTCGCGCTCAGTCCCGCAGATGATGTTCTGATCCGGATTGAACGGCCACTCGATTTCGACAGCGACGGTCAGCTGGTGGCGAGCGTCTTGTCGAAGAAGGCGGCAGTCGGTGCGAAACGGGTGCTGATCGACGTACCCGTCGGACCAACGGCCAAGGTCCGCTCGGCGGAAACCGCCGCCGCGCTGGCAGAGCGGCTCCGCGCCGTTGGCGAGGCCATCGGCCTGACGCTCTCGATCCATCAAAGCGACGGAATTGCACCTGTCGGACGTGGAATTGGACCCGCGCTGGAAGCCCAAGATGTCCTTGCCGTGCTACGCCGCGACGAAAACTCCTCTGTCGACCTGCGCGACCGTGCACTCGACATTGCCGGGGCGCTGCTGGACCTTGCTCCCGAGACGGGCGGCGCGGGCGGGCGAACGGTGGCGGCACAGCTGCTCGTCAGCGGTGCCGCCGAGGCGAAGTTCATGGCGATCTGCGATGCGCAAGGCGGTTTCACTGAGCCTGGTGAGGCGCGTTATCATGCGGTGATCACCTCCCGCAAGGCGGGGCGCCTCATCGCGATTGACAATCGCCGCATTGCGCGCACGGCGAAACTCGCCGGCGCACCGCGGCAGCATCTCGCAGGGCTACGCCTGCTGGTCCAGATCGGCGACCATATCGAATTTGGCAAGCCGCTGTTCGAGATCCACGCCGAAACGCTGGGAGAACTGGAATACGCCCGCTCCTATGCTGAGGCGCAATTGGGACTTTGCACGATTGAGGAGGCAAACTGATGACCATTATCGCCCCCTTTCCCGGCATGGAGCCATTGGCGCGCAGTATGGCGGCGACGTCCGGTGCCGAAATCCAGCCGGTGGACGCGCACCATTTTCCCGATGGTGAAACCCTCGTGACGCTCGGCGGCGATCCTTCGGGACGCGAAATCGCCTTCCTGGCCACGTTACGCGATCCTGATCGGCTGGCGTTGCCTCTGCGTTTCGCAGCCCTGACGGCGCACGAACTCGGGGCTGAATGCGTCGGGCTGGTCGCGCCTTATCTTGGCTATATGCGGCAGGACAAGCGGTTTCATCCACGCGAAGCCGTGAGCGCACCGATCTTCGCGAGATTTATTGATGAATGCTTCGACTGGGTGATGACCGCTGACCCCCATCTGCATCGCAACCCGAGCCTTTCAGCGCTGTTCCGCATTCCCGCATATCGTGTCGCCACAGCCCCTCTGCTGGCCGACTGGATTGCGGCGAACGTTCCAGAGGCCGTGCTCCTTGGGCCTGACAGCGAAAGCCAGCAATGGGTGGCTGAAGTCGCCAGGCTCGCCGGACGCCCCTACGAAGTGCTGACAAAACATCGCTCCGGGGATCGGCAGGTCGAGATCAGCCTGCCGGACAGCGCCGCTTTCCGACAGGGGACACCCGTGATCCTCGACGATATTGCCTCGTCGGGACATACGCTGATCCAGACGCTTGAACGACTTGGGCAGGCCGGTGCCCGACCTGCGACTTGCGTAATTATCCACGCGGTTTTCGCACACGGCGCAGAGGAAGCAATCCGCCATGCCGGTGCCGCGCGGATCGTCAGTACCGATACAATACCACACTCAACGAACGCAGTCTGCGTCGGCGAGCTGTTAGCAACAGAAATGAAAGTTGCTCAATGCGCCACTTTACCTTCCAGTTACTGGAAGAATTAGATTTGAGGCAATGAGCTAGAAATACGGGAGAGGAGCTCCAATTGAACAACCATAACGAGCATGCCAACGGATCTGACGATCAAGTTCCTTCTGGCTACGCGGGCGCGGTCTTCACCTGCCCAATGCACCCCGAGGTACGTCGCGCCGAACCGGGAGATTGCCCGAAATGCCAGATGCATCTGGTGCCTGAGGGCGAGCCCTCGCAACACCACGCCCACCATCAGCACACGGGCGACGCGGTGGAGCCAAACCACCTGGACTCGGTTCCCAACGACTACACTGGCCCGGTTTATACCTGTCCGATGCACCCTCAGGTGCGCCAGACGCATCCTGGGTCTTGTCCGATCTGCGGTATGGGGCTGGAACTGGAATCGGCCGCCATGGAAGCGGAAGGCCCGAACCCGGAGCTTGTGGATTTCACCCGTCGTTTCTGGGTGGGGGCCATTTTGACTGTACCGCTCCTTGTGCTGACCATGGGGCCCTATCTTGGCCTGAGCGGGGTGCGTGAGATGTTCGGAGAACGCGTCACCCTCTGGGTCGAACTCGCGCTCGGGACACCGGTTGTTTTCTGGTCCGGCTGGCCTTTCCTTATTCGTGGCTGGAACTCGTTCCGTACAAGGAACCTCAATATGTTCAGTCTCATTGCCATGGGTGTGAGCGCCGCATGGCTGTTCAGCATCATCGCCGTTCTGGCACCGGGCATATTCCCCGATGGGTTCAGGGATGCCGAAGGGCATGTCGGCGTCTATTTCGAGGCGGCAGCCGTGATCGTTACGCTGGTCCTTGTGGGACAGGTGATGGAGCTGCGCGCTCGCGAAGGCACCGGCAAGGCGATCCGTGCTCTTCTGGATATGGCTGCCAAGACGGCACGTATTATCCGCGACGACGGAAGCGAAGAAGAGGTTCCATTGGAACAGGTCCAGGTCGGCGACCGACTGCGTGTGCGACCCGGTGACAAGGTGCCGGTCGATGGTATGGTCGTCGAAGGCAGATCCTCAGTTGACGAAAGCATGATCACGGGCGAGCCGGTACCGGTAGAAAAGGTCGGAGGAAACCCTGTAACGGGCGCCACGATCAACGGAACCGGCAGCCTGATCATGGAGGCGACGCGCGTCGGCGCCGACACGATGCTGAGCCAGATCGTCGAGATGGTGGCAAATGCTCAGCGGTCTCGCGCGCCGATCCAGAAATACGCCGACAAGGTCTCCGGATATTTCGTGCCCGCGGTCATTGGCATCGCCGTGCTGGCCTTCATTGGCTGGGCCATTTGGGGCCCGGCCCCGGCCCTTTCCTATGCTCTTATTGCGGCCGTTGCCGTTCTCATCATCGCTTGTCCCTGTGCCCTCGGCCTTGCGACACCAATGTCTATCATGACGGCAACGGGGCGCGGCGCGCAGGCGGGTGTCCTGATCAGGAATGCAGAGGCACTGGAACGGTTCGAGAAGGTCGATACCCTGATCGTCGACAAGACCGGCACGCTGACCGAAGGCAAGCCGAAACTTGTCGGCGTCTACCCTGAACCGGGTCACGATGAAGCCGAGGTGCTTCGGCTTGCCGCATCGCTGGAACGCGGCTCAGAGCATCCTCTCGCGGAAGCCATCGTACGTGGTGCTGAAGAGCGTGGCGTCGATCTGGCAAAGGCCGACGCCTTCGAGGCGGTAACCGGCAAGGGCGTCAAAGGCACGGTGGACGGACGGGTGGTGGCGCTCGGCAACGTGAAACTCCTGTCTGATCTCGGACTTGATGCAGCAGAGCTTCGGGACAAGGCGGATACCCGTCGGGATAATGGCGAAACGGTTATGTTTGTCGTCGTCGAGAATTACGTTGCCGGTCTTGTCAGCGTCGCGGACCCGGTAAAGGCGACCACCCCAGCCGCCCTGAAGGAACTGCACGCACTTGGGTTCCGGATCATTATGGCGACCGGAGACAATGAGCGTACCGCTAAGGCCGTCGCGTCCAGTCTTGGCATCGACGAGATTCGCGCCGATGTGATGCCGGAAGACAAAGCGAAGATCATCAAGGAACTTCAGGCTAAGGGGCACAAGGTTGCCATGGCTGGCGACGGTGTCAACGATGCACCTGCCCTAGCTCAGGCCGATGTCGGGATTGCCATGGGCACCGGTGCCGATGTGGCTATTGAGAGCGCGGGATTCACGCTTGTCAAAGGGAACCTCGACGGGATCGTGCGTGCGCGCAAACTTGCTCGCGCGACCATGCGGAACATACGCCAGAACCTGTTCTTTGCTCTGATCTACAACACTGCGGGCGTGCCCGTCGCTGCGGGGATCTTGTTCCCATTCCTCGGGATCTTGATCAGTCCGATGTTTGCGGCGTTTGCCATGAGCGCTTCCTCAATCTCGGTCGTCCTAAACTCCCTCCGGCTGCGGCGTGCACAGATTTGAGGGGCATCAAGAACGATTGCGAGGTCCATCAGACCGTTCACTAAACAGAAAGGGTGCAATTCGTCGCCCGAGAAGGGGCAACAGCATTGAAACAATTACCTGCAAACCGAGGAGACCAAAATGACCTATATTTCCAGACAGATGATCTTAGCCATTGCTGTGGTGTGGGCGCTGCCAGTCGGCGCCCAAGACAGCGGGCATATGACTGACAATGGGGCGATGAGCCAGATGATGAGCTCCGGACTGTTCCTGCCAGACATGGATGCAGCCAAGGGGCGTGCACTGTTCGCCTCGAAAGGCTGTGTCGTTTGTCATTCTATCAACGGGGTCGGAGGCGAGGATGCCCCCGCCCTTGATGCAGCGTATATGGACCTGCCAATGAACCCGTTTGAATTTGCCGCCCGAATGTGGCGCGGCGCGCCGGCGATGGTCGCTGCCCAAGAGGATGAGCTCGGCAGGCAAATTGAATTCACCGGTCAGGAGCTTGCCGATATCATCGCCTTCGTTCACGATTCGGAAGAACAGAAGGCATTCTCTGCCGACGACATCCCCGAAAAGATTGAAGAAATGATGCGCCAAATGGGAGAAGAGGATCACGACTGAAGCGTCAGGGGATATCGTAGCAGAAAGAGGCAATGCGTCGAAAGTTTCATCTGCGCCCTAAGATACCGATCCTATGCCGGACCGCTTCTGCGCGAGCCAAAGTAATCCAAATCCCGCGGCTACCATCGGCAAGGAAAGGAATTGCCCCATCGTAAGGCCCCAGTCACCAAACTGCACAAAATACCCAATCGGATTGTTCATGTCTGCGAATTGTGCGTCGGGCTGACGAAACAACTCTACAAAACTTCTCGCAAAACCATATCCGGTCAGGAAGAGCCCGCAAATTGCCCCTGGTGTCCGAAGCCATCCGCGCCGCCACGCAAAGAATAGGAGAGCAAAGCCAAGCAACAGGCCTTCCAAAAGGGCTTCGTACAGTTGCGAAGGATGCCGTGCGCAAATGTCGGTTATTCCGGGGCATGATTGCGCTGCGTCACCGGGAAATATGACGGCCCAGGGCATGGCCGATGGGCGGCCCCATAGTTCATTGTTTATGAAATTTGCGATCCGGCCCAAGAACAATCCCGGGGGTGTTGCCAGAGAGAGAAGGTCAGCCATACTCAGGAGCGGAACGCGCTGACGAATGCCATAAACAAGCGCTGCAATGGTTACGCCAGCAAACCCGCCATGAAATGACATGCCCCCTTGCCAGACCTTTAGAATTTCTATCGGATTGGCAAGATAGAACTCGCGCTCATAGAACATCACGAACCCTAACCGCCCGCCAATGATCACCCCGATGATGATCCAGGTCAAGAGATCCTCGATTTGGCGCGGTGTAAGCGCGGCGCCCGATGCAGGCCACAGAGCGGCGCGTTTGACCGTGGCAACACAAATTCTCCAGCCGACGAGAAGGCCGATGATATAGGCCAACGCATACCAGCGGAGCGTCAACGTAAACGTGCCGATCTCAATCGAAAATATATCCGGCCCGATATTTGGGAACGGAAGTGCGGACAAAGGCATGGACATTCTTTCTAGTCATTCGGGTGAGGCCGGATCGTGCTCATAAGCCGTTCGTGCTCTCACATGGATTGTTCATCGTGAGTGAAGCTGCCGCGGGCTATTGGCCCGACTTGAGTTCTTCCAAGGACTGCGAAATGCCGCTTTGGCGCGGGTCCTCGGAGGAAATGGGCGCCAATAGCTCTTTGGCTCGGGTGTACGCGTTCAAGGCGAGGTCAGTTTCGCCGAGCACCCTGTAGGCCCTGCCAAGACGCATCCATCCATCGATATCGTCTGGTTCAGACTCAAGGCGTGTTGCCAAACGTTCCACCATGGATCGGATAAATGCATCTCGATCGACATCATCCATCTGGCTGGCCGCTTCGACATCTGCAGCAGTGGGGCCGGGCGAATTGCCTGACATTATTGGAGCATAATCGGACAAACTGATAGGCGCTCGGCCCAGTGCCGCACCTATCCGGTTTGCTTCCGCGACAAATGTTTCCATCCAGGGTGCGAACCCATCCACTTCGTCCAATCGCGTGAGAAGACGATTGTAGGCCTGCTCATTCGCACCCGCTTGCGCAAGCCCGACAGCATCGTAAAAAGTTCCAGCAGGATTGGTCGGATCGAGCTCAAGTGCTCTTGCAATGGCCCGCTTCGCTTGGGGTGTCACGATCCCCTGTTCGGAAACGATGAGAGCTTCCGCATAGATCGAAAACACAGCAGAATCGGCATTCATGGATTGTGTTGCACGCTCGTAGGCCGATGCGGCATCCGAAGCGCGGCCCAATTTCATGAAGGTCTGCCCAAGGAGCATCCAGCCCTCTAAGGCGCCACCTTCAGGATCCGCCTGCAACCGTTGCAATAGTTTCTGCGCCAACGCTTCGATTTCACGATTTTGCGCGACCTCTGCCTGGCGATCCTCGAAAGCGATGCTGGATAGGTTTGGCGCTCCAGCAAAACTGTAATACCCCGCCGCGAACAGCGGCACAAAGACCGCAGCAGCCATGAGTATGACCCTGCCGCCGCCGTTGGATTCCCCGGTGTTTTTTACTCTCCCCACGGAGAGAACCCGCCGCTTGATTTCCTGTCGCGCCGCATGCGCCTCTGCGACTGAAAGCAGGCCGCGTTCAGCATCCCGATCGACTTCAGACAACTGGTCCTTCAAAACTGCGAGAGTCCTGTCTTCGGCCGAACCTTGCACCAAGGCGGGCTTCCACGCCGAAACCGCAACAAAACCTGATGCAATCAAGGCGAGGGCTGCGATCCCAATCCATATCATCTGTGGTCCTCTTCGCTGGATGAAGTGAAAATGCGTGCGACCTCGGCCTCCTCGTCATCGCTCAGGTCTGCAGTTTTTTTCCGTTTTCGAGAGCCCATCAGGATGCCGCCACCGATCCCCAGAGCCAAGAGCCCAAGGAGTGGGGGAGTAAACCAGAGAGCGTAAGTCTCAGGTTTAAGCGGAGGCTTCAGTAGAACGTAATCGCCGTATCTCGCTTGGATAAAAGCAATTGCATCTTCGTTCGTGTCACCCGCAACCAATCGTTCCCGGACCAAAAGTCGTAGGTCGCGCGCCACGCCGGCCTTCGAGCTGTCAATATCCTGATTTTGGCAAACTACGCAGCGAAGCTGCTTGGAAACCTCCCGTGCCCGAGCCTCGAGGATTGGATCGGAGAGGATTTCGTCGGGCTCAACAGCCTGCGCAGACATTGGCATGATGAGTGCCAACACCAAGAAAAAACTACGCATGTCAGCCCCTCCCCTCTAACACACCCGCTTGTCGGAGAGCCTCGCGAAAGGTTGATACAGCCTCTTCACCGACGATCGGGCCGACGTATCGGTAGAGCACCGTTCCATCGCCTCCGACAATGAATGTCTCGGGCACACCTGAAATCCCCCACTCGATCCCGGCACGACCTGAAAGATCCGAGCCAATACGTTCATACGGGTTCCCGAGATTTCGAAGCCAATTGACCGCGTCTGCGGGTTGATCCTTGTAGTTGATCCCGAATAAACGCACGCCATCGCGCTCAACCAAAGCGCTCAGAACCGCGTGTTCGGCACGACAGGGAACGCACCAGGAAGCGAAGACATTGACGACGACTGGCGTTGGGTTTCCGAGGAGGTTTTCCCGAGACAGTCCCTGTACATCAAGACCCGGCACCGGTCCGAGAATGAACGAGGGAGCCGGCTGAGAAATGAGAACCGAAGGAATCTCGTTTGGGTCACGATTGGGATTCAGGCCCCACAAGAAAAACCCGCCGACAATCACTGCCAGTACCAAGGGAATAATCGCTACAGCTCGTTTCATTGCTCACTCCGCTGCGACCGGTTTCGTGGATCGTGCCTTGGGGCTTTGGGGTGCCCCGACCCGGAAGCGGCGATCGGACAAGGACAGACTGCCGCCTATGACAAGCATGGCCGCACCCAACCAAAGCAAGCCGACGAATGGCTCATAGAGAATACGCAGCGTCCAAGCACCGCTCTCTTCGGCTTCGTCCAGAGAGGGTTCCGTGATCGAAGCGTATAGGTCGCCCGCCAGGGTTGAGCGTATCGCCGATTCTGTTGTCGTACTTTGTGCGACCGGATAGCTGCGCCGTTCAGGTTTGAGAACCGTCACGAAAGAGCCGCCCCTTTCGACGCGCAGTGTTCCCTGATCCGCAATATAGTTCGGGCCACGAACGCGCTGCACACCTTCAAATGTGACATCAAATCCCGCAATGTTGACACTCGTGCCGGGCTCTACAAATGCGATCTCTTCAGATTTCCAAACCGAAGAGCCAATCATCCCGATCATCAAGACCGCAACTCCCGCATGAGCGAGCGTCATGCCATGCGCCGCGCGCGGCAAATTGCGGGCACGCCGGATGCTCTCCTGGAGCGGAACCTCGAACAATCGAACCCGCAGCGCCCATTCACGTAAGGAAGCAAAAAACAACCAAAGCGCTATGAGGATCGAAAGATATGCCAACACGGGCCCGCCTTTGGCGAAATACCAAATTGCTAGCGTTGCCAGCACCGCCAGCACCACCACGAAGCGGACACGTTGAAGCACTCCGACCAGATCGGCTCGTTTCCACGACAGAAGCGGCCCGAAACCCATGACAAAAACTAAGGGGAGCATCATTGGTACGAACGCGCCATTGAAGAACGGCGGACCGACGGAAATCTTGTCACCAGAAATGGCTTCGAGAAACAGCGGATAGAGCGTACCGAACAGAACCGTGCCAGTCGCTGTAGCCAGGATCAGGTTGTTTAGCAACAGCCCTGCCTCTCGACTAATTGGCTTAAACAACCCGCCACCTTCCATCATTGGCGCCCGCCACGCATAGAGTGCAAGTGAGCCACCAATTGAAATCGCAAGCAGGCCAAGAATGTATAGGCCTCGCTCCGGATCCACGGCAAAGGCGTGCACAGAGGTCAGCAAGCCAGACCGAACCACAAATGTGCCGAGGAGTGACAGCGAAAACGTCAAGATCGCAAGTAGGATTGTCCAGCTTTTGAACGCGTCACGCTTTTCAGTGACAATCGCCGAATGGAGAAGTGCTGTCCCGAGAAGCCAGGGCATAAAACTGACATTTTCAACCGGGTCCCAGAACCACCATCCGCCCCAACCAAGTTCGTAATATGCCCACCACGATCCCAGAGCTATCCCCGCGGTCAGGCTGATCCACGCGGCCAGTGTCCAGGGTCGAACCCATCTTGCCCAGGCTGTGTCGATCCGTCCCTCGATCAAGGCTGCGGCTGCAAACGAAAAGACGATCGAGAAACCGACATATCCAAAATACAGCAGAGGCGGGTGCATCGCGAGACCGATATCCTGAAGCAGAGGATTGAGGTCAGCGCCATCAAGCGGCGGAGGAAAGACGCGCTCGAACGGGTTGGATGTGAAGAGAAGGAAGGACAGGAACCCGACGCTGATCCATGCCTGCATTGCCAAAGTTCGCGCTCGAAGTGTTTCCGGTAGGTTTGAGCCGAAAGCAGCAACCGCAGCACCGAAGATGGTCAGAATGAAGACCCAGAGCAGCAACGATCCTTCATGACTTCCCCAAGTCGCCGCGACTTTGAAGATCATTGGTTTCAGCGAATGCGAATTGTTCGCGACGTTCAAAACAGTGAAATCAGAAACAACAAAAGCGCGCATCAAGGCGGCAAAGGCAAGTCCGACGAAGACGACCTGCCCAAAAGCAGTCGACCGGGCCGAACGCATCCAGAGAAGATTGCCCCGGGCCGCGCCGAAAAGAGGAATAGTCGATTGGACGAGGGCCAACGCCAATGCGAGGGCCAGCACAAAATGGCCGAGTTCCGGGGTCATAGGAGCCTCATGATCTTTGGCAGTGGGATCGACTGGTGATCAGTTTCTCAGTCGTCTAGAGCGGCTCTGCGCTTGCGATACTCTTCTTCATCAATCTCATCGCGCGCGAAGCGATCCCTGAGAATGCCATGCGCGCTCGTCCCGGAGGCACGGCCCTTTTCGCTGAACCAGCGAACGGCGAAGAATATCAGCGCAATAATCGCGCCCCAGAACACGATCATCATCAGCCCTCCCAACATTCCAAATCCACCGCCCCACATGTGGCCGTAATAATCTCCGCCGGGGGCCGCCATGGCGGCCGTCGCGAACAGCGTGAATGCTGCGGTTGTGTTGGTAAGTCTAAGCATGTCGGTTTCCTTTTCTGTCATTTCATGTTTCAGCAACTGGCAATCGAATTGTCGCGATAAGCCCCCCGTCCGGGTGGTTCGCCAGACTGATCTCCCCACCCTGCGCGCGAAGAATGGACCTTGCGATCGACAGGCCCAGCCCATGCCCGCCGGTTTCCAGAGATCGGCTTTCTTCAAGCCTGAAGAATGGGTCAAATACGCGTTCCAATTCTGCGGTTGGAATTCCCGGCCCTCTGTCAGTGACGGAAATTTCAATTTCCCCATCGGCTGATATCCAGCCCAGAGTTGCGGACCCGCCGTAGCGCACCGCGTTCTCGATCACGTTTCGCAATGCGCGTCGAATGGTATTGGGGCGCAATCGAACCGTGACTTCGGGGCCGTCAGAGAGCACAAACGGTACGACCATATCCCCCCGCAGAGCTTCCAGGAACGATTGCAAGTCAACATCCTGCATTGGTTCGTTCCCTGAGAGACCTTTCGCGAAGGTAAGGGTTGCTTCCACCATCGACTGCATTTCTTCGACGGTTGCGACGAGACTCTCTCGGGTTTCGTCTTCCTCTACCATTTCTGAATGTACTCTCATTGCGGTGAGCGGAGATCGAAGATCATGTCCAAGGGCCGCCAGAACCCTCGTTCGGTCGGCAACGAACCGTGTCAGCCTGTCCTGCATGCGGTTGAAACCAGCGGTCAGCTCCCGAACCTCCTGGGGTCCCCGTTCTGGCAACGCGTCTATGTCTTCTCCACGCCCCAATCGTTCCGACGCCTTGGTCAATCGCCGCAGAGGGCCCAGCAGTCCGGCCATGACAAACCAGCTCACTGCGACCAACAGTGCCATTGCCGTCAGACCAAATGTCAGCACGGAATAAAGCGGCCACTGGATCGGCGGACGCTCAAAGCGCGTGCTTACGTTCAACCACTTGCCACCGGCGATCGAAATTGAAAGGTTCATCTCGATTGCGGACAGTTCACCTCGCATCATGGCCAAGTGCATCTCGGTCATTTCGTGCGACAGGTTCGGTAGCGGCAGGATCGCGCCTTTGATCTGGTGAAGCTCCACACGAATGTCGCGACTGTAGCTGTCGTTCAGGAGTGCGCGGACGCGGGTTTCAACCAACCCGCCATCCGAATGGTCGCTATGTTGCACAAGCGGCTTCGTCCCGAGGTCAAAGCGAACAAGGGGCGAGTTCGCCGCGCGGATAATTGATGGGCGCAGGTCAGCGGGTGCCTCTTCAATCAAGCGCGCAACATTCGCCGCTCGTCCAGCTGCCTCAAACCCGAGAGCAGCCCGTATGGCGAGGCTTCGTTCATCGGCAAAGAGCCACAGGCTGACAAACTGTGCGACCCCCAACGCGATAATGATGAGAAGAACGAGTTGGACCCGGAGAGATCGTAGGAGCCGCCAGATCATTCGGACACCTTGACGTCGACCGACAGGCAGTAGCCGCCGCTTCTGATCGTCTTGATAATACGTGGACGGAGAATGTCGGGCTCGAGCTTTCGCCGAAGGCGGGAAATCTGGTTGTCAATTTTCCTGTCCAACGGACCTGCGGAAATGCCCTGAGAAAGATCTAGCAACTGATCGCGGCTCAACACCATCCGAGGGCGCTCCAGAAGGGCCGTCAGCAGTTTGAATTCTGCGACCGTAAGAGCGGTCTCTTGTCCCGCGTCGTCGAGAAGCACCTGCCGGTCTACATCCAAGGTAAGGTGTGCGAAGCGGACTTTGCGGCCGCTCAGAGCTCCAGTGAAGGCCTTTTTGTGCTCGCTTCTTCGCAGGACGGCTTTGATCCTCGCAAGGAGTTCGCGTGGATTAAACGGCTTGGGAAGATAATCGTCCGCACCGATCTCCAAACCGACAATACGGTCCGCATCTTCACCGAGCGCGGTCAACATGATGATCGGCAGTCGTCCTTCGCTTGACAGGCGCTGGCAAACGGAAAGGCCATCCTCGCCAGGCATCATGATATCTAGGACCAGTAGGTCGAAGCTGCCGACAGCCAGCTTCGCGTCCATCTCCGCCGCATCCTTGGCAGCGGTTGCTCGCATGCCATTCTTTTCCAGATAGCGGGTTACACTTTTCCGGATCTGTTCATGGTCATCCACGACGAGAATATGTGGCGCATGTTGCATGGGGTCTTTCTAAAGCATTGGAAATCAGACGGTCAGGTTCCGTTTTGTCGCCAATTGTATCAGCCCCTGTCCATTGCGACGGACGGATACAAATCCACGGGTGTAAGTCCTTACATTCAAATGTTTGATGCCAAGTTGTATGAGGTCAAAAGAAGGAAAGGCTTCAACATGTCCTACTCAACAAAAGTTTCTACCGGTCTTCTCGTTGCCGTTCTCACAGCTGGTGCTGCGCTCGCCGATGACAGCCATCACCAAGCTGGGGGCGGTGAAAGCGTCTCTCCCAATGTACTTGCTCAACAGATGGCAGGGACGGGCGGGCCCGGAATGATGATGGGTGGCGGCATGATGGAACCCAGTCACATGGCCGAGCATCTTCAGATGATGCACGGCATGATGCGCATGATGATGCAAATGCATTCGGGCATGATGAGCGGAAACGGCATCACGATGGGAGCAAATACAACCGGTCAAGGTATGTTCCCGATGATGGGGGGCAACATGATGTCAATGTTCGATATGGATGGAAACGGCGCGGTGTCTTCCGAAGAGGCGCATGAGGGCCTTCAGTCGATGCTTTGGGACTATGACGTCGATGGTAACGGCGCGCTGTCGATTGACGAATTCGCGTCGCTTCACGCCAAGGCGATGCGCGAGACCATGGTCGATCGTTTCCAGATGCTTGATGCTGATGGAGACGGCCAGATTTCTCAAGGCGAAATGGTCGCCCCTGCCGACAACATGGCACAGGGTATGGCCGCAAATCCCGGAATGATGACGGACCAAGACAACTGAACCCCGTCGTTCAGAAATTCCCCATTCAGGTAAGCCCGTCAACGGTTCGGTGCTTTGGGTTTGCCTGAACAAGATCAAGAGGGCTCAAAATGAGATATACTTACAATAGATATCTGCCCAATACGGCGATTGATGATGCGGAGATACGCCTGCGCGAAGCCCTGAAAGAAAAAAGAGATTTGGAGTGCTGACCGAAATCGACGTCCAGGCAACAATGAAGAAAAAGATTGACCGCGACATGGAGGGATACCGCATTCTGGGTGCGTGCAACCCTCATATGGCATGGGAGGCCATTGGGCTGGAGCCCCGTATAGGATCAATGCTGCCTTGCAATGTGATTTTGCGGACGGTCGAAAACGGCACTGAAATCAGCGCTGTTGATCCCGTGGCTTCGATGGCCGCTGTCGAGAATAAGAAGCGTAAGCGGTGTCTGAGCGGCACGTTGTCTACGCCGGCGCGGACTGCGAGGTGATACCCATCTCAAGATGGGAGTGCG
>NZ_NBOB01000002.1:0-530942 GCF_002213185.1 Thioclava sp. JM3
AGCAACGCCTGATCGACCCTGACACCTAAATCCTCCCCGGAGCCCCTCGTCGCACGCGGCGGGGGGCTTTCTCATGTCGCGGTCGTCTGGGCGAGCGCAACTGCGGTTTTTCGCAAATAGGCTTGTAGCAACTCCGCTCTCCCGAAATACAAACGCCGGCACGAGTGCGGGCGTGCCCATGCGCATCTTGCACAGATTTGCAGTTTTGGCTTGGAATATAATTTGACGCCTGATCGAGCCCAATACTCCCGCGTCGTCTTCGAGGCCGCCGAGTCGCCCTCGATTTGAAGCCGGCTTTCGCTCATTTCTCGCTGGGCCAGCTCAACACGCGCAGCTTCGCCCCCGATCCCGAACAGGCCATCCTGCATTGCAATGAGGCGATCCGTCTCGATCCGAACTACCTCGACGCCTTCCCCTATCGCTTCCTGATTACGACCTACGGGCAGATGGCAATCTCGATGAGGCCGAGTGGATGGCGGTGGAATACGAGTCTCTAGGGCGTTCGACGACCGTCTCGGCCCTTCTCGAGAGCGCATCCGTTCAAGACGCGGCTTATCGTGCGCGGTTTGCCGAAGGGCTTCGCAAGGCGGGTCTGGCCGAAGAGTGAGCGTTGAAAACCCGCGCGATAAGGGGGGGCAGGCGCTTAGCCGCCGAACTCCTTGCGCGCCGTCGTCGCGGCTGCGTGCAGGTGGGTCCGCATCGCTGTCTCCGCCCAATCCGGGTCGCCCGAGCAGATCGCGTCGGCGATTTCCTGATGATGCGCGGCGGAGCGCTGGATCGCCGCCTCGTCATAGCTGTGGAATGTCCGCGCGACGAGGGCGAGGTTTACTACGAGAGACAGCATCGCCTCCAGCCGCGGCGAGCGCGAGGTCGCGAGGATCAGTTGGTGGAACTCCCGGTTCGCCTCGGTGATCTCCTGGAAATCCGCATCGCCGCGCGGCGGCACATGGTCGGCCATGCGCTTGGCCAGGCGCTGCAACTCGGCGCATTCGGCTGCGTCGGCAAAGCCTGCGGCGCGTTTCGCGGCATAGGATTCCAGCAGCAGGCGGATCTGGAAGATTTGCTCGATCTCGTCGGGGCCGAGGCCCACGACGCGCAGGCCGGGGCCTGCCTCGCGGGTCAGCAACCCTTCGAGCAAGAGCCGCTTTACCGCCTCGCGGATCGGCGTGCGAGACATCTTCAGGCTCTGCGCGATTTCGGCCTCGGTGACACGCTCGTTCTCGGCGTAATGGCCCGAAAATATTCGTTTCCGAATGGCAAGATAGGCCTGCTCGGCGGCGCCGATTTTTTCGCCGCTTTCCTCCTTGTGTCCCATTCCCCCCTCCTTCGCCGGATCAGGCCGTCTGAGGCTTCGGGAAGCCGCCTGCTTTCATGAGCATCCCCGGCACCGTGTGCCCCACGGCCTCTTCGAGGGCCTTCGCTGTCTCGATCGCCTTGTCCAGATCGTATCCGGTTGTAATACCGGAGCGTTCGAACATGTAAACAAGATCCTCACTCGGGACATTGCCGGTCGCGCGCGGTGCGAAAGGGCAGCCGCCGACACCGCCGAGCGCCGCATCGAAGGAGCGCACGCCCGCCTCAAAGCCCGCCCATGCATTCGCCAGCCCGGTATTGCGGGTGTTGTGGAGATGCAGGCGGATCGGCAGGTCGGGGTAGCGCTCGCGCAGAGCCGCTACGCGCTCTGTGACGTCGCGGGGCGAGGCTACGCCGATCGTGTCAGCTAAGGTCAATTCGTCGGGCGCGGTCTCCATAACCTTATCGAGCACCCAAGTGAGCCGCGATACCGGAACCTCGCCCTCGAAAGGACAGCCGAAGCCCGCGGCGAAGGTCACGTTGGTCTTCTGCCGTCCCTTCGCGCCAGCGGCGATGTCGCGCCATTGCGCGATGCCCTCCTCGGTCGTCATGCCCTGATTGCGCTGGCTGAACGTGTCGCTGAGAACGATCGCGTAGTTCATCTCGTCGACGCCAGCGACCTGCGCGCGCAGGAAGCCGCGATGATTTAGCACCAGCCCTATATAGCGCATCCCGTCTCGGGGAAGTCGTGCGCAGATTTCCTCGGCATCGGCCATCTGCGGCACCTTCTTGGGATTAACGAAGCTGGTGATCTCCACCCGGCGCGCGCCGGCGCCGATAATGCCCTTCAAAAGCTCCAATTTTGTATCCACGGAGAGGGTCCGCTTCTCGTTTTGGATACCGTCTCTCAAGGAAACATCCACGATTTCAACGCTATTACTCAAGATTTCGCCCTCCCGAAGAAAAATTGTTGCCACGCAACTCCAAAAATGTATGCATTATTTCTGAGGAGAGTCGAGTCCGCTTCGGTGGGCCGATGTGAGGAAGAGGAAGATATACCCTATGGCCACGAAGGCAGAAACCGCGCGCAGCGGGCCGCTCAATGATGTTCGCGTGCTCGAGATGGGGCAATTGCTTGCAGGGCCATTCTGCGGGCAGCTGCTTGCCGATTTCGGCGCCGAGGTCATCAAGTGCGAGCAACCCGGCTCCGGCGATCCGCTACGGGTCTGGGGGCAGGAAAAGCCCTATGGGAAATCGCTCTGGTGGCCGGTCGTCGCGCGCAACAAGAAGTCGCTGACGCTGAACCTGCGCACCGAGGAGGGGCAGGAGATCGTGCGCGAGCTGATCCGCTCAACCGACATCCTGATCGAGAACTTCCGCCCCGGCACGATGGAGCGCTGGAACCTCGGCTATGAAGATCTGAAGAAGATCAATCCGCGCCTGATCATGGTGCGCGTCACCGGCTTCGGCCAGAGCGGACCATATTCCAAGCGCGCAGGCTATGGCGCGATTGGCGAAGCGATGGGCGGGTTGCGCTACGTCGTCGGCGATCCCTCGACGCCGCCGAGCCGCATGGGCATCTCGATCGGCGACGAACTCGCGGCGGTCTATGCCTGCATGGGCGCACTGATGGCTCTGCACGCGCGTGAGCGGACCGGGCAGGGCCAGGTCGTCGATAGCGCGATCTACGAGGCGGTTCTGGCGATGATGGAAAGCACGGTCAGCGAATATGATGTCGCAGGCTACGTGCGTCAGCGCACGGGCGCGACCCTGCCGAATGTCTCGCCTTCGAACGTCTTCGAGACCCGCGACGACAAGTTGCTGCTGATCGCGGCCAACCAGGACACGGTGTTCCGCAGATTGGCGGCCGCGATGGGACAGCCCGAGCTCGCCGAGGACGAGCGCTACGCGACCCACTCGGCGCGCGGCAAGAACATGCGTGCGCTCGACGGCAAGATCAACGAATGGACCAAGACACTCGATCTCAAGCCGCTTGAGGAGTTGCTGCACGAACATGGTGTGCCCTGCGGTCTGATCTACAGCGCGGCCGAAATGATCGACGATCCGCATTTTCAGGCGCGCGAGGCGATCGTGGAGCTGCCGCATCGCGATTTCGGCTCGATCAAGATGCAAAACGTCGCGCCACGCCTGTCCGACACCCCCGGCGAGATCCGCCATGTCGGGCCGGAACTGGGCGAGCACACGGAGGAAATTCTGGGAGGTGAGCTTGGCATGAGCTCCGACCGTATCGCGGAGCTGCGCGAGGCGGGGATCGTCTGAGCTTTTAGTTCGGCGCGTGCCGTGGAGGAACAGCGCGCGTCGGGCATTGATGGCATTTCGCCAGACAAAAGGCCGGCA
Source organism: Thioclava sp. JM3 (assembly GCF_002213185.1). Lineage (NCBI taxonomy): Bacteria > Pseudomonadati > Pseudomonadota > Alphaproteobacteria > Rhodobacterales > Paracoccaceae > Thioclava > Thioclava sp. JM3. Next base: position 3,652 of record NZ_NBOB01000002.1, read on the forward strand.
AAGAGGTCGGCACTCATTGGGAGGACTATCATGAAATCATACGCAATTGCTGCGATGCTCGTCGGCAGCGCGCTGATCGGCACCACTGGACAGGCGATGGCCGAAAAGACCCTGCGCGCGACCGTTCAGGTGTCGGTCGATCATCCGATCGGAGCGAACCTCGTGACCTTCAAGGACGAGGTTGAGAAGCTCTCTGGCGGCGATATCAAGGTCGAGATCTATGATAGCGCGCAGCTCTTCAAAGGGAGCGAGGTCCCGAAAGCAGTGGCGAGCGGCGCGATCGGCATGGGCGTCGTGCTGGCGGACGAGTATTCCGGCACCGTCCCCGCCGCCGGCATCTTCAGCGAGCCCTTCCTGTTCCCGAGCTATGATGTGCTCGCCAAGGCGGCCGAGCCCGACAGCCCGGTGCGCAAGACCTTCGACGAGCTGATCGGCAAGACCGGGACGAAGGTTCTCTGGTGGCAGGATTACGGCCCGGTCCAGATCCTCTCGAAGGACGAGCCGATCCGCACCCCCGCCGACATGAAGGGCAAACTGGTGCGCGCTCTGGGCAAGCCCTCGGGTGACTTCATCGAGGCTGTGGGTGGCACACCGGTTGTGATGGGCGGCTCCGAGCAGTTCATGGCCTATCAGCGCGGCACCGTCGATATCGGCATGAGCGGCACGACCGCCACAAAATCGCGCAAGCTCTATGAAGTGATGAACAACGTTACAATGACGAACCACGCGCTGGCCGAGTTCATCGTTGTCATCAATCCCGATGTCTACGCTTCGCTGAGCGACGAGGAGAAGGGCTGGGTCGATCAAGCCGCGCATGATGCCGAGATGTCGATGCGGGCCAATACCCGGCAGGAGAACGAGGATGCCGCGAAATGGCTGCAAGAAAGCGGCAACGCGACGGTGACCGACCTGACCGACGATGAGATGGAGCAGTGGCGCAAGGCTTCGGCCCCGGCGATCGATATCTATATCAAAGATGCGGGCGATGTCGGCCAGAAGTTGGTTGACGAAGTTCGCGCGCTCTACTGATCGCGGCTCCGCGCCATTATGGATGAGCATATTCCTCAGCGGTCGGAGGCCCCTTCGGGGGGCTCCGGTTCCCCGGGCGGTCCGCGCGCGCTGCGGGCCGTCGACTCTGTTTCCTCCATCGCGGCATGGGGGGCGGATATCGCCATCGTCGCGATCTGCTGCATGGTCAGCTACGAGGCGCTCGCGCGCTATGTTCTACACGCGCCGACGCGCTGGACGGCGGATGTCGCGACGACACTGATGCTGTGGCTGACCTTCATCGCGATGGCGCAAAGCCTGCGCCATCGGCGGATGATCCGGATCACCGCGCTGATCGCAAATCGCAGCCCCAATGTCGCTCGACTGGTGGAGCTGTTCTCGCTGGTCGTAATTGGCGGCTTCTCCGTCATGGCGGTCTGGCTCTGCTGGGGCGAGTTGATTGAAAGCTTCGAGATGGGGCGACGAACGGCGAGCATGCTGCAGATGCCGCAATGGATCGTGGAGGCGCCCGTCGTCGTGGGCTACGCATTGCTCGCGCTGCAGGCCTTCGCGGATGCAGCCCGGCTCTGGATGCGGCCGCCGCCCGAGTTCAGCCATGCTGAAGATCCGGAATTTCACGAAGACGAGGGGCAGGGCGCATGATCCCGGTTATGATTATCCTCGGCCTGATCGCGTTGCTGCTGACAGGGCTGCCGGTGGCTTTCGGCCTCGCCACCTTCGGCACGCTTCTGATCGTGCTCAAGGGGCTGCCGCTTGCGCTGATCCCCGCGAACCTTTTCGGCGGAGTAAATGACTTTGTCCTGCTCGCGGTGCCGCTGTTCCTGCTGATGTCCAACATCTTGCTGCGCGGCGGGGTCGGGCGCGATCTGTTCGTGGCGCTGCAAAGCTGGGTGGGCCATCTGCCCGGAGGGCTCGGCATCGCGGCGCTTCTATCCTGCGGTGTCTTCGCGGCGATCTCGGGCAGTTCGGTGACCACCGCCGCGACCGTCGGCACCGTCGCGATCCCGGAGATGACCAATCGCGGCTACGGCAAATCCTTCACGCTGGGGCTGCTTGCGGCGGGCGGCACACTGGGCATCCTGATCCCTCCCTCGATCCCGCTGATCGTCTACGGGGTGATCGCCGAGGAAAGCATCGGCAAACTTTTTCTCGCCGGGATCGGTCCGGGCCTCGCCCTGATCGTCGTCTTTGGTATCTACGCGGTGTTCGCCTCCACCATCGGTTCGCGCGCGAGCGCCACGCCGAAAGCTACCTGGCCCGAGCGCTTCCGGGCGAGCCGCCGGGCCATGCCGACCGCGATCCTTGCGGTGATCATGCTGGGCGGCATCTACTCCGGCGCTTTCACGCCCACCGAAGCCTCGGGCATCGGCGCCTCGGTCGCGCTGCTAATCACGGTGCTGCAACGCTCGCTTAGCTGGAAGGGCTTCCTTGCCGCGGTGCGGGATTCCGTCATGACGACCTCGGTGATCTTCCTTATCGTCATCGGCGCGAAGATCTTCGGTCGCGCGATCACCCTCTACCAGATCCCCGCGCAGGTCGCGCATATGTTCGAGATCGCCGGAGACAACCGTTGGGTCTTTCTGCTGATCGTGTCTATCATCCTGCTCTTTGTCGGGCTGTTCCTCGAGAGCATGTCGATGCTGCTGATCATGGTGCCGGTGTTCCTGCCGACCGTGATCGGGCTGGGGATCGATCCGGTCTGGTTCGGCGTCTATTTCGTCCTGCTGATCGAAATCGCGCTGATCACGCCGCCGGTCGGGCTCAATCTCTTCGTCATACAGGCGATCGCAAAAACCGGGATCGGCACGGTGATCAAGGGGGTGACGCCCTTCGTGCTGCTCATGCTGCTCGTCGCGGTGACGATGTGCCTGCTGCCCGGCCTCGCGCTTTTCATACCGTTTCGCTTGTGACCGGGTCGGGCGGTGCGACATATTGCGGGGCCGCGACCGAAGCGTGGCCCGGACGCCCCGCCCGCGCGGGCGTGGCGCGGGATTTGTCGGGGTCGGGGAGGGCTGCGACAGTCTCGCGAAGACAGATGGTCAGGGAGAGACCAGAGGGAGGAGAATATGCGTCTTGGATTTTCACAGGATAGGCCCGCCGGATGATTGAACCTGTCATCGTGGTGATCGCCTTGATCGGCCTGATCGGCATCGGCGCGCCGATCTTTCTCGCATTGGGCGCAAGCGGGCTGCTCGGGCTTTGGATGGCGCGTGGATCGCTCGCCTTCTTCTTCGCGCCGACCTCGTTTTTCGGCCAGCTCAATTCATTCGAACTGATCGCGCTGCCGTTGTTTATCCTCATGGGCAACTTGCTGGGTGCGACGCCTGTGGGCAAGAACCTGTTCAAGGCGGCGGCGCTGTGGCTGCAATGGCTACGCGGCGGGCTGGCGATCGCGACCGTGGGTGCGTCTGCGATCTTCGGCGCGGTGTCCGGGGTTTCCGTCGCGGGTGTCGCGGCAGTGGGCTCCATCGCAGTGCCGCAGATGCTGGAGCGCGGCTATTCTCGCGGTCTCGCGGCTGGTTCGGTCGCCTCGTCGGGTGCGCTCGCGATGCTGATCCCGCCCTCGGTGCCCTTCATCATCTACGGCGCGGTGTCGGGCGTCTCGGTCGGCTCGCTCTTCATCGGGGGTATCCTGCCCGGGATCGCGTTGGCGGCGGCATTATCGCTCTACATCTATATCCGCGTGCGCCTGAAGCCCGAACAAGCCCCGCGCGAGGAAGGTCCCGCGCCGTCGATGGGCGAGAAATTTCGCTCGCTCGCCGGTATCTGGCACGCATTGCTGCTCGTCGCGATCGTCCTGGGCTCGATCTATTCCGGCATCGCAACCCCATCCGAGGCCGCGGCCTTCGGGGCGTTGGGAGCGTTTCTCATCGCGGTTCTGGTGTTCCGAGCGCTGACATGGCGCAGCTTCGCGCTGATCCTGTCCTCCTCGGTCAAGGTTTCCTGCACGATCCTGCTGATCATCGGCTGCGCGAAGATTTTTGGCGATTACCTCAATCTCGTGCGGGTGCCCGAGATCGTGGCGAAGAGCCTGACCTCGACCAGCCTGCCGAACTGGGGGATCCTCGTGATCCTGATGCTGGCGCTGATCCTGTTGGGGATGTTGGTCGACGCGGTGTCGCTGATCGTGGTGACGACGCCGATCCTGCTGCCGCTGATCCAGACCTTGGGATACGACCCGCTCTGGTTCGGGATCATTCTGGTGATGAACCTCGAGATCGCGGTGGTCACGCCGCCGGTCGGACTGAACCTCTACGCGCTGCGCGGCGTCTGCCCGATGCTCAGTGTCGAAGAAATCGTCCGCTCCATCGTGCCCTTCGTCGCGGTGCAATTCGTGATGCTGATGATCTTCGTGCTGTTTCCCGGGATCAGCCTCTGGCTGCCAAGCCTGCTGTGACCGGATCGTTGCTGCAAATTCAAAGGGAGGAGAACCTAAAATGACGCAGACAAGACGCAATTTCCTGAAAAGCGGGGCCGCACTCATGGGAGGGAGCGCGGTTCTGGGGATGGCTGGCAGTCCGGCCTTCGCGAGCACTACGCTGACGGGCGTGAGCTACCTTCCGCCAAGCTACAAGGCGCTGGCCTACGGCTCGGCGGGTTTCGTCGAGCGGCTCAACAAGAGCGATGCCGTCACGGTCGATTACTACGACAGCGCGAAGCTGCTGAAGGCCGACGAGCAGCTGCCTGCCCTGCGCGCCGGCACGATCGACTTCATGTTCCATACCACGAGCTACATCACACGTTCGGTGCCGATCCTCGGTGTGACCGGTCTGCCTGGCGTGGTAGAAGAGCTTTATGAGAATCCCGACCGGCTGAAGAAAGGCAGTCCGCTGTTCGACCTGATCAACGAGCAGCTGGCGAAGGAAGACCTCTACATGGTCTCGATGATGGGCAACATCCTGCAGCCGGAATACATCTGGTCGAGCGCGGACGCCCCAGTCCGCGCGATCGCCGACGTGAAAGGCAAGAAAGTCCGCGTCGTCAGTTTCGAGGGCACCAAGGTCATCGAAAACTTCGGTGGCGCGGCGGTGCGCATTCCGTCCTCGGAACTCTATCTGGGTCTGCAGCGCGGCACGGTCGACGCGGCGGTGGCGAATATCTCGACGATCATCGGGCGCTCGCTGCAAGAGCAGCTGCACCAAGTCTACAAGCTGCCGATTACCGGCTTTGGGATCGGTCTCTTCGTCACGCCGAAGCGCTGGGAGGCGATGGATGCCGACGCCAAGGCCGCGTTCGAAGCCGCCGCAGACTGGTTCGACGAGAACGGCGCGAAGGAGGCCAATGACGTCATCTACAAGGATGAATACTGGCCGATGATCGAGAAGGCTGGGATTGAGGTGATCGAGCCGTCGGAGGAAGATCTGCAAGCTCTGAACAAGGCGGCCGAAGAGGTGCGCGCGGCTTGGATCGACGAGGTCGGCAAGGACCTTGGCGAGCGCGCCATCGCGCTTGCGACCGGTCGGGCGAGCTAAAGGGAGGGCGCCGTGAGGACGATTTTCAACCGTATCGTGCGGGGCACGCGGTTCCTCGGCCAGCTGGTTCTGGTCTTCATGGTTCTGACGATCTGCTACGATGCGATGATGCGATACATCTTCGCGGCGCCGACGTCCTGGTCTCTCGAGATCAACACGTTCCTGATCGTCTATGTCGCCGTGCTGGTGGCTGCGGACGTTCAGCGAACGGATAGCCATATCCGGATCACCTTCTTCGTCGAGACTGCGCGCCCCCTGGTGAAACGAGGGTCGCAGGCGATCATCGCGCTGGCGGGAATGGCGTTTGCGGGGATCATGACATGGCGGGGCTTCCTGATGGCCTTTCAGGCTTGGGATTACGGCGAGCGGGTCTCGTCGAGCTTCGGCACGCCGATGGTGATCCCCTACGCGCTGCTGCCGCTCGGTTTCGGGACGCTGACTTTGCAGTTCCTTTTCGACTTGCTCGACGCGACAATCTCGCCGGATAGGGATATCGGCACCGGTCAGCAAGACCTCCAATAGCGCGTGACCATCAAGCGCCAAGACGACCCTCGCTTCGGTATCTGAAAGACCCTTGGTTGACCTCTGGGTAAAGCCCCTCTTTTCGTGACGGTTGGTGAACCGACTTCGAACTCAACGCTCATCCTCGTTGATCGCGCGATCTGAAGGCAGTTCATACCATCAGCTCATCTTTCGCTGCGCTGTCGATCTGCGAGGCGATGAACGATCGTGGTTTGCTGTCTGAGGCCGAGGTCGTCGGCGTGCTCGAAGATGCGGCCACAAGTCGTGAACACGCGGCTGCCGCATCTCTCGCAGGGGAGGTGTATCTGGCCACGGCAGAGCTGATCCGCGCAATCGTCGGAGGCGGAAATCCCGTGCGCAGGCTTTGATCGGGATTTAGGGTTCTTTCGAGAGCCGGAGTTGGCGCAACATCGCGAATAGATCTGCCCTTTAGATATTCCTGATACCGGTTCTTCTCAGGAGGTGAGGCTCCGCAAATGTGGGGGGCGTTCGAGCGAGGATATCTAGGGCAAGCTTTGCCTAGTCGAAACCCGTGGTCTTTCGCCATTGACTGGGCCGCGAGAATGAATCGGATATCGGATCGAGAGGCGCGTCAGGAGTTCGGGGTCCGGACCGGAGATTGCACCAGGTCTCAGATTCCTCGGCGCCTGACCATCGTAAAGCAGATCCCTGGTCCCCATATAGATCACACCGGCGACAAGCATCCCGGTCCGACATGGACCAAGAATTGACGTCGGTCGATAAAAGGATCGATGACATGTCCTTCAAGGACCTGACTACTCGGGCCGCAGCGGCGCTGAAGCCTGCGCCCGAGAAGACTGCCAAGCCTTCTGCCGAGAAGAGCGAGCCTAAGGCCGCCAGCAAGGAAGCGCCGGCGAAATCCAAGACTTCTTAAGACCTGCGCAGACCCGCGCCCCGGCCCTGGCAAGGGCGCGGGTCATTCGCTCATGATGTGAGAGGATTAGGCCAGTGGAAGAACTTACACGCAAGACCGTCGCGGTTTTTTCCCGCCCGTTCAACATTCCGGGGTTTGCCGAGACACTCCCGGCGGGAGAGTATGAGATCGAGACGGAGCTAGTCTCGCCTCCGGATCGGAAGAACCCCGAAACCTGGAAAGCTTCCGTCATGGTGAAGCTTCATCCCAGAGCCACACATCCCGGATTGGTAAGGACGCTGACCGTTTCCCTGGCCGATCTCGATCACGCGCGTGCCAGAGACAAGCTTACGGGCCGTGCCCTGTCGGACTTTTTCGTGGAAGAGATGCTTTCGGATCCGATGGTGCGCCTCGTGATGGAAGCCGATGGTTTCTCGGAGGCGCATCTGCGCCATCTCTACTCGGTATTCCGGTCGCCTGATCCTGATCTATCCAGACTGGAGCCCCTGCCGGCTCCCGAAAGACGGCGCTACGAAGCCTCCATTCTGGCCGCCGAAAACGAAGGGATGCCGACGAGTCCGGAAACACGACCGAGAAATTAGCGGCTTAGCGAGGCGTCTGGCTGCCCCATTGCTAGCCGACATGGCTGTGGGCGTGGCTGCCACTCTTATCTGACCGTATTGGAGCGTCATTTGGCCTGCCTCGACATTCTTCACACAACGACCTACCGATACCGGGGAGACGTCTCTCTCGGTCCGCACAGGTTGATGCTGCGCCCGCGCGAGACGCGAGAATTGCGGCTGCTCTCGCACGCGCTCTCCATTACGCCGGCGGCGCACATAACATGGGCGCATGATGTGGCGGGCAACGCCATCGCCACTGCCGTGTTCGACGACCAGACTGATCATCTGGCAATCGAAAGTCGTGCGACCGTGGAATTGACGGCGTCGGCCTGGCCGGTCTTCGCCATCGCTGCATCGGCAGCCCAATATCCTTTTCTCTACGCTGCGGACGACTGGACGGATTTGGGGGCGCTGACCAAGCCGCAATATCAAGACATCCAAGGCCGCCTTTCTCGCTGGGTCGAGAACTTCGTCATGGGGCGCCCGACTGACACATTGTCTCTGCTGAAGGACATCAGCACCGGGGTGTTCACGCAGATTTCCTACCAGAGCCGGGAGGATGAGGGCACCCAATCGCCGGCCGAAACACTCGACCGGTGCTGGGGTTCGTGCCGCGACTTCGCAGTCCTGCTTGCCGAGGCCGTCCGCCATCTCGGTTTCGGAGCCCGCATCGTCTCGGGGTATCTCTTCAATCCCGAAATGAACCTTGTGGGATCGGCTGGCTCAGGGGCGACCCACGCATGGGCCGAGATATTCGTCCCCGGCGCCGGATGGATCGCATTCGACCCGACAAATCGCAGCGTCGGGTCGCAGAACCTGATACCGGTCGCGGTCGGTCGAGGCATCCATCAGGTCTCACCGATTTCGGGCAGCTTCTCAGGATTTGGCAACGCGCTCTATGATCTCTCTGTTGAGGTCTCCGTTCAAAACGGGCGCGCCGCCGTGTCCGTGGCGGAGGAGGCAAGTTTCGACAACCTGCCAAGGCGGTAATCAGGTGATGGGTGCTTTGCGCGTTCAGTCGCGATGAAAGTCGATATTTCCGAATTCCTTCCGGGTGCGCTTTTTGACCGCTTGAATACAATCCTCTGGCACGTCGCAGGTGAAGCCGCCTGATCCGCTAATAGTCACGAAGCCATCCCGTGCGCGTCCTTCAAACCGGAAGATCGTTTTTTCTGCGCCAGTCACAAAAACGCCTTGGCCGGGCTGAATTGCATCTTCCATTTTCAATCTCCCTCTCGTTTCCGCCCTCAGGCAGCTAATGAAACGAACCGCCATACTCCTGCAAAGAGCCTCAACCTTTGCGGTGCGGATTGACATGGCCGCACCGGGGAGGCTCGCGGGTCAAGAAAGCAGCAATAACTCAATAACCCCTGACATGCTCTCCTGAAACGTCCCCGTTTTGAAGCTAGCTTGTTTCCCAAACGAGGAGAGGCGAGTTGGGCTTACGGCTGCTTCATTGCCGCAATGACACGCGTATGCAATTCTGAGGGCAGGGTGTCTATCGCGCGTGCAATGGCAATGAGGTCCTGTCGTGCGGCATGCAGCTGGTCAAGGAGCGACATCACGATCGCCAACGCCGTTTCGTCGAGGTCAAGATCATGGGAAAGATCGCACAGTAACTCCAATCGCGCGATGTCGACGCGGCGAAAAATAAAACCAGTTTCGCCCTTTGCCGGCCGAACGAGTTCGCCTTCGATAAAGCTCAAAAGCTGGCTTCTTGTGAGCCGGGTGACGTTGGAAATCACGTCCTCTTCGGAAAACCTGTCCGTCATGCGCTGGCCCTCTTCATCAAATCAACACGCGGATCGAAGCGATGTGTCTTGCGCCACTCGGTGAGGAAATTGCGCAGATCCTCGTCAATGCTGGGTGGTGTCACGATCTTCAGCTCAACCCGCTGATCACCCTTGGTTTTGCGCTTCGCGTTGGCGATGCCACGTCCACGCAAACGTAAGACCTGGCCCGAATTCGCGCCTGCTGGGATCGTGAGCCCGACGGGGCCGTCAATGGTCGGCGTGGTGACTTTGCCGCCGAGAACGGCCTCTTCGATGGTGATGGGGAGCGTTACCAGGATATCATCGCCGTCTCGGTCGAAAACCGGATGAGCCCCCACCAGAACGGTGATCAACGCATCTCCCGCAGGAGCACCGCCATAGCCAGGCGCCCCCTTGCCGCGCAACCGAAGTGTCTGGCCGTCTTCAGTGCCCCGTGGGATCTTGACTGTCAGGCTTTGTCCATCGGGCAGCGTGATGTGGGTTTCCGCTCCGCGCGCAGCATCCAGAAACGGCACGTTGAGCGAATAGCGCGCGTCGGCGCCGCGCGCGGAAAAACCACGGTCGCCGAAGTCGCCAGCGCCAGACCGTCCGCGATTGCGCAATATGTCAGCGAAGATATCTGCCGGATCGACATCCGGTCCAAACCCGCGCTGTCGATGATAGCCGTTGTCGGATGAGCCCGAGAAATCACGGTAATACTGGCGCTGCGGACGTTCTGCACCGAGGCCATCGATTTCTCCGGCGTCATAGCGCGCACGGGTTTCGGGATCTTTCAGGATGTCGTAAGCGGCTGATATCGCCTTGAACCGCGCTTCGGCGCCTGCGTCATCCGGGTGCAAATCAGGATGGCTTGTCCGCACAAGTTTGCGATACGCCTTCTTGATTTCGTCAGCTGTGGCGGCCTTGGTCAGGCCAAGGACTTTGTATGGATCATCGGGCATCCAGGTTTCCTGTTCGGCGAGCGATGCATCGTAAGTACAGAGCGCGTGCGGAAATGGGTTCACTTGTCGTTGGATGCCACGAGAAGAGGTCTTAGGTCCGTGATCCACGTCAATGTGGAAATGCCGTGTGCTGAGCGATGTGGGGTCAAACGGCGGCGAGCCCACGGCAAACGCGGCGAGCGAGGAGGCTGCCACCCATGAGGGAGTATTGACCCAAAGCCGGGATCAAGACGTCTCAGTAAGCATTCAGGAAAGTGGATCGCGCTGAACGCCGACTGATCAGCCCCGTCTCTCGGGGAGCGGGGAAATCAGTTAACTCGGCGCAGCCGTTTATTTCGTCACAGCCTGTTTTGCGCCGGCTTTGACAGGGGTCGGATTTGTCGGCGCACGACGAAAACCGACGCCTTTCCGGAAGCCTTTCTTGGCGGGCTGGCTCAGGAAATCCTTGAGGTCGAGTTGTTTCTTTTGAGGGGAATAGCCCATGATCGTTCTCCGCGTAGACAGGTGAATTTTGAACCCGCCCGCACATCCTGATCCGCAATGCCGGATGGGTGGTTCTACAGATGTTTCGAACCTGGACTGCGCAAAGGTATTCGAGCAGAGAAGACTCTCGCCCCATGGGCGCGTTCGCGGACCGGAAGACACCGGTCCGCGAACGGTTTTATCAGGCGAGTTCGAGATCCTTGGCGGATTCCCGACCATCGCGGCCGGTTTCGATCTCGAAGGTCACTTTCTGACCGTCGTCGATCTGGGAAAGGCCCGCCCGTTCGAGCGCGCTGATGTGCAGGAACACGTCCTTGCGACCGTTCTCGGGTTGGATAAAGCCGAAGCCTTTGCCGGGGTTGAACCATTTCACGGTGCCATTGGCCATCGTATCGTCTCCTTGTTTGGAAATCTGCCCGCAGGATGCGGCAGGTCGGCCGGTCAGATCGAAAAGCAAACTGAGGCCGATGAAGGAGACAGGGTGCGGTCGGAATAACGAAGCTCCCTATAGATGGGGCGGGCGGGCGGCGATACAAGGTGCAACCGAGAAATGAGATGAGAAATGCGACTCTCAACCCAGATGCGCGTTCCGGGGTGAGGGCGGGCGGCCTTTCTCGGTATCGAGAAAGGCCTCGACCTGCGCGCTTACTTCGGCGGCCGGAGGCCCGGACGGTATCACCAGGGAGCAGGCGCCCGTGCCCTTGCGCCAGCCCCATTCTCCACGATCGGCAGGATCAGCTTGCGGTGAAGCGAAAGGGCCGTAAAAAAGCTTCGATCACATAGCCTGCAGCCTTGGCGCTTCGCGCGGCGGGCCCCGTTACGGACGGGGTGCCACAGGGGCGAACCGGTCAGGCCGCAAGGGCACGAGCCGCTGGTTCACATGGCACGAAACCGGCGGTGCCTGCGGCACCGAGGAAGGCGCTGCGGGCATCGCCCACGGAACCCAGGCAGTCCATCGCGGCCTCGATGCATTCGATCGCATGGTCTTGCGCGGTGTCGGCGACGGGCCACTTCTTGCGAAGCCAGTAATGCACCTGTTCGATGGTGCTGAAGTTCTTGACGTCGCCTTCGGGCGACACGACGAGAGAGATGGGTTTGCCCCAGTAAATTTCGATCATGTTTCGTATCTTTCCAAGAGTGCGTGAAGGGACCAGTCTGACTGGTCGCGCGATCACGGAGGCACGGTGCGGGCGAGGCCTGCGCCATGCGGTGAATTGGGTCGACGCGCGGTATTGCGCGCCAGATGTCTTTCCGTTCGGATCGTGACGCTTCAGCGTCAACGCGCGCGGATCACGATCCGGCACTTTCGATGTGCGAAGCTCGCGGCGAACCCGCAAGGGGTGGAATATGTGCTATCGACCAGAGCCCGCGAGGCATGGTTGCTGAGAGGCTGGTCTGCTCGAACGGCGTCACGGCGCTATGGGCCGGGTGAGGCTCCTTTTCCTTATGCCGCCTTCGAAAACGCGCGGCCCGACAAAGCTCAAGATCGTCGCTGAGCCGGAAGGAACAGGGTCCGAGAATTAAGATATGCAAGTTCACAGATAAGCGATCGGCGCCGCGATTGCGAGGAAATTGCAGTGCGCGCCCGCGTTTTCGCACAACAGATTGATTGTGCCCGATATTAATCGGCTTTCGTCAGGGCGAGGCCGGGTAGCGCGATGGAGTGCCGCGCATTTCCTTTGCTTAATGGGTCAAACTGGCGTAGACAGATCGAGCTACGTTATTCCCTTCTGCAACCTGTCTCCCTACTTGGCTTCAGTCTGCCTTTTTGAATTGACTGAGCCGGGCTGTCGCATTCCGCGGACCGCAATATTTGAGGAGACATCACGATGGCCAATGGCACCGTGAAGTGGTTCAACCAGACCAAAGGCTTCGGCTTTATCGAAGCGAAGACCGGTGGACGTGACATTTTCGTCCACGTTTCGGCCCTCGAGCGCGCGGGCCTCTCGCAGCTCGATGACGGACAGGCCGTCACCTACGAGATCGAAACCGGACGCGACGGGCGTGAGTCCGCCTGCGATCTGGCGCTCGGCTGAACGCAAAGGTTCCATATCCGGCCCGGTGGGCCGGATTTCGCAACCAAGGAGGGCATATGCCCCGCAATTACAATGTGGACGGCTTTTTCCGTGATCTGCCCAAGAAAGCCACGACGGCTCAGGACAAGACGGATGCTGCAGTGCGCCTCATCCGTGACGATGACGCCGAGAAAAGAGCGGAGCTGACCGCGACCTTGCGCGCGGCGCGCATGGAGCGGGATGCAGACGAAAGTGCCGCGGCAGAGGCTCCGCGCGGGAAGAAGCCACGACGCTGACCGGATATTTCGGTCATCCACAGGAATTTCCCGAGTATCTCTCGGGGATTAAAGGGAGGGCCGAAATATGGCTGTCGAAAAAATGCCTGCGGGCAAGAAGTCCCAGACGAAGGACCACGCGCATTCCAAGGGCCATGCAGCCCTTGCTTGGCACCACTTCTTCCGGAGTTTGTCCGAAGAAAAGATATCGGACGAGCGCAGCGCCCTGTCGGGCGGTGTTCAGGAATAGTCTTCCCTGAAAATAGGGACCGGAGTTCCTGGCAAGAGGGCTGAGCGATGTGAGGTTTCACAAGAACTTAACGATGCTCGCCACACGACTTGTCGGGAGGCAAAGCGGCGGGAGGAAACTCCTGCCGCTTCGCTTTCTTAGCGATAGGTTTTCTACCGTCAGAATTCTAATAAGAGAACCGGATAGAGCGATCCGACGAGCAGAGCGGCCATCGTGAAATTGAAGACCCGCAAGCGGAACGGGTTCGACAACCAACGCCGAACGACCGTTCCGCTCAAGAGCGATATCGACCTGCCAAATCCGATCGTCGCGGATCCGCAGTGCCTCGGGCAATTGCTGTCGAACCTGTTGGGCAATGCAGTGACGCATGGCGACCGAAGCCAGCCGATCCAGGTGCGGGGCTTTGAAAGAAGCGGCGAATTGTTCCTCTCGGTCAATAACCGAGGCGCGCCGATCCCAGATGCGGTTCGGGCTTCGCTGTTCCAGCCCTTTTCGCGACCCGGAAAGCAGAGCAGCCTGCAGGGATTGGGGCTCGGTCTTTACATCGCGGCCGAAATCGCGCGGGCCCACGATGGAGAGTTGACCGTCGAGTCCACCGCTTCAGCCGGCACGACCTTCACGCTGCGGATGCCGTCTCAGGCGCAATAGAGGATATTGAGAGTTTTTCGTCAGGTGACGGCCGCGGCGAGTTCGCCGGGGCTGATCGGTTTTGACACAAAAGCACTGCGCTTGGGCAGGTCTAATGTTTCGGGCGCTGAATGCCCCGACATGATGATGATCTGGCACGCGGAAAACCTGCGCCGCACCTCATGCGCGAGTCCCACTCCGTCCATTTTGCCTGGCATATCGATATCGGTAATTAGCAGGTCAATTTCATGCCGTGCTTCTAGCAGGTTGAGTGCAGCATCAGCGGAGTTCGCCTCGATCACATCGTAGCCCAGTTCTTCGAGCCCGAGAACGAGATCCATCCTTATGATGGCCTCGTCCTCGACGACGAGCACCTTGATTGCGTCATTGCGCATCGCTTCACCTTGGTGCCTGAGGAAGAGGTGCGCTTTGCCAAGACACAAGGACAACACGCCATAGCGGAAGAGCATCTGGCATACAGAATACGTTAGCCAACGCTGTCGCACATGAGAGGTTCCCTTGCGAATTTAATATTTATCTATTCTCGGTGCGTGTCGCGTCAGTCACGGTCAAAACGGCGGGGTCGGTATGGGACGTCACGGGGCGCTCGGCAACAAATGCGGCAGTCGTGTCGAGATCGGCGCTAATCCGCGAGATGATCCGCGATCAGAGCCCGGTCCGTGTGGCTTGGAACTTGGCTGCGGCCATTGGGGATGGCTTTGAAGACTTGCCGCGAAGTAGGGGCTCGCTTTCTAGTATCCAATAAACGGCAGCTGGTCAGCAGGTGCCCTCGCGAGCGTCTAAAGTGGCCAGACGATCAGTAGCAGCGGCAAGCTTACGGCCACGACGATCATCTCGAGCGGCAGTCCAAGCTTCCAGTAGTCGCCGAAGCGAAAGCCGCCCGACCCGAGGATGAGAGTGTTGTTCTGATGCCCGATCGGCGTGAGGAAAGCACAAGATGCCCCGATCGCCACCGCCATCAGGAAACTGTCGGGGTTCACGTCGAGCGAAGCGGCGATGCCCAGGGCAACTGGGCTCAGCACCGCTGCTGTGGCCGCATTGTTCATCAAATCCGATAGGAACATCGTGGTGACCAGAATTGCCGCCAGAGCCGCGATGGAGTTCCCGCGCGCGATCGTCTCGACCAGAAAACGCGCCAGAACATCTGCCGCGCCAGTGGTCTGCATCGCGCCGGCCACCGGGATAAGCGATCCCAGCAGGACGATGACTGGCCAGTCGATGGCTTTGTAGACCTGCCCGGGCGGCACGGTTCGCAGGAGCATCGAGCCCAGAACCCCCAACGTAAAGGCCACGGATGCCGGCAGCAGGCCGAAGGTGGCAATGCCGATAGAGCCAAGCAAGAGCGCGCTGGCGATGATCGCCATTCGCGCGTTGGGAAGATGCAATTCCCGCTCTCCCAGAGGCGCGCAGCCGGTCTCGTTCATGAAGTCGGCCATGATCTCGGCGGGCCCCTGCATCATCAGCAGGTCGCCGGGCTTCAGCTTAAGCGTCCGCAGCCGCGTCCGCGGGGGGCGTCCTTCCCGTGAGACGGCCAGAAGATTGAGGCCGTAGCGCGTCCGCAGCCGCAGGTCTGTCGCGGACTGCCCGACGATCGTAGAGCCCGGAAGCACCGCGAATTCGCGCAACACGATATCCTCGTCGCGGTCCGAAGGCTTCGTCGCTGCAGCGGTGTCCTCGGCGGACGTGTTGCTCTCGGCTTCATCGTTTTCGGTCTGTGACGTCGTCTCTCCGGCTTTCCTTTCCGCTCGCGCCGACCCGCTCTCCTCCTCTTCAAGCGTGATGCCGAAGGCCGACAATACTTCGCCCAGCTCTTGAGCTTCGGCCTCCAGGATCAGAACGTCGTCCGCCTGTATGCGCCGTCCGCCATGTGGCGCGGTCATCCGCACGTCGTTGCGGATTAGCCCGATGATCTGCGCGCCGCTTTTTTCAATCCCGCGTTCGAACTTGCGCAGGGTCAGTCCCACGGCCTTACTTTTTTCGGGCACCCGAACCTCGGTGAGATAGCTGCCGGTATCGAAACCTGCCGTGCTCATCGGTTTGCGGGCAGGCACGATGCGCCATCCCAGAAGCGCGATGAACGCCACGCCGACAACGGCGACCGCCACACCTACGGGGGCATAGTCGAACATACCGAACTGCCCCAATCCGGCTTCGGCGCGAAAACCCGAGACGATCAGGTTGGGCGGTGTGCCGACCAGCGTGGTCATGCCGCCGAGGATCGTGCCAAAGGCCAGGGGCATCAGCATCTGCCCAGGTGTCAGGTCCAGCCGCCCGGCGAGCCGGATCGCGACCGGCATGAGAAGCGCCAGCGCTCCGACGTTGTTCATGAAGCCAGAAAGAACAGCCGAAAGGGCTATGAGCGCCGTCATGCTGGTCAGACGCTTTGCCTCGGAAGGTAGAATTGCCCCCGCCAGCCAGTCTACCGCCCCGGTATTTTGTAACCCCTGACTTAGTATCAGAACGCAGGCCACCGTGATCACGGCAGGATGGCCAAATCCCGCAAACGCCGCATCGGCCGGAACCAACCCGGTCAAGATGCAGGCCATCAGCGAAGCCAAGGCAACCAGGTCGTGGCGAAGCCTCCCCCAAAGAAACAGCGAGAGGGTTCCGGCCAGAATCGCAAACAAGGTGATTTGTGGCGCTGTCATCCTGCGGTCCTTGGTCGTGAGGTCCGCTGCTATGATGGCAGGAACCACATGCCTTCGATACGCACCAGATGGAATTTCGCACGCATTTATCTTGCCTTGCCAGCGCGAAGGTCGGAATTCTTCGCTCTGTTTTTCGCTGATCGCCAGACGACCTGGTCCCGGTCCATCCGATCTGACCAAAAGACCTCACCACAAGCCCCTTCCAACCTGCGGGATTGGTGGGGGAGCCCTTCGGGGTGGTGAGGTCAGTCATCTCGCTCCTGCGAGCGGACATATCCCTTGATCGTTTCCAGCGGGGCGCTGCCACAGCTGCTCACGAAGTAGCTTGGAGACCAGAGAGCGCCGCCAAGGCGTTTCAGGCTCGGGAAGTCCCTCCGGAGACGCCGCGAGGTGGTGGTCTTCACCGCATTCGCAAAATCGGCAACCGCCTCGGCGGGCGGCAACGAGAACAGGATGTGGATGTAGTCGGCCTCCGCGCAAAACTCCTCCAGCGCGCCGCCGCGAACATCGCAGCGCTCCCGGATCGCGACCTCTGCCGCCTTCAGCATTTCGGATGTCAGCACTGCGCGGCGCTGCTGCGTCACCAGAACCATATGGTAGTGGAGACTGAAAACGCAATTGTTTGTGCGACTATAGGATTGATCCGACATGTCGGAACCAATATAATAAATGGGCCATGACCGCAACTCGATCCCTCTCCTTCAAGCTCTACCCCTCGCCCGCCCAGGCGGCGGCGCTGGCGCGCAAGCACCTGATGCTGAAAGACCTGTGGAACGCTGCGCTCGAGGAGCGGATCGGCGCCTGGCGGCATAGCCAGACCCGGGTCTCGCGCTCCGACCAGGAAAAGGCGCTGAAGGAGATCCGCTTCAGCCTCGAGGGCTGGCGCGGGCTCGTCCACACCCACGAGGCTCAGGTCGTTCTGAAGCGCCTGGATCTCGCCTTCCAGGCTTTCTTTCGCCGCTTGCGCGCGGGGGAAACACCGGGCTTCCCGCGCTTCAAGAGCGCCGAGCGTTTCCGTGGCTGGGGCTACAAGGAACACGGCAACGGCTTCAGGGTCGAGATGCGCGACGGCGGGCGGCATGGCCATGCCACGCTGTTTGGCATCGGGCGCATGCGGATGCGGGGCGTCGCGCGCACGCCGGGCCGTGTGATCAAGGCCGATGTGACCCGGACAGTCCATGGCTGGATGCTCAACGTGGTCGTCGAGACCGGCTGCGCCGAGCGCGCGCCGGCCGAGGGGCAGGCGGTGGGGCTCGACTGGGGTGTCTCGACTTTTGCCACGCTCGCGCATGAAGACGGCGCCTTCGAGGAACTGCCGAACCCGCGCCACTGGGATCTCGAGGCCGATGACCTCAAGGCTGAGCAGCGCCGGCTCTCGTCCGCGGCCCGGGCGCGAAAGATCTCCCGACGGGCGCTGCGGAAGCATCGCCGCGCTCTGGCGCGTCGTCATGCAAAAATCGCCGCGCGACGGAAGGACTTCCTGCACAAGACGAGCGCGCGGATCGTCGGGCGGCACCGCCTGATCGCGACCGAGGCGCTGGCTGTGCGCAACATGACCGGCTCGGCCCGCGGAACCGCGGAGGCGCCGGGGCGGAATGTGGCCCAGAAGGCGGGCCTGAACCGATCGATCCTGGACACGGCTCCGGCCGGTTTTTTGAACATGCTCCGATACAAAGCGGAAGAAGCTGGTGCGGAGTTCTTCGAGGCGAAGACGCGAGAGCTGAAGCCGTCACAGCGCTGCCCGGACTGCGGCGCGGTGCGCAAGAAGACGCTCGCGCAGCGCCACCATGATTGCAATTGTGGCTGTCGTCTCGGGCGAGACGAAGCCGCAGCCCTCGTTTTGCTGCGGTGGGGGCTCGCGGAGAGCCGACGTCGCCAGAACGCGGAAACGATCAACCCGGCCGGGACGGTCGGGGATCAGGCAGCTGCCTGATCCGAAACCCCTTCCAACCTACGAGATTGGTAGCGGCAGGTTCATAGAAGAGAAACTCAGCGTCGGCTTCATCGGACTCAGTATCATGGGCCAGCACATGGCGGGGCATATCTTCGCCGCCGGGCATCCGCTCAACATCTACAACCGCACCCGCGCCAAGGGCGATGCCCTCGTCGCGAAGGGGGCGACATGGTGTGACAGTCCCGGCGCCGTGGCCGAGGCCAGCGACATCAAGATCACCA
This sequence comes from Thioclava sp. JM3, assembly GCF_002213185.1. NCBI lineage: Bacteria > Pseudomonadati > Pseudomonadota > Alphaproteobacteria > Rhodobacterales > Paracoccaceae > Thioclava > Thioclava sp. JM3. The sequence goes on from NZ_NBOB01000002.1 coordinate 22,358, forward strand.
TCGTGGGCTACCCCGCCGATGTCGAACAGGCCTACCTCGGTGAGGGCGGGATCATCGCCAAGGCGCGCTCTCGCCCGCAGTTAGGCCTTCCGACTTTTCAAGAAGCGCCGGACGTAGAAGCCGAGGCCTACCAGGATCGCAACCAGCACCACACCGTTGAGGGCGTGCATCGTGTTGCGCAGGGCCGGGCTTTTGTCCCACTCTTCGCCGAGCTTGAGGCCGACATAGGCAAGGACGAGGCACCAGGGCCACGAGCCCATGAATGTGTAGATTTGGAACTTCCAGAACGGCATCCGTGCGATGCCGGCCGGGAGGGAGATGAAGGTTCGCACCAGCGGCAAGAGCCTCGAGATAAAGACGGCGGCGCTGCCGAAACGGGAGAACCATCGATCGGCCCGGTCCAGATCCGAGGGGCTGAGCAAGATGTAGCGCCCCCAGCGTTCCACGGCCTTGCGACCGCCATAGGCACCGGCGAGATAGGCGATCGTCGAGCCGATATTGCAGCCGAGCGCACCAACGGTGGCGACAAGGAGCAGCGAGAACTGACCGGTGGACGCGAGATAGCCCGAGAAGGGCATGATCACTTCAGAAGGGAGTGGGATGCAGGCAGATTCAATCGCCATCAAAGCAGCAATCCCGGCATAGCCCATGGAGCTGATTGCATGGGTTATGAAGCCCGCGATGGCTGCCATCAGTCCTGAAAACATGTCCTGTTCTTTCCACTGCTAAACGAGGTCGGATCGCCGAGCTGCGCGTTATCGAAGCGACTTTCCAAGGCGCTCGGCACGGAGCCTGTCCTGCGGCTAGGCGCGTTAGAGGAAGGTGTAGCGGCGACGAGGACGGGAAAGAAATCTCGCGAAAGCGTGTCCAAGCCGCGCCCCTTCGGCTTCCTTTTTTCCGATGAGCTGCGAGGGCGGGCTTTGTCGCAGGGCGCGGATGCTTAGTCCATTTAAGATGCTTGGTCCAATTAAACTGGCGAACAGCTCGTCGTGCCTCATTTCCGTTAGGTGACCTCAAACAGGTCGTTGATCTGACGGCAATTGTCTGCGCCAGTCACAAGTCAGTGCAAGGCGCGACCCGCGCCGCGATCGGGAGCCATTATCAAGAAGACGGACATGCCGCGGCCTCTCACAGTGCTCGGCGAGCGCACGGAAGACCGGAAGATACAGACAATCCCTATTGACGAACCCGGTCCACTTACAGGGTTCTCTGCGATTCAGGGTAATAGGTCCAGGCAACAAACCGGCTTATCTTCTGCCCCTGTCCCATTTCGACGACCTTGAATTCGGCAACCTTCGCATTCCTCAGCAGTCTGGAGAGTGGCCGCAGGTTATCTTTCTTGGAGACCAGGGAGGTAAACCATAGGCATTGATCGGCGAAATCGATGCTCTGCTCGATCATTCTGGCGATGAAGCCGATCTCGCCACCGGGGCACCAAAGTTCTGCGTTCTGGCCACCGAAATTGAGTTTTTTCGAGTGCCCTTTGCCAAGGTTCCGCCACTTCCGCCGGCTGCCCTTGTCTGCCTGTTCAAGTGACGCGTGAAACGGCGGATTGCACAGGGTGACGTGGAAGATGTCATCGGGCTCTATGACCCCTTTGAAGATATCTTCCGAATCGTTCTGGCGCCTGAGCCTTATGTTCAGGCCGTTTCGCTTGCAGATCTGGTGCGCCGATTTGATTGAGACAGGATCGATGTCGACCCCGGTGAAATCCCAGCCATATTCATGTTGACCAATCAGCGGATATACGATGCTGGCACCTGTCCCTATGTCCAGAGCCTTGATGTCAGGCCCGTGCGGGATCTTTCGGCCATTACTCTCAGCAAGAAGATCCGCCAGGTAATGGATGTAATCGACCCGCCCGGGGATCGGGGGGCAGAGGTAAGTGGCGGGGATCTCCCAGAACTCAATATCGTAATGCGTTAGCAAAAGCGCCTGGTTGAGCATGCGGACCGCGTCCACGTCCGAAAAATCGATCGTCATCCGGCCGCGGGGATTTCTTGTCGTGAAGGCCTCCAGTCCGGGTGACTGCGCGATCAGCCGTTCGAAGTCATACCCCTCCCGGTGTTGATTGCGTGGGTGCAACATCGGTTTGATGGCCATCGAAAAACCTTCATGCATATTGGTGGGGAAAACGCGTCCAACTGTATGCGATCATAGGTTTTCATGGCGGCGTGAGGAATGCCCGAACGGCCATACCAGAACTTTACAAAGGCACCAACCACTGCGGCGCAGCTCCTCGGGGCCTGCTACAGGACATCAACCGACCCGAAAGACGTCGTCCTTGGTAAAGTTCGGGTCGCAAACTGGACTGACAATTGGCCAAGATCTTCTAGAAATTTTTTGCCGAGGGAGACGGATGCCGAATTTCCCTTTCGACCCCCGAGAAGGAAAGTGACGACACGGTGAAGAAGCTGGGCCTCGACGCCACCGATATCCGTATCCTGAGTGCCGTTCAGCGCCATGGGCAGTTGAGCAAGACGCGCCTGTCCGAAATCGTGAACATCTCGGCGACGCCTTGCTGGGCACGGCTCGATCGGCTGAAGGCGGCGGGGTATATCAGGGGCTATCACGCCGATATCGCGCTTGAGCGGGTCGCCGACTTTACGCAAGTGGTCGTTACGGTCTCCCTGACCCATCATCGCAAGGCCGATTTCGAAAGGTTCGAAGCGTGGTTGTATCGCCACGACGAGATTACCGAATGCATCGCGACGGGCGGCGGAATGGACTACGTGATGAAAGCTGTTTGCAGGAGCCTCACGGCATTCCAGGTGCTGATGCAGGACATGATGGATGCCGAACTCGGAGTCGATCGTTACATGACCTACATCGCCACTCGCGTGGTCAAAGCGTCCCACCCGAACATAGCAAAAATGGCGGGGCCGGTTCCGGCCGACCGAACGGCCTGAAACGGGCTGCGATTTCAGTCCGAACGGTCCTGAAAACGCCCGTCATTTGGACCGCTGCGCGCCGATTTCGTCGCTTAAATCCGAGTCATCTACCACCGCATCCCGGATCGACAGATCGGGCTTCAGCAAAGGCGCAAAACGATGAAGGCAGACGAGTTCGGCTTCGGCACCCAGATCCGCAAATCCCCCTATTTCGATGCCACCGTCCGGTGGGGCGCGACGGGGTTTTCCGTCTACAATCATATGTATATCCCGCGCGACTTCGGCGACCCCGAGCAGAACTTCTGGAACCTGGTCAACGATGCCATCCTATGCGACGTGGCCGTCGAGCGTCAGGTCGAGATCACGGGTGCCGATGCGGCGCGCTTCGTTCAGATGCTCACGCCGCGCGACCTGTCCAAGATGGCTGTCGGCCAGTGCAAATACATCCTGATTACCAATGCACAGGGCGGTATCCTGAACGACCCGATCTTGTTGCGGCTGGCCGAAAACCACTTCTGGATCTCGCTTGCCGATAGCGACATCCTGCTCTGGGCGCAGGGCGTCGCCGTGCATTCCGGCCTCGACGTGCAGATCTGCGAACCCGACGTGTCGCCGCTGCAGCTTCAGGGACCGAAGTCCGGCCAGATCATGCAGGCGCTCTTCGGCGACGAAATCCTGAGCCTCAAATACTACTGGCTGCGTGAGCTGGAGCTCGATGGAATCCCGTTGGTGGTCTCCCGGACCGGATGGTCTAGCGAGCTGGGCTATGAGCTTTATCTCCGCGACGGTTCCAAGGGGGATGCTCTTTGGGAACGGATCATGGCGACGGGCGTGAAGTTCGGGCTGAAGCCGGGTCACACCTCGTCCATTCGGCGCATCGAGGGAGGCATGCTCTCCTACCATGCTGATGCTGACATCAACACCAATCCTTACGAGCTCGGTCTCGACCGACTTGTGAATCTCGATATGGAGGCCGAATTCATCGGCAAGGCAGCGTTGCGAGCCATCCGCGACGAGGGTGTGACGCGGATGCAAGTGGGCCTTGTCATCGACGCGGAGCCTCTGGCGGGGCCGAACACGACCTTCTGGCAGATCAACCAGAATGGCGAGGAGATCGGCAAGGTGACGTCCGCCATCTACTCGCCCCGGTTGGAGCGCAATATCGCGCTGGCGATGGTCGGTGTGAGCCACGCGCAGATCGGCACGAAGGTCGAAGTGGTTCTGCCATCCGGTCCGACCCTCGCCACCGTGGTTGAGCGACCCTTCTTCGACCCGAAAAAAGCGCTCGCGGCAGCATGACCCCAAAGCCATCGCCACAAGCCCCTTCCAACCTACGGGATTGGTGGGGGCGTTTCATAAATGTGCGCCGGGCCATCAGGCCCAGGTCGTGGGGTCAAGATGAAAGTATGTCGTCAGCTGGTCGTAGAGCGCGGGTTCGGCGTGTTTGAGCTCCACCGGTCGCTCGAAGAATGCCTCGACCAGAACGGCGAAAAACTCTTCCGGTCCCTCGGCGCCATAAGTGTCGATCACGGTCCGGCGCCCATGGCTCACTTGCTGAACATGGTGCTTGTATGCCTCTGCGAATACCGTCACCCAGCCAGAAAAGCTTTGGTCTTTTTCGAGCGCCGGAATTCCATCAGTGCGTCCCGAAAGATCGTCGAGCTGGTGGGCAAATTCATGAAACACGACGTTATGGCCATCGTGATCGTTGAAGGCCCCCCTCTGGGCGTGCGTCCAAGACAGAACGACCGGACCGCGCGCCCAGCTCTCCCCGGTTCGGATCGTCTCGCGTTCCGTCAAAACATAACCGTTGCGCTGAGCCTGCCGGGACTTGAAGGCTCCGGGATAGATCAGAATAGTGCGAAGGTGGTCATACCAGCTCGGTGAATTGACGATGAGCAGACAGGCCTGGGCGGCGATGGAAAGCCGCATTTCATCGGTCACGTCCAAGCCATCGCAGCCGATGAAGTCGACTTGGTCCAACAACAGACTGATCTTGCCTTCGAGGCGATCTCGCAGGTCGGGCGGTAGTTTCCGGATCAAAGGGACCTGCTGCTGCACGATGACACGCTGAGGCTCCGGAAGCGCGGTATTCAGTAGATGGGCGCGCTTCTGTCGCTTGAACCAGAGGAGATATCCAATGCAGCCTGTGGCAATGATCACGAGGATAAGCAAAGCTGTCATTACCGCGGTCCAATCTCGGCTGGTCTATTTGATGGCGTAGATATCTGCAGAGAATAATGCAAATGGCGCATCCAAACAGACGCGCCGGACCGGTTAGTCTAACAGCCCGAAAGCTCCGATATCCTGCCTCCCCAATGCGAATCCGAAAAACCGCGTAGGTTGCCAAGCTGGTCCCGATCCCCGAAGATTCCGGCCGAATGCGAAGCGGCTCGAAGCAGGGCCCACGCGGCAGCGAAAAGAGGATGCGATGAAACTGAATGTCTATCTGGCGGGCGAAATTCATACCGATTGGCGCGAAGCGGTGAAGTCGGCCTGCAAGGGGTTGGATATCGACTGGTCGGGGCCTGTCACCGATCACGGCGCTTCGGATGATTGCGGGGTCGAGATCTTCGGCGCCGAAGAGGACAAGTTCTGGCATGACCGCAAGGGCGCGTCGCTCAACGCGATCCGGATTCGCACCGGGATAGAGCGCTGCGACGTGCTCGTCGTCTGTTTCGGCGAGAAATACAAGCAGTGGAATGCGGCTTTCGACGCGGGCTATGCGGCGGCGCTCGGCAAACCGATCATCGTGCTTCAGCCACCCGAGCATGACCATGCGCTCAAGGAGGTCGATGCTGCGGCCAATGCGGTCGCGCGCACGCCCGAACAGGTGGCCCGCGCCCTGCGCTATGTGACGACGGCGGCGCTGTAAGGCGCAACGGTGCCCCGCCCGGATCAGCCGCGTGAGCGGCCCGGGCAGCGCGAGCGAATTTGTGATGAGGGCGGCGCCCGACCTCGGGTGGGCGCTAGCACTAGATGGGTGGTCTGCGCTTTATTGGGCCACATCCGACCAACTGTTGAGCGCGCGGTGCCGCTGCAGAAGCGCCCTCCCGAGGTCGGGCGCTGCCCGGGGCTGGTCGCCCCCGGCGTCGGTCTGAGCTGGGACCGGAGTCTCGCTGATCGTCCAAACAAAAACGCCCCCCGCAGGCAGTGCTGCGAGGGGCGCGACTTTTTCAAGCCAGACGATCAGGCGAGATCGAAGCGATCGGCGTTCATCACCTTCGTCCAGGCGGCTACGAAGTCTTCCACGAACTTTTCGCTCGCGTCGTCCTGAGCGTAGACCTCGGCATAGGCGCGCAGGATCGCGTTCGAGCCGAAGACCAGATCGACGCGGCTCGCGGTCCATTTCACCGCGCCGGTCTTGCGGTCGCGGATCTCGTAGGACCCGTCGCCCACCGGATGCCAGCTATAGCCCATATCGGTCAGGTTGACGAAGAAGTCGGTCGTCAGCTGGCCTTCGCGGTCGGTGAAGACACCGTGCTTGGTGCCGCCATGGTTGGCGCCGATCGCCCGCATGCCGCCGATCAGGACGGTCATTTCAGGCGCGGTCAGCCCCATCAGCTGGGCACGATCCAGAAGCATCTCCTCGGGCGAGACGACGTAGTCCTGCTTGAGCCAGTTGCGGAAGCCGTCGGCGAGCGGTTCGAGCACGTCGAAGCTGTCGGCATCGGTCATCTCGTCGGTCGCGTCGCCGCGACCCGGTGCGAAGGGCACCGCGATGTCGTGACCAGCCGCCTTGATCGCCTTCTCGACGCCGACATTGCCCGCGAGCACGATCACGTCCGCCACCGAGGCACCTGCTTCCGCCGCGATCGGTTCGAGCACCGAGAGCACCTTCTGCAGACGCGCAGGCTCGTTGCCTTCCCAGTCTTTCTGCGGAGCCAGACGGATGCGCGCGCCATTGGCGCCGCCCCTCATGTCCGAGCCGCGATAGGTGCGTGCGCTGTCCCATGCGGTCGAGACCAGTTCGGCCACAGACAGATCCGACGCCGCGATCTTCTCCTTCACAGCCTCGACGTCCCAATCGGTCGAACCGGCGGGGACCGGGTCCTGCCAGACCAGATCTTCCGACGGCACCCACGGACCCTTGTAGCGAACCTTCGGGCCCATGTCGCGGTGGGTCAGCTTGAACCAGGCGCGGGCGAAGGTGTCCTTGAAATACTCGGGGTCGGCCATGAATTTCTGGCAGATCTCGTTGTAGATCGGGTCGACCTTCATCGCCATGTCGGCGTCGGTCATCATCGGCATCCGGCGCTTGGTCGGGTCCGACGGATCCCGCGGCATGTCTTCTTCGGCGATGTCCACCGGCTTCCACTGTTTCGCACCAGCGGGGCTCTGGGTGACTTCCCATTCGTGACCGAAGAGCATCTCGAAATAGCCCATGTCGAATTCGAGCGGGTTCGTCGTCCACGCGCCTTCCGGCCCGCCGGTGATCGCGTTGCTCGCTTGCCCTTTGAGGTTCGGGTTGAACCAGCCGAGGCCCTGCTGATCGACATCGGCCGCCTCCGGCTCCGCGCCGAGGGCCGACGCGTCACCATTGCCGTGGCATTTGCCGACGGTGTGGCCGCCCGCCGTCAGCGCGGCGGTTTCCTCGTCATTCATCGCCATGCGCGCGAAGGTCTCACGGACTTGCGCCGCGGTCTTCATCGGGTCGGGCTGGCCGTTGACGCCCTCGGGATTCACGTAGATCAGGCCCATTTGCACGGCGGCGAGCGGGTTTTCCATCGTGTCGGGCTTGTCGACATTGGCGTAGCGTTCGTCCGACGGCGCGAGCCATTCCTTCTCGGCGCCCCAGTAGGTGTCCTTCTCGGGATGCCAGATGTCCTCGCGACCAAAGCCGAAGCCGAAAGTCTTGAGCCCCATGCTTTCATAAGCGACGGTGCCAGCGAGGATGATCAGGTCCGCCCAGCTGAGCCGGTTGCCGTATTTCTTCTTGAGCGGCCAGAGCAGGCGACGGGCCTTGTCGAGGCTCGCATTGTCGGGCCAGGAGTTGAGCGGTGCGAAGCGGATATTGCCGGTGCCCGCGCCGCCGCGGCCATCGGCGAGACGATAGGAGCCCGCCGAGTGCCAGGCGAGACGGATCATCAGCCCGCCGTAATGGCCCCAGTCAGCCGGCCACCACTCCTGGCTTTCGGTCAGCAGCGCATGCAGATCGGCTTTCAGCGCCTCATAGTCGAGCTTCTCGACCTCTTCGGCATAGTCGAAGCTGCGCCCAAGCGGGTCCGTCTTGGTGTCATGCTGGTGCAGGATGTCGAGGTTGAGCGCCTGCGGCCACCAATTCATCACGTTCGAGCCAAGCTCGGTATTTCCGCCATGCATCACCGGGCACTTGCCGCCGGTGTTCACTTCGTTTCCGTCCATCTGTGCTTCCTCCTGCTGAGCACGGGGTTGATCGAACAGACCGGTCGAGGTCTGACGTGCCGCAGCTTACTCGAATGGAGCCCGGGCACGTGAATTCACATCTTAGATGATGGTGATAGCAGGCGTTGTGATAAATAAAAATTTGTAAATTATAATTATAGGCATAAGCTAAAGTTATGGTTTCGTGGTGTAGTGGCGAAACCGAAGTTCTCAGGGCGTTTTTCGCTCGTCGCCGTAAGGCTCTCGGTCTTTCTTGGTTTGGAGAGGGTTGCCAAGGACGGCTGCCCTGCGGAACGCTTCTATGCGAGAGAACGGCCTCGGTGATCTCTCGCGACGAACCTGTGGACTAATTTTATTCGGGTGACGGCCCGGGCTAACGAGCAACTCGGACATGCTGATGAGAGTCCGCCCCCTGGACGGGCAGATGTTACGTGAAAAAAGCCGGGAAGCTTTCGTCGATTTTGTCTTGGCGGATCGCGGGTCGGCGTGGTTGGCGCGCCGGAAAAGGTTGACCGGGCGAGGCCCCGGCAATACCAACGATCGAAGGGCGAGATGGCGTCTCGCCCCGATCCCGTTTTTGTCCTGAACGCCCGGACCTGTCGCGCGCGCCTACCGATACCTCGGACGGCGCCGAGGAGGCATCATGGCATTATCCGCAACTCCCAGCACCGCCACCTTCGAGCAAAAGCGTATCGGAATGGCGTCTATGGCGCTCGCAATGGCGCTCCTGCCGGTGGGGGACGCGATCTCGAAATCGCTCACCACGGTCATTGCGCCTTTCGAGGTCACCTTGCTGCGCTCATTGGCACAGGCCGCGTTCTTCCTGCCGGTTGCGTGGGTCATGCGTCGTCACCTCGCGGGTCCGATCCTCTCGGGGGCGTCCCTCATCTCGGCCGGGCTGATCGTGACCGTGCTCTATTCGCTCATCACCGCTTTCGAGGTCATGCCCATCGCCACGGCGATCGCGATCTTCTTCGTCGAGCCGCTGCTTCTCACCTTGCTTGCCGGGCCGTTCCTTGGGGAGGTTCCGGGCCCGCGTCGCTTCGCTGCCGTCGGGGTCGGGCTCGTCGGCGCGCTGATCGTGATCCGGCCGAACTTTGCCGTGTTCGGTCCGGTCGCGTTGCTGCCGCTGCTGGCCGCCCTGTGCTATGCGCTCAACATGATCGTCCTGCGCAAGGCGCGTGGCGGGCAATCCCCCCTGAGCTTCCAATTGGGCGCCTCGCTCTGCGCCGCGGGCCTCCTGCTGTTTATCGAGATACTCCGCCATCTCAGCGGGCTCGCTCCGGACCTGCCTCTCTTGCCCGGTTGGACGGGCTATGCGGTGCTCGCCGCCGGGGCGCTGTCGACAGTGACGTTCCTGATGATCACTTTTGCGTTCTCTCGCGTCGAGGCGAGCCTACTGGCCCCGTTCCAGTATCTCGAGATCGTTGGTGCGACAGTCCTCGGGTTTCTGGTCTTCGGCGACATTCCCGACGGGCTCACGTTCCTCGGCACCGGGATCATCCTGGCATCCGGAATCTATGTCTTCCATCGCGAAAGGGTGCAGGACGGGCCTGACGAAAAGGAGTTTCGTGCGCGCTCCTGAGGCGGCGGCGTCGTTCTCCGTCGTAATGCCAATCTGTCGCGTTGCGGCGGATAGAGCGTGTCATACCAGCAAGTGCGCCAAGAATTGGGAGACGGCTATCTCCTCCTTGCTGGCGCATCACGTTCGTCAAGTGGCTCGCCATTATCTCACGGAAGTGGCTTCCATCAGGGGGAGATGGTCTTGCCCGAAGGCTTGCATTCGGGGGTGGTATGGCGTTTTGCTGCCGTTATCCGCAACAGCCGAAAGGCAGAACCGTTGAAAACCCGTAGCTTCGCCGTAATCGGCCTTGGGACGTTTGGAAGCACTGTGGCGAGCGAACTCGCCCGCTTCGGCAACCCTGTCCTGGGGATCGACATCGAAGGGCGAAATGTTACGAGGCTCGCAGAAACCCTGACAGAGGCCATAATCGCCGATGGCAAGGACGAGGCGGCGTTGCGTGAGGCGGGAGTCGGCAATTACGACGTCGCTGTCGTTGCGATTGGTGAAGACCTCGAGGCCAATGTGCTTTGCACGATGAACGTCAAAATGCTCGGTGTCGAGACGATCTGGGTCAAGGCACTCAATCGCACGCATCACCGCATTCTTACCAAGTTGGGTGCGGATCGTGTAATCCTGCCAGAGCAGGAAGTCGGTCAGCACATCGCGCAGATGCTCCACAATCCCTTGGTGCGGGACTATGTGAGCCTCGGGAACGGTTATCACGTGGTCGACCTGAACGTTCCGGCGAAGCTCGATGGCAAAGTCGTCGGCAGCGCCGCAATTCTCGAGAAATACAACCTCAGGGCCCTCGGTGCCATGCGCGAGAACCAGTATCTGTCTTGCGATAGTGACGAGCTCACGCTGCGTGAAGGTGACAAGCTTCTGCTGCTCGGCAAGCGGTCCGATCTGCGGCATTTCGGAGACGACTTGCGTGACGGTAAATGACCGATGGCGCGCATTTATTCCAAGCGTCAGGCTCCGCATCTCGCACCACCTCTTGTCCTGATCCTCATTTATGCTGGACTCATCGTGCTTGGCTGCGCTGCGCTGAAGCTGCCCTTTGCGACGACCACCCCGATCACGTGGTCTGATGCGGCCTTCACTGCCACGTCCGCGGTAACCGTGACCGGTCTGGCGGTTGTCGATACTGGAAGCGCCTTCACTCTGTTTGGTCAGGCCGTGGTGATGCTGCTGATCCAGCTCGGCGGTCTCGGGCTGATGACTTTTGCCGTGCTGATCCTGTCGATGTTCGGGCTGCCAGTGGGGTTCACCCATCGGCTCTATCTGAGAGAGGATCTGAATCAGACGTCCGCGACGGATTTGCTGGCACTGACCCGGATGATCCTCAAGGTCGTTTTCATTTGCGAATTCGTTGGCGCCGCGCTCCTCGCATCGGTTTTCGTGCCTGAGGCAGGGTGGGGCGAGGGTCTCTGGCAAGCGCTCTTCCACTCGGTCTCCGCTTTTAACAACGCTGGATTCGCGCTTTTCCCGGACAGTTTGAGCAAATGGGTTGGAGACCCGATCATCAATCTTACCATTCCAGCGCTCTACATACTTGGCGGCCTCGGCTTCACGGTCGCCTCCGATATCTGGCGGGTAAGACGTTGGCATCGCTTTTCGTTGCACACCAAGCTGATGCTTGTCGGCACGATAGCGTTGCTCATTTGGTCCGCACTGGCATTCGGGATTATGGAATGGACAAATCCGGGCACGCTGGGGAGCCTCTCGTGGTCCGATCGGCTCTGGGCCAGTTGGTTCCAGGGAGCCACAACGAGAACGGCGGGCTTCAACACTGTCGAGATCGGCAATCTCACAGACGGCACTTCGCTCATGTTCATGACGCTGATGGTCATCGGCGCGGGAAGCACGTCGACCGGCGGCGGCATAAAAGTCACGACCTTCATCGTCCTGCTGCTCGCCACGGTCGCCTTCTTCAGGCAGCGTTCCAGTATCCAGGTCTTCGGGCGCGAGCTCGGTCTCGATCAGGTCATGAAAGTTCTCGCCCTCGCGATCATCAGCGTTCTGCTGATCCTTTGCGCGCTCTTCGCACTGCTGCTCTGCCATGAAGGCGATTTTCTCGATCTTGCCTTCGAGACCACCTCTGCCTTCGGCACCGTCGGCTTGTCGCGCGGCATCACTGGCGATTTTGATGGCGCCGGACGCGCTATCATCATGGCGGTGATGTTCGTGGGCCGCGTAGGTCCTCTCACCCTCGGTTTCCTGCTTGCCACACGGCGGCCCCGACGGATCGGCTATCCGGCCGGAACGGTGTATCTCGGCTAGGACCAATCATGAATTTCGTATCTTTCATCAACGGTCTTACACTGGTTTTCTTCGCCGCCTTGATGGGCATCGATGCGCTTCTTTTTTCGGATACAGCCAAGGTTTTTGCGCTCTCCGGCGCACTGGTGGGCGCTTTGGGTGCGACGATCAGCGTCGCCTCCCGCTCGTCCTTTCTCGGTTTGGGGCGGCTTCACGCTTTCCTGCTCACGTCGTCGGTTTGGCTTACCGCCGCAATTGCCGGCGCCGTTCCGCTCGCAATGTGGTCGCTCACTCCCGTGGATGCTCTGTTCGAGGCGATGTCGGGGATTACGACGACGGGCTCTACGGTGATGAGCGGTCTCGATACCACACCGCGCGGCATCATCATGTGGCGAGCGCTGCTTCAGGCTGTCGGTGGCGTCGGGTTCATCGTCACCGGCATCGCCTTGTTGCCGATCCTGAAGGTCGGCGGCATGCAGCTCTTCCGCACCGAGAGCTCGGACAAAGGGGACAAAGAACTGAGCAACACTGCGAAGTTCGCCTCGGTGACGCTGCAGATTTATGTAGCCCTCATCGGGCTTTGTACGCTTGCCTACCTTGCTGGTGGCATGAACTTCTTCGACGCGGTGACCCACGCCATGACCACGTTGTCGACCGGTGGATATTCGGGCTATGACGCGTCCTTCGGCCATTTCGACAGCCCATTCCTGCAATGGACGGCGACGCTCTTCATGCTGCTTGGGGCCTTTCCGTTCGCATGGTATATCCGCGGCATCTATCGGCGGACGGTTCGAAGCGAGCAGGTCGAAGCCATGCTGCTCACCTTGGGGGTCGTCATCATCGGGCTGACGGTTTGGCTCGTCTGGACAAGTGGAACGCCGCCGCTGACCGCTCTTCGCATGGTCGCCTTCAACGTCGTCTCTGTCGTGACGACCACAGGCTACGCCACGACCGACTACACTGTCTGGGGGCCGTTCGCGGTTGTTGCCTTTTTCATTCTCTCTGCAGTAGGGGGCTGCACCGGGTCGACCGCGGGTGGCGCCAAGGCGATGCGTTGGATCGTATTTTCCAAGGCGGCGCGCGCACAGATGAAAGTGATTAGATTACCGCGTCGGGTTGTTTCCATAAAATACGAAGGGCGCGTGATCGAGAATGACGTCCTCGCGGGCGTTATCGCCTTTTTCGTTATCTATATGGCGACGTTCCTAGGGCTCACCACGCTTCTGGGCTTTTTCGGTCTCGACTTTGCGACGGCGACCAGCGGAGCTTTGACGGCTTTGGCAAATGTCGGACCAGGGGTCGGACCAATCATCGGTCCGGCTGGGAATTTCTCCTCCCTCAGCGATCCCGTGAAGATAATTTTGACCTTCGGGATGTATCTCGGACGTCTGGAAATTCTCACGGTATTGGTGCTCTTCAAGCCCGAATTTTGGCGTGAGATCGCGGTTTTGGGGGAACGGGCGTGATCTCCAAGGGGGGGCAGTCCGTCACTCTGAACAAAGCTGAGAAGCTCGATCCACGGGCCCTGGAAGTCTCGGGATCGGGTCACAGATCATCGCCGACGCAGCTTCGCGTCATCTTGTGCTGCGTCTCGATTTCCTCGTCCGTCACGTAGGCGCTGAAACCGGACACCGCCTCTCCCGAAGCATCAGCCCGTGGGGGGCGCCGGTCGCGCGGCGGCGAAGGCCGGAAGTGTCTCGAGATGCGCGGCGATCCGCGAGATATTCGGCATCGGCGCAAGGTCGATCCCCCAGCGCCGCGCATTGTAGATCTGTGGCACGAGGCACAGATCCGCGAGCGTCAGCTGGTCGCGCCAGCAGAATCGCTCGCCCGATATCATTTCCTCGACCGCGGCGAGGCCGGGGGCGATGAAAGTCTGCATCCAGCTTTCCATCGTGATCGCACCGTTCGAGGCCGCGACGGCGTGTTTCGCGACGCGCAGATTGCAGACAGGATGGATATCGACCGCGATAGCCTGGGCAAGGGCGCGGACATGGGCGCGGTCGGCCGGAGCTTCGGGCAGCAGGCCGAGCGCGCGGGTCTCGTTGAGATATTCGACGATCGCAAGGGATTGGGTAAACCGGTCGCCATCGATCTCAAGCGTCGGCACGAGCCCCTGCGGATTGACGGCGAGATAGTCGGGATCGCGCTGTGCGCCGGTCGTCAGATCGACCGGAGCGGCCTGCCATTCAATCCCGGCGAGTGCGAGGGCGATACGGACACGGTAGCTTGCCGAAGACCGCCAGTAATCATGAAGTCGTGTCATTCGATCGGCGTCCCCAGCAGTTTGTCCATTGCGCGCTGCAAGCCGGCGAGATCGGATCCGAGCACCGCCTCCAGCTGCCGCTGATAGGCGATCGCGCGCGGCAACAGCTCCGCCATGAGACGTCGCCCCTCGCGGGTCAGACTCAGCGCGACTAGCCGGGCGTCCACGTCGTCGGCCCGTTTCTCGACCAGACCTTTCGCCTCGAGGTGGCTCGCCGCGCGGCTGACCTTTGGGCGCTCCAGCGAGGTGCGTCGTTCTATATCGCGCACCGAGACCCGGCCCGCATGGGAAAGATGCACCATCACCCGCCATTGCGGCATCGTCAGCCCGGCGTCGCGATAGCCCGCCGCCAGTTCCTGGCTCAGCTTCACCGAGAGCTCCGCGACCAAATAGGGCAGGAAACGCTCGAGATCGAACCCCGGGAGGGGGATCTCTTCATCAGCGGTTTCACGAACTTTTTGTTCAACGGTCATGGGATTCGATGCGGCTTCAAGTTGTTGCGACTGCAACGAATGAGCACGAAATACGTTGCGATTGCAACGAAAATCGTGCGCCGTCCGGAAATCTGGATGTGTAACCATCAGTAAATAATTGATTTTTTACCAAGTCTCCCTCGCTCTTCGTTGCGAATGCAATAAAATCCTTGACTTCGTTGCGAATGAAACGAAACTTGGGCGGAGTTCGACGCCGGCATTTTTGCAAGAGGCCGGCGAACAGGGAGTGGAGGATCTCATGACCGAGCAAGCTCTGCCGAGCGGCATGGTGCGGGCAACCGGCACGTCGGGGCCGCATGAAGGCTACATGCCGGGTTTCGGCAATGATTTCGAAACCGAGGCGCTGCCGGGTGCGCTGCCGCAGGGCCAGAACAGCCCGCAGAAATGCGAATACGGCCTTTATGCCGAGCAGCTTTCCGGCACCGCCTTCACCGCGCCGCGCGGCCAGAACGAGCGGACCTGGTGCTATCGGATCCGGCCCTCGGTCAAGCATGTCGGTCGCTTCACCAAGATCGACGTGCCCTATTGGAAATCCGCGCCGAATGTCGATCCTGACGTGATCTCGCTCGGCCAGTATCGTTGGAACCCGGTGCCCCATTCCGATGAGCCGCTGACCTGGGTCACCGGCATGCGCACGATGACCACGGCGGGCGACGTGAACACGCAGGTCGGCATGGCGAGCCATATCTATCTCGTGACGCAGTCGATGGAGGACGAGTATTTCTTCTCGGCCGACAGCGAGTTGCTCGTCGTGCCGCAAGAGGGGCGTCTGCGCTTCTGCACGGAGCTCGGGATTATCGATCTCGAGCCCAAGGAGATCGCCATCCTGCCGCGCGGTCTGGTCTATCGGGTCGAAGTGCTCGAAGGGCCGGCGCGGGGCTTCGTCTGCGAAAATTACGGCCAGAAGTTCGATCTTCCGGGCCGTGGCCCGATCGGTGCGAACTGCCTCGCCAATCCGCGCGACTTCAAATGCCCCGTCGCGGCTTTCGAGGATCGCGACGCGAAAAGCCGGGTCGTCATCAAGTGGTGCGGCCAGTTCCACGAGACGTTCATCGACCACAGCCCGCTCGACGTGGTGGCATGGCACGGCAATTATTGCGCCTACAAATACGATCTGCGCACCTACAGCCCGGTCGGCGCGATCCTGTTCGATCACCCCGATCCGTCGATCTTCACCGTGCTCACCGCGCCTTCGGGTCAGGAAGGCACCGCGAATATCGATTTCGTGCTGTTCCGCGAGCGCTGGATGGTGGCCGAGCATACGTTCCGCCCGCCGTGGTATCACAAGAACATCATGTCCGAACTGATGGGCAACATCTACGGCATCTACGACGCCAAGCCGCAGGGCTTCATGCCGGGCGGGACCAGCCTGCACAACATGATGCTGCCGCACGGCCCTGACCGTAACGCCTTCGAACATGCCTCTAACGAACCGATGGAGCCCGCGTTCCAAGGCAACACGATGCAGTTCATGTTCGAGACGCGCTTCCCGCAGCACCTCACCGAATTCGCCGCCAAGGAGGCGCCGTTGCAGGACGATTACATCGATTGCTGGGACAGCATCGAGAAGAAATTCGACGGAAAACCGGGGACCAAATGACCGACCAGACCAGCTGGGTGGCGTCCGCTCAGGGCGACACCGACTTTCCGATCCAGAACCTGCCCTACGGCGTCTTCGACGACGGCAATGGGGCGCGGATGGGCGTCGCCATCGGGGATATGATCCTCGACGTCGCCAAGGTGGATCACGGGCTTCCGGCAGATCTGTTCGCCGAGCCCGCGTGGAACCGCATCATGGAGGCGGGCCCGGAGATCTGGGCCAAGCTGCGCGCGCGTCTGACCGAGCTTCTCTCCGACGAAGGGCACAAGTCCGCGGTCGAGCCGCATCTGGTGTCGCAAGCCGGGGCGAAAATGCTGATGCCGTTCCGCGTGACCGAATACACCGATTTCTACGCCGGCAAGAACCACGCGACCAATGTCGGCACGATCTTCCGTGGCCCCGAAAACGCGCTGCCCGCGAACTGGCTGTCGATCCCGATCGGCTATAACGGCCGCGCCTCGTCGGTGGTCGTTTCCGGCACGCCGGTCATCCGTCCCAACGGGCAGGTCAAAGGCCCGAACGAGGAGCTGCCGCGTTTCGCCCCTTCGGCGCGTTTCGACATCGAACTGGAATTCGGCGCCATCGTCGGCCAGCCCTCCGAGGGTATGATCTCGGTCAGTCAGGCCGATGAGATGATCTTCGGCTACGTGCTGCTCAATGACTGGTCGGCGCGCGACATCCAGGCTTGGGAATACGTGCCGCTCGGTCCGTTCCAGGCCAAGGCGACCGCGACCACGATCAGCCCGTGGATCGTGACGAAAGCGGCGCTGGAGCCGTTCCGCGTCAACACGCCCGAGCGTGAGCGCGAATTGCTGCCCTATCTGCGCGAGCCGGGGCCGATGAATTACGATATCAAGCTGGAAGTCGCGCTCCGCCCGGAGGGCGGCGAGGAGGCGGTGATTTCGCGCACCAATACCTCGATGCTCTACTACTCCGCCGCGCAGCAGCTGGCCCATCACACGACCTCGGGCTGTCCGATGCGCGCGGGCGATCTGTTGGGCTCGGGCACGATCTCGGGCACCGAAAAAGACAGCCGGGGCTCGCTGCTCGAACTGAGCTGGTCGGGCAAGGAGCCGCTGGAGCTTCCCGATGGCACGACCCGCAGCTTCATCGAGGATGGCGACACGCTGACCCTGCGCGGTGCTGCGCAGGGCAAAGGATACCGCATCGGGTTCGGAGATTGCACGGGGCAGGTGCTCCCTGCGCGCGCTCTGCCCGACTGGGCTAAGGAATAAGGAGGCATCTGATGGCCAAGGCATTCGCGTCGCAAGGCGACATGGAAGAGAAGAAGATCAGCTTCACGGAAGTGGGTGAGGGCCTCTACGCCTTCACCGCCGAGGGCGACCCGAACACCGGCGTCATCATCGGCGACGACAGCGTGATGATCGTCGAGGCGCAGGCCACCCCGCGTCTTGCGCGCAAGGTGATCGAATGCGTCCGCTCGGTGACCGACAAGCCGATCAGCCACCTCGTGCTGACGCACTACCACGCGGTTCGCGTGCTGGGCGCCAGCGCCTATGGCGCGCGCGAGGTCATCATGTCCGACACCACCCGCGCGCAGGTCGCAGAACGTGGGCAGGAGGACTGGGACAGCGAATTCGGCCGCTTCCCGCGCCTGTTCCAGGGCCATGAGGAAATCCCCGGTCTGACCTGGCCGACCACGACCTTCAGCGACCAGATGACGGTTTACCTCGGCAATCGCCGCGTCGACATCATGCATCTGGGCCGCGCCCATACCGCAGGCGATGCAGTGATCTGGGTGCCCGATCAGGAGGTGATGTTCACCGGCGATATCGTGGAATACCACTCGGCCTGCTATTGCGGTGATGGTCATTTCGGCGACTGGCCCGAGACGCTGGCCAATATCGCAGCCTTCGAGCCGCGCGCGATCGCGCCGGGTCGTGGCGATGCGCTGGTGGGCGAAAAGATGGTCACCGAAGCGCTGGAGAACACCGCCGATTTCGTCCGCTCCACCTTCAAGCCGGTGGAACGCGTCGTTGCCCGCGGCGGCACCCTGAAAGAGGCATGGGACGCGGTGCGCGAAGCCTGTGATCCGAAATTCGCCGATTACGCGATCTACGAACATTGCCTGCCGTTCAACGTGGCGCGCGCCTATGACGAGGCCCGCGGCATCGACACCCCGCGTGTCTGGACGGCAGAGCGCGACCGCGAGATGTGGGACGCGCTTCAGGGCTGAGGCGCGCCGGCAGGGGAGGAGGAACCGATGCCATATGATTACAAGCCGTTCGACTATGTTGCGCCGAAGGGGCTGAGCGCCCCGGAGCCGCGTCACAAGGTCATCGTCGTTGGGGCCGGGCCGATCGGTCTCGCCGCCGCGCTGGAGCTTGCGAATTACGGCGTGGCGTCGGTCGTGCTCGACGACAACAACGTTGTGTCGGTGGGCAGCCGCGCGATCTGCTGGTCGAAACGCTCGCTCGAGATACTCGATCGGCTGGGCGTGGGCGATGCCTGCGTGCAGAAGGGTGTGACCTGGAAGGTCGGGCGCACCCACCATGGCGCGCGCGAAGTGTTCAACTTCGATCTGCTGCCCGAGGACGGCCACAAGATGCCCGCCTTCGTGAACCTGCAGCAATATTACGTCGAGGAGTATCTCGTCGCCGCTGCGCAGGCGAACCCGCTTGTCGACCTGCGCTTCAAGAACAAGGTCACCTCGCTCGAGCAGGCGGCGGATCACGCGACGGTCTCGATCGAGACGCCGGATGGGGAATATACGCTCGAAGGTGAGTATGTACTGGCCTGCGACGGGGCGCGCTCGCCGATCCGGCAGATGATGGGGCTCGAATTCGAGGGCGTTCTGTTCGAGGAACGCTTCCTGATCGCCGATATCGAGATGCAGGCCGATTTCCCGTCGGAGCGCTGGTTCTGGTTCGAGCCGGATTTCCACGAGGGCCAGTCGGCACTGCTGCACAAACAGCCTGACAATATCTACCGCATCGATCTGCAACTGGGCTGGGACACCGATCCGGAGGAAGAGCGCAAACCCGAGCGCATCATCCCGCGGATCGAGAAGGCGGTGGGCCATTCGAATTTCAAGCTCGACTGGACCTCGATCTACACGTTCCAGTGCCGTCGGCTGAAGAACTTCGTCCATGACCGGGTGATCTTCGTGGGCGATAGCGCGCATGTGGTCTCGCCCTTCGGCGCGCGTGGCGGCAATGGCGGGCTGCAAGATGTGGACGCGTTGGGCTGGCGTCTGGCGCGGGTCGTGAAGGGAGAGAGCACGCCCGCGCTGCTCGCCCGCTACGACGCCGAGCGGACCTTCGGCTCTGACGAGAATATTGCCAATTCCAGCCGCACCACGCGGTTCATGTCGCCGCGCCCGGGGGCGGAGCGGTGGTTCCGCGATGCGGTTCTGGCGCTGTCTGAGCATGCGAATTTCGCGCGCCCGATGGTGAACTCGGGGCGCTTGAGCCTGCCGTGCCGCTACCCGCTGGACCAGGCGCCCGATGATGCGGCCTTGCCGAGTGGCACCCGTCCCGGCGCGGTCGCCCCCGATGCTCCGCTTGGCAACGAATGGCTGCTCGACCGGCTTGCGGGCGGCTTCACGCTTCTGGGCCTCGGTGCCGAGGCGCCCGAGGTCGCGGGGCTGCGCAGAATGACGCTCGATCCGACGCCGGAGCTGCGCGCCCGCTATCTCGGCGATGCGCCCTCGGCGCTCTACCTGATCCGGCCCGATCAAGTCGTCGCGGCGCGTTGGCAAAAAGCGGGGGCCGAGCAGATCGACGCGCAACTGGCTGCAATCGAGGAGGGCAGCGCATGAGCCTGATCACCGACCTGAACCTTGCCGATCACGACGCGCTCTACGAGCGGCTTATCGCCGCCCATGAGGGGCTGAACGAGGCGGAAAGCGCCGCGTTCAACGCGCGGCTGATCCTGATCCTGATGAACCATATCGGCGACCGCCGCGTGCTCGAGGAGGCGTTCGAGCTCGCCGCGCGTGCCGGGCGTCCCGATGCCAGCCCGAAAACCGGGCAGATGCGCGCCGATAGCTGATGCCTTTACCGAACGCGGGAGCTCCGCGTTCGTCGTCATTCTTGGGAGGAAACAATGACGCATAAACTGACGAAACGTGCTTTCCTGGGCTCCGCCGCCGCAGTGGGGGCGACCCTTGCGATGCCTGCGATCCCGGCACGGGCCGAGGGCGTGGACCTCGTCCTGTCGAGCTGGTTGCCGCCGCGCCACCCGATCGTGGTGGACGCGATCAAGCCCTGGGCGAAGGACATCGAGAAAGCGACCGAGGGCCGCGTGCGCATCCGCGTGCTCGCCAAGCCGCTGGGCTCGCCGCCAGCGCATTTCGACATGGCGCGCGATGGCGTGGCCGACATCACCTACGGTCTGCACAGCTTCACGCAGGATGACCGCTTCAAGAATTCGCGCGTTGGCCAGTTCAGCTTCCTCGGCAATGACGCCGTGTCGATGTCGGAAGCCTTCTGGACCGTCTATACCGAGAAGCTCGGCGCCGAGAAGGAACATGCCGGCACCCATCTGCTGGGCCTGTTCAACCATGGCCCCGGGATGGTCCACAACAACAAGCGTCCGATCAACAAGATCGAAGACCTGCAGGGTCTGAAGATGCGTGTGCCGGGCGGCTACATCGCCGATCTGATGAGCCATTTCGGCGTCGAGACGATCTTCACCCCGTCGGGCGAAGTCTATGAAAAGCTCTCGCGCGGCGTCGTCGATGGCGTGACCTTCCCCTATGACGCGATCGCCTCGTTCAACCTCGCGGATTACCTGAAATACACCACCACGATCCCGGGCGGCATCTACAACACCACCTGGTTCCTGGTGATGAATTCCGGCAAGTGGGACGCGATTTCCCCGGCCGATCAGGAGGCGATCAACAAGCTCTCCGGGCTCGCCTTCGCAACCCGCGTCGGCAAGGCGTGGAACGGCGCGGACGAGCGCGGCAAGAAGGCAGCGAAAGAGGGTGGCATGGTCGCCGAGACCGCGCCGCAAGGCGTGCTCGACGCGATCAAGCAAGAGGCCAGCGTGCTCGAAGGGCAGTGGGCCGACAGCCTGGGCGGCGACTATGACGGTCGCGCCGCGCTTGCCGAGTTCCGCAAGATGACGGGCGTGGACGTATGATCGCACGCGGCCGCTTCGTTCTCGAGGCAATCGCCGCGGGCCTGGTGACGGGGTTGATCCTCGTCACCTGTTTCGACGTGGTCGGCAGGTATCTGTTCAACAACCCGCTGACCGGCGCCTACGAGATCACCCAGGTGCTTCTCGGCGCGCTCGTCTTCGTCGCGATGCCTCTCACCACGGGCAAGGGAGGCCATGTCGAGGTCGACCTGCTGATGCCGATCCTGCCGCCGGCGCTGCGGCGTATGCTCGGGCG
This sequence comes from Thioclava sp. JM3, assembly GCF_002213185.1. Taxonomy (NCBI): domain Bacteria; kingdom Pseudomonadati; phylum Pseudomonadota; class Alphaproteobacteria; order Rhodobacterales; family Paracoccaceae; genus Thioclava; species Thioclava sp. JM3. The sequence goes on from NZ_NBOB01000002.1 coordinate 44,161, forward strand.
GATCGGGAGCGCGATCGCGGCGCTCGTCATGCTCTATTTCGCATGGCGGCTGGTGATCCTGACACAGGATCAGTTCCACACGCAGCTCGCGACCTCGGGTCTCGGGATCAAACTCTGGTATTTCGGTGTGATCGGCGTACTCAGCTTCGCCGTCTCCGCCCTTGTCGCGGTGCTTCGGAGGCCGGAATGACGATATCTCTCGTGGCATTCGCCATACTTCTGGCGCTGGTCTTCCTGCGCGTGCCGATCGCCTTCGCGATGGCGCTTGTCGGCGGGGCCGGGTTCGCATGGATGCGCGGCGCCGAGGCGGCCGGCTCGATGGTCGGCAGCGCCGTCTTCGAGACCGGGATGAACTATTCGCTTTCGGTCGTGCCGCTCTTCATCTTCATGGGCAATGTGCTGGCCGGATCGGGGATCGCCAGCGGTCTCTTCACGGGCGCCGACCGGGTCTTCGGGCGGATGCGTGGCGGGCTCGCGATGGCCACGATCCTCAGCTGCGGCGGCTTCTCCGCGGTCTGCGGTTCGTCGCTCGCGACCGCGGCCACGATGTCGAAGGTCGCGATGCCCTCGATGCGCCGCTTCGGCTATCACGACTCGCTCGCCACCGGCGCCATCGCCGCGGGCGGCACGCTGGGTATTCTGATCCCGCCCTCGGTCATCATGATCATCTTCGGTCTTCTGACCGAGAGCGACATCGGCAAGCTGTTCATCGCGGGGATCGTTCCCGGTGTTCTCGGCATAGGTCTGTATCTCGTGTCGGTCATGGTCGCAGTGCGGCTGAACCCGAAACTCGCCCCGGAAGTGCGCGAGCCCCTTGCCATGAAGCGGCAGGACATCGTCGGCGTGCTCGCGACGCTCGGGCTGTTTGTCTTCATCATGGTGGGCATCTATGGCGGGTTCTTCACCCCGATCGAGGCCGCCGGCATGGGCGCCGCTGCGGCCGTCTTGATCGCGGCTGCGGTCGGCGGTCTGAGGCTCGGCGCGCTCTGGCGGGCGCTCACCGATGCGGCAATCGCCTCCGCGATGATCTTCGCTATCGTCATCGGAGCCGAGATCTTCGGCAATTTCGTTACCTTCGCGGGCCTGCCCGACGCGCTGGCCGAACTGGTCTACAATCTCGGGCTGGGCGGCTACGAGGTGATTATCATCATCGTACTGATCTACATGCTGCTGGGCATGGTGCTCGAGAGCCTGTCGATGATCCTGCTGACGGTGCCGATCTTCTACCCGGTGATCTACCAGCTCGATTTCGGTTCAGGGCTCTTGGCCGATCCCGACAATGCGTTGATCTGGTTCGCCGTGATCGTCGTGGTCGCGACGGAGATCTCGCTGATCACGCCGCCTGTTGGCATGAATGTCTTCGTGCTGCGCTCGGTTCTGCCGGACGTGACGCTGGGCACGATGTTTCGTGGCATCCTGTGGTTCTGGGTGGCAGATGTCGTGCGGATCTCGCTGATCGTGGCCTTCCCGGTGATCTCTCTCTGGCTGGTCGGCTAGTCCCGCTCGGGCTCGGTACGGATATCGAGCTCGAGCGTGTCGATCAGCGCATTCACCCCGGCTTCGAGCCCGGCGCGCGCTTCCTCGGGCAGGGCGGAGAGCATCGTCTGGGCACGGGCGTTCACCTTGGGCCGGGCCTCGCCATAAAGCGCACGGCCCGCCTCGGTGCATTCATACTCACGCAGCCGCCGATCGCTGTCGGGCACGAAGCGCCGGATCAGCCCGCGCGCTTCGAGACGCGCCGCTGCCCGGCTTACCTGAACCTTGTCGAGCGTGGTGCGGCGCGCGATGTCGAGCGATGAAATCCGGCCGACCCCGTCGAGGATCGACATCAGCCTCCATTCCTCTCGCGTAAGCCCGTATTCGCGCGCATAGACATCCTGGAGATTGCGCGAGAAGGCCTCGGCGGCGATCGCGAGACGGTAGGGAAAGAATTCCTCGAGCTTCATGCGGTGCAAATCCTCCTCGGGGCAGGATGGCAGTGTTTCATGTGCAATGAAATGACTTTCGTTAGGCCGCTCCCGACGCGCTCTGCGCTCAGATCGGCAGCGGCGCGTCCTGCTTGAACTGGTGCATGACGATCTGGCTCTGCACCCGGGCGACGGTGGGATGGGCAAGCAGCACGTCGTGGATCAGCCGATGCAGCGCTGCCAGATCCGCGCAGTAGACGCGCAGCAGATAATCCGCCTCCCCCGTCAGGGTCCAAGCGGAGGTGATCTCGGGCTGCAAGGAGACGAGGCGCGAGAATTGCTGCGCCGGTTCCGCCCCGTGTCGCTGCATCTGCACCTGCACGAAGGCTTGCACGGCAAGCCCAAGCCGCGCCGCATCGAGCCGCGCGCCGTAGCCGCGGATCAGCCCCTCGGCCTCGAGCCGCTGCCGCCTGCGCCCCACTTGGCTTGGCGAAAGGTTCAGCCGCTCGCTCAAGTCCTGCGAGGTTAGCTGGGCATTCTGCTGCAGTTCCGCGAGCAGACGTTTGTCGATATGGTCGATCATGCGGAGATTTAGCGCCGAATTCCACCTGAATGCAATATTTCCGCAAAAATTGGCGCCCCTGTGCGCTACTTCGCGCGGAACGAGCATTCGTCCCAGGCTACCCTCTTCTTAGCGCAAACAGGAGGAGAAACCCATGGGACCGTTCCCCCACGACGCCCCGCAATCCACCATCACCGAGGAGAATCCCGCTGGCACGGACGGGTTCGAATTCGTCGAATTCGCACATCCCGATCCGCAGGAACTGCGCGACCTCTTCGCGAAGATGGGCTATGAGCATGTAGCGAACCACAAATCGAAGCCGGTCGAGCTTTGGCAGCAGGGCGACATCACCTATGTCATCAACGCTGACCCCGACAGCTTCGCGGCCCGTTTCGTGGAAGAGCACGGGCCCTGCGCCCCCTCGATGGCATGGCGCGTCGTCGATGCGCAGCACGCCTTCGATCACGCGGTGAAGAACGGCGCGGAGCCCTACGAGGGCACGGACAAGACCGTCGACTGGCCCGCGATCAAGGGAATCGGCGGCAGCCTGATCTATTTCACCGACCAATATTACGACACCTCGCCCTATAACGCGGAATTCGACTGGCTGAAGACGTCGAAGCCGAAGGGCGTGGGCTTCTATTATCTCGACCACCTGACCCACAATGTCTTCAAGGGCAACATGGACAAGTGGTTCAACTTCTACGGCGATCTCTTCAATTTCCGCGAGATCCGGTTCTTCGACATCGAGGGAAAATATACCGGCCTCTATTCCCGGGCGCTGACCTCGCCCTGCGGGCGCATCCGCATCCCGATCAACGAGGATCGCGGCGAAACCGGCCAGATCGTCTCCTATCTCAAGAAATACAAGGGCGAGGGCATCCAGCACATCGCCGTGGGCGCGCGCGACATCTACGAGGCGACCGACGCGATCGCCGATCGCGGGATCCGCTTCATGCCTGCCCCTCCCGAAACCTATTACGAGCTCAGCCATGACCGCGTGACCGGGCATGAGGAGCCGGTCGATCGGATGAAGAAGCACGGCATCCTGATCGACGGCGAGGGCGTCCTCGGCGGCGGCGAGACCAAGATTCTGTTGCAGATATTCTCGAAGACGGTAATCGGGCCGATTTTCTTCGAATTCATCCAGCGCAAGGGCGACGATGGGTTCGGCGAAGGCAACTTCAAGGCGCTCTTCGAGTCGATCGAGCGCGAGCAGATCGAAAGCGGCGAACTCGTCGCCGAATGATCGCGCCACAAATCCAAGTTGCGACGGGGCAGGCTGGAGCCTGCCCCGTATGCATTTCGGCGGCGCTGCGGACGGAACCTTGCCGCTCAGCGAAATCCAAAAGCACGCACCACGCCGAGCAGAGCCTGGCGAGCTCGACGATCGGTCGGAGCCGGTTGGGTTGTTTGGGCCCGGGAACCGGCGGCGCCATGCAGAAAGTTCGATCAACTCTCCGTTATCGAAGCTGAAGGTCCGGAATTCCTCAGGTGAATGCTGCCGTCTTCCTTTGATAGCAAATAGGTATTCGAGAGAATTTATTTTTCAAAAAGACTTTCCTGTGCGCCCGGGGCCGGATCGCAAGCCCTCCGGCCCCAATTACAAACAGGCGGAGATTTTCATGACGGAGCCTTCTATCGAAATCGAATACTTGGATGACGGGGCGATCCGACTGCGCAAAGGCGCGTGGTCGGACAAGGTGCCGCGATCGCAGATTGAGCGCTGGGCGGACCATTATGAGTTGATGCATCGAAATAACAGCAATGCCGGGTATCTCGAAATGGCCCGCGCGCTGCGGGAAGCCAGGGCGAAGTTTCTGCTTTGATTGGCTGAGCGGACAGAGAAAAATCCGCTGAGAAAAACCTGAAAGAGTGCGCCGAGGCAGATCAGTTGGGCCTTGTCGGCGTCCGCTCTTTCATTCCGAATCCACAAATCGTAAGCTTCGGCAAAACGGCTCAGAATACGCCATCGGGATCGGCGCAAAATAAACTGAACTTGTCAGGAGGCGAAGATTGGATCAGCTGCGTGTAATCGAAGACCGCTTGCAGCGCCTTAATCGGATCACCGATTGGAAATTCGCCTTGGGTTTGCACATTCGCTTTGCCAATCCGACCCTGAGCTATGTGACCTACCCGAAAGAATGGGTGGATTACTACACCGAAAAACAGCTCGTTTTCGTGGACCCGACCGTCCGATGGGCGATTTCCAATCAGGGTATTTGCGATTGGGCGGACCTCTCCGACGGCGATGAGAGTGACGTGTTCGGCGCCGCTTCGCGTTTTGGATTGCGTTACGGGAAGGTCATTGCACTTGGGGAATTGGACCGTTCCATTGGCTTCTTTGCCCATCCTTCTCGTCCGATCACGCAGGAGGAGATCGAGCAGGCTCAATCGCTAATGCAGGAGCTTCACGACGTCACCCGCGATGCGTTGGACATGTCCGAGAAGGAACTCGAGGAGCTTCGCCAGATCCCGGTGTTGCCCTAAGCCGGGGTTCTTGGGCCAGACCCCAGAGACCCCAACACCAATGCCAATCTAGCAGAGCCGCAGAGTCTAATGGGCTGCCCGCGCCCCAGCAGTTGCGGTGCGGGCAGCCCCCGATGTTGCGAGCGGCGTTTACCGTCAGGCGGCGCGGATCTGGGACGGTTGGTCCCGCTCCACCCACGAACCGTTTTCATAGCGCGCCGTGATCCGGCCCGCATCGTCCATCGCCTGCAGCGACAACCAGCCATTGTCGAACAGCGCCTTGAGTTGCGGATGCCGCTCCAGCACGTCGGTGATCGCCTCGGTCGGGGCCGCGACGACCACCGAGAGCCGCAGCGGATCATGCCGCAGCCGCTCGCCGTCATGCATCGATTGCATCGGCAACCCGACCCGCAGATCGCCGCCATTGCCCTCGAACACACCGATGCCGCCGACCACGTTGTGCAACAGCTTGTTGCCCGCCCCGAACACCTCGGGCGCGGTGGCGGAGCTGTTATATTGCAGCGCGATCCAGCTGGTGACGACGGCAGGGGCGGTCAGGATCAGCTCGAGCGTGGAAAAGCCCGCATCCTGCCGCCAGTCGTAATCGTGCAGGAAAGCTCGCCCACCCAGATCGCAGCCCCTGCTCCGCGCCCTGGGGGCCACGATGAAGGCGCGGCAACCGGCCAGCCCCCATTCGGGCCGCAACTCGGACCAGTCCTTGCCCCGCCGGGGCAGATCGGCCTCCGACCCGGCGCGGGGGAGGGTCTGCGCCCGCGCCGTCCGGGCGATCTGGCCCGCCTTCGCGAGCGCTGTTTGCAACTGCGCCAGATGCGCCCGTGGCACCGCAGCCGTCCCGTCCTCGAACAGCCGTAGCTCGTCGCTGACTGTATCATGCAGCCCGGCAAGGAACCGCGTCTCCGGCGGGATCGCGATGCCGTTCCGGGACAGTCCCTTGCGCACCACCGGATCGTTGAGCAGTTCCGCGAGCAACCGCGCGTTCACATCGCCCGCATGGCCGCCACAGGCCCCGCATTGCAGCGCGCTCGCATGCGGTGCGTTGGTGACATGCGCGCCGTGACCCGCGATCAGGACCAGCGGCGCGAAATCGGAGGTGAGCGACATCGCCTGCAGCACCCGGCCCGCCAGCGCGATCCGCTCATCGGAGGGCAGGTCAAGCGCGGGCACGGGCTCGGGGATCGGTGCCGTTTCCTGCGCCATCGCCGACCCGAAAAGCTTGCCCAGATACAGCGGCCCGGCCGCTTCCACGAAGGCGAAGGACGACACCGCGGCCAGCTTGAACCGGCCCCAAGCGCGGGTGGCGCGCCGGGCGATCCGCGCGGCCTGATCGGCCTTGTCGCTCACCGCGACTTGCGACTCGACCCCTGTTTCCAGCAGCACTGGCGCCCGCGCGTCGCGCTGGTCCGAGGCCAGCCCGCGATGGGCGATCGGCAGACCGAAGAAGCCCGCGAAGCCGCGCGTCTGAACGCCGGGATCGGCGGCTTCCAAGGCCCGCCGGAAGGGTTCGGACCGCACGTCGATGCAAAAGACCGCCTGGATGTCGGGTGCCTGTGCGCCGGGCCGTTCGTCCGCCGCTGCGAGCGTTTCCGCCAAGGCCCGTTCTTCGGCCCGGTCCGCGGCCTCTTGCAGTGCAAGATCGATGCGCAGATCGAGGCTTGGATCCAGCGGCGCGGCATGGTCTTTCAGCGCCCGCGTCCACGGGGCGGAGAGCCGGTCGCGGAAACACTCCAGCAGCGCCACCTCCCACGCGAGCCGGATCACCAGCATCTCGAACGCCAGCGCATTGCGCTCTCCCTTCAGCCCGTCCGCCCAGCCAAGCCCGCGCGCATATTGCGCCCAGCCGCCAAGGCTCATCGCGAGCCGATGCAGGTATAGTGGCGCGGCCTCGGTGCTCAGACCAAGCCGGCCCGTCAGTTCCGCGAAGGCGGCGCGCGCATCCGTGGGCAGGCTCGCCGCGAAGGCGCAGAAGCCGCGCAGCCCGTGCAGACCCGGCGTCAGGTCGCGCAGCGCGAACGCTCGCCACGCCTTGAAGGCCGCGCCTTCGGGCGCAGGCCAGAGCGCTTGCCCCTTGTCGAAATGCCCGCCGGCCCAGAGACCGACCCGGTCCGCGATCAGCGCAGGCCAGTCCTGTCCGGTCTCCTTCGCGGCCAGATCGGCCAGCGTCGGATCGGGTCGATACGCGGGCGAGGGGGCGTGAAGCGCCTTTCGCACCTGATCGGGGTCGAGCCCGGCCTCGATCGCGGCGGTCGAAATATCCTGCTGCGTGAGCCGCCCGGCCTCTAGCCACTGGGCTATTGCCTCGCGCGGGGCGGTCGTCCGGGCGCCCGCCACCCGCGCCAGCCGGGTCGCGGCCTGAAGACGGCTCTCTCCGGCCTGACCGAGATAGGGGTTCACCGCCACCGTCGCCTCCAGCCCGAAGGCGGGCGGGATCTGAGCCAGCGTCTTTTCGGCTGCGGCAAAGAGTTGCAAGGTCGCGCCGGGGAATTGATAGCTGTGGAAACTCATAGCCTTAACCTTTCTTGAGGGACGTCTGCCCGATCAGCCGATCGGTGAGCGCATTAAGATAGAGACCGTTCATGAGGTGGACCCGCAGCCCCGCCGCAGCCGGATGGCTGCCCCAGAGCGGGAAGGTCGCCTGCGCCCAGGCCGCGAGGCCGAAGCCTGCGATCGTCAGGAGCATCACCAGCCAGATCAGCGGGTCGGCCGGGGGCGGGGGCGGCAGGGTGCCCGCCGAGAGCGCATTTGCCCCCCAATGCAGCGCGAAATAACCAAGGGTCGCGCCCAGAGACATCAGCGTCGTGCGCCAGAACAGCGGCCACGGCGCGGCCTCCGCCAGCCCCTGAGCGATCAGGTAGGCGACGCCGAAGACGAGGATCGCCCCCAACGCGATCGCCTGTGGCGGCTCGTGCCAGAGCCCGGAGAGCGCGAGCGCCCCGCCGTAGATTGCGAGCGAAAGAAGGAAGGCGCGCAGCACCGCTCCGGCGCCCGGCACCGCGACCGGGCCGGGTCGGCGCTGCTGCGCCACCGCGGCGACCGCGCTGCCCGAGGACAGGAAGGCATGCGCCTTGTAAAGCGAATGCGCCACGATATGAAGCAGCGCCAGCGGAAACAGCGCCAGTCCGCATTGCAGCACCATGAAGCTCATCTGCGCGCAGGTGGACCACGCAAGCGAGGTCTTCACTGCCGATTGCGTCGTCGCCACTGCCGCCGCGATGAGTGCGCTGAGCCCGCCGACCAGCGCCAGCACCGCGAGGACGCCGGGCGCGGCGAGCATCACGTCGGCAAAGCGGATCAGCAGGAAGCCCCCTGCATTGACCACGCCCGCATGCATCAGTGCCGAGACCGGGGTTGGGGCCTCCATCACCTCGGTCAGCCAGCCATGGGTGGGGATCAGCGCCGATTTGAACACCGCAGCGACGCCCAGAAGCCCCGCCACGACCCAAAGCGTCTGCGGCCCTTGCCCGTCGCGCGCGGCCTCGAGGATGCGCGCGATGTCGGTGGTCCCGAAGCCATAGGCGAGAAGGCTCACCGCGACCAGCAGGGCACCGCTCGCGACCAACCCGCTGAGCGATTTCTTCCGCGCGGCGCGTTGCGCGCCGGGGCGCTCTGGATAGAACAGCAGCAACCGGTGCAGACCGGTGCCGACCGCGATCCATGCGATCACCAGCTGGAACAGGTTGCCCGCCACCACGAGCGCAAGCACACAGGCGAGTGTCAGGCTCATCCAGCCCATGAACCAGCTTTGCCGCGCTTCGCCATCGAGCGCGACCCGCGAAAAGCGCAGCACCACCCAGCCGACGAAGCCGACGGTCAGTGCCAGCGAGATGCTGACGATGTCGATGCGCGCAGAGAGACCGATGCCCGCCATGCCTATGAGCGGGCTCGTCGTCGGCCCCGACAGCGCAAGCATCACCGCCGCGCTCACCGTCGCGAGCAGCCCCAGAAGTGAGGCCAACTCCGGCCCACGCAGTCGCGCTCCGGCCCGCTCCGCAGGCCTCAGAAGCAAATCAGTGCCGACCGCGATCAAAAGCGCAGCGGGCAGCAGCAAGAGATAAGACATGGCAACCTCCAGTTCGTTCCCGGGAGAGGTAGCGGCGGCTTAGTGTGAATAAAAATTCATTGTTTGTGGGTTTTCGTTCTGTTTAATAGAACGATGTCAGAGTTGAACTACCATCATCTGCGCTATTTCCACGAAGTCGCGAAGGACGGGAACCTGACGCGCACGGCGGAGCGTCTGAACGTTTCGCAATCGGCACTCTCGACGCAGATCCGCACATTTGAGGCACGGATCGGTCACCAATTGTTCGAGCGGCGCGGGCGGCAGTTGGTGCTGACCGAGGTCGGGCATATCGCGCTCGACTATTCGGAGCGGATTTTCGAGGCGGGCGAAGAGCTTGCGGCCACGTTGCGACAGGCCTCGGCGGGACGTCAGGCGGTGAGGATCGGCGCGCTCTCCACGCTTTCGCGCAATTTCCAGATCGGATTTCTCGCGCCGCTCATCGGGCGCACGGATGTGGAGATCGTGCTGCGTTCGGGCAACGGGAGCGTCCTGTTCGAGGCGCTGCAGGCGATGGCGCTCGACGTGGTGCTGACGACAGAGCCGCCGGCGCGCGACGTGTTCTCGAGCTTCGTCGCGCATCGCGTCGCCGAACAGAAAGTCTTGCTGCACGGCACGCCGCACCGGCTGCGGCATGCCACGCTCGAGGAGATGCTGAGCGAGGAGCCCGTGATCCTGCCGACCGACAGTTCGATCCGGACCGGCTTCGACAGCCTGATCACCCGGCTCGGGCTGCGTCCGCAAGTGGCGGCGGAGGTTGATGACATGGCGATGATCCGCCTTCTGGCCCGCGAGGATGCGGGGCTTGCGATCACGCCCGCCGTCGTTCTGGCCGACGAGCTTCGCGACGGGTTGCTGGTGACCGCACCGTTCGATCTCGATATCGGCGAGGATTTCTACGCGGTGACGCTGCAGCGCCGCTTTCCGAACCCGGTGGTCACGGACCTGATCGAGAAGGCGCGGGAGGCAGAGGCGTCCGGTCGCGGTTGATCCAGGGAAACGCGGGACAATGGCGCGCGCGACCTTGCTGGACAAGAACGCGAAAAGGCGGCTCGAAAGCCGCCTTTTCTTTTGGTCTCGAGCCCAGTCGGTCTCAGTAGACGCCGTAGGTCGTCTCGTCGAGCTTGTCGTAGATCTCTGAGCGCGCAAGCGCGGCCAGCGCGTCCACATCGGTCGTGTCCACCTTGGCGAGCAGCCCGTCCCACTTGTCGACGAGCGCCTTGAACTCGGTGAGGATCGCTTCGGGATCCTTCACGCCGCGATCCTTGGCATTGGCGATCAGCGTGGCTTCATCGGCGACCACGAATTCGGCCAGCGCATCTTTCAGGGCCTGATCCGGCTCGGCCACGGCCATGCCGTTCTCTTTCGCCGAGTTCACGGCCTTCTCGACATCCTTGTCGAAGGCGATGCGGTGCTCTGCGAGGTAATAGGCCATCTCATTGAACAGCACGCGGCGGTTCTCGGGCGAGAGCGACTGCCAGAAGGCGACGTTGTAGCCCCATTCGAACCCGGCGTAGTAGTTGCCGATCGCGAGCGTGTTCATGTCGGTGACGACATCCTTCAGGCTGAAGCTGTCGAGCGCATCCGCCGCCGCGACCGCACAATCGAGCGAGCCGGCGTCAAGCCCGGTATACATCTCGCTCGACGGCATCGAGACCGGTACGGCGCCTACGAATTCCGCGAAGCGCGACCACGCGCCGCCCGCCATGCGCAGGCGCTTGCCCTTGATATCGGCCAGCGTGCGGACCGGGGTGTTGCACTGCATGAAGTACTGCGAGGTCGAATAGCCCCCGCCATAGACCACACCATTGGCTTTCCACTCCGCCAGCTGGGCGGGGTTCGTCAGGCCGAACTCGGTCGAGGCGAAAGCCATGACCAGCGGGTCGGTGTTGTAGAAAGCCATGTTGCCGATGAGATTGTCGATCGGCAGCTCGGAGGGGGTGTAGGTCCCGGCGTGATAGGTGACCTGCGCGATCCCGTCGCGCACGCCCTGCAGCGAGGAGGCCGGCGGCAGCAGCGAGCCTGCGGAGAACACGGTGAAATTGATCTCGCCATCGGTCTCTTCCGCGACCTTCTTGGCGAATTCCACGTAGGGGCCGCGCACCATCGAGTGGCGCTCGGCGAAGAAATGGTTGGCGTTGTAGTCTGCCGCGCTCGCCACGGTCGCGGTGGTCATCATCGCGAAGGCGATCGCCGCGGTCTTCATCGTCGACGTCATGTTCACAGGTTTCCTCCCTTTGGAACGGTAAATGAGTTGTCGTTTCACCCGGCCATCAGCGCGGGCAGGTAGAGGCTGAGCGCCGGAAACGCGATCAGCAGGATGAGCGTCAGCAGGTCCATCGCGATGAACCAGGTCGTGCCGGAGATGATGTTGCCGAGCTTCACCTTCCCCGACAGCGCGCTGTGCAGGACATAGAGGTTGAGCCCCACAGGCGGCGTCACGAGGCCGATCTCCAGGAGTTTGATCGTGATGATGCCGAACCAGATCAGGTTGATGTCGGCGGCTTCCAGCACCGGCAGCAGGATCGGCAGAGTCAGCAGCATCAGGCCGATCGAGTCGATCACCATGCCGAGGATCACGAACAGCCCCGCCACCATCAGGATGATCACCACCTTGTCGTCGGAGACGGCGAGCATCGCGTTGGTCAGCGAGCGCGGCACGCCGGACAGCCCCATGAAGCGGGTGAACATGATCGCCCCGATCGACAGGAAAAAGATCGAGGAGGTGGCGACGACCGTCTGGCGGATCGCGGCGCGCATCGCCTCCCATGTCAGGCTCCGGCGCAGCAGCGCGATCAGAACGGCGAGAGTCGCTCCCATTCCGCCCGCCTCGGTCGGTGTGAAGAAGCCCCCGAATATGCCGCCAAGGACGCCCATGATCAGGACCGGGAACGGCCAGACCGACCACAGCAGGCTCAGGAAGCGGCGCATGTCGAACGGCTCGGCGGTGCGCGGGGCGAGTTTCGGGTTTACCGCGCAGCGCACGGTGATCATTCCCATGTAGATCAGCGCGGATATCAGGCCCGGCACGACGCCCGCGATGAACAGCTGGCCGATCGACTGCTCGGTGAAGATCCCGTAGAGCACCATCAGGATCGACGGCGGGATCAGCGAGCCGAGCGTGCCCGAAGCGGCCACGACGCCGGTCGCGAGCGACGGGTGATACTTCGCGCGCAGCATTTCGGGCACGGCGATGCGCGACATCGCGGCGGTGGTCGCGATGCTCGAGCCCGACGCCGCCGCGAACAGTCCGCAGGCGCCGACGCTGGCCGAGGCGAGACCGCCCGGCACCCGCGCCAGCAGCATCTTAAGCAGGTCGAAGGCGCCACTCGTCAGCCCGGTATTGGCGGCGACGAAGCCCATCAGCAGGAACATCGGGATCGCGGTCAGCGACCAATCCCCGATGAAGCTGAAGGGCAGGGCGCTCACGATGCCGAAAGCGGCGGTCAGGTTCAGCATCGATGCGATGCCGATGAAGGAGACGATCATCAAGGCGATGCCGATCGACATCCGCAGCGCGAGAAGTCCGAACAGGCTTGCGACGCCGATCCACCCAATGGTCAACATGCTCATGCCGCGGACTCCGTATCATGCAGTTTGGTGACGGGTTTGCCTTGCACAAGCAGCACGGCGCGCAAGAGTGCCGCCACGGCCGCAAGCCCGAAACCCAACGGCAACATGCAACGGGCGGGCCAGACGATGATCTCGCGGCTGCCCATCACGACTTCGCCGACCTTGAAGGCGCGGACCGCGTCGAGACCCGTGCGCCACGTCATCACCGACAGGATCGCCGCGGTCGCGAAGAAGGTGATCAGCAGGCTGATCCGCTGGAGCCAGTCGGGAAAATGGTTGAACAGCAGATCGACGCTGATCTGCTCGTCGTCATATTCGACCAGCGCCATCGGCAGCATGACGATCGCGACCATGTAATAATAGGACGAGATCTCGACCGTTCCCTGGATCGGGGCGTTACAGAACACCTTCAGCACCACGTCGAGCGTGATGTTGCCCATCATCACGATGATGCCCAGCCCGCCTACGAGCATCAGCCCGTGAGTCAGTCGCCGAAACGCTCGATCAATGAATCCTCTCTGCACCGGTCACCTCCCCGCGATCTTGTGCGCCGGCCAGAGCATTCCTGACGGGGACTACCTATTCAAATAGCAAAGCTTGATCGGGTGATCGCGGTTCGTTATCGCTCCGGGGAGGACGACAGGGAGAGATACTCATGGGCCCAACGCGCATCGGCATTCGCCACTTGCGCTACACGATCGCGGTCGCGGATGCGGGTGGTTTCCGCGCCGCCGCCGAGGCGCTCAACATCGCGCAGCCGGCGATCAGCAAGACGATTCAGGACACCGAGACCGATCTTGGTTTTGCGATCTTCCGGCGCAGCGCGACCGTGTTCGAGATCACCGAGGCAGGACGGATCTTTCTGGAGGATGCGCGCCTGACCCTTGCGACGTTCGAGCGCACGATCCGCGCCTCGCGGCAGAACGTGCTCGGCGCGCGCGGGCATATCATCGTGGGCTATTCCGCACTGGCCTCGTCGTCGCAGATTTCCGCCGGGCTGGATCGGTTCCACCAGAGCTATCCGGGCTGTCAGGTGGAGATGCACGTGATGTCGACGGACACGATGATGCGGAACCTGAAATCGGGCGAGATCGATATCGGCTTCCTGCTGGCGCATGACAGCGTGCAAGACCCGGCCGTCGCGCAGGAGCCTATCTGGTCCACCCGGATCGGCGTCGTCGTGCCGCGCGATGTCGAGGCGCTGTCGCTCGAGGCGCTGCGCGAGCGGTCCTTCGTGATGGGCCTGCGGGAGAACTGGCGCTCGTTCCGGGCCCTGCTCGACACGGCCTTCGCACAGGGCGGTCTCGATCCGGTGGTCGTCGACGAAGCGTGGGACGTGCAGGTGATCTTCCAGCGCGTCGCGGAGGGGCGGGGCCTGACCTTCTACCCGATCAGCGCCGCCGACAGTCTGCCGGCCGCGCTGAAAATTCTCCCGGTGCCGGGCTGGAGCCCGGAGCTGACGATCGCGATGGCCTGGAGCAAGGTGGTCGACACGAAATTGCTGCAGGATTTCCGTACGATCTTCCTAGGCTGACACCGCGGCGGGGGTGATCCAATTTCGCGATCACCCGATCACACAAGCCTATTTGAACCTCGCGGAACACCTGACGTCTTATGGCGCCGCAAATGCCGACTGCCAGTGTGAGACCCGATGGATTACGATACCGACCCTGCGCCCTTTGACCTCAAGGGTTCCCGCACGGGTGTGCTGTTGCTGCACGGGTTCACGAGCACGCCCCAAAGCGTGGCCCATGTCGCGCATGGCCTGCATCGGCTCAGCGGGGCGAGCGTCCGCGTGCCGCTGCTGGCCGGTCACGGCACGACACCGGAGGAACTGGCGCAGACCGGATATCGGGACTGGCTGGCCTCGGCGGAGGCGGCGCTCGCGACGCTGCGGCAGGAGTGCGACCGGATCGTTGTGGCGGGGCTGTCTCTCGGCGGGACCATCGCCCTCAACCTCGCGATCCGCTTTCCTGATCGGGTCGATCGCGTCGTGACGATCAACGGCTCGACCGGGCTCTATCGCCCCGATCAGGTTGCGAGCCTCTTCGGCGATCGACCCGAGCCGTTCCAGCGCGGCATCGGTTCGGATATCCGCCATCCCGACCGGCGCGAAATCTGTTACGACCGGATTCCGTCCACCACGATGCGCGAACGCTTCGTGCTGACCTGTGCCACGGGCGCGATGCTGCCGGAGTTGCGCCAGCCGATCCTGGTCTTCCAGTCCCGCATCGATCATGTCGTCGCCCCCGAGAATGGGCTGCGGATCCTGCGCGATGTCGGATCTTCGGATGTCGGACTGGTCTGGCTGGAGAACTCGTTCCACGTCGCGACCCTCGACCACGACCGCGATTTGCTGGTCGAGAAGATCGGGGAATTCATCCTCGCGAACAGGCGATAAAGCGCGCGCAGCAGGGAAGTATCTGGCAGGAGTGTTTCTCCATCGACCTGAAGTCGCCCCAGCGTTGTGCAATGGGCAAGGGCTTCAGCTCGGCCCTGAGCCGCCACCGTTGGAATTTTAGGGATATTTCACGAACGCACGCAAATTCGTGAATACTTGCGAAAAAACAAAACCCGTGCAAACCTCGCCTATACAGGGGGAGGAGAGTGGGTTTCCGCTTTTGAGGAGAAGCTGGAAGCCTTGGCTATCACGCCGTCTCACGAAGTCGCGATGTTCTTGGAGGAGTGCCATCGCGTGTTTTCGACCTCCCTCTCATTCGGCCCCGCGTCCGTCGGGGTCGCAACCAAAACGGGGAGGAACCATGAAACATCTGACCACTCGCAGACATGCGTTGCGCACTCTTGCGGCGGCGGGCGCTGCCAGCCTTGCCGCGCCGCATATCGCCTCGGCCCAAGCCAACGGCACGACCTGGAAGATCCAGACCTCGTGGCCGGGTGGTGTCGGCCTTCAGACCTTCAAGGACTGGTGCGCCACCATTCAGGAAAAGACCGGCGGCGAACTGGCCTTCCAGCCTTTCGGCGCCAATGACGTCGTGGGCGACTTCCAGCTTTACGACGCGGTGAAGAACGGCGTGCTCGACGCGGTCAACCCGTTCACCATCTACGTGCAGGGCATCATCCCGGCGGGCGTGTTCCTGACGTCCTATCCGCTCGGCCTGCGCAATCCGCACGAATTCGACGTGTTCTATTACGGCCTCGGCGGGCTGGAAATGGCGCGCGAGCTTTATGCGGCGCAAGGCATGTATTTCGTGGGCCCCGTCCACCACGGCCCGAACATCATCCACTCGAAGGTGCCGATCCGGTCGATCGACGACTTCCGCGGTCGCAAGATGCGCCTTCCCGGCGGCATGGTCGCCGACGTCTTCGGCGAAATCGGGGCGGAGACCACCGTGCTTCCGGGCTCGGAAATCTTCCCCGCGCTGGAGAAGGGCACGATCGACGTGGCTGACTATGTGGGCCCTGCGGTGAACTACGCGCTCGGCTTCAGTCAGGTGACCAGCTATATCTCGATGGGCCCGCCCGGCATGATGTCGCTCTACCAGCCGGTCGACATCATGGACATCACCGTGGGCATGGATGCGTGGAACAAGCTCAGCCCGCAGATGAAGCAGTTCGTCGAAATGGAAACCCACGTCTATTCCGACATGCATCACGCGGCGATCCAGAAGGCCGACCAGGAAGCCTGGGCAAAGTTCGAGGCCGACGGGACCGAGGTCACGCGCCTCAGCCAGGACGATGTGGAGCTGATGACCGAAGTCGCCGTCCCGATCTGGTTCAAGTACGCGAACCGCGACAAGGACAGCGCGCGGATATTCAAGACGCAGCTCGATTACATGATGTCCGGCTCGCTCGGCTATGTGACGCCCGATCTGGTCGACGGGCTGGAACTGAAGCTCTGATTTGATCTCGAAGACAGTCTGACGGGCCCGCCCTCTGGCGCGGGCCCGGTTCAACTGATGGCCGGGCATGTCCCGACAACAGGGGGTGGGCAATGCCCAATATCGACTTCACTCTACCGCATTGGGCCTATTGGGCAGGGTTGATCCTGTTTCCGATCATTGCGGCGTCTCTGGCCAACAGGCCACGCAAGACGGAGCGGCGCTATTCGCTCTCCTTGGGCTATTTCATTCTCGTGACCGGGGGGATGCTGGGACTGCATCGGTTCTATGTGAAAAGCCTGCTGGGCTTTCTCTTCATTCCTGTCTTCATCGCCATTCTTTACGCGAATGCACAGGGCCATAACGCGCGCGGCACGGTTTCGGACATGTCGAACGTGGTGCGCATGGCCGAGCGTTCTCTGAGCCGCGAGCAGGAGCGGGTCGACACCGCGCACGCCGATCTTCCGAAGCTGCGCGAGGAGCTGGCCGCCGCCGAAGAGGGCAGCTTTGCGCAGAAGCGCGCGCAGCGAAATGTCGATCGCGCCGAGAAGCGGGTCGCGGATGGCGAGTCGCTGATCGAACAGGCTCAGGCCGATCTCACAGAGGCGCGCCCGAAGAGGGACGCCGCCGCCGCCGTGCTCGCAAAATGGCGCAGCATCTCGAAATACGCTTTCTGGGTGCTGCTTGCGGGGATCGTCATTGACGCGCTCCTGCTTCCGATGCTGGTGCGGCGCGCCAACGCCTCGCTGCCCGAGCATGACGAGGAAAGCGAGGTCGAGCGGCGTCTCGAAGCGCTCGAGGAAGAGGAGATGAAAGACGATTCCCGCCATGTCTCGAAAGGATGGACAGGCTGGATCGATCGGATTTCGCTCAAGGCGGGCGAGTTCGTCAGCTATTGGGCGATCATCGCGGTCTTCGTCTATTACTTCGAGGTCATCAGCCGCTACGTCTTCAACAGCCCGACGAACTGGGCGCATGAGGCGATGTATCTGATGTTCGGGATGCAGTACCTGATCTCGGGTGCCTACGCGATGCTGACCGAGAGCCATGTGCGCGTCGACATCTTCTACGCGCCGCTGTCGAAACCCCGCAAGGCGTGGGTCGATCTGCTGACCTCGGTCTTCTTCTTCATCTTCGCGGGCACGCTTCTGGTGACGTCGTGGATCTTTGCGATGGATGCGATCGCCGTGCCCACGGGCAACGGGCTCATCTCGCAATGGGCGCGCGGCGAAATTCCGACCGGCGAGATGCTGGCGAACTGGAATCTCGGACAATGGACCGATGCGAATGTCCGCTGGGGCGAGATCAGCTTCAACGAATGGGAGGTGCCTCTGTGGCCGATGAAATGGGTCATGGTGATCGGCGCTCTGCTGCTTGTTCTGCAGGGCATTTCAAAATTCGCGCAGGATCTGCGGGTCGTGATGGGCAGGGGCTGATACATGGGACTTGAGATTGGAATTGAGTGGCTGACACTCATCATGTTCGGCTCGCTGGTCGTCCTGCTGATGGCAGGGCTTCCACTGGCCTTCGTCACGGGCGGTCTGGCCTGTGTCTTCCTGTTCGTGCTGGGCGACGAACGCGCGCTCAACATCGTGCCGAGCCGCATCTTCCCGCTGATGACGAACTACCAGCTCTCGGCGATCCCCTTGTTCATCTTCATGGCGTCAATGCTGGAGAGGGCAGGGATCATCAACGAGATGTTCGACGTCATCTACAAGGTGCTGGGCGGTGTGCGCGGCGGTCTGGCCGCGGCCACCATCATTGCCTCGACGGTGCTTGCCGCGATGGTGGGCGTGATCGGGGCTGCGGTGGTGACGATGGGGATCATCGCGCTGCCGGCGATGCTCGATCGCGGATACAATGCCAAGATCGCGATGGGGTCTATCATGGCGGGCGGCACGCTCGGGATCCTGATCCCGCCGTCGATCCTTGCGATCATCTACGCGGTCGTGGCCGAGCAATCGGTGGGCGAACTGTTCATCGGTGCGGTAATCCCCGGCCTTCTCCTGTCGGGCATGTATGTGGCTTACGTGCTGATCCGCTGTGCGATCAACCCCGAGATGGGCCCGCCGATCCCGCCGGAAGAACGTATCACGGGCCGCGAGAAGATCCGCCTGATGAGCAACATGTCGGCGCCGATCTCGCTGATCGTGATCGTGCTGGGCGTGATCTTCACCGGCGTCGCGACCCCGGTGGAAGCTGCGGGCATCGGCACTTTCGGTGCGATCATCGTGGCCGCCATCCACCGCAAGCTCGACTGGCAGACGATCCGCGAGGCCGCGATCACGACGCTCAAGGCCTCGGCGATGGTCATCTGGATCATGTTCGGGGCGACGATCTTCGTCGGGCTCTATGTGCTCGAGGGAGGACAGCAATTCGTGCAGAACGCGCTGGAGGCGACCGGGCTCGGGCCGTGGGGCATCCTGATCATCATGCAGCTCGTGCTGATCATCCTCGGGATGTTCCTCGACTGGGTCGGCATCCTGCTGCTCTGCGTGCCGATCTTCGTGCCGATCGTGAAGGCGCTTGGGGCCGAGGCCTTCGGGCTGAGCGATCCCGACGATCTCGTGCTGTGGTTCGGGGTGCTCTACCTCGTGAACATGCAGATGAGCTTCCTCTCGCCGCCCTTCGGCTACGCGCTGTTCTATCTGCGCGGGGTGGCGCCGCCGGAAATTCCGATGGGCGACATCTTCCGCTCGGCGCTGCCGTTTCTCGCGCTTCAGGTGGTGGGGCTGCTGCTGTGCATGTTCTTCCCGGAGATCATCATCTGGCTGCCGAAACTGGTCTACGGTTGATCACTCGCATCTAGTCTGGGGCACACGAGAAGCCCCGCGCCGTGTCGCGGGGCTTTTCATTCTGGCTGATCTGCCGCGATTTCCGGATCGCATGAGCCCTCACGGCTCTGCCAGCTCGGCGCGACGGGCCTCGAGGGCTTCGATGAGCGTATCGGCCACCGCCCGAACCCTGCGCGATGCCGCGAGATCCGCGTGGATTGCCATGTAGATCGGACGCTCCATCGCAGACCCGTTGGGGAGCCGATCCGCCAGGAGCCTGAGCCCCGCCTCGCGGGCCAGAAGGTGCGGCAGCACGCCCACGCCCACGCCGCGCGCCACCGCCTCGACCTGTCCCGCCAAGGTGTTGACCGCCAGGCGCGGCGCTTGGTCCGCCCCGAAGGCGCGGGCCCACTCGACCTGCAGCTTCACCCCGCTCTCCTCGGGAAAGGGGAAGGTCACGAAGCGCTCGGGTCGGGCCCCGCTCGGCGGTCCGTAAAGGCCTACCCCCAGAACGCCCACTTGACGCACCAGAAGGTGACCATGTTCTGGGCGCAACAACCGCAGCGCCAGGTCGGCGTCGCGACGATGGAGATTGACGACTGCGGCACTGAAAAGGATTTCCACATCGAGCCCGGAATGTCTTGCCAGCAACGGCGCGAGCGCCGGCACGATAATGGGCGCGACGATGGTCTCGAAGCTTGCCAGACGCACGAGGCCCGCCACTTCGGCCTCCGCCCCCGCGCCTTGAGAAAAGCCCTGTATCGCCTGCTCCGCTTCTTCTGCACGCGGCAAGAGCGCCTCGCCCTGATCGGTCAGACGGTAGCCGCTCTGGTGGCGCAGAAAGAGAGGCACGCCGAGCGCTTGCTCTAGCCGATCGACGCGGCGCGATACCGTCGCGACCCCAAGGCCAAGGGTCTGGGCGACCCCGGAGAGGGTACCCGTCCGCGCCAGAGCGAGGAAAATCCGCGTGTCATCCCAATTCAGCCGCAAAGCTTTCTTCCAATTTTGGAAAACTGGTTGTCAAGATTATCTCTACGCCTCCCAAAATGAAAAGCGTAAACAGCCGGCGTCTTCCCATCGGATGAGGCCATCATGTCCGCAATCGACTTCCCTCCAGCGAAACGCTCCATCTCAGACGGCAGTGCGCTCTCCCTAAGCGCGCTGGCGGCAATCTTCTGGGGCACCAATTTCGAGGCGACCCGCGTCGCCCTCGAACATCTCTCTCCCTGGACCGCTGCCGCGAGCCGCTTCGCGATCGCAGCGGTTGCGATCGTGATCTGGCTCGGGGTTTCGCGCGGGGTTGATTTTCAAGTGCTCAAGCGTAACTGGCCCGCCTTCGCGGTTCTCGGCGTCGCCGGGGTCACGGGCTTCAACGCCGCCCTGTTTCTGGGGATGCAAAGTTCGAGCCCGGTCACCGCTGCACTGATCATGGGCACGACGCCGCTGACGACCAATCTGCTCGATGCGCTGGCTCAAAGACGCCTGCCGAAAGGGACCGCGATCGTCGGAATGATCGTGAGCTTGGTCGGCGTCGCTATGACGGTCGGAGCGTTCTCGGGAACGCGGTTCTCCGGCGGCGACATTCTCATCCTGATCGGAAGCATCGGCTGGTCGCTCTACTCCATCGGATGCCGCAGTTGGGTTCGCGAGGCATCTGCGGTGGAAACCGCGACCTGGACAATGGTCTTCGGAGCGTTCGGGCTCGTGGCGATCTCTCTGTTCGTCGGAAATCCTGTGCACGAACTGGTGCAGTCGGGGGCGGTCACCCAGCTGCTGGTTCTCTACATGGCACTGGGCGGCTCGGTCCTGGCCTATCTGTTCTGGCAGGTCGGCATTTCGGTGCGGGGGCCGGCCGCGACCTCGGTCCTCTTCAACCTCGTCCCTGTCGCCGCGCTTCTCGTCGCGATCGCCTTCGGGCGGATGCCCGGCTGGCAACAGATTCTGGGTGTGTTCGTCGCCATCCTCGGCGTGTTGCTCGCAAGCGGCCGGCTTCGTCTGCCCGGTCGCAACTGAGGATGCCCTCAGGCGAACTTGAAGCTTACGTGATGCCTTCGGCCGGAATATGGCTCTGGCTGAGGGGCGTCAGATCGCCCCGAAGAGAGCATCTGTCCCATGAAGAACCTGCTCTGGCGTCTCGCGTGTCGTCTCCGAAAACGACGCCGCTTCACTGACCCGCGAGACCTCCCGCCTGCACTCCTGCGCGACATCGGTCTCGAGGCGCATCTTTCTCGGTCGGATATTCGAATGAGCGGGCCGAGGCCCAACCGATCAATGCCGCCGGAAGCCGATCGCTGCAGATGAAGCTCGATTATCCCGGTTGATCGTCCCGATGAGCTGGCTCAGCCCGACCATATCCGGCCGGGCTGAGCCGTCGCTTCCGGGAGGTGCGTGGGCTCAGTCGAGCCCGTTCGCGCGTGCAACGAAATCCGCGAGATGCGGCACGTAATCTTCAGGGCCGTCGCCGCCGGTGGCCATTGCCATCGCGAAGGCGTTCTTGGCCGTGCTGGCGAGCGGGGTTGCGACAGTGGCGGCATTCGCCATCGACTCGACGTAGCGCAAATCCTTGTAGGCGTTGGCGAGGGTGAACTTGTGCGCCTCGCGGTTGCCCTCGAGCGCGTAGCCCATGAAGGTCTGGTAGAAGCCGCAATCCATCCGGCCGCCCCGGATCACCTTGTCGAACTGCTCGATCGGAATGCCCACCTTGCGCGACAGTGCGAGGGCTTCGGAATAAAGCGCGGCATAGCCCAGCGAGATGAAGTTGTTGAGCAGCTTCATGCGGTGGCCGTCGCCAAGGCTGCCGACGCGTACGATCTTGCCCGCCCAGGTGTCGATCACGGGCTCGATGCGCGCGAACAGCTCTTCATCCGCGCCGACCATGCAATCGAGCGTGCCTTCCCAGGCCTCTTTCGGGGTGCGGCTGAGCGGCGCATCCGCATAGGCGACGCCGATCTCTTCCATGTCCTTTGCGAGCTTCATCGTCACGGTCGGCTCGCCGGTCGAGCAGTCCACGATGACGCTGCCCTCTTTCAGGCCCGGAGTCAGCTTTGCGACTGCCTCGGCGGCTTCCGGCGCGCCGGTGAGGCACAGGAAGATGATCGAGGAGCGCGACGCGAGGTCTTCATAGGAGGTCGCCTCGGTCGCCCCGCGCGAGACCAGGTCCTCGATCGGCTTGCGGTTGCGGTGGGCGATCACGGTCAGCGGATAGCCTTTCTCGACGATGTTCTTGGCCATGCCGTGGCCCATCAGGCCGGTGCCGATGAAGCCGATGGTTTCCTGGGTCTTAGTCATTGGATACTCCGCTTGGGTCGATACGTCGTGAAATTCGGATCAGAGATTGAAGCGCTCCCGCAGGTCGGCGACCTGCGCCGGGGTCAGCGGGCGGATCGCGTGGCCCTGCAGGGCGAGGAACAGTTTGGAGGTCTCCTCCAGCTCTTCGGCGGCGTATTGCGCGTTCGACAGGCTGGTGCCCGCGACGACAGGGCCGTGATTGGCGAGCAGCACCGAATGATGCGCGCTGGCGAGCGAGCGTACGGCCTCGGCCAGTTCGGGATCGCCCGGCGCGTAGTAGGGCACGAGCGGCAGCTTGCCCACGCGCATCACGTGATAGGCCGTGAGCGGCGGCAGCACGTCCTCGGTATCAATGTCGCGCAGGATCGAGACGGCCGTCGAGTGGGTCGAGTGCAGATGGATCACCGCGCCCGCTTCCTGACGCTCGTCATACATCGCGAAATGCAGGAAGGACTCTTTGGTTGGCTTGTCGCCCGAGACGAAGTTGCCGTCCCGGTCGAAAAGGGAGATCCGGGCCGGATCGAGTGTGCCGAGCGAGGCATTGGTGGGCGTCATCAACCAACCGCCATCGGGCAGCCGCGCCGAGATATTGCCGGAAGACCCGGCGGTAAGGCCGCGATCGAAGAGCGAGCGCCCGATGGTGCAGATCTGGTCGCGCAGGCGCGTTTCGTCAGACATGTTCGGCCTCCGGCTCCAGCAGGTCCCACGCCTTGAGGAAGAAATCCTCGGCGCCGAAATTGCCTGATTTGAGCGCGAGCGCGAGGCGCGGGCCGGAGAGGCTCATCGTCCACGGCACGCCGGGGTCGATCTCGGGGCCGATGTCGAGCAGGCGCACACCGAGCGCCGTCGTCACCGCGCCCGACGTTTCGCCGCCCGCGATCAGCATGCGGGTAAACCCGGCATCGCGCAGACGTTCGGCGATTGCGGCCAGCGTGTCTTCGACCAGTGCGCCGGAGGCGTCTCGGCCCAGACGGGACTGGATCTTGCCGAGCTGCGCCGGATCTGCGCTGGAATAGATCAGGGGGGTGCTGTCGGCGGGTTGTGCGATGGCCCAGTCGGCGATCTCATCCGCGCTCTGTCGGCCTTCGGTCAGCGCCTCCACGTCGAGCGCGAGACTCGGCAGCCCTGCAGCCTGAGCGGCCGCGATCTGGCCGCGGGTCGCGACCGAGCAGGAGCCCGCGAGGATCGCGCTGCGGCCCTCCGGAGCTGGCATCCGATCCGGGGCGCTATGCGCGTCGCTCCGGTCGCGAAGCGCTGCGGCGAGGCCCAGACCGATGCCCGAGCCGCCGGTGACCAGCGGCATCTCCGCGCAGGCCGCGCCGAGCGTCATCAAGTCCGATTCGTCGATCGTGTCGGTGACGACGACGCGGGTGCCAGCCGCGCGGGCGGCCTCAAAGGCCTTGCGCAGCGCGGCCTCTCCCTGCCTGATCGTCGTGACGTCGATCAGGCCGACTTTCAGCGTCGTCTGCCGCCCCAGAACCCGCACCAGATCGGGGTCGCGCATCGGGGTGAGCGGGTGGTCCTTGAGCGGGCTTTCCGACAGCAGACGGTCGCCCACGAAAAGGTGGCCCTTGTAGACTGTGCGCCCGGTCGCCGGGAAGGCGGGGCAGGCGATGGTGAGGGTCGTGCCGGTGAACTCCATCAGGGCCTCGGTGACCGGCCCGATATTGCCGTGGTCGGTGGAGTCGAAGGTCGAGCAATATTTGAACATCAGGCGTTGCGCCCCGGCCGCGCGCAGGGCTTTCGCCGCTTTCAGCGACAGTTCTACCGCGTCGCCTGCCGGAATGGTGCGCGACTTCAGCGCGACCACCACCGCATCGGCGCCCGACAGGTCCATTTGCGGCCCCGGCAGGCCGATGACCTGCCGCGTCTTCAACCCGCTGCGTGACAGCATCAGGCACAGGTCAGTGGCGCCGGTAATATCGTCGGCGACCGCTCCGATCAGCATGGAAATTCCTCCCTCGGTCCACAGATCGCCGATCGCCCCGACGGCGCGGGGCGGCGATTTCACATAGCCCTTGCAAAGCCGTTGCGGCTCGGGCTAACGATGTAATGACAACGCTATCATTCCAGCAATGCAAGCGCAAGACGGACGCTGGAAGGGGGCAGGTTGAGACTAGAAATCGGCGATTGAGAGGTATTCCGCATGAAGTCACCCCAAGAGACGAAGGTCTGTGTCATCGGTCTGGGATCGATGGGCTTCGGCATGGCCGAGAGCTTGCTGCGAGACGGGTTCGCGGTGACGGGCGTCGATGTGAATGCCGATGCGATGGAGCGCTTTGCGGCGCTTGGCGGCGCGGTTGCAGCCGACCCTGCGACGGGGGCGCAAGATGCGGAACTGGTGATCGCCGTGGTCGTCAATGCCGACCAGACAGAGCAGGTGCTTTTCGGACCGGGCGGCGCCGTCGCGACCATGTCCGAGGGCGGCGTGGTGATGTCCTGCGCCACGATGGCCCCCGATTTGGCGCGTGTCTTCGCCAAGCGCTGCGCCGCGGCGGGCGTGACCTATCTCGATACACCGATCAGCGGTGGTGCTCAGCGTGCCGCCAGCGGTGAGTTGACGATCATGGGCTCGGGTCCGGCGGCGGCTTTTGCGCGCATTCGCCCGGCGCTCGATAGTGTCGCCGCCAAGGTCTACGAGCTTGGCGAGGAGGCAGGCACGGGCGCGGCCTTCAAGGTGGTCAATCAACTTCTCGCCGGTGTGCATATCGCGGCGGCCTGTGAGGCGATCACCTTCGCCAAGGCGATGGATCTGGACCTGGAGAAGGTCTACGAGGTGATCACCGCGTCAGCGGGCAATTCGTGGATGTTCGAGAACCGCGTGCCGCATGTCCTCGAGGGCGATTACAGCCCGCGCAGCGCGGTGGATATCTTCACCAAGGATCTCGGGATCGTGGCGGATATCGGGAGGGACCTGAAATTCCCGACGCCGATCGCCGGGACGGCTCTGCAGATGTTCGTGATGACGGCGGCGGCCGGGATGGGGCGCGACGACGATGCCTCTGTCGCGCGGATGCTGGCGAATATCGCGGGGCTCGAGCTGCCTGATGCAGCGCCCGCAAGCGAGGGCTGAGCGATGCCCAGATTTGCCGCCAACCTGACGATGATGTTCACCGAGCACGAGTTTCTCGACCGCTTCGCCGCGGCGAAAAAGGCCGGTTTCGATGCGGTCGAATATCTCTTTCCCTACGACCACCCGCCCGAGGCGATCGCGGAGCGACTGCGGGCGCACGGCCTGACGCAGGCGCTCTTCAATCTGCCGCCCGGCAACTGGGAGGCGGGTGATCGCGGGCTGGCCGCATTGCCGGATCGCGCCGAGGAATTCCGCGCCTCGATCGACACTGCTTTGCGCTATGCCGAGGCGACCGGGGTCGGGCGCGTGCATGTGATGAGTGGGCTCGCCTCGCGCCAAGATGTGACCGCGCTGACCGCCTATCGCGACTCGTTGCGGAGGGTCTGTGATGCGGCCGGGGCACAGGGGCTCGATGTAGTGATCGAGCCGATCAACACGCGCGACATGCCGGGCTATTTTCTGGATGATTTCAGCTTCGCTGCCGATCTGATCGCGGAGCTTGGGCTGCCCAATCTCAAGCTGCAATTCGACATCTATCACCGCCAGATTCTGCACGGGGACGTGCTGATGGGGCTGCGGGAGATGGCGCCGATCATCGGGCATGTTCAGATCGCCGCGGTGCCGGATCGGCACGAGCCAGGAACCGGCGAGCTCGACGACGCGCGCATTCTGCGCGAACTGGACGCACTGGGCTATGAAGGGTTCGTGGGCTGCGAATACCGCCCGGCAGGCCGGACAGAGGATGGTCTGGACTGGATGCGCGCCTTCGCCTGAGACGAAGGCGCACACCTTATCAGCTTTCGATATAATCGCGATGAAGGGCCCAGTCGCCCGGGCTGAACCGGTCCGAGGCGAATTGCTGCTGGTGCCAATAGGGATAGATCACAGGCAGCTTGCTGACCTCGTGCAGGCGCTTCAGCTCGTCTTCGCTCAACTCCAGATCCACTGCGCGGAAATTGTCGCGGAACTGCTGTTCATTGCGTCCGCCGATGACGAGCGAGCTGATCGCGGGACGCGTCAGCAGCCACGCCAGCGCGACCTGCGCCGCCGAGACCCCATGCGCGTCACCGATCTCGACCAGCGCATCGACGATGTTCCACAGCTTCTCCTCGTCGCGGATCGGCGGCTCGGTCCAGCCCGCGAATTGCCGCGAGCCTTCCGGCGTGTCCTTGCCTCGGCGATGCTTGCCCGACAGCAGACCGGCGGCGAGCGGGCTCCAGACCAGTACGCCCAGCCCCTGATCGACCGAGATCGGCAGCAATTCGTATTCCGCCTCGCGGGCCTCGAGCGTGTAGTGGATCTGCTGCGCCACGAAGCGCTCGCGCAGGCTCCGGTCGCTGACGCCGAGGGCCTTCATGATGTGCCAGCCCGAGAAGTTCGAGCAGGCGATGTAGCGGACCTTGCCCTGTTGCACGAGCGTGTCGAGCGCCGAGACCATCTCCTCCATCGGGGTCACGCCGTCCCATTCGTGCATGTGGTAGATGTCGATGTGGTCGGTCCGCAGACGCTTGAGCGAGCGTTCGCATTCGCGGATCAGGTGATAGCGCGAAAAGCCCTCGTCATTCGGTCCATCGGCGATCCGCATCCGCGCCTTGGAGGAGATCAGCACGTCATCGCGCCGACCGTCGAGCACTTCGCCAAGGATCTCTTCCGAGAGGCCGGTCGAGTACATGTTCGCGGTGTCATAGAGGTTGATGCCGGAGTCGATGCAGGTGTCGACCAGCTTGCGCGCTTCGCTGACGCCTTGGGCGCCGACGGCCTTGAAAGCGCCTGCGCCCCCGAACGTGAACGTGCCCATCGTGAGCACCGAAACCTTGAGTCCAGATCGTCCTAAGGTTCTGTATTTCATTTATATCTCCTCCTCTTGAGTATCGTTTGTCCAGGCGCGATCAGCGCGCCAGAAGTCTTGCGACATGCGCGATGCCCAAGGTCGGGCTGGTCAGAACCGGCGGATCATCCGCACTCGTTTCGAGCCGTTGGAGCGCGCGCGCCATCGAGGCCTGTGCCAGAACCACCACGTCGTTTTCGCGGGCGAGCCGGGCGATGCCTTCGGCAACCCGCGCATCGTGCCCCTCGCGGTCGCCCGATTGCAGCGTCTCGAAGGCGCCCTCGACGACCTGGCTCGTGATGGCGCTGTCCGCCCCGGCCTTGCGGCTGACGCGCTCGATCAGCTCGGCGGTGGGCGTCAATGTCGATTGCAGCGTCGCGAGCACGCCGATGCGGCGGCCTTTTGCGACCGCTTCCTGTGCCATCCCCTCGTCGATGCGCATCAGCGGCACGGGGCAGAGCGGTGCGATGCGTTCGACCGCGCCGCCGAGGCTGGAGCAGGTCACGAGAACCGCCTCGGCCCCTGCATCGACCGCCGACCAGATCATGCCCGTCAGGCGGCGCGCCGTCATCGGACTGACCGATCCGTCGCGGATCGTCAGGCGCAGAAGGCTCTCGTCGAGCATGTTGAAAACTTTCCAGCCGGGCAGGTGGGCCTGCGCCAGGCCTTCAAGCTCCGGGATCAACCCGGCAACGGTATGGATCATCGCAAGGGAACGAGGTGATTCGTGTCTTTCGTGATGCATTCGCGGGCTCCTATGTTGCGGTTGACGCGCTCTGGTCTCGCTAGTCATGACAGCGCTGTCATGTTCGTGAGTATCATCATGGACCTGCTTCGATGACAAGCCGGAATGTCCCAAGCGCCTTGTTTGAAACGCTTTGACCGGGTTCGGAACTACGTTCCGCGGGGGAGGGCGCGTCCTTCCGACACCTGTCCTGACACAAGTTTTTGTTATTTGCTGATTGACAAGACGGCTTTGCGGTTCGCAATATGACAGCGCTGTCACAGGAGGAATGGCAGCGCTAGCATTTCGGGCGACCCCCCGTCCGACCCGCCAGCCCCCGCCGAAGCGTTCGGCGCCGGATGTGCGTGCGGAAGGTCGGGGACGCGGAGAAGGGAGGGGCGTTTTGGCACTGTCGGAAAATTCGGTCACGCCATCGGAAAGGAAATCCATGCGAGTCCTGCATCAATTGCTTCAACTGCGTCACATGCGTGAATTCAACGTTCTGATCGCGTTGATCCTGATGGGGCTGCTGATCAGCTTGTTCACACCGTATTTCCTGACCGTGTCGAACCTGATGGGGGTGTCGCGGGCGTTCTCGCTGACCGCCATCATGAGCATCGGTATGGTGATGGTCATCATCACCGGCGGGATCGACCTGTCGGTGGGCTCCGCGATGGGGCTCGCCGGTCTGATTACGGCGCTCTGCTTCGATGCGGGCTACTCGCAATATGCGGCGGTGGCCGCGGGGCTCGGTGTCGGGCTTGCCTTCGGGTTGACCAACGGGCTGCTGATCACCGCGATCGGCCTGCCGCCCTTCATCGCCACGCTCGGCACGCTGAGCATCGGGCGCGGCTTGATGTATATGATTACCCACGGCGTCCCGTTGACCCCAGAGACACCCGAGAGCTTCAGCTTTCTGGGACAGGGCTATGTCGGCCCGGTGCCGGTGCCGGTTGTGATCCTGCTCGTGCTGACGCTCGTCTTTACGGTCATCATGACCCGGACCCGCTTCGGTCGGCACGTCTATGCCACGGGCGGCAACGAGAACGCGGCACGTCTGAGCGGGGTGAAGGTCCAGCGCGTCAAGCTCGCGGTCTACGTCCTGTCCTCGACAATCTCTGCGCTGGCCGGCGTTATCGCCTTTTCGCGCTACCTGTCGGCAGAACCGGCGTCCGGCTTCGGTTCGGAGCTTGAGGTGATCGCCGCCGCCGCAATCGGCGGAGCCAGCCTTGCGGGCGGTATCGGCTCGGTGCTGGGCGCGGTCATCGGGGCCGCCCTGATCGGCGAGATCGCCAACGGCGTCGTGCTGCTCAACATCAATACCTATGCCCAGCAGGCCATTACTGGCGGCGTGATCCTGATCGCGGTCAGTCTGGACGTGCTGCGCAATCGGATGGGCGGCCGCGGCTGAGCCGCGTCGTCCGGAAAGCAACAAGATCAAGAAGCCGGACCGCGTCTCGAAGAGGAGAGAGCGGCGTGAGATCCGGACGAAGAAGGCCCCGGTGCGGGTCGCAAAACCGAAACTGCATCAACAATAGAGGCCTGCCGCGCGTGGTCGGGTCTGGAGGAGGAGAGAAGATGCGTATTGCAATGAAAGCCGCCGCGGCGGTTCTGGTCCTGGCAACCGGTATGGGGGCGGCTGCGTCCTATGCTCAGGACATCACCGTGGCGCTCGTGCCGAAGGTGGCGGTTCCGTTCTTCGACGACTGCAACACCGGCGGGGCCGAGGCAGCGAAAGAGCTGGGCGTGAACTACCAGTGGGTGGTGCCGGCGAACACGCAGGGTTCGACGCAGGTCAAGATCATCGAGGATCTGATGGCGCGTCACGTCGACGGGATCGGGATCTCGGTCAACGAGCCGAAATCGGTCGAGGGCATCATCAAGCAGGCCACCGATGCGGGTATCAAGGTCGTCACCTTCGACAGCGACAGCGCCAATAGCGCGCGCAGCATGTATATCGGCACGATCAACAAGCAGGCGGGCGTCACCATGGGCAAGTCCATGGCCGAAGCGCTCGGCGGCAAGGGTGAGGTGGCGATCGTCACCGGTCAGCTTGGTGCGTCCAACCTGAACGAGCGGATCGACGGCGTGAAGGAAGCGCTGGCCGACTATCCCGACATCAAGCTGGTCGCGACCGAAGGCACCGAGGACGACCTCGCCCGCGCCGTTTCGGTGACCGAGGCGCTCCTGCGCGCAAACCCGAACCTCGCCGGTATCTTCGGCATCAGCCAGGTCGGCGGCCCGGCCGTCGCGAAGGTTCTCGCGCAGCAGGAATTCGCGGACAAGAAAGGCAAGCTGAAGGTCTTTGCGTTCGACGATCTGCCCGACACGATCAAGGGCGTGAAGGAAGGCTTCATCGACGGCATCATGGTCCAGCGCCCGATCACGATGGGCAAGCTGGCGGTCGAGCATCTCGTGGCCCAGATCAAGGGTGAAGAGACCGATCCGCAGAACATCGACACCGGTGTGACCGTCGTGACTGCCGACAACCTCGACAGCTACACCAAGTAATCTCCGACGACACCTGGGCGGGGCCAAGCGTGGCCCCGCCCGACATTCTTCAGCTTGAGGCCGCGATGAAACCGTTTCTCGAAATGATCAGCATTTCCAAGACCTTTCCCGGGGTGAAGGCGCTGGACCACGTCGACCTGCATCTCAACTCCGGCGAGGTGCATGTGCTGGCAGGGGAAAACGGCGCCGGCAAGAGCACCCTGATGAAGATCATGACAGGCGTGCTGCGCGCCGATCCGGGAGGGGAGATCCGCGTCGAGGGCGAACCCGTCGTGATCAAGAACCCGGTCCATGCGCGGTCGCTCGGCATCTCGATCATTTACCAGGAACTCGCAGTGGTGAATAACCTCACCGTCGCCGAGAACGTCTTTCTCGCGCGTGAGCCGCTATTGCCGACCGGCCTGATCGACCGCACCAAGATGAATGCGGACACCCGCGCAGTGCTGCACGAGCTTGGCGTGGAAATCGACCCGGAAGCTATGGTCGGCACGCTTTCGATCGGCCAGAGACAGCTGATCGAGATCGCCCGCGCCATCTCCTACAATTCCAAACTCATCATCATGGACGAGCCGACCGCGTCGCTCAGCCACCACGAGGCCTCGACGCTGTTGCGCATGTCGCGCAAACTGGCCGAGCAGGGTGTCGGTATCGTCTTCATCTCGCACAAGCTCGAGGAAATCTTCGAAATCGCGGACCGCGTCACCGTGCTGCGCGACGGTCGCACCGTCGATACACGGCCCGTCTCAGAGATGACGAGCGACCTGCTGGTGCGCCTGATGGTGGATCGCGAGCTCGACCAGCTTTTCGGCCATCACACCTCCCACGCGACCGACGAGGTTCTGATGTCGGTGCGCAATCTCACCGAAAAGCGCGTGAAGGACGAAGGTGTGTTCGTGCGCGATGTCGATTTCGACCTGCATCGCGGCGAAGTTCTGGGCTTCTTCGGTCTGGTCGGTGCCGGACGGACCGAAGTGATGGAGATGATTTTCGGCAGCCGCCCCCATAGCGGCGAGATTTCGATCAACGGCAAACCGGCGCGGATTTCCTCGCCCTCGGACGCGATAGAGCATGGGCTCGGATTTGTGACCGAAGATCGGCAATCGCGAGGGCTTGTCCTCGGCATGTCGGTGCGCGAGAACTTTTCCCTCACGCATCTGAGCGACTATTGCAGCTTCGACTTCGTGAACCGTCGCAAGGAAACGGCGGCCTGTGCGGATTATATCCGCGCGCTGGGCATCAAGACGCCGTCGCCCGAGCAGAAGGTGCTCAACCTGTCGGGCGGCAACCAGCAGAAGGTCGTCTTGGCGAAATGGGCCGCGCGCCGTCCGCAGATCCTGATCGTCGACGAGCCGACGCGCGGGATCGACATCGGCGCCAAGGCCGAGGTGCACACGTTGTTGGGCAAGATGGCCGAGGAGGGCATGTCGATCATCGTCGTCTCGTCGGACCTGCCGGAGATTCTGGCGATCAGCGACCGTGTGATCGTGCTGAAGGAGGGGAAGATCAGCGGCGAACTGACCCGAGAGAACGCCACGCAGGAAAGCGTGATGCTGGCGGCGACCGGCTGAGGCCGTCCCGCCGAACCAAAAAGCGAATGAACGAAACGGAGATTGAAATGACCAAGCGCGTAGTATTCACAGGCGGCACCGGCAAGGCAGGGCGTCATGCGGTGCCGCATCTGCTGAGCAAGGGCTACGATGTGCTCAACGTCGACCTCAAGCCGCTCGACGTCCCGGGCGTGAACACGCTGATCACCGACGTGACCGACAGCGGCGCCGTGTTCAACGCGCTGACCACCCACCACGACTTCGGCGGGTTCGAGAAGGGCGCGCCGCCGTCGCCGCCCGATGCGGTCGTGCATTTCGCCGCGATCCCGCGCGTGCTGATCGAGCCCGACAACGTGACCTATCAGGCCAACGTCATGAGCACCTACAACGTGATCGAGGCGGCGATGAAGCTCGGCGTGCGCAAGGTGATCATCGCCTCGTCCGAGACGACCTATGGCGTGTGCTTCGCCGAGGGCGACAAGGATTTTCACTCCTTCCCGCTCGAGGAAGATTACGACAGCGATCCGATGGACAGCTACGGGCTCTCCAAGGTCTGCAACGAGAAGACCGCCCGCGCCTTCGCCGCCCGCTACGGCGCCGATATTTACGCGCTGCGCATCGGCAACGTGATCGAGCCCCATGAATACGGCATGTTCAAGGGGTTCCTCGAGAACCCGATGAGCCGCAAACGCAACGCCTGGAGCTATATCGACGCGCGCGATCTGGGTGAGATCGTGCATCTGTGCATCGAGAAGGACGGTCTGGGCTATCAGGTGTTCAACGCGGTCAACGACACGATCACCGCCGACATGCCGACCACCGAGTTCTTGAAGAAATACTGCCCGAACACGCCGATCACCCGTGAGATGGGTGCCGACGAGGCACCGATCTCGAACCGCAAGGCGCGCGAGGTTCTGGGCTTCAAGGAAGCGCATCCGTGGCGCAAATACGTGGAGGTATGATCGCCACGGTCCTCGCGATGTTTTCGCGCCATGCATGTATGGCCTTTGAAAACGCTGCCGCTAGGTGCATTTCTGGGTAATTGACTCGG
Source organism: Thioclava sp. JM3 (assembly GCF_002213185.1). Lineage (NCBI taxonomy): Bacteria > Pseudomonadati > Pseudomonadota > Alphaproteobacteria > Rhodobacterales > Paracoccaceae > Thioclava > Thioclava sp. JM3. The sequence goes on from NZ_NBOB01000002.1 coordinate 77,382, forward strand.
GCTTGCCCGAAAGGAATTGGAGGAAAGCGTCATGGGGACCAAGCAGCGATTGCCCGACCGCAAAAGCAAGATCACGGTGCGCGAGGTCGCGCGCCGTGCCAATGTCAGCGAGTCGACGGTCTCTCGCATCATGCGCAACAAGGGACTCGTCGCCGAAGCTACCCGCGAGAAGGTCATGGAGACGGTCCGCGCGATGGGCTACGTCCCCAACCGCATCGCTGGCTCGCTGGCCTCGCTCGACTCCTTCCTCGTCGGCGTCGTCATCCCGTCGCTCTCCAACATCGTCTTCCCGGAAGTCCTGCAGGGCGTCCATGCCGGGCTCGAGGGAAGTGACCTGCAGCCGGTGATCTCGACCACGGATTATAATGTGGACCGCGAAGAGGCCGTGGTGCGCGGCATCCTCAGCTGGAAGCCGGCCGCGATCCTGCTTGCCGGGTTCGACCACACCGACGCGACCCGCAAGATGCTAGAACAGAGTGATATCCGCGTCGTCGAGATGATGGATATCGACAGCACGCCGATCGACATCGCTGTGGGCACCTCGCATCGCCGTGCAGGCCACGCCATCGGTCGCCACCTGATTTCACGCGGCTACCGCCATTTCGGCTATGTCGGCCATGACTGGGAGGCCGACCGCCGCGCGCGGCTGCGCTATGACGGGCTGTGCGAGGCGCTGTCCGAAGCGGGGCTCTCCATCGAGGCGCATGCGATCGATGACGGGCCCAGCTCGGTCGGTACGGGTCGAGAACAGACAGCGCGCCTGCGTGCTTCGGCCCCGCAGGTCGACGTCGCGGTCTATTCCAACGACGACATGGCGGTGGGCGGCGTCTTCCACTGCCTTGCCGAAGGCATCAGCCTGCCCGACCAATTCGCCATATTCGGCTTCAACGGTCTCGATATCGGCAAGGAACTGCCCCAGCCGCTCTCGACCGTCCGCTCGAACCGTTTCCTGATCGGCAAGAAGGCGATCGAGGAAGTTCTGGCCTCGCCAGAACGCCCGTCTGCGCCGACCATCATCGACACTGATTTCGAGGTCTTCGCCGGTGCGACTGCCTGAAGCGCGCGCCGATCTCGGACACCGAACTGAAAGGAGAAATGCCATGCATCCCGCTCTCGCCAAAGGCAATGTCGCAGTCGTCACCGGAGGGGCCTCGGGTATCGGTCTCGCTGCCGCCCGCCACCTCGCCGGGCTTGGGATGCGCGTCTGCATCGCCGATCTGGCGGGGGCTGCGCTCGACGCCGCCTCCGACGCTCTGATCGCCGCGGGTGCCGCGGAGGCGGACGTGATGACGCTGGCGACCGATGTCTCGGACCGCGCGCAGCTCATGGCGCTCGCCGACGAGGTCTGGGCGCGCTTCGGTCCGGTCAACCTGCTGATGAACAACGCGGGGATGCAGCCCGGCAGTTCGATCTTCGATGAGGAAGGCAACTGGGACCGCATCCTCGAGGTGAACCTGGGCGGGATCATTCGTGGCAGCCAGATTTTCGCGCCGCGCATGATCGCGTCGGGCACGCCTGGCCTGATCGTCAATACCGGCTCCAAGCAGGGGATCACCACGCCCCCGGGCGATCCGGCCTATAACGTGTCGAAAGCCGGCGTGAAGGCCTTCACCGAGGCGCTGCAGCACGAGTTGCGCAACCGCGAGGACTGCAAGGTCGAGGCAGGGCTGTTCATTCCGGGCTTCGTCTACACGCCGCTGACCGCGGGCGGGCGCACCGAAAAACCCGCTGGCGCCTGGACGCCCGAACAGGTCGTGGAATTCCTCTTCGACTCGATCGAGCGCGGCGATTTCTACATCCTGTGCCCGGACAACGACGTGGACCGCGCGACCGATGTGAAGCGCATCCTCTGGGCGGCGGGCGACATCACCGAGAACCGCCCGCCGCTGTCGCGCTGGCATCCCGACTACGATGACGCCTTCAAGGCGTGGCTGAAGGCGTGATGCGGCCATGACGACCCGGGTGCATCGTATCGCGGCCATCCCCGGCGACGGGATCGGGCCGGAGGTGGTCGACGCCGCGCTAACGGCGCTCGATCACCTGAGCCGCCAGACCAACGCCTTCCGGCTGGAGATCGACCGCTTCGACTGGGGCTCGAAACGCTATCAGCGCGAAGGCACGTTCATGCCCGCGGACGGGGTCGACGCGCTGCGGGCCTATGACGCGATCCTCTTCGGCGCGGTCGGCGCGCCGGACGTGCCCGATCACCTGACGCTCTGGGGGCTGCGCCTCGCGATCTGTCAGGGGCTCGATCAATACGCGAACCTGCGGCCCACCCGGATCCTGCCCGGCCTGTCGAGCCCGCTTGCGGGTGTCGGCCCGGACGACCTGGACTGGCTCATCGTGCGCGAGAATTCCGAGGGCGAATATGCGGGGCAGGGCGGGCGCAGCCATCGCGGCCAGCCGCATGAGGTCGCCACCGAGACCGCCATCTTCACCCGCACGGGCGTCGAACGCATCATGCGCGTGGCTTTCTCGCAGGCCCAGGCACGTCCGCGCAAACGGCTGACGGTCGTCACGAAATCCAACGCGCAGCGCTACGGGCTCGTGCTCTGGGACGAAATCGCCGCCGAGATCGCGGCCGAGTTTCCCGACGTGACGTGGGACCGGATGCTGGTCGACGCGATGACCGTGCGCATGACGCTCGATCCGCATTCGCTCGACACGATCGTCGCCACGAACCTGCACGCCGACATCCTCTCGGATCTGGCTGCGGCGCTGGCCGGCTCTATCGGCATCGCGCCCACGGCCAACCTCAACCCCGAGCGCGCTGCGCCTTCGATGTTCGAGCCGATCCACGGCTCCGCCTTCGACATCACCGGCAAGGGCGTCGCAAATCCCATCGGCACCTTCTGGAGCGCGGCGATGATGTTGGAGCACCTCGGAGAGACCGAGGCAGGGGCGCAAATGATGCGCGCGATCGAACTCGTGACGGCGGATCCCGAAAGCCGCCCCCGCGACCTCGGCGGCACGTCCGGCACTGCACAGGTGACGGAACGGCTCTGCCGTGCGCTCGACGAGATAGTGGGGGGCAGCTGAAAGTTACGTCGCAGCTTCAGAAGCTCTCGCGTTTCAGCGCCGTGGTTTGAAATCCGCCACGCTATCGCGCACAACCAGTTCGCCCGTCATCAGGACCTTCACCGGAGATTGATCTCGCTCGTCCGTCGCGATGAGGTCATCGAGCAGGCGGATCGCCATCGCGCCGATGCGCGCTTTCGGAACGTCGACCGAAGTCAGGGGCGGATCGAAGACGCTCGAGGTCGGAAGGTTGTCGAAGCCCACGACCGAAACATCTTCCGGCACTCTGTGGCCCAATTCGCGCAAGGCCCTTACGAAGCCGAAGGCGATGATGTCATTCGCACAGAAATAAGCATCCGCGAGAGGCCGGTCGCCCAACTGGGTCAAGGCTTCTTCATAGGCGCCGTCCAGCGTCGACTTCACCGAAAGTTCCTGCGCGTCCTCGCTCTGCAATCCGAACGCTGCGGCCGCGTTCCGGAACGCCGTTTGACGCAGCCGGAAGTTCATCACCTCGCTGTAACTTCCGACATAGCCGATCTTGCGAAAGCCGCGCGAAACCAGATGCGAGAGCGCATCGTAGACGAGTTGATCGTTGTCCATATCGACGAAATTCGCCTTCAGGAACGGGTGATAGGTGTCGATGAGCACGGTCGGCAGCGGCGCGCGCTCGATGATCGTCTCGATATCTTCGCGTGAAAGTTCGGTGCCGAGCACGACGATGCCGCGCGGTTCCGAGCCGTCCAGGCTCGACAACAGTTGATGCAGCGATTGCTGTTCGTAGCTCACGACCTGCAGCGCGTAGTCGCGGCGAAGCGCCTCGAAAGACATCCCGTCGATATAGTCCGAGATGAAGTGGTTGTGGTCGCGATTCACCGTCTGGCCGTGGCGCGCGATCTTGAGAAAGCGGATCGTGTTGGTGACTTCGGTCCGCGCCCGATTCGAGCGCGGGGTGTAGTTCAACGCCTCCACCGCTTCCAAAACGCGGGCGCGGGTGGCCTCCGAGATGTCGCCCTTGTCGTTCAGGACCAGCGAAACGGTGGCAGCGGAAACCCCCGCGTGCCCGGCAACTTCGCGCAGGGTGACCGGCTTTTTTGGCTCAATTTCCATCGTGTCGCTCATGTGGCCTTCAATCTATGGGCGAACCTCCCGCACTGCACAACGGGCCTTCGGAAAGTTCGGTCTTTTTATTCGCTCGCGCTCGAAGCAGCTAGTGAACAAACGGGGTTGACTTTAGTAAACATAATAGTACGAATTTAGTAAATAAGATAATTCTTCAGTAAACGGCGCGGGGGGAGGAGATGTCGAAACTGGATGGGAACCTGTTTGTGTTGTCCGTGCTCATCGTGCTGCTTCTAGCAGTCGGCGGGGCGGCATCCGGCGGCAATTACCTTTCGATCTACAATCTGCAATCGATGGCGAACCAGGTGCCCGAGATCGGGCTGCTCGCGATCGGCGTGATGCTGGCGATGTGCTCCGGCAACGGTGGGATCGACCTGTCGGGGATCGCGCTTGCGAACCTCTCGGGCGTGGCCTCGGGGCTTGTTGCGCTGTCGATCTTCCCGGTCGACGAAGCGCCCGTGCTGTTCACTATCACCTTCGCCGGGGGATGTCTGATCATCGGCGTGCTGGGCGGTGCGCTGAACGGATTTCTGATCTCGCGTTTCGAGATCACGCCGATCCTGTGCACCTTGGGCACGCAGATGGCCTTCACCGGCGCGGCGGTCGTGTTCTCGGAAGGGCGCTCGGTAACGATCGGATCGCCGCCCGCGCTCTACGATCTGGGCAATGGCCTGATCTTCGGAGTGCCGGCGAGCTTCCTGATCTTCCTCGGCGCTGCTTTGATCCTGGGCGGGGTGCTGCGCTTCACGCCCTACGGGATGAAGCTGATGCTGACCGGTGCCAACCCGAAGGCGGCGCTGTTCAGCGGCTTCAATCGCGACCGCATCCTGATCACGACCTACGCGCTCTCGGGGCTGATGGCCGGTCTGGCCGGGGTCATCATCGCGGCGCGGAACATCAACGTGAAATGGGACTACGGCACCTCTTATCTGCTGATCGCGATCCTTGTCGCGGTGATGGCGGGGGTGCGGCCCGAGGGCGGCTATGGGCGCATCGTGAATGTCGTGCTTTCGGCGATCACGCTGCAGCTTCTGTCGAGCCTGCTGAACTTCGTCGGGTTCTCGAATTTCGTGCGGGATTTCGCCTGGGGCGCGCTGCTGCTGTGCTTCCTCGCGGTCAACCGCTTCGAGCTGGTCGACCAGGTCATCACACGCTTTTCGCTGGGGCGCGCGGCGCGCGCTCCGAAACACTGAGCCGAAGAATGTAATCCAGGGAGGAGATCATCATGGCATTCAAAGGACTGAAAATCGGCCTGTTGGCCGCGACCACGGCGGCAATGCTGGCTGGCGCACAAGGGGTCGCAGCGCAGGAAGGCAAGTCGATCACCACGGTCGTCAAGATCAGCGGTATCCCGTGGTTCGACCGGATGAAAACCGGTGTCGAGAAATACGCGCAGGAACATCCCGACATGAAGATCGAGCAGGTCGGCCCCGCCACGGCGGATTCCGCCCAGCAGCTGCAGATCGTGCAGGATCTCGTCGCGCGCGGCGTCGATGCGCTGGCCGTCGTGCCGATGGATCCGGCGATCCTCGAAGGCGTGCTCAAGCGCGCGATGGATCGCGGCATCGTCGTCGTGACCCACGAGGCCGACAACCAGAAGAACACCATGGCCGATGTCGAAGCCTTCGATAACGCGGAATATGGTGCGGCGCTGAACGAGCGTCTGGCCAAGTGCATGGGCGGCAAGGGCAAGTGGACGACCTTCGTCGGCTCGCTGGGCAGCCGCACCCACATGCAATGGGTCGGCGCGGGCGAGGAGAACGCGAAGAAATACCCGGATATGGAACTCGTCGATCCGAACAACGAAAGCTTCGACGACGCCCAGGGCACCTACGAGAAAGCCAAGGAAATCCTGCGCAAGCACCCGGATATCAAGGGCTTCCAGACTTCGGCGGGCAATGATGTGCTCGGCGTCGGTCGCGCGATCGAAGAAGCCGGTCTGGCCGGCAAGGTCTGCCTTGTGGGCACCGGTCTGCCGAACCCCTCGGCGGCCTATCTCGACAGCGGGGCGATCACCGCGATCGGTTTCTGGGATCCGCAGAAGGCCGGTATGGCGATGAACTCGCTGGCCACCAAGATCCTCGCGGGTGAAGAGATCACCGACGGCATGGATCTGGGTGTCGACGGCTACCACAGTGTCAGCGTGCGCCCCGGTGCCGGTGACGGCGTGCTCGTCGTGGGTAACGGCATGGTTCTCGTCGACAAGGATACCTACAAAGAGACCCTTTTCTAAGACGTGAAAAAATCGGTCGGCCGGGGGCAGCCCCGGCCGGCTTTCGAACCGCCCGTGCCTAGGCTGGAGGAGCTGCGGCGCATGGGACGGAAAAGACCGGTGTTCAGGGGGAGCAATCAGATGTCAGACGGACATTTTCTGGAGCTGCGCGGCATCCACAAACGCTTTGGCGGTGTTCACGCGCTGCGCGGCGTCGACGTAACGATCGACACTGGTGTCGCCTATCACCTGCTGGGCGAGAATGGCTGCGGCAAGAGCACCTTCATCAAGATTATTTCGGGCGCCCATGCGCCCAGCGAGGGAGAGATCGTGCTCGATGGGCAGGCGCATAGCGAGCTGTCGCCGATCCAGTCGCTCGAAGCGGGGATCGAGACGGTCTATCAGGACCTCTCCCTGCTGCCGAACCTCTCCGTCGTGGAAAATGTCGCGCTTGGCGACCAACTGGTGAGCGGCAACGGGCGCCTGATGCGGCTCCTGAACCGCCGCCGTCTGCGCGAAACGGCCCGCGAGGCAATCCGCAATGTCGGGCTGGAGCCGACGGCGAAACTCCTTAACACAATGGTCGGGGATCTGCCGCTTGCGATCCGGCAGCGCGTCGCCATCGCGCGGGCCATCGCCGCTGACGCGCGGCTGGTGATCATGGACGAGCCGACCACATCGCTCACCCGGCACGAGGTCGACGCGCTGATCGAACTGGTCGGCAAATTGCTCGAACGCGACGTGGCGGTGCTGTTCGTGACCCACAAACTGGAGGAGTGCTACCGCATCGGCGGGCAAGCGATCATCTTCCGCGATGGCGAGTGTATCTCGCAGGGCCCGATCGCGGACTATTCCCGCGCCGAGCTTTCGCATCTGATGACCGGGCGCGAACTGGACACGATGCGCTACCGCAATGGCACGCCGCGGGCCGAAGAGGTGCTGCGCGTCGAGGGGGCGAGCTCCGGCGCGGACTTCGAGGATGTCGCCTTCTCGCTGAAGGCGGGCGAGGTGCTTGGCATCACCGGTCTCTCGGATTCCGGTCGCAACGAGGTCGCGCTCGCGCTGGCCGGCCATCAATCGCTGAGCTCCGGTCATATCGAGATTTCCGGCGCGCAGGTGCATCTCGACTCCCCCGCGGACGCGATTGCACGCGGCATCGGCTATGTCCCCGAGGACCGCCTCTCCGAAGGGCTGTTCCTGCAGAAGTCGATCTACCAGAACGAGGTGACGCTGATCCTCGACCGGCTCCGTGGGCGCGGGGGCGTCGTCGACAAGCGCAAGGGGCGCGAGGCGGCGAGCAAGATTTCCGAGGCGATGAACCTCAATACCGGCAATATCGACCTGCCGGTCTCGGCGCTCTCGGGCGGCAACCAGCAGCGCGTGCTGATCGGCCGGTGGCTCAGCATCGAGCCGAAATTGCTGGTGCTTCATGGCCCGACCGTCGGCGTCGATGTCGGGTCGAAGGACACGATCTACCGCGCGATCCAGGCGATGGCGGAGCGCGGGATCGGGCTGATCATCGTCTCCGACGACCTGCCGGAACTGCTGCAGAACTGCGACCGGATCCTCGTGATGAATCGCGGTCGCCTCGTCGATGAACTCGACGCCGCGACCACCAACGAGAACCGTATTTACCAATCGATGCTTGGCTCGGCGAACGAGGCTGCCTGATGACCATGGTGCAAGAGATGAATGACCGATCAACGCCCAAACGTCCCGAGGACAAACTGACGATTTGGGAGACCCTGCGACGTCGCCCCGAGATGGTGACGCTGACCATCCTCGTCGTGATCTGCGTGGCGGTGTCGATCATCAACCCCAACTTTCTGCAGCCGGGCTCGCTCATCGATATGGGCCGCGCGAGCGTGGTGACCGGGCTCTTCGCGCTCGGTGTCTTCGCCATTCTCGCGGCAGGGGGCATCGACGTCTCCTTCACCGCGATCGCGGCGCTGACAATGTATTCGCTTACGAAATTCGTGATCACCGTGGCGCCCGATCTGCCGATGGCGGCGATCATCGCGATTGCAGTTGTGGCCGGTGCGCTTCTGGGCGCGGTGAACGGCCTTCTGGTTCACGGGCTGCGCGTGCCCTCGCTGATCGTCACGATCGGCACGCAATACCTGTTCCGCGGCATCCTGCTGGCCTTCGTGGGCACGGTTTGGCTGATGGAGCTTCCGCCGCAGATGACCGCCTTCGGCAAGGCCGCGCTCTACCAGTTTCAGGGCGCCAATGGCGTGACCGTCGATCTGCCCGCCTATTTCCTGATCTTCCCGGTCGTCGTCGGGCTGGCCTGGTTCCTGTTCGACCGCACGCTGATGGGGCGGGCGATCTTTGCCACCGGCGGCAACCCGGAGGTCGCGGCGCGGCTCGGCTATGGCCAGCGCGTGGTGCATGTCTTCGTCTTCGCCTTCGCGGGGGCGCTCGCAGGTCTCGCAGGCATCATCCATGTCAGCGCGACCCGCATGGCCAACCCGTTCGATCTGGTCGGCACCGAGATCGAGGTGATCGCCGCCGTCGTTCTCGGCGGGGCGCGGATCACTGGCGGCACGGGCTCGGTGCTGGGCACCGTGGCCGGTGTTCTCCTGATCACCGTGGTCAGCAACACGCTGGTTCTGGTGGGCATCCCCAGCACCTGGCAGCGCCTTGTCGTGGGCGCGTTCATCCTTCTCGCAGCGGCCTTCTTCGTGCGCCGCAAGCAAAAACCCAAGCAACGCAAAGCAGAGTGATCCGATGAAGAAGTTTCTCAACAAACCCGAAGATTTCGTCGAAGAGATGCTGGAGGGGATTTACGCCGCCCATCCGGAAGTGACCCATGTCGCGGACGATCTGCATTGCTTCGTGACGGCGAACCCGGTCCCCGGCAAGGTTGGGATCGTGACGGGGGGCGGCTCCGGCCACCTGCCGCTGTTCCTCGGCTATGTCGGCGACGGGATGCTCGACGGTGCGGGTGTCGGCGGCGTGTTCCAGTCGCCCAGCTCGGACCAGATCCTCGAAGTGACAAAGCATGTCGATCAGGGGGCAGGGGTTCTCTATCTCTACGGCAATTACAGCGGCGACATCATGAACTTCGACCTCGCCGGGGAACTGGCCGAGGTCGATGATATCGAAACCGCCACCGTGGTCGGCAATGACGATGTGGCCTCCTCCAAGCCGGGCGAGGAACACAAGCGCCGCGGCGTCGCCGGGATCGTCTTCCTCTACAAGGTCGCGGGAGCCGCCGCCGCCGAGATGAAGCCGCTCTCCGAGGTCGTCCGTCTGACCGAGAAGGCGAAGGCGCGCACCCGCACAATGGGCGTGGCGCTGACGCCCTGTATCGTGCCTGAAGTCGGCAAGCCCAGCTTCACGCTCGGCGAAGACGAGATGGAAATCGGCATGGGCATCCATGGCGAGCCGGGGATCACCCGCAAGACGCTCGAGCCCGCAGATGCCGTCGTGGACGAAATGATGGAGCGCATCTTCGCCGAGCAGGACTACGCGGCAGGCGATGAGGTTGCGATCATCGTCAACGGGCTGGGCGCGACGCCGATGGAAGAGCTCTACATCTTCTACCGCCGCATCTCGCAGCTGTTCGCACAGCGCAACGTGACCATCTCGCAGGTCTGGATCGGTGAATTCGCGACCTCGATGGAGATGGCGGGCGCCTCGATCTCGGTCCTGCATCTCGATGACGAGCTGAAGCCGCTCATCGAACGCAGCGCGACGACGCCGTTCTTCAAACATATCGCGAAGTGAGGGCTGCCATGACGATGAATGCAAGTGCGCTGCCCGGTCTGTTCAACCGCTATCGGGATCGGTTCGCCGCCGAGAAACAGGCCCTGATCGAGCTCGACGGCAAGGTCGGCGACAGCGATCTGGGTCTGACCATGGCGAAGGGTTTCGCCGCCGCAGCGGCCGCCCTTGAGGAAAAGGCGCCCGAGACGCTGGCAGACGGGATGAAGACCGCGGGCGCCGCGATCGCGAAAGCCGCGCCCTCGACCATGGGCACGCTGATGGCAACGGGTTTCCTGCGCGGAGCGAAGGCACTCGACGGTGCGGAAGTGATGGACACCGCCGCGCTGGCCGATTTCTGGGCTGCCTTCCGCGACGGGATCGCGCAGCGCGGCAAGGCGCAGCTGGGTGACAAGACCGTACTCGACGTGCTGCACCCGGTCGCCGAGACCATCGCCGCGCAGGCGCAGGCGGGCGCATCTCCCGCCGAGGCATCACACGCAGCAGCCCAAGCTGCGAAAGAGGCGCTGGAGGCGACCAAGGAGATGGAAGCCCAGCACGGCAAGGCTGCCGCGTTCGGCGAGAAATCCAAGGGAATTCAGGACGCGGGCGGCACCGTCGCGTGCATCCTCATCGAAGAGACAAGCGCTGCCTTGGGCGCGTAGGAGAGGGACATGCACTATAATACGCTGGGACGGAGCGGGCTGAAGGTTTCGGCCCTCGCGATGGGCACTTTCACCTTCGGCGGCGAAGGTCCCTTCGCGATGGTCGGCAGTCAGGGCGTGGCCGAGGCCCGCGACCTGTTCGATTGCGTGATCGACCACGGTGTGAACCTGATCGACACGGCGAACATGTATTCCACCGGCGCCGCCGAAGAGATCGTGGGCGAGGCGCTGGAAGGCCGCCGTGACAAGGTGCTGATCTCGTCGAAAGCTCGGATGCCGATCGATGACGGCCCCAATGGCGAGGGCGCGAGCCGCTGGCACCTGATCCGCGAATGCGAGCGTAGCCTGAAACGTCTGCGCACCGATCACATCGACATCTATCATATCCACGAATGGGACGGCCAAACCCCCGTCGAGGAAACGCTCGAAGCCCTGCAAACGCTGATCGACCAGGGTAAGATCCGCTATGCGGGCTGCTCGAACTATACCGGCTGGCAGGTCATGAAATCGCTGATGGCCTCGGAGAAGCCGGGTCGGGCGCGGTTCGTTACGCAACAGATCCACTACACGCTCGAGGCGCGCGAGGCGGAATACGAGCTGCTGCCGATCGCGGTCGATCAGGGCGTCGGCGCGACCGTCTGGAGCCCGCTTGCCGCAGGGCTGCTGTCGGGCAAACACACCCGCGACAATCCGGTGGCGGAGGGGAGCCGTCAGGCCAAGGGCTGGACCGAGCCGCCGATCCGGGATCAGGAACGGCTGTGGAAGATCGTCGATGTGCTGAACGCGCTCGGCGAGGCGCATGGCGTCGAAGCGGCGCAGATCGCGCTGGCATGGCTGCTCACCCGTCCCGGCGTTGCCTCGCTGGTGGTCGGCGGTAGCACGGTGGCGCAGTTCGAGCGCAACTTCCGCGCGCTCGACGTCAAGCTCTCCACCGAAGATCTCGCCCGCCTCGACGAGGTCAGCCGCCCGCCCCTGATCTACCCGCTGTGGCATCAGGAACAATTCGCCAAGCCGCGCTTCGGCCCGGCGGACGGGATCGTGACGGGCTAATCGAGCCCGGCGGGATCAACTTAAGCTATCGCGCGGCACGGGCGAACTCGTTTCGTGCCGCGCGAAGACCTCAGGGGTGCAGTTCGGCCCGGAGGCGCTTCAACTCTTCCGCAGGCATAAGTTCAACGCCCTTCGTCATGTCGTGCAATTCCTTGAGGAGTGCGTGCGCTTCCTCGACTTCGGCCTGTTCGATCCTTCGCGAAGGATGGGCGAAGAAACCGGCGGACCGGGTCTCGTCGCCGACAGCGACGGCCTTCCCATAGCGCAGTCCGAACTCGGTCGCCTGACCGAACACGTTGCTCTCGTCCTGCTCCGCGAGTTCGGACCAATCGCAAATGCCTGTATGCGTCATGGCCCATCTGACCGTCGGATCCCGGAACACGAGACCGTTCGCAGTATAGAAATCGATCCATTCCTGTGGATATGTCTGGTATAGGAGTGTAGGGTTTGCAAAGCGCACATGCAGCCCTAAGGCGAATTTCCAGTCTGATATTGCACTCATAAGTTGCAATTTCCGGCGCAATGTACGCACATCGATCATGCAGCTACCCTTGTATTATGTTCAGTGAATCCCTCGACCAACGCATTGCGGAACTATCTTGGTCCAACCGAGCCGCACTTCCGTAGTGACTATTGAGCACTCGGACAGAATGGAAGTTCGAAACGGCATGATTCTTCGTGATCACCACAGCCTTTTCGCCGATCTCGCTCCGGCAGGCTGCTACGTCGCCTTGCGGGCTGGCTTTTTCGCGCCTGAAGCCGAGTTGAACCTGTTTCCACCTGAATGGATCAATCATTACACGTTTTCCGGGTTGGCGCTGGCCGACCCGCTGCTGCGCTGGTGCCAGGAAAATTCGGGCTATGCGCGGTGGGGTGAAATAGACAGCTTCGTCGGCACGAGCTTCATGCGCGACTATCGGTCTTTCGGATTCGAATTCGGAGGTGTCGTGTCGATCCACGGGACGCAGGAGATGCCGAAGCGGAGCCTTGGCATCTTTGCGCGCTCAGACCGGGAGCTTCGGGTTTCCGAAATGAAAGAGATCGAGAGGGTTCTCTCGCGCATCCATGCGGACGAGCCCGAGATGCCGACCGAGGCGCAAATGGAAGCGCTCCAACTCTATTCCAAGGGCTATCTCCACAAGCAGGTCGCCCACGAATTGCAGCTCTCCGTCGGGGGCGTCAAGGCGCGACTCAGGGGCGCTGCGGACCGGCTCGGGGCGAAGACCTTGCGAGAGGCTGCGAGCATCGCCGCGAGCCGAGGCCTCCTGTAAGCGTCCCGACCGCCTCGTTGATGCAAACGGACTCGGCGGGCAGGGCCTCGGAAATAATTCACCCCGTCCCGAACTCAGCTCTGTGGTGCGACCTCGAAAAGCTCGGTGTGATCGTCCTGGATGCGGTCGATCTGATCGAGAATCCGCGACAGGTGATCGCGCATCGCCTGCGTCGCGCGGTCAATCTTCATCGATAGTCTGCGATGGAGAGGGCGCGAGCGATACGCTCCTGCGCCCTTGCCAATCACAGCGCCGCAATTTCCACCGACTCGATTTTGTCACGAAGCCGCGCGGTCACCCTGATCTTGCCGCGCTCACCCGTCAGGCGGAGCCAGCAGCCGGTCGCGCCATCCGCGAGCGCCACGCAATCGGGGCCGATCAGCTTCGCCGGACCTTCGACGTCTAGGAACACCGGCTCGTTTAGGAAATGCAGCTTGTTGCCTGCCTGATCGCGAGCGCGGATCATCACCCGGATCTCGTCGCTCGGATCGGCCTTGGCCTCGGTGACATCGGGCGCAACTTCCAGCCGGCCGAACATCGCGTCGGCGGGGAAGTCGCGCTCGATCACCAACTCCCCGTTCAGGTAGCCGCGCAGGCGGCCCGCATGCCAGCTCTCCCCCCAGGCGGTCACCTCGTCGGGGGTGAAATGGTCGTAATCGATGACGACTGGCGCATGGGGCAGATGCGGGAAGCGGCTGCGGTCGGGCCCAACGCGCTTGACCACGTCGGCGTAGGACAACTCCACCTCGTCGCAATTGGTCAGCACGATCAGCGGGATCACCCCGCCGATATTTCGCTCGCCGCGCGACCAGACGGTGACCGGCTCCATCACGATCGCCTCGTCGGGATCGCGCTGGCTGGCATAGGCGTAGGCTGCGAATTTCGGCTCGCGGAAGATCGACATCACACCGTGATGGCAGATCCGGTCCCCCGCGCCGAAATCCTTGTGGGTGTTGTAGTCGAACATGCACCAGCCGATGCAGCCCGCAAGCCCGGCATCGGGGTCGTGGGCGGCGTTGAGCACGTCGAGATGGCGCAGCACATGCTCGTGCTGGCGATGCTCGGGGTCGCCCGCCTTGGTGGGATACATGTGCCCGTTATACTCGGTCACCAGATAGGGCACGCGCGTGGGAAGCCCAGTCACCTCCTGCTGGTCGCGCAAGCTCGTACGCAGGCGGTTCGAGAAGGGCAGTTCGAAATCGCCCAAGATGAAATCGTTCATCGTGTAGACGTCTTCGAGCAGTTGGCTGTCGGTGATGCAGCGCACGCCGCCGGTGGGGCGCGTCGCATCCAGCTCATGCGCCAAGGCATTGGTGCGTTTGTAGAACGCCTCCGCATCGGGGCTCTCGTTGATCCGAACGCCCCAGATGATGATCGAGGGGTGGTTCCAGTCGCGCCGGATCATCCGCTCGACATTGCGCACCGATTCATCTTGCCAGATGTCGCCGCCGATATGCTGCCAGCCGGGGATTTCCTCGAAGACCATGAGGCCGATTTCGTCGCAGCGGTCGAGGAAATAGGGGCTTTGCGGGTAATGCGAGGTGCGCGCGACGTTGCAGCCCAGATCGTAGCGCAGGATTTCCGCGTCGCGCTCCTGACTGCGTTTGCCTTGGGCATAGCCCGAATAGGGGAAGCTCTGATGCCGGTTGAGGCCGCGCAGAACCACGCGCTCCCCGTTGAGGAAAAAGCCCTCGGGCGTGAATTCCGCGTGACGGAAGCCGAAGCGCTGGGTGAGGCGGTCGCCGCTCTCGATCAAGGTCAGCGTCAGCGTGTAGAGCGCGGGCGTCTCGACCGACCAGAGCGTGATGCCGCTGAGACCCTCCAAGGTGATCTCGCCCGTGCCTTGGCCGCGCGCGATCTCGTGGCCCTCGGCGTCCGACAGAACCGCCTCCACCGGGCCCGGCGCGTCGAGCTTGATCAGAACGCGCTTGGTCTCGGCCAGCACGTCGGGCGTCTCGATCTTCACGCTTGCGATATGGGCCTCGGGCAGCACCTCGAGCCATGCGTCGCGATAGATCCCGGCATAGGTGAGGTAGTCGATGCGGCCACCGAAGGGCGGAATCTCGGGGTTTTCCGAACCGTCGATATGCACCGTCACCAACGCCTTGCCGTCTACAAAGCGGTCCGTCAGATCTACGGTGAAGGGCGTATAGCCGTCGCGGTGACGCAGCACTTCGGCGCCGTTCACATAGACCACCGCATCGGCCATCGCCGCATCGAACCGCAGCCGCACCAGCTTTCCCGCCCAGGCATCGTTCCATGCGATCTCACGCTGATAAGTGAAGGGGCGCTGGAAGCCGCGCTCGTCGAAATAGCTCATCGGCAGGTCGGTGGCGTTATGGGGCAGGGTGACCGTCTCGCCCTGTAGGGGCTCTGCGACCTTGGCCGTGTCGAAGCCTTCCGCGAAGGTCCAGCCTCCGTTCAGTTTGCTGATCTCTCTCATCATTACCACTCCGCGAAGCTGCCATCGGCATGGCGCCAGATCGGGTTGCGCCAGCGGTGACCTTCCGCAGCCGCCTGACGGACTTTCTCCTCGTTGACCTCGACGCCTAGGCCGGGCCCCTGCGGGATCGCGACGAAGCCGTCGTCATATTCGAAGACCGACGGGTTGCTCAGGTAGTCGAGCAGGTCGGAACCCTTGTTGTAATGGATGCCCAGCGACTGCTCCTGAATGAAGGCGTTGTAGCAGACCGCATCGAGCTGCAGGTTCGCCGCCAGTGCGATCGGTCCCAGCGGGCAGTGCAGCGCCAAGGCCACGTCATGGGCCTCGGCCATCGCCGCGATGCGGTAAGTCTCGGTGATGCCGCCGGAATGACTGGGATCCGGCTGGACGATATCGACGTAACCGCCCTGCAGGATCGATTTGAAATCCCAGCGGGTATAGAGCCGCTCACCCAGTGCGATCGGGGTCGAGCAATGGTTCGCGATCTCGCGCAGCGCCTCGGCGTTTTCGCTCAGCACCGGTTCCTCGATGAACATCAGGTTGAAGGGCTCGAGTTCTTTCGCGAGCTGCTTGGCCATCGGGCGATGGACGCGACCGTGGAAGTCGACGCCGATGCCGAAATCGGGGCCCATTTCCTCGCGGATCGCCTGCACGCGTTCCAGCACGGCGTCGATCTTGTCGTGGGAGTCGATGAATTGCAGTTCCTCGGTGCCGTTCATCTTCACCGCAGTGAAGCCCCGGTCGCCGCATTCGCGCGCCATCCGCGCCGTGTCGCCCGGACGGTCGCCGCCGATCCAGCTATAGACCCGGATGCGGTCGCGCTGCTGGCCGCCCAGAAGCGAATGGACGGGCACGCCTAGCGCCTTGCCCTTGATGTCCCACAGCGCCTGATCGAGCCCGGCGATGGCCGACATGTGGATGCCGCCGCCGCGATAGAAGCCGCCGCGATACATGACGGTCCAGTGGTCCTGAATATGGCCGGGGTCTTTCCCGATCAGGTAGTCCGAGAGTTCCTCGACGCAGGCAGCGACAGAGGCCGCGCGGCCCTCCAGCACCGGCTCGCCCCAGCCGGAGATGCCCTCGTCGGTGGAAATTTTCACGAAACACCAGCGCGGCGGAACGATGAAGGTTTCGATGGCGGTAATTTTCATATCGGTCCTCGGGGTTGGTCGGCGCGATCAGGCGTCGAAAGGTTCGGTGATCGCGAAACGTGCGTTGATGAAGGCGTCCGCGACAAGGCGCATCGGCGCGAGGTCGAGGTCGCTCTGCCCGGCGCGCACCAGATCGCGCATCCGGGCGTATAGGTTGGCGTATTCGCGGTTCTCGCCCGTGGCGATTACCTCGCCATCGGTGCTGAACTCCGCGCCGCCCTTGTCGAGCGTTGCTGCGCCTCGGTCGGTCTGAAGGGTGATGCGCCACAGCTCGTCACCCGTTTCCCGCCAGTCGAACGCGGCGCTGATCGGGGTCTCTCCCGCGCACATTTCCAGATCGGCGGCGATCGGGGTCTGGCGGCCTTGCGGGATGCTCAGCGAGGCTGTTGTCAGCCGCACGGGGCGGGGCAGAATGCGGGTCAGGATCGAGAGTGCGTTGATGCCGGGATCGAAGACGCCGAGCCCGCCGGGTTGCCAGATCCACTCCTGCCCGGGATGCCATTTGCGCACGTCTTCGCGCCAGTCGATATGGATTGCGGAAATCTCCCGCCCCGCGAGCCATTGGCGTGCCGCCTCCACTGCTGCCGCCTCGCGCGAATGCCATGTGGCGAAGATCGTCAGCCCCGCCTTGGCGGCGGTCTCGCGCAGCGCCTCGACTTCGCTCAGCGTCATGCCGGGCGGCTTTTCGAGCATCAGGTGACGGCCCGCGCGCAGCACCGCCATCGCCTGATCGAACCGCCCCTGCGGCGGGGTGCAGAGCGAGACGGCGCCGATCTCGGGCTCGGCGTCGAGCATCGCGCGCAGGTCGGGATAGCTCGGCAGGTCGGGCAGGGTGGCATTGCGGCTCGCGATGGCGGCGAGATGCACGCCGTCCGTCTCCGCAATCGCGGGAAGGTGCTGGGCGCGGGCGATCGCTCCCAGCCCCACGAGGCCGACGGCAAGGCTCATCCGCGCACCCGTGCGCCCGTGCTGGTGTCGAACACATAGACCGAGGCCGGATCGAAGCTGATCCCGGTCTTGCCACCGACCGCGCCGTGGAGACGCTGATCGGTCTCGACCACGACGCGTTCGCCTGTCACGCCGTCCAAGTGCGCGTAGCTCACGCCGCCAAGGTTCTCGGCCATCTCGATGGTGAAATTGCCATCCGTGCCGCTCAGGCGGAGCGCGTTGGGGCGGATGCCGATCTCCAGCTTCGTGCCATCTGCGGGCAAGGCGACGGGACTGTCGATGCGCTGCCCCAGAGCGGGCACGTCGAGCTGACCGTCTACCACGGTCGCGGCGAGGAAGTTCATCGAAGGCGAACCCATGAAGCCCGCGACGAAGCGATTGTCGGGGTCGTCGTAAAGCTCCATCGGGCTTCCGACCTGTTCGATATTGCCGGCCCGCAGCACGACGATCTTGTCGGCCATCGTCATCGCCTCGACCTGATCGTGGGTGACGTAGATCATCGTCGCCCCGATCTCGCGGTGCAGACGCGCGATCTCAGCGCGCATCTCGACGCGCAACTCGGCGTCGAGGTTCGACAGCGGCTCGTCGAAGAGGAAAACGTCCGGGCCGCGGGTGATCGCGCGGCCGATGGCCACGCGCTGGCGCTGACCGCCAGAAAGCGCAGCGGGCTTGCGGTCCAGAAGCGGCTCCAGTTTCAGGATACGCGCGGCTTCCTGCACTTTCTCGGAAATTTCAGACTTGGGATGGCCGTTCATCTTCAGCCCGAAGCCCATGTTCTCGCCCACCGTCATATGCGGGTAGAGCGCGTAGGTCTGAAACACCATAGCGATGCCGCGTTCGGCGGGTTCGGCTTTCGTGACTTCGCGGCCGCCAATGCGGATCGCACCGTCCGAGGTCTCCTCCAACCCCGCGATCATCCGCAAAAGCGTTGACTTACCACAACCGGACGGCCCGACGAAGACACAGAATTCCCCCGGTTCGACCGTCAGGTCGACGCCGTGGATCACTTCCGCATCGCCAAACCGTTTGACGATCTTCTCCAATGCGACTCCGCTCACGGGGTCTCCTCCCTGTTTTTGCGCACCGGGGTTCAGTCGGCGCGTTTCTGTTCCGGAAAGCGCCAGTGGCTGGCCGCTTTCGCGATCTTCTCCGCCGTCTCGAGGATCAGCGGGGCGTAGGTTTCGAGTTGTCTTTGACCGTCAGGCTGGGCCGAGGTGATCGAGAGCGCGCCCAGGACGCGGCCCTGAGGCGACAGGATCGGGGCGGCGATGCAGCGGATGCCGGGTTCATGCTCCTCGTCATCCCAGGCAAAACCGCGTTTGCGGATGTTCTCCAGTTCCGCGCGCAGGCTGGTCACGTCGGTCAGGGTATGTTCCGTGAAGCGATGGAAGCTCTGCCGCGTCAGCGCATTCTGCAGCGCGTCCTCGGGGAGATAGGCGAGCATCGCCTTGCCCACTCCGGTGCAATAGGCGGGGCCGACCTTGCCCGATTGCGAGAACATCTCGACCGGGCGCGAGGCGTTTCGCTTGTCGACATAGAGTACCATGCCCTGATCGAGCTGAGCGAGGTGCAGCGTCTGGCCGGTCTCCTTCGACAGTTGGTCGAGATAGGGTGCCGCGATCGGCGCGAGCGAGCTTTGCGCCCAGGCGGCATGGGCGAGGCGCACGAGACGCAAGCCCGGCGTATAGGTCTGACGGTCCTCGTCGAGCGACAGCATCCCCTGGTTCGTGAGCGTTTGCAGGAAGCGATACAGCGTCGCCTTGGGCAGATCGCAGACCGGTAGCAGCTCGGCGAAGCGCACGGGTCGGCCGAATTCCGCGACGCGGTCGAGCACGGCCAACGTGCGTCCGACCGTGCCGTCCGATTTCTCCGGCTTTGGCGTGGCGTCGTTCATGGGCTCCTCCTCAGGACTGTTGACAGGATGAGAGATTCGCGGCAGCATTTCAATATGTAAAACACGGTTCCATTATTTGAAACTAAAATCGTTGGGCCGTGGGCTACTGAAACGGGAGGAGAACCGAATGAATATCCTGAAAACCACTGCGCTCGTGGCGCTGATGGGGTCGATCGCCATTCCGGCAATGGCCGAACAGCGCGTGCTCAAGCTTTTCACCGATGCGTCCGATCCGGCGCCGAAGGCCGCCTTCGAGCAGCTCGTGAAAGGCTTCGAGGCCGAAAACCCTGATGTGAAGGTCGAGGTGAACACCTTCGATCACGAAGGCTACAAGACCGCGATCCGCAACTTCCTGACCGCCGACAGTCCCGATCTGGCGAACTGGTATGCGGGCAATCGCATGGCGCCCTTTGTCAATGCCGGCCAATTCACCGATGTGTCCGATGTCTGGGAGGAGAACGGGCTCAAGGACAGCCTCGGCTCGGCGCTCAAGTCGATGACCATTGACGGCAAGCAATGGGGCGTGCCCTACACCTACTACCAGTGGGGCATCTACTATAACAAAGACCTGTACAAGAAGGCCGGGGTGGACGTGCCCAAGACCTGGGACGAGTTCATCTCGAACTGCAAGAAGTTCAAGGAGATGGGCGTCGACTGCCTGACCACGGGCACCAAGGCACTGTGGCCAGCGGCAGGGATCTTCGACTATCTCGACCTGCGCACCAATGGCTACGACTTCCACATGAAGCTCACCAGCGGCGAAATCCCGTGGACCGACGACCGCGTGAGAGCTGTCTTCGCAGAGTGGAAGAAGGTTCTGCCCTACACCACCAAGAACGTCGCCGCGATCGATTGGCAGGATGCTGTGTCGAACATCGTTCAGGGCAAGGCTGCGAATTACGTCATGGGCAACTTCGCCGTCGCCACCTTCAAGGATGGCGGGATGACCAATGACACGCTTGGCTTCATGGACTTCCCGACGATCAACCCGGATATTCCGCGTGCCGAAGAAGCGCCGACCGATACGATCCATATCCCGGCAGGCGCGAAGAACAAGGAAGACGCCAAGAAGTTCCTCGCCTATGTCGCGAAGGCCGACGTGCAGACCAAGATGAACGAGACCCTCGGTCAGTTGCCGATCAACAAGAACTCCTCGGTTGGCGACGATCCCTTCCTGCAAGCGGGCTTCAAGATCCTGTCCACGGCCGACGGCGGTATCGCGCAATTCTTCGATCGTGACGCACCGGCGCAGATGGCGAAGGCGGGCATGGAAGGCTTCCAGGAATTCATGGCCTATCCCGATCATCTCGACGCGATCCTCGACCGGCTCGAGAAGGTGCGTCAGCGCGTCTACAAGAACTGATCCTCCCCGAGGGCGGCGTCTGTAACAGGGCGCCGCCCCTTCCTGTTTTTCCAGATCCGAGGAGTGCGACGATGACCGTCTCACCCGCAATGTCCGAGCCGCACGCGGAGACGGGTACGCCCGCACCGCGCCGCCGCCGGTTGAACCGCAAGCTCGCGCCCTGGCTGTTTCTCGCCCCCGGCGCGCTGATGTTCCTGATCTACGTGTTGATCCCGATCGTGGAATCGATGTGGATTTCTTTCTTTCAATGGGACGGGCTGAGCGCGAAGACGTGGGTCGGTCTGTCGAACTATCTCGAACTGCTCGATGACGACGCGTTCTATACCAGCCTCAAGAACAACGTGATCTGGCTGGTGCTCTATATGCTGGCGATCCCGTTCGGGCTGTTCATCGCGCTTTTCCTGAACCAGACCGTGCGCGGTATCCGGATCTACAAATCGCTGTTCTTCTTTCCCTTCGTGATCTCTCAGGTTGTGGTCGGCCTGATCTTCTCGTGGTTCTACGCACCGGGCTTCGGACTGTTCTTCGAACTGACGAAATGGCTCGACGGGACCGGGATCGCGATCCTCGCCAATCCCAACACGGTGACCTACGGGATCATCGCCGCCGGTCTGTGGCCACAGATCGCCTACTGCATGATCCTCTACTTGACCGGTTTGAACGCGGTCGCGCCCGACCAGATCGAAGCGGCGCGTCTCGACGGGGCTAAGGGCATCAAGATGCTCTGGTATGTCGTGCTGCCGCAACTGCGCCCGGCTACCTTCATCGCGGTCGTCGTCACTGTGATCGGTGCGCTGCGCAGCTTCGATCTCGTGTCGATCATGACCGATGGCGGGCCCTTCGGATCCTCGCGGGTGCTGTCTTACTACATGTACGAGCAGGCGCTGTCGGAATACGGCTATCGCATGGGCTATGGCGCGGCGATCGCGGTGGTGCTGTTCGCGATCATGATGATCTTCATTTCGGGCTTCATCTGGAAGATGTGGCGCGACGAAAGGGGGCTGTGAGATGTTTCCCAAACCCATTCAATCCATGAGCCCCGCCGCCCGACTGACCTATCAGGTCTTGCTGCCGGTGATGCTGGTGCTCTGGCTGCTGCCGCTTCTGGGCGTCGCCGTCACCTCGATCCGTCCGTCGAGCGATCTCGCACAGGGCAACTACTTCGGGGTGCCGTCCTATCTGGCCTTCTCGAACTATCTCGACGTGTTCAAGAATTCGCCCTTCGCCAGCTACATGCTGAACTCTTTCAAGGTGACGATCCCGACGGTGATCGGGGCGGTGGCGCTGTCCTGCCTGACGGGCTTTGCGCTCGCCGTCTACAAGTTCAAGGGCAACCTGCTGATCTTCTTCATCTTCGTGGCAGGGAACTTCGTGCCCTTTCAGATCCTGATGGTGCCGGTGCGCGACCTGACGGTGAAGATGGGGCTCTATGACACGATCACCGGGCTCGCACTGTTCCATGTCGCCTTCCAGACCGGGTTCTGCACGCTCTTCATGCGCAACTTCATCAAGGCGCTCCCGAAAGAGCTGATCGAAGCCGCCCGGGTAGAGGGCGTGGGCGAATGGCAGATCTTCTGGCATATCGTGCTGCCACTGGTGCGACCCGCGATCGCGGCGCTGTCGGTGCTGATCTTCACCTTCATCTGGAACGACTATTTCTGGGCGACGGTGCTTACCACGGGGGCGGATACCCAGCCGATCACCGCGGGGCTGCAATCGCTCAACGGCCAATGGGTCGCGGCGTGGCAACTGGTGTCGGCAGGCTCGATCCTCGCCGCTCTGCCCCCCGTGGCGATGTTCTTCCTGATGCAGAAACACTTCATCGCAGGGCTGACGCTCGGGGCGGTGAAATGATCCGCACATGGCATTTGCAGGACACCCGCCAAAGCCTCGTTCTGGCGGGTCACAACGAGAGGCTTCCCGAGATCGTCTATTGGGGCGCGGTGCTGCCCGAGGGGGAAGACCTCGCGGGCTTGGCCGTCGCGAGCGTGCCGGATGTCACCGGCGGGATGCTCGATCGCGCACCAGAGGTCTCGATCTGCCCCGAGGCCAGCGAGAGCTTCCCCGGAGAGCCCGGCCTGATCGCGCGCGACGGGGCGGGGCAGCCGTTGCGCCCCGCCTTCCGGTTCGAGAGCGAGACACAGACTGGCCGCGAACTGAGGCTTACCTATCGCGATGCGGCGCTTGGGCTGCGCTATAGCGCGCAATTCACGCTCGACCCCGACACCGGTCTGATCGCGGCGCGCGCAGAGCTGGAGAGCGATGAGCCGATTACGCTTCATTGGCTCGCCGCCCCGGTGTTTCCCGGCCCGCAGCTGGCCGACGAGATGCTTGAAGTCTCGGGGCGCTGGATCGGTGAATTCCAGATCGAGCCGACCCCGTGGCGCCCCGGCCAGCGCGTGCGCGACAACCATACGGGCCGTACCGGGCACGAGCATTTCCCCGGGTTGATCCTGCCTGCGCGCGGCGCCACCAAGACGCAAGGCGAAACCCGCGGCTTCCATTACGGCTGGTCGGGCGGGCATCGGATGGTGGCCGAAGAGCTTCCTGACGGACGCAGGCAAATCCAGTTCGGTCATGCGAGCGGCTCCGAGCCGGAACCGGCGACGCGGTTCGAGACCGCGACGCTTTATGCCGCTTTCTCGGAGGCGGGCTCGAATGGCTGCGCGGTGGCCTTCCAGCGCCATCTGCGCAAACACGCCCCTTGGGCCAAGGCGCGCCCGGTGCATTACAACTGCTGGGAAGCGGTCTATTTCAAGCACGATCTGGCCGAGCTGAAATCTATCGCAGCGCGCGCCGCCGCACTTGGTGCGGAACGCTTCGTGCTGGATGACGGCTGGTTCGGCAAGCGCGACGACGACACCAGTTCACTGGGCGACTGGGCGGTCGATCCGCGCAAATATCCCGACGGGCTGACGCCGCTGGTCGATCATGTCCAAAGCCTCGGGATGGAATTCGGCCTCTGGTTCGAGCCCGAGATGGTCAATCGCGACAGCGATCTGGCGCGGGCCCATCCCGACTGGCTGCTGGGCCCGGACGATCAGATCGAGGGTCGTCAGCAGCGCGTACTCGACATGGCGAACCCGGCGGTGCGCGACCACCTCTTTGCCGCGATCGACGCGGTGCTCTCGGCCTATGAAATCGCTTACGTCAAATGGGACCATAACCGCGTGCTGCCGTATCCCGACGCAGCGCAGGCGCGGGGCCTCTACAATCTGCTCGACCGGCTGCGCGCGGCCCATCCAGATGTGGAGTTCGAAAGCTGCGCCTCGGGCGGCGGGCGGATCGATTTCGGCATTCTCGAACGCACTGGCCGCGTGTGGCTCTCGGACAGCAACGATGCGCTGGAGCGGCTGCGGATCCAGCATGATGCCGCGCTGTTCCTGCCTGCTTGCGTCACCGGCTCTCACGTCGGCCCGCGCCATTGCCACACCTCGGGCCGGGTGATCGATATTCGCACCCGCGCCTGGGTCGCGGCGCAACGTCATATGGGCTTCGAGATGGACCCGCGCGAGTTGACCGCGGAGGAGGCCGAGGTGCTGACCTCCGTCACGCGCTGGTGGAAGGACAACCGCGACTGGCGGATGCGGGCGGATATCCTGCGGCTCGACAGCGCCGACCAGGCCGTGATCGCCGAGTTGCAGCTGGCCGAGGATGGTAGCCGTTTCGTGGCCTTCGCAGGTCAGGCGGCGACCTCCTCGCAGATCCTGCCGCGCCCCTTGCGACTGACGGGGCTGGACCCCGCAGCGCGCTATCGGTTGCGGCTGATTACGGCAGAAGACCTGCCCCGGTTGTCGCGTGGGATCCCCGCGCTTAAGACCGGACCGGTTACGCTCAGTGGGCAAGCGCTGATGGGGCAGGGGCTCACACTGCCCTGGACCTTCCCCGAGCGCATCCATGTGATTGAAGGAGAAAGACTATGAGTGACGCGGCTCCCGACTGGATCGCCGCCGATTGGGGCACGACGCACCTGCGTGTCTGGGCGATGCGCGGGCGCGAAGTGCTCGACCGACGGAGCTCAGAGCAGGGGATGGGCAAGCTCGCCCCCGCCGAGTTCGGACCGGTGCTGGAAGAGGCCGTTGCAGGCTGGGGCGCGGCCCCGGTCGTGACCTGTGGCATGGTCGGCTCGCGTCAGGGCTGGGCCGAGGCGCCCTATGCGCCGGTGCCCTGCGCCGCCCAGCCGCGTCTCGTGCGGGTGCCCGATCACGCCGCGCGCCCGGTCTATATCGCCTGCGGCCTGCGTCAGGACAGCCCGCCCGACGTGATGCGCGGCGAGGAGACCCAGATCGCTGGCTTCCTGCTGCGCAATCCCGGCTTCGAGGGCACTATCTGCCTGCCGGGCACCCATACGAAATGGGTGGCCCTGCGCGCGGGTCGGATCGAGCGGTTCCGCAGCTGTATGACCGGCGAGATCTACGACCTGCTCGCCCATCGCTCAGTGCTGCGCCACACGATCGGTAAGGGGTGTCAGGACATGGCAGCGTTCGACGCGGCGGTGGCCGAGGCGCAGGCCGATCCTGCGGGCGCCTACGGGGCGCTGTTCGCGCTGCGGGCCGGGGCGCTTCTGGGCGCGCAATCGCCCGAAACCGCCGCCTGCCGCCTCTCGGGGCTGTTGATCGGCTGGGAACTGGCCGCCGCGCGCGATCTCTGGCAGGGTCAGCCCGTCGCATTGATCGGAAGCCCCGTTCTAAGCCCGCTCTATACCCGGGCGCTGGCAGGTCGCGGCATTGATGCGACCAGCCAAGACGCCGAAGACGTGACCCTCGCGGGGCTCTATGCCGCGCACCAGACCATCGGAGCCGAAACATGAGCCGACCCATCATCGCCATCCTGCGCGGGATCACTCCCGCCGAAGCCATCCCCGTCTGCGAGGCGTTGATCGCCGAGGGCGTCACCCGGATCGAGGTGCCGTTGAACTCCCCCGACCCGCTCGACAGCATCGCCGCGATGGTGGAGCGCTTCGGCTCGGACGCGCTGATCGGGGCGGGGACGGTGCTGACCACGGATCAGGTCGGAGCTGTCGCCGCGACCGGCGCGAAGCTGATCGTCTCGCCCAATTGCAACACCGACGTGATTGCCGCTTCCAAAGCCGCCGGTCTGCAGAGCTTTCCCGGCGTGATGACCCCGACCGAGGCCTTCGCGGCGCTCGCCGCAGGAGCGGACGGGCTCAAGCTGTTCCCGGGCGAGCTGATCGGCCCCGTGGGCTTGCGCGCAATGCGCGCGGTGCTGCCGCCCGAAGTGCCGCTCTTCGCGGTGGGCGGCGTCTCCGCCGAGAACATGGGCGAGTGGCATAAGGCCGGCGCTGCGGGCTACGGCATCGGCTCGTCGCTCTACAAACCCGGCGACAGCGTGGATACCGTAGCCGGAAAGGCCCGCGCGCTGGTCGCCCGCTATGACGAGGTCTGCACGGCATGAGCTACGAGATTTACGACGACCGCAACTGCTTTCTCGGCGAGGGCGCGCTCTGGCATCCCGAACGCGGCCAGCTGTTCTGGTTCGACATCCTCGCAGGGCGGCTGCTCAGCCGCGACGCGAGCGGGGCCCGCGAATGGAACATTGGGCAGATGGCCTCTGCAGCGGGTTGGGTCGATGCCGACACGCTGGTGATCTCCACCGAAACCGGCCTGCGCCGTTTCGACATTGCCTCGGGTGCGCATGAGCCGCTCGTCGCGATCGAGGCCGACCGCGACGACACCCGCTGCAACGATGGCCGCGCGGATCCGATGGGGGGGTTCTGGGCCTCCACCATGGGCAGAAACGCGGAGACCGGCGCAGGTGCGATCTATCGCTATTTCGAGGGCACGGTGGAGCGGCTTTTCCCCGAAATCTCGATCCCCAATTCGATCTGTTTCGCCCCCGATGGAAGGCGCGCCTATTTCTCCGACACGCCGAAAGGCAAAATCATGACGGTCGCGCTGGATGCGCAAGGCTGGCCAGAGGGCGCGCCGGAGATTTTCGTCGATCTGAGCGCGGATGGGCTGAACCCCGACGGCGGGCTGACGGATGCCGAGGGCGCGCTCTGGAGTGCGCAATGGGGTTCGGGGCGGGTCGCGCGCTACCTGCCCGACGGGCGGTTCGACCGGAAGATCGAAGTCGGCGGGCGGCACAGTTCCTGTCCGGCTTTCGGCGGGCCGGAGTTCAAGACGCTTTTTGTCACCACGGCGAAGGAAGGGATCGAGGAACCCGATGCCGCGCAGGGCCGGGTCTATTGCGCCCCCGCCGGAGTCGCTGGGCGGCCCGAGCCCGCGGTGCGCCTGCCCGGGTGATCGCGACGCTCCTGCCGCGCGACTCTCGTCGGCCGCGGGAGACGAGATAGCCGTTCAGGCGCCGGAAACTTTCTCTGCATAAAGGGCCGCGACGGATGCGTCGCGGCCCTGAATTTGAGGTTGAACGTGTTTTCGTGGCGGATCAGTCGAGCTTGAAGATCGCCACGACATCGCCGCGCGGGAAGCCGAGCTGGAAGTTGCCGCCGGCTGCGACCGCGACATATTGCTCGCCGTCGACTTGATAGGTGATCGGCGGTGCGTTGACGCCGGCACCAAGATTGAAGCTCCAGAGCTTCTCACCCGATTTCGCATTGAAGGCGTCGAACATGCCGTTGCCCTCGCCGGTGAAGACCAAGTTCCCGGCCGTCGCTAGCACGCCGCCGATCATCGGCTGCGGCGCGTCGTAGCTCCACTCGACCTTGCCGGTGTTGACGTTCACCGCGTCGAGCACGCCGGTCTGCATCGCCTCGTCGCCCTTGACGTTCTTGAACGTACTGCCCAGCCGAAGCGTACCCGGCAGCGTCGTCGTTTCGCCATCGGTCGTGAAGTTCATCAACTGGTTCATTTCCATGACGTAGAACAGGTTGGTCTCCGGCGAGTAGGCCGGCGGCGACCATTCCGCGCCGCCATTGGCGCCCGGCAGAATCTTAACCCCGTCCTTGGTCGGCGGCGTGAACATGTTGTCCGACATCTTCACGAGCGGGTCCGACTTGCGGATCAGATCGCCGGTTTCGCGGTTCACCACATAGAGCCAGCCGACCTTGCCGGCCTCGCCCGCAGCGGGAACGACCTTGCCGTTGGAGTCCTTGGCGTCGAAGAGCACGACATTGCTGACGGCGTCATAATCCCAGACGTCGTGCTTGACCTCCTGATAGTGCCATTTGCGCTTGCCGGTATCGGCATCGAGCGCGACGATCGAGTCGGTATAGAGGTTGTCGCCTTTGCGGCTAGAGCCGTCGAGGTCGGGGTTCGGATTGCCGGTGCTGAAGATCACCATGTTTCGCTCCGGATCGATTGCGGGGGTCGTCCAGACCATGCCGCCACCGGACTTCCACGAGTCGCCCTCGAACGTGTCGGGATCCGTCGCGTGCCAGCGCCACACTTCCTCGCCCGACTTCGCATCGATCGCGGCGACGAAGCCGCGGATCGGCCATTCGCCGCCGGAACTGCCGACGATCACCTTGCCGTCATAGATTTGCGGCGCCATCGTTTCCGAGAATCCCGCTTGCGGGTCTGCGAGATTGGTCTTCCACACCTTTTCGCCTGTCTTGGCGTCGAGCGCGAGAAGATTGGCGTCGAGCGTCGCAATGTAGACCTTCCCGTAACCCACGGCCACGCCCCGGTTTACCGGGCCGCAGCAGGTCTTGACCTGCGAGATGTCATAGGTCGTGCTCCAATACGTCTCGCCGGTTGCGGCATCGACGGCCATGACCGTCATCTCGTTATCGACCATCGGTGTCGAGATATACATCACGCCATCGACGACGATCGGCGTGGTCTCGAAGCTGGCGACCTTTCCGGTCTGCACCAAGGCAACCGGGTGCAGCTTGTCGATATTGTCCGTCGTGATCTGGTCGAGTGGCGAATAGCGCTGATTGCTGTAGCTCCGGCCATGCAGCAACCAATCGGACTTGTTGTCCTTGGCGGATCGCATCGCGTTGTCGTCGACAGCGACCTTCGCCGAAGCGGGAAGCTCCTTCATCTGTGCGCGGTTCGTGTCGCTCGTGCCCTGGATCTCGTCACTCTGCTTCGCGTGCGCAAGTGCCGGCAGGGCCGCCACGCATACGGACAGGATCAGAGGTCGGACGGCGCCTCGCGAGGTCGCGGTGAATGGTGGCAAATGTGCCATGTTCGGTCCTCCTCTCTTGAAATGATCAGCCGCGGCGGTCGGGTCAGTCGCAGGATGGCTGCGACGAGTCCGGCAACGGCTGCAGGTCCATCGCATCGATCGCTTTCTGGTCGATCGCGCTGTCCCCGGGTTTGAAACCGTTCTTGCAAAGCAGATAGGCGAATGTCTGGAGATACTGCTTGTCGGTCAGCTCGCCCGGGTCATCCTTGGGCATGTGCTTCGCGATGAAGTCGTATAGTTGCTTGCCGGTCATGCCGCTGTAATCGAGGCTGTCGGCGAATTTCTTGCCCGCCAGTGCCGGGCCTGCATCCCCCATCAGATCGCTGCCATGACAATCGGCGCAGTGCTTCTTGTACACGTCGTGGCCTGACGATGCCTGCTTGGATGTGAAAAGGGCCTGCTGGTCCGAAGAGCCCGGGTAGGCTGCGCTCGCGCAGAGGACAAGGGCGGTAACGAGGCCGGTCAGGGCCGTTCCGGAATGCGTGTCTAGACGTCTCATGCTAAAAAACCTCGCTCAATAATGCTGGGACGGAGCGGTGGGGGATATGGTTCCCCAACGGATGCAAGGGGCATTTGTTCCATTCTGCTTTGCGGGCATCAGGCAGACGGGTCTGCACCGAGCATGTTTCGGATGGGAAAGCGGATCCGAAAACGACGCCGGTATCTTCGCTCTTTCCGGCCTGCCATATGACCGCGACCAGAATGGTTCCGCCGTTCAAGGATATGCGCTGGATGCTGATCGCGGCGAAGCTGTGGGCGCCTCGTCTGACCCGGCTTGACAGGCGGCGCGAAGGCTGTCACCTCTCGGAGCGAAGCGACAGGGGCGCTCGGGCAACCGGGCTGAGACGAACCCTTAGAACCTGAACCGGATAATGCCGGCGGAGGGAGGCGCGTGAGACGGTCAGGCGCGTTCCCGCCTTTGCCCCCTCGCACTTCTCCTGATGCCCGCAGCCAAGGAGAGAGCGATGGAAGATCCCGGACAATATCTCGCGGCGATGCGGCAGACCGCGCCGCTCGTTCACAACATCACCAATTACGTCGCGATGAACGTGATGGCGAATGTTCTGCTCGCCTCCGGCGCCTCGCCCGCGATGGTGCATGCGCGCGAGGAGGCGGCCGAGTTCGCCGGACTCGCGCAGGCGCTCAGCATCAATATCGGCACGGTGTCGCCGCCCTGGGCGGAGGCGATGGCGGCGGCGGCCAAGGTCGCGAGCGCGCAGGGAACCCCGTGGGTGCTAGACCCTGTCGCGGTCGGCGCGACGGATTATCGGCGAGCGCTCGGTGCGCGGCTCGTGGAACTGCGCCCGAAGGCAATCCGCGGCAACGCGTCGGAGATCCTTGCGCTTGCGGGCGAGGCTGGCGCGGGGAAAGGGGCGGATTCCACTGAGAGTGTCGAGACCGCGGAAGGCGCCGCACGGGCCTTGGCCCGGATGAGCGGGGCCGTGGTTGCGGTGACTGGCGCGGTCGATTTTGTGACGGATGGGGAGCGCGCTGCGCGGGTCGCCAATGGCCATGCGATGATGCCGCGCGTGACCGCTTTGGGCTGTTCGCTGACCGGTCTGGTGGCTGCGTTTCTCGCGGGACAGCCTCGCTTCGAGGCGGTCGTCGCGGCGCTGGCTTATTTCGGGCTCGCCGGGGAGAGCGCCGGGGCGAGTGCCTCAGGCCCGGGAAGTTTTCAGGTCGCGTTCCTCGATGCGCTCTATGCGATCGACGCCGAGGCGCTGAGCGCCGGAGCTCGGATCGAATCCGCATGATGATCCCGTCCATCTGTTTCGTCACCGACCCGGCCGCCCCGCAGCCGGTGCTCGCGCAAGCCGTGGCCGCGGCACGGGGCGGTGCAGGCTGGGTGCAGCTGCGCGACAAGGTGCTCCCCGATGCGGAATTCGCCGCGCTGGCCCGGACGCTGGTCGAAGCGCTTGCCCCCTATGACGTGCCGCTGATCGTGAACGATAGGGTCGCGGTGGCCATCGAGATTGGGGCCGCCGGGCTGCATATCGGCCAGAGCGATGGCGACCCCGCCGCGATCCGCCGCCGGATCGGGCCCGACATGCTCCTAGGCCTCTCGATCGAGACCGAGGCGCAGATCGCCGCCGTTCCTCCCGGCATCGATTATCTCGGCGTCGGTCCGATCCATGCGACCGGCTCGAAGCCCGACCATGCCGCCCCGATCGGCCATTCAGGCTTTGCCCGGATCGTTTCGCGCACCGATCTTCCCTGCCTCGCGATCGGCGGGATCACTGCCACTGACGCGCCCGCAATCCGCGCGGCGGGCGGTGCCGGTCTCGCGGTGATTTCCGCCATCTCGCGTGCCCCTGACATGGCGCGCGCCACCCGAACCCTGCGCAACGCATGGAGCGACACATGATCCCCAATATTCTCACCATCGCGGGTTCCGACCCATCGGGCGGGGCGGGCATTCAGGCCGATATCAAGGCCATCTCCGCCAATGGTGGCTACGCGATGAGCGTGATTACCGCGCTGACCGCCCAGAACACGCGCGGCGTGCAGGCGGTGAGCCTGTGCGACACGGCGCTGATCGCAACTCAGTTGGCATCGCTGCGCGAAGACGTTCGTATCGACGCGATTAAGATCGGAATGCTGGGCGATGCCGCGATCATCGAGACTGTGGCCGAGAGGCTGCCCGGGCTCGACTGTCCGGTAGTGCTCGATCCGGTGATGGTCGCGAAAGGCGGCGATCGGCTGCTGGCAGAGGCGGCGGTGACCGCGCTGCACAGCCTGCTGCCCCGGGCCGATCTGGTCACGCCGAACCTGCCCGAGGCCGCCGATCTGCTGGGCTGCGCCGAGGCGACGCGCTTCGACGAGATGCGCGATCAGGCCCATGCGCTGCGCGAGATCGGGCCGCGTGCGGTGCTGCTGAAGGGCGGTCATCTGCAAGGCGACCAAAGCCCGGATCTGCTGGTCACGGCGCAGGAAGAGCTCCGGCTTGACGCACCGCGCATCGCGACGCGCAACACGCACGGGACGGGCTGTACCCTGTCCTCGGCGCTGGCGACATGGCTCGGGGCAGGGGTGCCGCTCGCGGAGGCCACCCAGCGGGCGAAGGCGTATCTGAGCGCGGCGATTGCGGCAGCTGATCGGCTGACTGTCGGGTCGGGGCACGGGCCGGTGAACCATTTCCACGGATTTCAGGAGAAGAAGAAATGAGCTTCGCCCAAGACCTCGCGCAGGCGACCGCGCCGCTGCGCCGCCAGATCCATGACATGCCTTTCAATCGCGAACTGGCAGAGGGAAGCCTCGATCGGGAAACCTTCCAAGGCTACATCATTCAGGACGCACATTACCTCGAAGGCTTCGCCCGCGCGCTCGCGCTGGCCGCCGCCAAAGCCCCGGATGCGCCGACCGTGGCCCAGCTTGCGGGATCGGCGGCTGGAGCGATCGCCGTCGAGCGCGAATTGCACGCGCATTACATGGGGCTGTTCGGCGTCTCGGCGGAAGATTTCGCGCGGATCGAGCCTTCGGCGGCCTGCGATCATTATGTCTCTTTTCTGCTGCGCAGCGCTGCGATCGGCGATCTTCCCGAAGCGGTGGCGGCCTTGCTGCCATGTTTCTGGATCTATCGCGATATCGGTCTGGAGATCGCGCAGGTCAGCGGCGCTGAAAATCCCTATGCGGCCTGGATCGCGACCTATTCCGGAGAGGCGTTCGATCAGAGCGTGACGCGGATGCTCGAGTTGACGGACAGGCTGGGCGCGATTGCAGACGCGCCCGTGCGAGCCCTGATGCACCGCGCCTTCGCGCGGAGTTGCTGGCATGAATGGCGGTTCTGGGACAGCGCCTATCGCGGCGAAAGCTGGCAGCAGCCTGCCGCTTGAGGCGCGAACCGAAAGGGGGCGCCTTTGTCGGCTTCCGGACCTTGCCGCTTGCCGGTTTCGCGCGCCTCGATCACCTGTCGGGCGTCGATGGCGGGGCCGGATTTCCGAGGCTTAGGATTTGTGCTCGTCGTTTTCCTCGCTGGTTTCCTCGACGGCCGCGGTCTCGTTGTAGTCATTGGGATCGAAATCTTCGGGGTCGAAGGCCTCCTCCTCCTCGGAGATGCCGGTCACGTAGGAGGTTCCGGTCTCCTCATCGAAGATCAGGCCGTAATTCGCACGTCCCTTCGATTTGTAACGCAGGAACTCGTGCACGCCTGCGTAAATGGCGATGAACACGAACGGCAGAAGGATCAGGGCAGCAAGTAACTGGGCGTTGATAGCGGACCTCGTTCAGGCTGTTTGGCAAAGGCGGATTGTCTGCGGCGCCTTGGGTCAATCTAGCAGCATGTTGGCCTAATCCGGATGTGGATCCGACAATTTGGCCACTCGATGCGAACGTCATTTCGAAAATAATCTGGTCTATCGCGGGACGACGTCAAGAGTTGGCGCGGGTTGGGCGCCGGCACGAAGTCTCTTACCCGGGGCGTTCGACCGGCTGCGACCTGCCCATGCTCGACATGGTATCTGGCATGCGTTCGGCCTGTCGCCCCGGAGTTTTCAGCAGCGCGCGCCCGGATGTTCCGGCTGGACTGCAATGCGCAGGCCGCCTCCCGGCAGCGGGGGGAACTGGTTGTCGGAAAGTGTCAGATCCTGCTCGGGGACCGTCCAATCGAGCTTGCGCAGCTGCATGACGGCTTCGGTCAGCAGCTCCATCGTGAGCCATTCGCCCGGGCAGCGATGATTTTGCAGATAGTCGCCGCCGCCCTGCGGCACGAGCCCCTCGGGTTGGATGTCACGGCCCAGATGGCGTTCGGCGCGGAAGCGTTCCGCGTCCTCCCAAATGTCAGGGTCGTGGTTGGTGCCGTAGAGATCGAGGACCAGCCAATCGCCGGGTTCGAACCGGGCGCCGTGCCAGTCGAACGCCTCGCGCACGCGCCCGCCGATCGCCGGGAAGAACGGGTAGAGCCTGCGCACCTCCTCGGCGATCGCGCGGCAGGTCGGCTCGTCGTCTTCCGCAACGGCCGGGATGGCTGCGCGGTGGGAGTGCAGAGCGTGGGCGGCGAACACGACATAGCGCCCGACCGCCACGATCGGACGCAGTATGTTAAGGAGTTCCTTCACGGCCACGTCTTCGCTCATCCGGCTGCCGTCCAGATCGGTGTGGAAGGCGAGCTTGGCCAAGGTGCTTCCGGCAGGTCCGTCCGCTTCGCGCGTCTGCGAAATCAGGCTGCGCGCCCAACGCTCGCACCGCGCCCGGAGCCAGCGTGCCTGTAGATAGGCAGGCCCGAGCGTGCCGGCCGCGGCGAACATCGTGCTGAGTTCACGCGCGCGCCTGGCAACGTCGTGTTGTGCCGGGTCGATGCCGCACCAGCGCAGCGCCGTTCGCGTCATGATGCCGTCGACGGCATCAGAGAAGTCGATCTCGCAGCCTTGCCAACTGCGGGCCGCAGCCTGCCATTCCTCTGCGAAAATCCGGCGGGCCGCGCGCAGTCGGTCGCGGTCCATGAGGTCCAGAAACATCTGCTTGCGGATGTGATGCGCTTCGTCGTCGAGGCTTTGCACGCTGCCCTTGCCTTGAAGAAGCGGCGCCACGGTGGGCGGCATCGCACCGCGACGCGTCATCCGTCCCGGCTCATAGAAACTGCGTACCGCGTCGCGTCCGCGCAGGAAGGTCACGGGGCGCAGCATCAGCCGGGTTCGGAACGCATCGCTCCCAAGCTGATCGCAACGGCGGGAAATGAACGAATAGCCCTCGCTGAGGAAGGCCCGGGTGCTGTCGATCCCCGAGAGATGGGGAATGGATTGGGAATTCTGCATTTGCCTTGCCTCGCTATGGGCCTGATTGGTTGCTGGTGCTAGGGGCACGACGCCGATGCGGGCTGCGCCAAGCCCGCCGCAGGTGGCATCACGGGCGTCTGCCGTCGTCGTCTGCGCTTCGGCCGGACGGATCACCCATTGCCGCGGCGGTGGCGCCGCGCGAGCGTCGCGATCTGCTGGAACTCCTCGGCAATGCTTAGCGGAAGCGCGTCGGTCGCGTCCGGGTCCGCGCCGGGATCTTCCTGACCGTCATGCATCACTTCGCGTTCGCCGATCCACGCCATGACGGTCTCGCGCGACTCTGCGGGCAGTTCCGACACCAACCGTGCCAGAACGCGGCGTTGCGCGATCAAACGAGCCTCCAGCGTGACCAATGTTTCTTCGAGATAGGTGTTTGGCATCTGGTCGCTCTCTTCGCGGGGTCCCGGCGGGTTGGCGCCGGGACCCCGATTTTGGGTGATTGAAGTCAATAATTCGCGGGCGGATCGCTTGCCGGGAAACTTTCATCCATTTCCTCGTCGACCCGGTCCCAGTTCCGAGGTGGGTTTCGCATCTGCGAGGGACCTGCGGGACGGACGCCCTGTGCCGAGGTGCCGCGCCGTTGGTTGATGAGATACCCCAAGGCACCGAGGGCTGAGGCTGCAAAGAGCAGTCTGGTCAACATGGTAGGCCTCCTTTGGTCAAAGTGAGACCCCCGCGTGGGACCCGTGCAGTGCTCCGCGCGAGGGTCGTCATGCTTACCCGAAAAACGAACCCTGCCAGCCTTTGTTCCATGGCGCGAACCATCGTGAATCTGGCGGAACAAACCGTGCGCGGCTGGCGTGCGCGCAGGAACAAGCGGGATGCTCACTCGTTGATCCGTTCCATAGCCATGGAGGAGATCATGACCGAGAATGGCGATGAAAAAGACGTCCATGTGGTGCGCTCTGACCTTGCGGCGCCGAGCCGACCGGACGGGTATCACGGCGTCGAGCAACCGATCATGCCCGACTTGCCGGAGCAACCCGCGGAGATCCTCCCCGACGACGAACTGGCGTCCGCCGTGCGGAGCGCGCTCGAAGGCGACGGACGGATCGACATGAGCCATGTCCTGATCGCCGCGGAAGAAGGGGTGGTGACGCTCGAAGGCAAGATCGGGCTGGAATTCCAGCGCACGCTCGCAGAAGCGCTTGCACAGGAAGTGCGTGGTGTTCTGCTGGTCCGCAATCAGCTCGGCGTAGGGCCCGCGTGACGTGCTCGGACGCCTGACCGCCGAAAAGTCGAGCGAACGAAAATTCGCGCGGGCCGCAGCTTCTGCTGGCGGCCCGCGTCTTTAAATCAGATCATCGGCATGCCGCCGGTGACGGCCACCGTCGCGCCTGACGTGTAGCTCGAGCGCGGATCGGCAAGCATCACGTAGGCGGAGGCCAGCTCCGCCGGTTGCGCGGGGCGGCCCATGGGCTTGTCCTCGCCGAAATGCGCGACCGAGTCCTCAGGCAGCGTCGAGGGGATCAGTGGTGTCCAGACCGGCCCCGGTGCGACGCAATTCACGCGGATACCGCGCTCTGCCACCATCTGTGCCAGCCCGGTGGTGAAGTTCTGGATCGCACCCTTCGTCGCCGCGTAAGCCAGCAGACCGGGATTGGGTTTGTCCGAGTTGATCGAGGCCGTGTTGATGATCGCGCCGTTCTTCTCCATCACCGGGAGCGCCGCCTTGCACAGGTAGAACATCGAATGAATGTTGGTGCGGAAGGTCGTTTCCCATTCTTCATCGGAGATGTCCTCGATCTCGTCGAAATGCATCTGGTGCGCCGCGTTGTTGACGAGAATGTCGAGACGCCCGAAGGCTTCATGCGTATCACGCACCAATGCGCGACAGTGATCGGCGTCCTGAATGTCGCCGGGCATCACATACGCGCGGCGGCCTGCCTCCTCGACAAGCCGGCGCGTTTCCTCGGCCTCGTCATGCTCTTCGAGATAGGAAATCATCACGTCGGCCCCTTCGCGCGCATAGGCCAGGGCCACGGCGCGACCGATGCCGCTGTCTGCGCCCGTCACAAGGGCGGCCATCCCGTCGAGCCTGCCCGACCCGACATAGCTCTGCTCGCCATGATCGGGGCGCGGGTCCATCTTCTCCGTCGAACCGGGAACGGATTGCGGTTGCTTGGGGAAGGGAGGTTTGGGGTAATTCATTGCCGGGCTCCTTTCTGGATGGGTCTGAACGCACCAACCGGATGCGCGCTGCTATGTTCCTGTGTTTCTTCATGGGGCGCCGCGGCCCTCTCCTCACAGGCTCTTGTGGGAACATCGGCAAGACGCATCCGTTTCCCTAATCCATTCATCACATCTGACAGTGGAGGCAGACATGTCCGACACCGTTGCCGATTTCATTCTTTCTCGCCTCAAGCAGTGGGGCATTACCCGTATCTATGGCTTCCCGGGAGACGGGATCAGCGGGCTCGTCGCAGCGCTTGGACGCGATGACGAGATCGAATTCGTTCAGGCACGCCACGAGGAAAGCGCCGCGTTCATGGCGGCGGCGCATGCGAAATGGACCGGCGAGGTGGGCTGTTGTCTCGCGACCTCCGGCCCCGGCGCGATCCACCTGCTCAACGGTCTCTACGACGCCAAGCTGGACCACCAGCCGGTGCTTGCGATCGTCGGCCAGCAGGGGCGCAACGCGCTTGGCGGCAATTACCAGCAGGAGGTCGACCTGCAATCGCTCTTCAAGGATGTGGCGAGCGAATATGTCCACACGATGATGGCACCGGGACAGGCGCGCCACCTGATCGACAGGGCGCTCCGGATCGCGCAGGCGCGGCGCAGCGTGACCTGCGTGATCGCCCCCAATGACGTGCAGGAGGCTCAGGCGGTCGAAGCGCCGCCCCACGCCCATGGCACCGTCCACAGCGGCGTCGGCTATCAGGCGCCGCGCCTGCTGCCGGCAGACAAGGACCTCGCCGCCGCGGCGGATATCCTGAACGCGGGCGAGAAGGTCGGCATCCTCGTCGGCGCGGGCGCGATCGGCGCAGAGACGCAGATCACCCAGCTTGCCGAAACCCTTGGCGCAGGCGTCGCCAAGGCACTTCTGGGCAAGGCCGCGCTGCCGGACGATCTGCCCTTCGTGACCGGCTCGATCGGGCTTCTGGGCACGCAGGCCTCCGACTGGATGATGCGCGAATGCGACACGCTTCTGATGATCGGCTCGCGCTTCCCATATTCGGAATTCCTGCCCGAGGAAGGGCAGGCCAAGGCGGTGCAGATCGACCTCGACCCGACGATGGTGTCGATGCGCTACCCGATGGACGTGAACCTCGTTGGCGATGCAGCCGACACGGTGGAGGCCCTGTTGCCGCGCCTCAAGCCCAAGACCGACCGGTCGTGGCGTGAGAAGATCGAGAAGAAGACCGCCGAATGGTGGGACGGTGTCGAAAAGCGCGCCAAGGAGAGCGCCGACCCCGTCAATCCCGAACGGCTGTTCTGGGAGGCGTCGTCGCGGCTGCCCGACAACGCGATCCTGTCGGCGGACTCCGGCAGCTCGGCCAACTGGCTGGCGCGTGCGATCAAGATCCGCCGCGGCATGAAGGCCTCGCTTTCGGGGACGCTGGCGACGATGTGCCCGGGCGTGCCCTACGCTGTGGCGGCGAAGTTCTGCTATCCGGACCGCGCGGCTGTGGCCTTCGTGGGTGACGGCGCGATGCAGATGCTGGGCATCACCGACCTGATCACCGTCTCGAAATACTGGCGCGACTGGGCAGACCCGCGGCTGGTGATCTGTGTGCTGGCCAACCAGGACCTCAACCAAGTGACCTGGGAGCTGCGCGCGATGGCCGACAGCCCGCGTGTCGACAAGACGCAGGACGTGCCCGATATCGACATGGCCGCCTATGCGGAGCTGTTGGGCCTCAAAGGGCTGCGGATCGACCGCACCGAGGAGATCGGTCCGGCCTGGGAAGCCGCCTTCGCCGCGGATCGCCCAACCGTGATCCACGCCACCGTCGATCCCGACGTGCCGACGCTGCCGCCCCATATCACGATGGAGCAGGCGAAATCCTTCATGAGCGCGCTCGTCCATGGAGACTCCGAGGCCGGCGGCATCGTGAAGCAGGCGTTCAAGCGCGTCACGGACCGCTGAGATGACCCTCGGCTCCGATCCGCTGATCGAGGCGGTCGACGTCTCCGTCCTGACGATCCCGACCGATGCGCCGGAATCCGACGGGACGCTGGAATGGAGCGAGACCTCGATGGTTCTCGTCTCCATCTCCGCTGGGGGCGAGACCGGCCTTGGCTACAGTTACACGACCCCCGCGACGGCGGGGATCGTGCGCGATACTCTCTTTCCACAAGTGAAAGGGCGCAATGCGCTCGACATCGCGAAGCTCTGGCTGGCGATGGTGCATGCCACGCGCAACATCGGGCGCGATGGTCCCGTCGCGATGGCGATAGCGGCGGTGGACACGGCGCTTTGGGACCTAAAAGGGAAGCTGCTGGGCCAGCCCGTCGCCGCCCTTCTGGGCCGCGCGCGCGACGCGATTCCGGCCTATGGCTCGGGCGGTTTCACCTCCTATGACGACCGGCAGCTGCGCGACCAACTCGAGGGTTGGGCCGCCGAAGGCTTCTCTATGGTGAAGATCAAGGTCGGGCGCGAACCCGATCGCGATCCGCACCGGCTGAAACAGGCGCGCAACGCCATCGGTTCCGACTGTCGGCTGTTCATGGATGCGAATGGTGCCCAGAACCGCAAGGAGGCGCTGGCGTTGGCCGAGCGTGCCCGCGAATTCGGCGTCGAATGGCACGAGGAGCCCGTCTCCTCGGACGATCTCGAAGGGCTGCGCCTGTGCCGCGACCGGGCCCCGGCGGGGATGAATGTCACGGCGGGGGAGTACGGTTTCAATATCGGCTATTTCCGCCACATGCTCGAAGCGGGGGCGGTGGATGTGCTGCAGGCGGATGCCACGCGCTGCGCGGGCATCACCGGCTTCATGGGCGTGGCCGCGCTGAGCGCTGCGCATCAGGTGCCGCTCTCTGCCCATTGCGCTCCCGCGCTGCATCTGCACGCCTGCCTCGCCGCGCTGCCCGCGATCCATCTCGAATGGTTTCACGACCATGTCCGGATCGAGGGGATGCTGTTCGACGGCGCGCCCGAGCCGGAGAAGGGCCAGCTTCGCGACAATGGCGAACCGGGGCTGGGGCTGCGGCTGCGTCCGCGTGAAGCC
This sequence comes from Thioclava sp. JM3, assembly GCF_002213185.1. Taxonomy (NCBI): domain Bacteria; kingdom Pseudomonadati; phylum Pseudomonadota; class Alphaproteobacteria; order Rhodobacterales; family Paracoccaceae; genus Thioclava; species Thioclava sp. JM3. The sequence continues at coordinate 117,284 of NZ_NBOB01000002.1, forward strand.
GAGCGGTTCCGACAGGCCTGAGCGCAGTTCCCGGCGCATCGTCTGACGCCGGGACGAAAGGTTTCGGCAGTAGCAAAGGGAATTCGCAATGACCCATGACAGGATATACGAAGCATTCCGACGCCGCACCCGTCGGCCCGTCGGCGGCATCGGGCTGGGCGCCATCGTCGCAGGCGTGGGCCTCGGTTTCGTCGCCGCCGGGCTGGCCGCGCGCCGCCCGCGTTCCGGCAACCCGGTGAAGCGGTCGCGCAACAAGCGCGAGGCGCTGCGGCTCGGTCGGGACGGGGCCGCGATCATGGGCGCAAGCGTCCTTTTCGACAGCGCGCTGGAACATCTGCGCGGCGATTTCCGCCGCGACGAGATGTATGTCGCCCCGCTGACTGGAGCGACCGCGATGGCAGCCGCCCTGGCGGAGCCGCGGCGCAGCAAGCGCGGCCGGGCGCTCGAGGCGACGCATCTCACCTCCGTCGGGATCGGGATGGCCGGGATGGGGTTCCACCTGCGCAACATCAGTCGCCGGCCCGGCGGGATTTCGTGGAACAACCTGTTCTACGCCGCGCCGCTCGGTGCACCGGGGGCGCTGATCATGAGCGGTCTGTTCGGCATGGTCACCCACCGGATGGCCCAGACTCGCGGCTACGAGCATCTGCACGGGCGCGAACTCGCCTGCCTCACCGCGCTCGCGCTGGTGGCGGAGTCGGGCGAAGTTGCGCTGCTGCATTTCCGCGGCGCGTTCCATGACAAGGCGATGTATCTGCCGGTCACGCTGCCGCCGCTCGCCGCCGCCGGGCTGATGGCGCAGGCGATCTATCCGCATAGGCGCTTCCGGCGCCCGCTTACCCTGCTGCTGCGCGCGGTCGAGGGGCTTGGCTATGTCGGCACAGGCTTTCACGCCTACGGCGTCGCACGCAACTCGGCGGGCTGGCGCAACTGGCGACAGACGACGCTGGCGGGCCCGCCGATGCCCGCGCCAATCAGCTTCGCGGGGCTCGGCAAGACCGGGCGTGCCGCACTCGATCTGCTCGCGGTGGAACAGGATCAGCCGCACCAGACAAAGGAAAGGGCAGCGATATGAGCGAACCGTTTCGTACCCCGTATCCGGGCTATGACGTGCTCGATAAATGGGACAGCCCGTCCTTCGACGATCAGACCCGCGAGGTTCTGCGCGCGCGACGTGATCCGCCGCCGCGCCGCTTCCTCGACCCGGACCAGTTCGCGCTTCTGGAGGCGCTCTGCGCGGTCGTGATCCCGCAGCGCCGCCCCGAGCCCGTGCCCATCGCGCCCTTCATCGACGCGGCGCTGCACGAGGATCGCGGCACCGGCACCCGGTTCGCCACGATGCCGCCCGAGCGCGAGGCATGGCCCCGCGGCATGACGGCGATTGATGCCGAGGCACGCGCGACGTTCGACGGGCTCGGATTTCGCGAGCTCGACCGGCCCGAGCAGGAGCGCCTGCTGCGCGCCATCGATCGCGGCGAATGTCGCGCGCCCGAGACATGGCAGGACATGCCACCGCAGAAATTCTTCCGCGCGCTTTTGCTCAAGCAGATCGTGGAAATCTATTACAGCGCCCCCGCCGGGATGAGCGAGATCGGCTATGGCGGCCCCGCCGCGCCACGCGGCTATGTGCGCCTCAAGGCCGGCCAGATCGACCCGTGGGAGGCGCCCTTCGGAAAATGGGAGGACCAGGCATGACCCAAGACGCGTCTCGCAGCGATCGCCCCCGCGCGGTGAATGGCCACGCCCCGGACGTATTCAAGCGCGAAGGGCAGGTGCCGATGCGCGAATACCCTAAGAACGCGCCGGTCGATTTCGTAATCGTCGGTGCGGGCTGCGGCGGTTCGGTTCTCGCAGCCAAGCTCGCCGAAGCCGGAATGTCGGTGGTGCTGTTCGATGCCGGTCCATTCTTCCAGCCAAAGCGCGACTTCGCATCCGATGAGCGCGAGCAGGACAAGCTCTATTGGCTCGATCCGCGTATCTCCGACGGCGACGATCCGATCGAACTCGGGGCGAACAACTCCGGCCGCGCGGTGGGTGGCTCCTCGGTGCATTTCCAGATGGTGTCGCTCCGCTTCCGTCCGGAATGGTTCAAGTCCCGCTCGAAACTTGGTTACGGCCGCGACTGGCCCGTCGATTGGCGCGAGATGTGGCGCTACTACGACGAGGTGGAGGACGCGCTGAAGATTTCGGGGCCGATCCGCTACCCGTGGGGGCCCGATCGCGGGCGCTACCCCTATCGCGAGCATCAGGTGAACGAGGCCGGTCTGGTTCTGGCGCGCGGGGCCGAGGCGCTTGGCGTCGATTGGGCGCCGACGCCGCTCTGCACCGTCTCCGCGCCACGCGGGAAGTCTCCGCCCTGCGCCTATCGCGGCATGTGCAAGATCGGCTGTTCGGTGAATGCCAAGCAGAGCATGCTGATTACCTATGTCCCCCGCGCGATCAAGGCGGGGGCGGAGGTGCGCGACCTCGCCATGGTTGGCCGCATCGAAACGGGCCCGGACGGGCGCGCCAGTGGCGTCTCCTACCATCGCGACGGGGAATGGCATTTCCAGAAGGCCGCGAACGTGGTGGTGGCCGGCTACTCCATCGAGACGCCGCGGCTGTTGCTGAACTCAGCCAACGCACAGCATCCGCAGGGCTTGGGCAATTCCAACGGCATGGTCGGGCGTAACCTCATGGTGCATGCGAACGACGCTGTCTGGGGCGAGTTCGACGAGGAGATCCGCTGGTACAAGGGCCCGCCCTCGATGGCGACCTGCGAGCACTGGAACTATGCCGATGACGACCCGAGCAAGGATTTCGACGGTGGCTATTCCTTCATGAGCCAAGGCCCGCTGCCCGGCGATTTTGCGGGCACGCTCGTCTCCTCGTCGGGGCTGTTCGGCGACGATCTGCTGAGCAAGATGGGCCGCTACAACCGGATGGCGGGGCTGAAGATGGTGGGAGAGTCGATGCCGTCACCGGACAACCGCGTGACGCTGGCCGACGAGACCGATGCGCTTGGCCTTCCCCGGGCCAAGGTGACCCATTCCTTCTGCGACAATGACAAGCGGCTGCAGGAACATGCACGGGGGTTCATGTCCCGGATGATGCGCGCCGCGGGCGGTCACAACCTGTTCGAAACCCAGAGCACAGCGCATCTGATGGGCGGTTGCCCGATGGGCGACGATCCCGAGACCTCGGTCACCAACGACATGGGCCGCAGCTGGGATGTCGACAATCTGTGGATCTGTGACGGCTCGCTGATGCCCACCGGCGGCGGCGTGAACCCGGCGATGACGATCCTCGCCAATGCCGCGCGGATCGCCGACCGGATCATCGATGCGCGCTTCCATTGAAGACGAAGGGTGGCGCCCCGCACGCGGGCGGGGCGCTGCGAGTTCATAGAAATTACCCGATTTGAGAGGACGCCATGAAGATCAAGGTCGAATATGCGGACGGTCTGAGGGCCGACAAGAACGTCGACCGGTTGCCGAAGGTCGATGACCGCTTCGAGGACGGCCTCGTGGAGAACATCACGGAGTACACCCCCTTGCGAGAAGGCTATGCGGCTTACGTCCGGCTCAAGAAACCTCCCGGAGAACGCTCCGAATAGGTGCGTGTTCGGCGGCTGATCCGCTGCAGGGTCACTCGCCGGATTTCACCGCCGTATCTTCGAACACCCGCCCTTCGTCATCGGTGACGCGCAGGTGAACGGTGAGGTCCGCATTCGCTTCCAACGAGATCTTCGCTGTGGAAAGCGGGCCGGTCGCGTCTCCATCGGATACAGGAACAGAGCCGGCTTGCCGGTTGACGGATCGCCCGTTCGGGCCGCTTTTCATCACCTCGAGGATATATTTACCCGAATGGCCGGGCTCCAGCCGGGAGAAGGTCTCAATCGTGACAAGTCCATTGTCTTTCGAGAGTGAAATCCATGCGCGCCCGGCCCCGTCGGCCAGAGCCTGAAACGGTGCGACAAGTAGAAAGGCGAGGAGATAGGCCTTCAGTTTCATGATGAGCTCCTGTGATCACGGGGCGCGCCGGCCGGTTGAGGTCTCCAGAGTAAAACGAACGTAGTGCCGGCCAAGAACAGCAGCTGGGACCGCACGTCTCTGGCGATCACGTCGCTGGTGCCTTTCTCAGATGATGCAAGACCCTGACATATCGAGAATATCACGTCTGATCGGAGCTGGCTTTACCCCGGACGGTTTATTTCCGTCCCCGCTCGGCCATTCGAATGATCGCGCTCGCTGACGGGAGAGGGCGACGCGCCCAGTTCCTCGGCTACCTTCAAGATGCCGCCCAGCCGGGCGACGGCCACGAAGTGTTTCATCGCCTTGAGGTTGATGTCTTTCAGCGTTTCTTGCGCCTTCGCTAAACGACGATGCCATGCGGCGGTCGTTTGCCCATCCCTGCGGCGTGTGACCGTCACGACGGCTTAACCTCCGTCCCATTCAGAGGGAGCTGCACCCTGACCTCGAGACCCGCGTCGCGACCGCTCGGCGGCGAGGTCAGAGTGAGGGGGCTTTCGATGCGCTCCGCGATCACTGAGACGATGGCGAGGCCCAACCCGCTGCCGTCATTCGTGCTGCCCGCTCGCTCGAACCGCGCAGTCAGGCGCGCCAGCGTCTCCTTGGGGATGACGGGCCCGCCATTCGTCACTGTGAACACGCCCTCCTCGGTCAGCCGTACCGTGACGGGGTCGTCCTGCGCACCGTGCTTCAGGGCGTTCTCGATGAGGTTCCGGCACAGGATGCCGAAGGCGTCGGGATCGAGATCCGAGAGCACGGGCGTCTCCGGTAACTCCAGCGCAATACGCCCGGGATCGAGGCTGCGCGCGAGGTCTTCGACAATCAGGCGGGCGGTCATGCGCAGGTCCGAACTGCGCTCCAGCCGCAACGGCCCGCCTTCCGCCCGGGCGAGCTGCAGCAGTCGTTCCGAGAGCCGCGTTAGACGTTTGAGCGTCGCTTCGATATCGGCGGCGCGTGCCTTTGCGGCTGGATCGGTGGTTTCCGCGCTCAGCCGCTGGGTCTGCGCGATGGCACCAGCAAGCGGTGTGCGCAGTTCATGGGCCGCATTCGAGGCGAAGCTTCGCTCGGCCTCGATCCCCTCGCGCAATCGTCCCAGAAGATTGTTGAGCGTCGCTGCGACCGGGGCGATCTCGGCCTGCAGGTCGTCAGTCGGAATGGGCGTAAGGTCGCGGGCGTTGCGCGCCTCGAGGCTGGTCCGGAACCGCCGCAACGGCCCCAGATTGGTCCGCACCGCGAGAACGACAGCCGCGAAAGCGAGCGGGATCACGATCAGCAAAGGCAGGCCGAGGCCGAGCTCGATCTCGCGGGCGACCTGCGCGCGATGCGCGAGCGGCTCCGCGACGGTGATCCGTACCGTGTCCTGAAGCGCGGCATCGCTGTACAGCCGGTGGGTGGCCGTCTGGCTGAAGCCCCGTCCCTCATACGCAGGGAACACGGAAGGATCGGCGGCGTGGGATTGGAGCAGGATACGCCCCTCCGCGTCCCGCACGATATAGGTGAAGAATTCCTCGTGATTGCGAAGCTGCGCAAGGCGCTGTGTCACATTCGTGCTGTCACGGTTCACGATATCCATGACCGCGAGGGGCAGAATCCGCTGCGCCGTTTCCTGAAGCGTGGAATCGAAGACCTCGCTCATCTCCTTGCGCACGATCAGCGCGGTGACCGTCGCTGCGGCGATCCACATCAACGCCAGCACGACCCCGAGCGAAAGTCCCAGACGGGCCTGAAGGCTTCGGGGCAGCCTCATGCCTTGCCCAGCCTGTAGCCGAGGCCGCGTTCTGTCTCGATCACATGGGCGCCGAGTTTCTTGCGCAGGCGGCTGACATGGACCTCGATCGTGTTGCTCTCCACTTCCGCATCGAAGGCGTAGAGCTTCTCTTCTAGCTGGGCTTTCGACAGCAACTGGCCGGGTCGCGAGAGGAACGCTTCGAACAGGGCCCATTCGCGCGCGGTCAGCTGCACGGGCTTGCCGTCGCGCCTGATGCTGCGCGCGGCGAGGTCGATCTCGAGCCCGGCATGGCTCACGATCGGGTTCGGATTGCCGCTGTAGCGCCGCGCCACCGACCCGATGCGCGCCGAGAGCTCCGCGAGATCGAAGGGCTTCACGAGATAGTCGTCGGCGCCCGCGTTAAGCCCCTCGATCCGGTCCGAGACCTGATCGAGCGCGGTCATGATGATAACCGGCGTCACATCGCCCCGGCTGCGCAGCGCCTTCAGAAAGCCGATGCCCCGACCGTCGGGAAGCATGAGGTCCAGCAGGACGAGATCGTAGCCGGTGCTGCGGACCGACGCGCCCGCTTCGTCGAGTCGCGTGACCCAGTCCACGGAGTGACCGTCGCTTGCGATCTGGTCGCGCACCGCGTTGCCCAGAATAGTGTCGTCCTCGATCAGCAGGATGCGCATCTTCGTTCCATCTCTTGTCCGTTGACCCCTCTTCACGCGCCCGGCTGACACCAAGCTGACGCTGCGCGGGATGCGGCTTCAGGTTCCCGTCAGATTGATTGCCCATGAAAGGTGCGGAATTGGCCGTGAACAGGAGTTTGGCCCATGAAGAAGACCATGACAATTCTCGCCTTTCTCGCGACGTTCCCGGCCGGGGCGGCCCTGGCCGATGACGATTGTTTCGCGCCGATGGCGGATTGGCAGCCCCGCGACGCCGTGGTCCAGCTCGCCGAGCAGAACGGCTGGACAGTGCGCCGCATCAAGATCGACGACGGCTGCTACGAGATCGACGGCACTGACGTGCAGGGCCGCCGGGTCGAGGTGAAGCTTCATCCGGCGACGCTCCAGGTTCTCGAGATCGAATATGAAAACGGCGAAGACGGTCGGTCCCGCCAAGATCGTGAAGGAGACAACCATGAGTGACGCAGCATTTCGCGACGCAACGCGTCCGAACGGCGAGGCCGGGGGACGCGTGCGGGTCTGGGATCCGCTGGTGCGGATCTTCCACTGGGCTCTTGTCGCCACCTTCGTGATTGCTTGGTTCACCGCCGACGAAGTGCAGCCGGTGCATGAGGTCGCAGGCTACACTGTCGCCGGGCTGGTCGCGTTCCGACTGATCTGGGGGATCGTGGGCGGGCGCTATGCCCGGTTCACCCAGTTCCTCAGAGGGCCGGGGCAGACGCTCTCCTATCTTGGCGATATGCTGCGCGGCAAGGAGCGTCGCTATCTCGGTCACAACCCTGCGGGGGCGTTGATGATCGTGGCGTTGCTGATCTCGCTGTCGGGAACCGCCTTCACCGGCTGGCTGATGGGGGAGCCCACACGCATTGCGATGCTGCCCGCGCTGCCGCAGATCGTGACCCCGGCGCTGGCCGACGAGGAGGGCGAATACGGCGAATATGGCGAGGGCGCGGAGGGCGGCGGTAACGAGGCGCTCGAGGAGTTGCACGAGGTTCTCGCCAATCTGGTCCTGCTGCTCGTGGCGTTGCATGTCGCCGGTGTCGTCCTCGCGTCTTTCCGGCATCGCGAGAACCTCGCGCGGTCGATGCTCACCGGCGACAAGCGTGCGCCTGGCCCCGGCGATATCGCCTGACCGCTTCCGATTTCGTCGCCAAGGCCGTTTCGTTCCGCGGCCTCACTCGGCCCCGCCCTCACACGGCGGGGCCTTTTTCCTGACGCCAAGCTGAAGCGGAAACCGTCCGCCTGTCAGGATGCCCTCAGGTCCGCTGCCCAGATTGTCGGTAGCAGATGAAAAAGGAGACACTGCCATGCGAAAGATACTGACCGCACTTCCCCTCATCGCCCTGCTGCCCGCAGGGATGGCCTTGGCCGACGACGACTACAGAAAGTCTTCGCGCGGCGAAGGAATGTCCCGTGATGCGGTGATGCAGATGGCGCGCGAAAACGGCTGGGCCGTCGAGGAAATCGAGACGGAAGACGGCCGATACAAGATCGAGGGCCGCGACCGCGACGGGCGCAAAATAGACACCAAGCTCGATCCGGCGACGCTGCGCCTCATCAGGTCGGAACATGAGGACGATGACGAAGAAGACGACGACGATGACGATTACGGCGCATCGGCGCGCAACCCGGCCCCCGCGGGCACGGTCGCCCCGCCGAAAAACGGTCTCTTCGGCAACGGCGCGCCGCCAAAGGTTCAGGTGAACTGAGCCGACATCGCATTCCTCCCCCAAAAAAGGATTCCCGTAATGAAGTCTCTTCTAGCAACTTTGGCGCTGAGCACGGCGCTGACCGTTCCCGCCCTCGCGTCGGCGCAGCCCGTCACGCTCAAGACCACGCTGAACAATTACGGCGGCGACGGCGCTTATCTCGCGCTCTATGTCACCGACCCGTCGGGCGCCTATGCGGGCAGCCTCTGGATGGCGGGTGGCAAGTCCAAATATTACGAGCATCTCCGCGACTGGTATCGCGCGACCGCGGGCGACCCGGCGCAGATCAACGGCATCACCGGCGCCAGCGTCGGTGCGGGCCGGACGCTCGAGATAACGCTCGATCTCGCGGATGCGCTCTTCGACGCGGGCTACACGCTCCATGTCGACGCCGCGGTGGAGGATATGCGCGACAGCCCAAACGAGATCGCCGTGCCGCTGACCACGGACGGCGCGGGCAAGCCGGTCTCGGGCCGTCGCTACGTGGCCGATTTCACCTACGACATGTGAGGTGGCAGGCCATGATCCGCGCGTTTCATCGCTGGCCGGGGCTGATTGCCCTGGCGCTTGTCACGGTGCTGGCGCTTAGCGGCGCGGTGCTCGCGGTCTTTCCGGTTACGGAGCGGATCGCGGCGCCGCAGGCCGGCGCAGAGCTAAGCGTTGCGACCCTCGCCGAGCGCATCCAGACTGTCTATCCGGGGCTCGAGCAGATCCGGCGTGCACCGTCGGGGCGGATCACCGCCTATTGGTTCGAGTCCGGACAGCCCGGTGCCGCCGTAATCGATCCCATGACGGGTCGCGGCGTCGCCTCGGCTGATCCGAATGGCTTTCAGCGTTGGCTGACCAACCTGCACCGCTCCCTCTTTCTCGGCGATCCCGGCCGTGTCGCGAGCGCGCTGGGCGCCGTCGCGATGCTTGTGCTCTCGGTCTCCGGAGCGATGCTCGCCGCGCGGCGTGTCGGCGGTTGGCGGAACTGGTTCTCCCGTTTGCGCGGGCCGCTCGCCGGGCGGCTCCATGTGGAGATCGCCCGCGTCGCGGTGATAGGTCTGATCTTCTCCTCCGTCACCTCTTTGTGGATGACGGCCTCGACCTTCGCGCTGATCCCGGATGGCGGGCCGTCGCTGGGCGTGCCCGCCGAGGTGAGCGGCCAAACGGGCGCGTCGATTGCCGATCTCGGCTTGCTCGGCACCACGCCCGTCTCGGAACTGCGCAGCCTGAGCTTCCCCTATGACGGCGATGCCACCGATGTGTTCACGCTCAAGACCGATCGCGGCACCGGCTATCTCGATCAGGGCACCGGCACCGTGCTCGCCTGGGCGGATCTGACCGCATGGCAACGCGTCTCGGAAACCATCTACACCCTGCATACGGGGCAGGGCGCTGCGCTGCTTGGTGCGGTGCTGGGTCTCATGGCGCTGGGCGTGCCGGCGATGGGTCTGACCGGCGTGTCGATCTGGCTCGTGGGGCGTCGCGGACGCCCGCGTGTCCGGGCCAACCAGCCGGCCGGGCGCGCGGAGACGATCCTTCTCGTCGGTAGCGAAAGCGGCAGCACATGGGGGTTTGCGACGACCCTGCACGCGGCGCTTCGTGCAGCGGGCCAGAGTGTTCACATCGCGCCGATGTCGTCCTTCGCCCCCGAGCGTTACGCCCGGGCCGATCGGATCATCGTGCTCGCGGCAACCTATGGCGACGGGGCGGAGCCCAGTTCCGCGAAAGGGTTCCTGGCGAAACTCGAAGCCCATTCCGATGCGCTGGATATCCCGATTGCCGTGCTCGGCTTCGGGGACCGGAGTTTCCCTGCCTATTGCGCCTATGCCCAGACGGTTGCCGACACCGTGGACGCGAAGAGGTGGCCGGTTCTTCTGCCCTATGACACGATCGACCGTCAGTCGCCGCAGGCCTTCGCGCGCTGGGGGCAGGCGCTGGGCGCGGTGCTCGGGATCGCGCTCGATCTGCATCACCAACCGACGCCGCCCGTCACGACCGAACTCACGCTCCAGTCGCGGCGCGATTACGGGGCGGACGTGCAGGCGCCGACGTCGATCCTGCGCTTCTCGCTGCCGCGCGCTACGTTCTGGCAGAGGCTGACGGGTACGGGTTTCACGCGGTTCGCCGCGGGAGACCTGATCGGGATCCTGCCCGAAGGGGCGCCGACACCGCGCTTTTATTCGCTCGCGTCGTCGCGTCGCGACGGGTTTCTGGAGATCGTGGTCAGGAAGCATCCCGGCGGCCTGTGTTCGAGCCAACTGACGGCGCTCGAGCCGGGCGAGCGCGTTCGCGCATTCATCCGGCGCAATCCCGCCTTCCGACCGGACCGCTCGCATACGCCGCTGATCCTGATCGGCGCGGGCACGGGGATCGGCCCCCTTGTGGGCTTCGTGCGTGAGAACGAGCAACGTCGCCCGATCCACCTGTTCTTCGGGATGCGCGATCCGCAAAGCGATTTCCTCTATGCGCAGGAGATCGGGGGTTGGAAGGACGAGGGCCGCCTGTCGCGGCTCGTGACCTCGGTCTCGCGCGGCCAGCGCCCGCGCTATGTGCAGGATGCGATGCGCGCCGATGGCCCCGAATTGGTTCGGCTCGTGCAGAGCGGCGCGCGGATCATGGTGTGCGGCGGGAGAGACATGGCGGCGGGGGTCGCCGATGCCCTTCACGATATCCTCGCGGCCTCTGGGCTGAGTGCGACCAAACTGAAAACGGAGGGACGCTATGTCGAAGACATCTTCTGATCTCGTGCGCCACGCCCTGCACGGCCCGACCATGGGCACCCGCTGGACCGCCCTGTTTTTCGCACCGCCCGGGCGCGATCCCTCGCCGATCCGGGCCGCGCTTCAGGCGGCGGTTGCGGAGGTGGACACCCAGATGTCCACGTGGAAACCCGACAGCGACCTGATGCGGCTCAATGCGGCTCCGGAAGGCGAATGGGTGAAGGTGCCCGGTCGCTTGGCCGAAGTGCTCCACCTCGGGCTGGAGATCGGCAAAGCCTCTGGGGGCGCGTTCGATGTCGGGCTCGGCGATGCGGTCACGGCGTGGGGCTTCGGGCCCGACGAAGCGTCGCCCGACGCGATCCGCGCCGCGATGAGCGTGCCGCGGCAGCCTGCATATGAATGGCTCGAGATCGACCATGGCAGGGTGCGCAAGCACGGCCCCGCGGCGCTGGACCTGAACGGGATCGCGAAAGGTTACGGCGTGGATCGCCTCGCCGAGACGCTGGCCGCGCAGGGGATCGAGGCTGGTCTTGTCGGGATCGACGGCGAAATGCGGGCCGAGGGGCTCAGGCCAGATGGCAGCGCGTGGACGATCGCGGTCGAGAGCCCCGATCCGCTTCGCCGCATGCCGCATTCGATCCTCGCGCTCGAGAATGCATCGGTCGCAACGTCGGGCGATTACCGTCACTGGATCGATCTCGGCGTGCGCAGGCTCTCGCATACGATGGATCGTTCGCGTGGCGCACCGTTGCTGGCATCGCCTGCCTCCGTGACGGTGGTCGCGCGCAGTTGCGCCGAAGCTGATGGCTGGGCCACCGCGCTGATGGTGCTCGGTCCGGGCAAGGGGCTGGAGGTTGCGAAGGCGCGCGGTCTCGACGCCCTTTTCCTTATGCATGAGGACGACGGTAGCGTGCAAAGCCGTGGCACAGGCGAACTCTTTCCCCAGAGTGTGGCGGCCACGGTATAGGCTACGTCGGTTCGCCGCGGATCCGACCGACGGCGCCGGGAGATGCCGCTGCAGGCGCGCTCCGACATGTCCTCGCCCCTTATCGGGATGGGCGTAACGGTGGAGGAAAACGATATCCCGACCTGATCGTTGATGCATCGCGCGATCCCTGTGCCGCGAGTAATCCGATCCGCCTTGACGCGGAAAGGGGCGCGCAGTTTGCAGGTCGCGCTCTGATTGCCGGGCTGCGGCGCAAGCGATAACCCTTGTCTGTCGAAAATGGAGACGAACATGAAAATCGCGCTTGTCCAACCGCGGCCGCTTTCCTCTGATCAGAGGCAAATATTTGCGATCATCGAGGAATGGGTGAGCGGTGTGGCGTCGCTCGGAGCCGATCTTGTCGTGCTGCCCGAGCTGATACTGCCCGGCTACAACCGCCCCGACGAACACCGCGAGCAAGCGCAACCGCTCGACGGAGAGTGGTGCGCAGCGATGCGCGACATCGCGCGGAAACACGGGTGCGCGATCTGTTATGGCTGGGCCGAACGGCTGGGCGATCAGGTGTTCAACGCGGTGTCCGTGCTTGACAAGACAGGCGCAAGGGTCGCGCATTATCGCAAGACTCAGCTCTTCGGCGAGATGGAGCGTGCGAGCTTCGACTTCGGTACGGAGGCGCCACCCGTATTCGAGCTCAATGGCGTCCGGACCGGTCTGCTGATTTGCTATGACATCGAGTTCCCGGAACATGCGCGTGCTCTGGCGCGTGCCAAAGCCGAATTGATCCTCGTGCCCACGGCGAATCCGGTTGGCTACGATCACGTTCCCGATCTGCTCGTGCGGGCGCGGGCGAACGAAAACGCGGTCGTGGTCGTCTACGCGAATTACGCGGGACCTGATCGAGAGATCGACTTTGGCGGCAAGTCGGTGATCGCGGGCCCCGACGGGCAGGCCGTGGCGCAGGCCGGAAGAGGGCCGACGACGTTGATTGCGGACCTGCCGAAGACTGCCGATTATCCGGCCGAGGCGATCTCGGTTCAGTTCGACGATTTGCGCCGCGTGGAGTAGTCGGCGGCCTTCGCGCCTTCGCGATTTGAAATTCGGCCATCCGAGCATAGCTCCCGACTACGCACCGCATCGGTGCCGAGCGACAGTCCACCTCGGGTTGGGGCAAATATTTCGGAGGACATATGGAAATCAACGCGGAGTTTTCGGAGCGCGTGCTCGTTCATTCCGACACGCTCGATTGGCATGGCTCGCCGTCGGCTGGCGTGGAGCGGCGGATGCTCGACCGGATCGGCGACGAGGTGGCAAGGGCGACGAGCATCGTTCGCTTCGCCCCGGGGCATAGTTTCTCGGCGCATACGCATGGCGGGGGCGAGGAATACCTCGTGCTGGAAGGGGTGTTCCAGGACGAGAGCGGCGATTATCCGGCGGGAACTTACGTGCGCAATCCGCCGCAGACCCGGCATCGTCCGGGCTCGGAGGGCGGCTGCACGATCTTCGTGAAGCTCTGGCAATTCGACCCCGACGACCGCGACCAGTTCCACAAGGACATGCGGACCGATTTGGTCCACACCGAAGAGGGTATTGAGTGCTCCGAGCTTCACCGCGATGCACGTGAGGTCGTTCGCTATTTCCGGCTGGCGCCGAATGCGGGCCTGTCGCTCGATGATCCGGGCGGGATGGAACTGCTCGTGCTTGGCGGGACGCTGACCGAGAGCGGCGACGAGCTGCGCAAGGGGTCGTGGTTGCGCCTGCCTATCGGACACACGCTGCAGGTTCAGGCGGGGCAGGACGGCGCGGAGTTCTGGATCAAGACAGGGCATCTGCGCTTTGTCGCGGCACCGGACCAGTGACGGATAACCATTTCTCCAAATGACGGGACTTCAATGAAGACGCAGGTCGCGATCGTCGGCGGTGGGCTGGCAGGTTTGGCGCTTGCGCGGCATCTGCACGCACGCGGGATTTCTTTCGAGCTGTTCGAGGCACGGCCCCGCTTCGGCGGGCGGATCAAGGCGCTTGAGATCGGCGCCGGGAGGGTCGATCTCGGCCCGTCGTGGTTCTGGCCCGGCCAGCCACGTATCGCTGCGCTCACCGAGGCGCTGAAGCTGCGAAAGTTCGAGCAGTACGCGCGCGGCGCGGTGTCGCTGGAAGATGCGAACGGCCATGTCCACCGCAACATGGGGTTTGCCAGCATGGCGGGGTCGTGGCGTCTCGAAGGCGGAATGGTCGCGCTGACGAACGCGTTGGCCGCTGAGCTTCCGGCCGCGCGGCTTCATCCCGGTGCGCGGGTCGTGGCGCTTGGGACTGGGCCCTCGGTCACGCTTGCGGATGGCCGCGTCTGCTGGGCCGAGCATGTCGTGCTTGCCGTGCCGCCGCGCGTCGCGGCGCAAATCTCTTTTGCGCCGCCGCTGAGCGACGTGCAGATGCAGGCGCTCCGCGCGACCCCGACGTGGATGGCGGGACACGCAAAGTTCGTCGCGGTGTACGAGCGTCCGTTCTGGCGCGAAGCCGGGCTCTCAGGCGATGCGATGAGCCAGCGCGGGCCGCTGGCGGAAATCCACGATGCCTCCGGGGCGGAAGGATGTCCGGCTGCGCTCTTCGGATTTCTGGGCGTCCCCGCGCGGGCGCGGATCGGGCAGGGAGAGACGATCGAAGCGATGGCGCTTGCGCAATTGGCGCGTATCTTCGGTCCCGAAGCCGCCAACCCGCTGACCTATGCGCTGGAGGACTGGGCCATGGCCCCCGAAACCGCGACGGAAGCCGATTTCGAGCCGCTCCGGTTTCACCCCGATTACGGCCTGCCGCGGGTTCTTCGGGGCCTCCACGACGGACATGTGCATCTCTCCTCATCCGAGACCGCGCCCGAGATGGGCGGCTACATGGAAGGCGCATTGGCTGCGGCCGAACGCGTGGCGCGCGAACTGGGTATTTGAGCCGAACCCGCTGTCGGAAAAGCCGATCCTAGACGACATTGCCGGTCGGGATACGCACCCCGACCGGCAAGCCACTTTCAGTCCTTCCGCAAGCGGTCTCAGGTCTGGTCGATGGTCACCACGATCTTGCCTACGGCGTGCCCGTCCTTGAGCTGCTCATAAGCCTCACGCGTCTCGCTCATCGGGTAGACGCGGTCGATCACGGGACGAACGGCCCCGTCTTCCAGCAGCTTGGCCAGATCGGACAGCATCGCGCCATCGGGCTCCATCAGGAACCATTCGAACTCGACGCCGTGTTTGGAGGCCAGATCGTCCGTGTCCTGCCCCTTGATCGAGACGAGCTTGCCGCCCTTCTTGAGAACCTTGAACGAGCGGTTCAGCGTCTCGCCGCCCAGCAGGTCAAAGACGATGTCGTAATCCGAAAGCTCTTCGTCGAAGGCCTGACTGTGATAGTCGATCACGATATCCGCCCCGAGCTCGCGGACCAGATCAGCGTTGCGCGGGCTACAGGTGGTGGCGACATGGGCCCCGAAATGCTTCGCGATCTGGATCGCCAAGGTGCCGACCCCGCCCGATCCGGCATGGATCAGAACCTTGTCGCCCGACTTCAGCTTGGCTTTCGACATCAGCGCCTGCCACGCGGTCAGTCCGGCGAGCGGAATGGAAGCCGCTTCCTCGTGGCTCAGCTTCGCGGGCTTGAGCGCGATCTCATCGGTCTTGAGGCGAGCGACCTGCGCGATCGCGCCGGCGTCCTCCTGGTTGGGGCGCGCGAACACCGCGTCTCCCACTTTGAAATCCGTAACACCCGGGCCGACCTCGATGATCTCACCCGAAACGTCGTATCCCATGACATGCGGGAACTCGAGCGGGACGTTTTCCTTCATCGCGCCCGATTGCAGAATGTAGTCGATGGGGTTCACGCTGGCCGCGTGGACGGCGATCAGGACGGAGCCTTCCTTCAGCTGGGGCGGGGCGATGTCGTCGATTTCGATCGCCGTGTCGTAGTCCCGGATGATGGCGGCTTTCATGGGCGTATCTCCTGTTTGAATGGGATGGGAAACCGGCTTGCGCGTGGGTCGCGGTTCAAGAGGCCTTTAGGTCAATCTGACGGTAGAACTCGAACGCGGCGCTGAAGGTCCATGGACACCGAAGATGTGAAGCGCCGACGGTTGGCGGCGCGCCGATGCGCCATCCACAGCTCCGGACTTGCAGCCGTTTTCCGGAGCGGTGAAACTGGCGCAGAAAAATTTCGTAGAGCGAGAGCAGGGCAGCGATGAGTGACAAGGCGCAAGACGGGCTGGGCGTGGCGCTCTGGCAGGGACAGACGGTCGCGGGGGATCGCGACGCCGCGCTCGGTCAGATCGCTCGCGCCTCGCGCGCGGCGGGGCAGGCGGGGGCGGCGGTGATCGTCTTTCCCGAACTGTTCCTGACCGGGTATGAGCGCGACGACCTCAACGAGCTTGCGCTGAGCGTCGAGGATATGGCGGACCGGCTCGCGCCGCTTGCACGCGAGGCTGGCTGCGCGATCTGCGTCGGATACCCCGAGCGCGCCGCGGACGGGCTTCGCAATTCGGCGATCTGCGTCTCGTCGACGGGCGAGGTGCTGGGCAATCATCGCAAGATCCAGCTTTACGGCCCCGCAGAGGCCGAGCGCTTCGTGCCGGGATCGCGCTACACGCTGTTCGACCTGGCGGGCAAGCGCACGGCGATCCTGATCTGCTACGATGTCGAATTCGCCCCGCATGTCGCGGCGCTGCGTGACAAAGGGGTCGAATTGATCCTCGCGCCGACCGCCGCGATGCGCCCGTTCGAGCATGTGGGTGATCATGTCGTGCCCGCGATGGCGGCCAATCACGGGCTGGCCATCGCCTATGCCAATCTCTGCGGTAGCGAGGCCGATCTGGAGTATTTCGGCCTTTCGGTCATCATGGGCCCCGACGGCAAGACACTCGCCCGCGCCGGGAGCGATCCTGCGATGCTCCTTGCCACCCTGAAGCGGCAGTACGATCCCGCGCTCGTCTCGACGCAGGCGCAGGACTTCCGCCACGTCGACGAGACGGCCTGATGCAGCTTGCGGGAACAGACCTGCGTCTTCTGCGCGTCTTCGACGCGGTCGTCCGCCATCGCGGTTTCGCCGCCGCCCAGGCCGAGCTCAATGTCAGCCAGTCGACGATCTCGACGCAGATCACGGCGCTGGAAGAACGGCTTGGCGTGACGCTTTGCCGGCGGGGACGAGCGGGGTTCCGGCTTACCCAGAAGGGCGAGATCGTGCATGCGGCGGTGGTCAAGCTGATCGCCGCGACGGAAGAGTTCGTCACCGAAACCGCCGCCCTGCGTGGCACGCTCTCGGGCACGCTACGGATCGGGCTCGTGGACCATGTCGTGACCGATCCGAACTTCCGGCTGCCCGAAGCGATCGCTGCGTTGGAGCGTCGCGCGCGTTCGGTCCGGTTCGAGCTTGCGCAAGGCTCGCCACAGGAGTTTCAGACCCGGGTGCTCGACGGATCGCTGCATCTCGCGATCGGGTCCTTCCCGCACAAGGTGGCCGGGCTCAATTACCGAAAGCTCTATGACGAGGAGAACTTCCTCTATTGTGCGCCGGGTCACCCGCTCTGGTCAGTGCCCGATACGGCGCTGACCCCTGAATTTGTCAGTTCGATGCGCGCGGTCGGGCGCAGCTACTGGCGGGATGATCACTGGAACAATCGCGATTTTCCGCAGACGACCGCGATGGCGCAGGGGCTCGAGCAGCAACTGGTGATGATCCTCTCGGGCGCCTTCATCGGCTACATGCCGGACCACTCCGCGCGGCGCTGGGTCGAGGCGGGCCGCCTGCGGGCCATCCTGCCGCAGCGTTTCCTTTACCGCTGTCCCTTCGAGGCGATCACGCGCCCCGATGCGGAGGCCTCGCCGCTTGCTCAGGCCATGCGCTCGGAGCTTGAAGCGGTCTACGCAGGAGATGCTGAAAAAAGCGTCACCGTCTGATCTATGCTTCGAATTTCGTCGAAGTGAATTTCGACACAACTATATTTTTCAGTCCATCGTCGCGACGCATGCTTCCGCGAATTACGGAGATTGCGATGACCGAACACCGATACAATCAGCCTCTGAGCGGAAACGCGATGCCGCGCACCGGCGGGCCCGCGACGATGATGCGACTGCCCTCCGCACCGACGGCGGAAGGGCTCGACGCGTGTTTCATTGGCATTCCGATGGATATCGGTACGTCGAACCGCCCGGGCACACGTCTCGGCCCGCGCCAGATCCGCGACGAAAGCCGGATGATCCGGCCTTACAACATGGCCACGGGCGCGGCCCCGTTCGAGCATCTGCAGGTGGCCGATATCGGCGACGTGCCGATCAACCTGTATGACCTGAAGAAGTCGGTGGAGATCATCGCGGAGCATTACCGCGGCATCCTCGCGCAGGATGCGATCCCGCTCACGCTGGGCGGCGACCACACGCTCACCTGGCCGATCCTGCGTGCGATCAAGGAGAAACACGGGCCGGTCGCGCTGATCCATGTCGATGCGCATTCCGACACCAACGCGGATATGTTCGGAGAGACAGCCGCCCATGGCTGCCCGTTCCGCCGCGCCTGGGAAGAGGACTGCCTGATCAACGACAAGGTCTTCCAGATCGGTCTGCGCGGTACCGGTTACGGCGCCGACGATTTCGACTGGGGCCGCGAGCGCGGCTGGACCTGCATCCAGGCCGAAGAGTGCTGGCACAAATCGCTCGCGCCGCTGATGGCGGATATCTGTGCGCAAATCGGTGACGCGCCGGTCTATCTGTCCTACGATATCGACAGCCTCGATCCGGCCTTCGCGCCCGGCACGGGCACGGTCGAGGTTGGCGGGCTGACGACGATGCAGGGACTCGAGATCATTCGCGGGACGGCGGGGCTCAACCTCGTGGGCTGCGATCTGGTCGAGGTCTCGCCGCCTTACGACATGGCAGGCAACACGGCGGTGATCGCCGCGAACTTCCTCTACGAAATGCTCTGCGCGCTGCCCGGCGTGCCGCAAGGGCGTTAAGACAAGCCGGACAACAGGGAGAATATCCAATGAAAAGACGTGAGTTTCTGGTAAGTGCCGCGCTTGGAACGGCCGCGCTTGCGGCTCCGACCGTGCTGCGCGCGGCCTCTTCGACGCTGAAGGTCGGCACCTATGGCGGCTACTTCAAGGACAGCTTCGACAAGTTCATCTACCCCGATTTCACGGCCGCCACGGGTATCGAGGTCGAAAGCATCGCGGAGCCCACGGGCGAGGCGTGGCTGGTGCAGCTGTCGCAGGCGGCGCGCGCAAATCAGGCCCCGGCGGACGTGTCGATGATCGCGCAGCTGCCGCGTATCAAAGGCGAGCGCTCGGGCCTCTGGGCCAAGCTCGACGCGGACAAGATGAGCAACATCTCCGCGCTCCCCGATCACTTCGTGCATCGCTATGAGGATGGCAGCGTCTACGGAACCGGCGCAGTCAGCTGGTATATCACGCTGGTGACCAATACCGACGCCTATGCCGATGCGCCCGCCTCGTGGAAGGCGCTGTGGGATCCGGCGAACAAGGACAAGCTCGGTCTGATGTCGCTTGCGACGAACTCGTTCCTGCTCGAGATTACCGCGACCACCTATTTCGGCGGCACCGACATCCTCAAGACCGAGGAAGGCATCCTCAAGGTCATGGACAAGCTCGCCGAGGTGAAGCCGAATGTGCGCCTGTGGTATCGCGACGAGGGCCAATTCCAGCAGGCGCTGGAGACCGGCGAAATCCCGATGGGCGAGTATTACCACGACGTTACCTCGCTGGCCGCGTCGCAGGGCAAGCCCGTGCGTTCGACCTTCCCGGATGAGGGCGCGGTGCTCGATTCCGGCTCGTGGGTGGTGTCGAAGGCGTCGAGCGCGCTCGATCAGTCGCAGATCTTCATCGACTACATGGCCCAGCCGGAAATTCAGGCGAAGCTGTCGCGCAATGTCGGCACCGCGCCGACCGTGCCGCGCGAGAAGACCGACCTGACCGACGAGGAATTCGCGGCCGTGTCCTCGGACAAGCAGCCGATCCTGCCGCTCTACGATATCTATGTGGACCGCGGTGACTGGATCAATCAGAAGTGGTCGGAAATGATCACCGGCTGATTTGGCTACCAACTTGCGCCGTGGCGTCTGCATGTCGCCACGGCGTCTATTTGCTTTGAGGAAACAGGACAGCGATGACCAATCTGCGCATCGAGCGGCTAAGCAAGAAATTCGGGTCGTTCACCGCCCTCGATGATGTTTCGCTCGAGATACCGACGGGTAAATTCGTCTGCCTTCTGGGGCCCTCGGGCTGCGGCAAGACCACGCTTCTGCGGGTGGTCGCCGGGCTCGAGACGCCGACCAAGGGCCGAGTGGTCGTCGATGGCGATGACCAGACGAAGGTCCCCACCCACCGCCGCGACATGGGCATGGTGTTCCAGTCGCTGGCGCTTTTCCCGCATCTCGACGTGGCGGGAAACATCACCTATCCGCTCGCGATCCGCGGCGCAGACCGCGCCAAGCGAGACGCGAAGGCCGATGAACTGCTGAAACTGGTGCGCCTGCCCGGCATGGGCGCGCGGCGGATCGACCAGCTCTCGGGCGGCCAGCGTCAGCGTGTCGCGATTGCGCGTGGTCTCGCCATCGACCCGAAGGTCTTCCTGCTCGACGAGCCGCTCTCGGCGCTCGACGCGGGCCTGCGCGAGCATATGCAGATCGAGCTGCGCCAGATCCAGCAAAGCCTGGGCGTGACTACGATCGTCGTCACCCACGACCAGAAAGAGGCGCTCACCATGGCCGATCTGGTCATCGTGATGAAGGACGGCGTGATCCAGCAGGCGGGCGCGCCGATGGAGATCTACCGCAACCCGGCGAATGCTTTCGTGGCGGGCTTCATCGGCACGACGAACCTGCTGCCCTGCACCGTCCGCGACGGCGCGATCGAGGTGCTGGGCGCGCGGTTGCCGATTGCCGAGGGCGACAGGATCGCTCTCGAGCAAGGCGAGGCGCAGCTTTCGATCCGGCCCGAGCATGTCGCCATCGAGCCCGCGGGCGCTGGCGGCATCGAGGCGGAAGTGACCTTCCTGCGCGATCTCGGCGAAAGCCGCCATGTGCTGCTGGATGCGCAAGGCCAAGAGATCACTGCACAGCTCTCCCCCGAGACGCAGGCGAGCTATCGCCCCGGCGACCGGGTCAGCCTCAGCTTCCGCCCGGGCGAGCGTGTGGTGGTGACATGAGCCAGAATACCGAGATGCGTGCGACACCGGGTTGGGTCGGTCTTTGGCCGGCGCTGATGCTGGCGGTCTTCTTCCTTGTGCCTTTCGGGATCATGGTCGCCGTGTCGGTCTCGCAACGCGATCCGGCCGGCGCCTTCATCCCGGGCTTCGAGCTTACCCATTACGCGCGGTTCATGACCGCCTTCTTCGCCAAGGTGATGGGCGTCTCGGTTGGCGTGTCGCTGGCGGCGGCCGCGATATGCGTCGTGCTGGCCTTTCCGTTCACCGTGTTCCTCGCCTCAATGAGCCATCGAGCGCAGACCGTCGCGCTCGTGGTGCTGCTCTCGGTGCTGTCGCTCTCGGAGGTCATCATCGGCTTCTCGCTCTCGACACTGCTGTCGAAGACGGCGGGGATTTCGAACCTGTTCTACTGGCTCGGGATGATCGATGCGCCGCGCGCCTATACGCCGTCGCTCTTCGCGCTGATCACCGGGCTTTGCTATATCGGCTTTCCCTTCGCGGTGCTGGTGCTCTACCCGCCGGTCTCCCGGCTCGATCCCGAGATCGTCGAGGCCGCCCGCGTCATGGGGGCCTCCGCCTCGCGCGCCTTCTTCGGGGTGATCGTGCCCAACCTGCGCGGAGCGATCGTGGGCGCCTTCATCCTCGTCTTCGTCTTCACGCTGGGCTCCTATCTTCTGCCGCAGCTCTTGGGTCGCTCCGAGGACTGGACGCTCTCGGTCCACATCACCGATCAGGCGATCTACCAGACGAACCTGCCGTTCGCCGCGGCGATGTCGATCTTCCTGATGCTGGTGGCGCTGGCCCTCGTGGGCCTCGCCTCGCTCGCGGGACGGCAAAGGAGCGCATCATGACAAGCTGGTTGAAACGCGCCTATGTGATCGTGATCCTGCTCTTGCTGCTTGCGCCGCTGGTCGTCGTGACCGGCGTGTCGCTGAACGGGCCGCAGACCCTGCGCTTCCCCCCGGTGGAGCCGTCGCTGCGCTGGTATGGCACGCTGTTTCAGGACAGCGCGTGGCTGGTGCCGCTGGGCCATTCGCTGCTGATCGCGGCTTGCGCCTCTGCGCTCTCGGTCTCGGTCGCGCTGCCGCTCGCGCTGTTCGCGTGGGAGCGCAACGGCATCGCGGCGCGGCTGCTGACCGGGCTGGGGCTCGCGCCCTTCACGCTGCCGCCGGTGATCTCCGCTCTGGGCTTCATGGTGTTCTGGATGACGGTCGGCGGGTACGGGCAGATCTGGGCCACGATCGTCTCGCATGCCGTTTTCCTCGTGACGCTGCCGCTGGTGACGATCTCGCTCGGGTTGAAGGGCATCGACCGCGCGCTGCTGGAGGCCGCCCGCGTGATGGGGGCAGGGCGCTGGACAGTGCTGCGCACGGTGATCGGTCCGCTGGTGCTGCCCTTCATCGTGTCGGGCTATGCCTTCGCCTTCGTGCTCAGCCTCAACGAATACATCATTGCCTACATGGTCGCAGGCTTCACCGTCGAGACGATCCCGATCAAGATCTTCAACGCCCTGCGCTACGGCTACACGCCGATCCTCGGGGTGGTGTCGGTGCTTTTCGTTCTGCTTGCAGCGGTCGTCTTCGGGCTGATCGGCAAGTTCGGCGATCTGCCGCGTTTGATGGGGTCTGAGCGGGGATCGAGCGAATAGGCGGACCTCTCCGTCCGCTCTCACAACACGATTGACCCGCTCCGGATTGCCCATATTCTTGAGTCTCGGGTGAATCTTGGTTCGCCCCGGCAATCGGATCCGAGGGAGGAGAGACGATATGTGCCATGTATTCGCCGGTCAGGATCCGGAGCGTTATTCCAGCGAGACTCGCAGGCTTCGGCTCAACGGGCAAAGCACGAGCATCCGGCTCGAGAACGCCTTCTGGGATATTCTCGACGAGATCGCGGCGCGGGACGGGGTATCCACGCCGACCTTCATCTCGACGCTGCATGCCGAAGTGCTCGAACTGCGCGGGGAGCCGTCGAACTTCACGTCGCTCCTGCGCTGTGCCTGCCTGAAATTTATGGAGATCTCGGCCGATCGCGCACCGCTCGCCGTCGCTGCAGAGTAGCGCAAGCCTGACGTCAAACATTCTTGAGGGGTAGTATAGACCTACTACCCGCCCCACCTTCGCCCGCTGCTACGCTCTCAGGACAACTGACAGCACTACAGCGGGAGCAACCGGTGGCAAAATCCATTCATTCCATGATCCGTGTCCTCGACGAGGACCGCTCGGTCGCGTTTTACGACAAGGCTTTCGGCCTCAAGGTCGCCGACCGTCTCGACTTTCCGGAATTCACGCTCGTCTATCTGAGCAATCCCGAAAGCGATTTCGAATTGGAACTCACCGTCAACAAGGGCCGGACCGAGCCCTATGACCTCGGCGATGGCTACGGCCATTTCGCGGTCGCGGTCGATGATCTCGAAGCCGAACACAAGCGCTTCGAGGCGGAGGGCCTCGCTCCCCGCAAACTCGTGGAATTCGCGCCGGCAGGGGAGGTCGTCGCGAAGTTCTTTTTCGTGGCCGATCCGGACGGATACCAGATCGAGGTGCTCGCGCGCGAAGGCCGCTTCAAGTGAGATTTTCCTAAGGGAGACATCAGGGAGGAGACGACAATGACGACCAAGGCAAGCTCGAAAGGGCTGACCAGACGGCAGCTGCTGGCGCGGGCGACCGCGGCAGGGGCGAGCTTCGTCGTGGGGTCGGGGTTCATGGCGGCGCGCAATGCTGCCTGGGCCACCGAGCTCTCGGCGCTCAAGCCCACGACCTTCGCGACGCTGGTGCAGATGGCGCGCGATATCTATCCGCACGACAGGGTCGACGACCAGTATTATGTCATCGCGGTGAAAGGCTATGACAGCCCAGATGCGGCCGACGAGATCGAAGCCGGCATCGCCGCGCTCGATGCGGCGGCGCGCGGCAAAGGCTTCGCGAATTACCTTGAAACCGGCTGGGAGAAGGATCGCGTCATGATCCTGCGGGGCATGGAGGAGAGCCCCTTCTTCCAGAAGATTCGGGGTGGTCTGGTGACCGGCCTCTACAACCAGAAAGCGGTCTGGCCGATCTTCGGCTACGAGGGCGAGTCCTATTCCAAGGGCGGCTACATCAACCGCGGTTTTGACGACATCGACTGGCTGTAAGGGAGGCAGACATGGTTGCGAAATTTGATCTGAGCGACGACAGCGTCGTTGTCATCATCGGCACTGGCGCTGGCGGCGGTGTGCTGGCCAACGAGTTGGCGCAGAAGGGCGTCAAGGTCGTGGCGCTCGAGGCGGGCGGTCGCTATCTGCCCGAAGATTACATCAATGACGAATGGGAAAGCTTCGGCCAGCTCGCCTGGACCGAGCCGCGCACCACGAGCGGCGACTGGCGCGTGGCCAAGGATTTCTCGGGTCTGCCCGCATGGATCGTGAAAGCGGTCGGCGGCACCTCGATCCACTGGGCCGGGGCGAGCCTTCGCTTTCAGGACCATGAGTTCAAGACGAAGACCCATTACGGCAATGTCGACGGGGCAAACCTGCTCGACTGGCCGATCGATCCGGCGGAGCTTGCGCCCTATTACGACAAGGCCGAGGCGAAGCTGGGTGTGACCCGCACCGGCGATCGTCCGGGCTTGCCGGGCAACAACAACTTCAAGGTGCTGGAGAAAGGCGCGAAGTCGCTTGGCTACCAAGAGGTCAATACAGGCCATATGGCGATCAACTCGATCGACTACGACGACCGGATGTCGTGCCAGCAGACGGGCTTCTGTTTCCAGGGCTGCAAATGGGGCGCCAAGTGGTCCTCTGCCTATACCGACATCCCGCGCGGCGAGGCGACCGGCAATCTGGAGGTCCGCGATCACTGTCATGTCGCGCGTATCCTGCATGACGACAAGGGCCGCGCGTCGGGCGTCGAGTATTTCGACAAGGACGGCAACCTGCAGATGCAGAAGGCCAAGATCGTCTGCGTCGCGGGCAACTCGATCGAGAGCCCGCGCGTGCTGCTGAACTCGCATTCGACGATGTTCCCCGACGGGCTTGCGAACTCCTCGGGGCAGGTGGGGCGCAACTACATGCGGCACACCACGGGCTCGGTCTACGGCATCTTCGACAAGCCGGTGAAGATGTGGCGCGGCACGACGATGGCGGGCATCGTCCGCGACGAGGCGCGTCACGATCCCTCGCGCGGTTTCGTCGGCGGGTACGAGCTGGAGACGCTCAGCCTCGGTCTGCCCTTCATGGCGGCCTTCCTCGATCCGGGCGGCTGGGGGCGCGAGTTCACGACTGCGCTCGACAGCTACGAGAACATGGCGGGGATGTGGATCGTGGGCGAAGACATGCCGCAGGAGACCAACCGCATCACGCTCAACCACTCGGTCGAGGACGCCTACGGGCTGCCGGTCGCGAATGTGAATTACACCGATCACCCGAACGATCGGGCGATGCGCGATCACGCCTATGCCCGTGGCAAGGCGATCTACGAAGCGGTTGGGGCGACCCGGACGCTGCCGACGCCGCCCTATCCCTCGACACATAACCTCGGCACCAACCGGATGTCCGAGAACCCGCGCGACGGTGTGGTGAACAAACACGGCCAGACCCATGACGTGCCCAACCTGTTCATCTCGGACGGCTCCCAATTCACGACCGGCGCCGCCGAAAACCCCACGCTGACCATCGTGGCGCTCGCGATCCGGCAGGCTGACTTCATCGCCGGGGAGATGTCGAAGGGAAACATCTGATCCCGAGCGGATCAGCTAAGGCAAAAGACGACCGGGCTGCTCAAGGGTGGCCCGGTTCTCTTTGCGGAACCTTTGCAGGTCTGCGCGCTTGCGCACAGGACATGCGGGACCTTCGCTAATTTCATTTTCCTGGAGAAGCCCCAAACTCTGATCAACGACATTTGGAGGCTTCCATGACCTTTCGACCCGTCTCGGCCACCAGTCAGGCGCAACCCGCGCTCGAAGGCGCCGGTGTTCATCTGCACCGCGTATTCGGCTTCGGGGATCCGTCGCTGACCGACCCGTTCCTGATGATGGACGATTTCCGCAACGACGATCCGCGGCTCTATTCCAAGGGCTTCCCGTGGCACCCGCATCGCGGCATCGAAACCATCACCTATGTGCTCGACGGCCAGGTGGAGCATGCGGATTCGCTCGGCAATCGCGGGCTTCTCGGCGCAGGCAGCGTGCAGTGGATGACCGCAGGCTCCGGTATCGTCCATCAGGAAATGCCTTCGGGCAATGCCAAGGGGCAGATGCACGGCTTCCAGCTTTGGGCCAACCTTCCCTCGGCGCTCAAGATGACGGCGCCGCGCTATCAGGATATCACGTCCAGCGATATCCCGATCGAAGGCGATGACGACGGCACGACTGTGAAGGTCATCATCGGTTCGTTCTGGGGCAAGACCGGTCCCGTCGACGGGATCGCCGCAAATCCGATGCTGCTTGACGTGTCGATTCCCGCGGGACGCCGCAAGGTACTGCCGGTCGATACGCGCTCCAATGCGCTCGCCTATGTCTTCGCGGGCTCCGGAACCTTCCGTGATGCCAGCGATCCGGTCGGCATCAAGGTCGAGAAGGAATATCGCGGGCAGGAGCTGAATATCCGCGACATGACCGGCAACCGCACGCTTGTCCGTTTCGGAGCAGGCGACGAAATCACGGTGCAGGCCGGGAACGAAGGCCTCCGTTTCCTGTTGATGACGGGGCGTCCGATTCAGGAGCCCGTCGCATGGCACGGCCCGATCGTCATGAACACGCAGGATGAACTGCGCCAGGCGCTCACCGAACTCAACAACGGCACCTTCATAAAACACGGCTGAGGGCGCCGTTGCCCCTCAGACCCTTCCCAACACAGGAGATAGAAATGGCACAACCGAAGATCGCAATCGTCTTTTATTCCACCTATGGCACCAACCACGCCGTCGCGCTGGCCGCAGCAGAAGCCGCCGAGGCCGCCGGGGCCGAGGTGCGCCTGCGCCGCATTCCCGAAACGGCCCCGAAAGCCGTCGTCGAAGGTCAGGACGCCTGGAAAAACCAGCTGGAGAAGATGAGCGACATTCCGGAAGTGACCCCTGACGATATGGAATGGGCCGATGGCTATTTCTTCTCCGGGCCGACCCGCTACGGCGTCTCCGCAAGCCAGATGCGCGCCTTCATCGACACGCTGGGCGGCCTCTGGGGCGCGGGCAAGCTCGCCAACAAGACCTTCACCGCGACCACCAGCGCGCAGAACGCCCATGGCGGGCAAGAGGCGACGATCCTTGGTCTCTACACCACGGCCATGCACTGGGGCTGCATCATCGTCGCGCCCGGCTATACCGACGAAGCGATCTTCAACGCGGGCGGCAACCCCTACGGCTTCTCGACTAACGCCGGCGGTGTCGACGAGGCCGGTAAGGCCGCGATTGCCCATCAGGCCAAGCGCCTGGTCGAGATGACGGCGAAGCTCGTCGGCTGATCTTTCCCGAGATTGAGAAAGCGCCTCCGCCCTTTCTGGGCGGGGGCGCACCTGTTTTTACATCGGTCCGGTGCCGGTTCCTTCCTCGAGGCGGACGAAGCCCCTTTCGGTCGTCTGCTGAGCGGCAGCAAGTCGCTACAGGCCCATATGAGCGAACGCGCGAGCGGCGCGGGAGCGCGCCCGATGTTCTCTTTGCCGGCAATGATGCGCCGCGTCAGTGGCGGGCCGGCTCCCGCCTCGCTCTCGGCTCTTATTCAAGCTTGTTCAAGAGAGGGAGCGAGGCATGGGCGCGGCGAAAAAGCCGCCGCGAGCTCACATCGGGTTTTCGATATTCGCCTTCATGTTCGGAACGTCGGGATAGGTCGCCGTGCCCTGAGTCTGGTTGCAGGCAGCCAGGATTCCCAGGGCGCAGCTTGCGACCAGAGCGAGCACGGCTTTTTTCTTCATCGGGCTTTGCATGTCGGGTTCCTCTCGAAAATTTCAAATGAACTAGGTCGCTCGGGTGAACGACCCGGTTCAACTATTTGGGGCGCACCGTGGGGCGCGGCAATGTTTTTGTTGTGGCCGATGTGCTTAGCGGCACTGGCGAGACGACCCGCAAGGCAGCTCTGCCGCTCCGTATGCGCGGGCGATGGCCGCAGCGATATTTCGCAAGCGGCCGATCCCGCCGATGGACTCGCCGCCGCTGTCCCGATAGGTGACGTAACGTGAAAACTAACTTTGACATAGTTGCCCAAATCAAGTCACAACATCGCCGCGCTTGCATGTGATCCAGCCCCCGTCGGCGAGCCGCAACGGCCCATTCGGGGCTACTCGCGACCAACGGAGGTAATGATTATGAATGTTGAACACGTGTCGCTCGAATTGCTTGTTAAGGTTGGCGAGCGCGGTGTTGCGGAAATCGGAAAATTCTCTCTTCGGTTCCTCGGCGGTGCTCCCGATTATGCGTCGACCGACTCGATCGACCTGACAGGGCTGGCGACACTGGCGCAGCCGGAAAAAGTATTCACCTCGACCCTGCGCGCCGAGTTGCTCGATCAGCGCGCGACCTTCGACCCCCAGAAATTCTCGGTGTCAGTCAACGTGAGCTCGCTCGCCACTTCCGATCCCTATATCGAGATCGAACGTCGCTGGCGCATCGCCCTCGTCACCTTCCTCGAGGGCTACATCATGCAATCCCAGCCGATGCTGTCGTCGCTCAAGGTCCGCGGCGGCTATGCAGAGCAGCTCGCTCTGTCCGACGCGCGGCTGCACTGACCGGCCAGCTCTTCAAATTGCTTGCCCCCGCGCCGATGTCCCGAGACCACTCGGGCGCGCGGGCGATCGCGAAATCTAAGACCTTTTCCTGCAACCCGCGGTCTCGGCCGAAGCCGTTTTCCGCCGTGGCGATGCTTGCGCGGTGGGTTTGACGACGTTTCAGCTCAGCTGGACGTGACCCCGGCCGAAAGCTCCAGAATTTCCGTCGTGACCGCTTCCTGCCGCGAAATCCGTGCGGTTTGTTCCAGCGCGTCGAGCTTGCGCTCGGTCGTCCCCTGGGCGGAGGCCATTGCGAGCATCCGGGCGGTGTTCTCCGCCGCCGTGGCATGCAGCGCGACGCGGCACAGTTCCGCATGCAGCATCTCGGCGAAAAGCGCGGCGCAAAGCTGCTCCGGCGGCAGCGTCAGCAGGGGCGGCTGGCTCGGCGGTGCGCTCGGCTGGGCCGGACGGGGGAAGATGCGGCGACGGCAGGCCTTCCAGCTGCCGTCTTCCGTCTGGGCGTGAAACGCGTCGATCGGCGCCCGGCCCGCAAGCTGAAGCAATGTCTCGGCCAGCCGGTCCGCGAAGGGCGGGATTGCCGGGCCGTGGGAGGGCAGGGGGAACTGCGCAAGCGCGCTCAGCCCTTGTTCCGCCGCCAGCGCTGCGCCGCGCGTCCCGATCACGACGAGGCCGCCGGGCGGCGTCCCCAACGCGCTCAGTAGCCGGGCGTTGAACGAGCCCGCGAAACCCTGCTCCGCCAGAAACAGAACGGTGAGCGGCGGCGCTTCGGGTTTGGGCGGCTCGGGGGCGAGCGAGAGCACCCGGTCCAGCGCGCGGCTCACCGTCGCCGCGTGCAGGTCGACCGAGGCAAGCTGTCCCTGCGTCTGGCGCACGCGCGCGCCCGCGATGGCGCGCATCGCCCGGATCACCGAGGCCAGCGTGCGGACACTGCCGATACGCGCTTCGATTTCGGCAAGCTGCTCGCTCATTTCGAAGGCTCCGGCAGAAGCCCCTTCACGCATTGCAGCATCTGGTCATGCAGACCTTCGCTAAGCTTGGCGGAGAAATCGGCCCCAGACAGACTCGCCGCATCGAGCGCGCCGGGAAGCGCGTCGCGCAACGCGTCGATCTGCGCGGGCTCCAACCCGTCGAGAAGCCCCGCCTGCACCGCCAGAACCAGCGCGACCTCATCGGCGAGGCGCAGCGGCGCGTGCTGGACCTGAGCCAGCACCGCGCGCACCGCCCGACCGCGCGCAAGCTGCGCCCTCACCCGCGTGTCCGGCATGCCCCCGAAACGCGTGAAGATTTCCAGTTCGAGAAACTGGGCGTAATCGAGCCGCATCGACTCCGCCGCGTCGCGCAGGCTGTGCGCCTGCGTCTTGCCGCCGA
Organism: Thioclava sp. JM3; assembly: GCF_002213185.1. NCBI lineage: Bacteria > Pseudomonadati > Pseudomonadota > Alphaproteobacteria > Rhodobacterales > Paracoccaceae > Thioclava > Thioclava sp. JM3. Next base: position 147,300 of record NZ_NBOB01000002.1, read on the forward strand.
CCCGGCTGACCGAGGTGCCGACATCCACCGCGGGTTTCTGTCCGCGGTTGAACAGCTTCGTATCCAGCACGATCTGCCCGTCGGTGATAGAGATCAGGTTGGTCGGGATGAAGGCTGCGAGGTTGCCGGCATCGGTTTCGGCCACAGGCAAGGCGGTCAGCGTGCCGCTGCCCAGTTTGTCCGAGAGTCGCGCGGCACGTTCCAGAAGGCGGGCGTGCAGGTAGAAGACATCGCCCGGATAGGCCTCACGCCCCGGCGTCTGGCGGGTCAGCAGCGCAAGCTCGCGATGCGAGGCGGCGTGGCGCGTGAGGTCGTCGAGCACGATCAGCGCGTGGCCGCCGGTGTCACGCAGCTCTTCGGCCATCGTCATGCCTGCGAAGGGGGCGAGCCATTGCATCCCCGGCGGCGTCGACGGCCCGGCGACCACGACAATGGTGCGCGCCAGCGCCCCGTTGCGCCGAAGCGTCTCGATCACGCGCTCCACCGAGGAGGTCTTCTGACCGATCGCGACATAGACCGAGGTCACGTCGCCGTCCTTCTGGTTCAGGATCGTGTCGAGCGCGAGCGTCGTCTTGCCGGTCGCGCGGTCGCCCACGATCAGCTCGCGTTGCCCCCGGCCAAGCGCGAAGAGGGCATCCACGACCAGCGTGCCGGTCTGCATCGGCTCGACCACTGCCGCGCGGTCGATGATCGCGGGGGCGGGGCGTTCGACCGGGTGCTTTGCACTGGCCGCGATCGGGCCGAGCCCGTCGAGGGGCCGCCCGAGCGGGTCGACGATCCGGCCCAACAGTTCCGGCCCTACCGGAACCCGCATCACGTCGCCCGTGCCGGTCACCGCATCGCCTTGTGCGACCCCCGCGATGTCGTCCAGCAGCACCGCCGCGAGGGTGTCTTCGTCGAGCACATGCACGAAGCCCGATTGTCCGCCCTCGAAGACCAGCCGCTCGCCGGCGCGGGCTTCGGGCAGGCCCGACACCATCGCGACGCCATCGGACACGCGTTCCACCCGGCCACTGCGGCGCACCACGGGGCCCAGAGGCGCGCGCTCGATGGCTTTGACGCTGCGGTCCAACCACTCGTCCGGATCATTGGGTGTCATTGGCCACCTCCTTGCGCATCCGGGCGAGATCGGCGGCCCATGAACTTTCAAGGTGCAGATGTTCAGTCTCCAGCGCGAGGCCGCAGATCAACGCCGCATCCGTCTTGATCGCGGGGCCAATCTCTTTGCCAAGGGTCTGGCCAACGCGGCGGGCGAACGCTTCGCCGTAACCCGCTTCCACCGCCTCGCTGATACGTAGCATGAGCTTTTCCGAGCCGAGCGCGGCGCGATCCTCGGTGTCGAGGGCGGCGACCTGCGCCAGAAGGTCCGTCGCGTAGGCTTCGAGCAGCGCGGGCCGCGACAGGCGCGCACCGATCCGCTCGGCCATGCGCTGCGCCAAATCGGCTGCGCGTGCTGCATATCGCTTCTCGGCTTCCTCCGCACGGGCAGCGCGCTCGGCCTCGGCGGTGCGGGCCATGTCGGCAGCCTCTGCGCGGGCGTGATCCAGAAGCGCCTTGCGCGCGGCTTCGGCCTCGGTCTGGGCCTGCGCCAGCATCTCGGACTTGCGCGTGCCGACCTGATCAAGCGCCGCCTCGGCCTGCGCCTTGGCCTCATCGGCCTTGCGCGCGGCCTCGCTCGCGTCGCTCAATTGCTTGTCGGCCTCGGCCTGACGCGCCTGGATGGCAATCACGATCGGGCGCCAAAGTACCCGGCTCAGAAGCCAGATCAGTACCGCCGCATTGAGCGTCTGCAGCCCGAGCGTCCACCAGTCAAGTGTCATGGTCAGCCGATGAACGGGTTGGCGAACAGCAGGAGAAGCGCAATCACGAGGCAGTAGATCGCCGTCGTCTCGATCATCGCGAGCCCGACGAAGAGCGTGCGCGAGATCGCGTTCGCGGCCTCGGGCTGGCGGGCGATCGCATCCATTGCAGCCGCGACCGAGCGCCCTTCGCCAAGCGCGGGGCCGAGCGCCCCGAAGGCCACCGCCGCCGCGGCCGAGATGATGCTCGCCACTTCAACATATTCCATGATCAGTCCTTTCCGGAGTCTCGGGAGGGTTGGGATTCCGCCACTGCCGCCGCGATGAACACCATGGCGAGGACGGTAAAGATGTAGGCCTGGACGAGCCCTGTCAGCAGGTCGAGCGCCATGAACGGGATCGGCACGAACAACCCCGCGAGCGAGAGCACGATGCCGATGATGAAGACCCCGCTCATGATATTCCCGAACAGGCGGATCAGCAGCGAGAAGCTGCGCGTCAGCGTCTCGACGAGATTTAGGGGGATCATCAGCGGCGTCGGCATTGCGAAACTGCGCAGGTAGCCCCCGACGCCGCCCGCGCGGATACCGTAGACAATCACAGCGACGAAAACGAGCAGCGCCAGCGCCGCATCGGTTTCCAGATTGGCGGTCGGGGGTTCCACGCCGGGGACCAGCGAGGACCAGTTCGCGATCAGGATGAACAGGAACAGCCCGCCGAGGAAGGTGCGGTAGCGGTCGGGGGAGACGCTCATCGTCTCTCGGATCTGGGTGTCGAGCACGGTCACCAACAGCTCCAGCGCCGCTTGCCGGCGTCCGGGGTGCAGGCTCAGGTTTCGGGTCAGCGCGTAGCAGCCGACCACGATCATCGCCATCATCACCCATGTCGTGACAACGGGTTGCGTGATCGGCACGGGGCCGATCCAGAACACCACGGCGGTCTCGAGCGGCGAGTTCATGCGGACCTCGCGCGTCGCAGAGTGAGCGCCCGCCCAATGCCGATCCCGAGCGCCGCCGCAAGCAGTGGCACGGCGCCCAAGAGCGCGCAGCCGACAAGAGACGTGATCGTCAGCCCGAAGCGCAATACGGTCAGCGCGATCGCCTTCAGCGCCTTGCTTTCGAGCAGCATCGCATCAGTTCCCGCCCGCAGCAGCGCGAAATGCACGAGCCCCACGCCGATACCGAGGATCAGGGCGCCTGCGCCAAGAAGAAGCTCCACCCCGCTCATTGCTGTTGCACCCAGCGCCAGCCGAGCCAGCACCCCACGACAAGCCCCACCATCATCAGCGCGGCGGTCCAGAAGATGCCCGACTGGGCGCTGCGGTCGATCCATCGTCCCCCGGCGGCTCCGGCGAGCATCGGTAGCACGACGATCCATCCGAGCACACCGATCTGGCCCAAGCGGCGGCCCAGCGGGATTTCTCCCTCCCGTCGCGCCTTCTCGGTCCGGGCGGCGTGGCGGCGCGCAGCGCTTTCCATCGGCTCCTCCGTCTTGTCCGGGTCTTCCGGCGGGTGGGTCATGTCCAGTGCTCCCGCGTTCGCGCGCCGTCTAGGCTCGCCACCAGCTGTCGGATTGCGAGCAGATGCAGCCGGGTGGCATCGGCCTGCTCGGTCTTCGCCGCATCATCCTCGGCCTGAAAGCGTTTCAGGATCGTGTCGCCCAGCTCCGGCAGGTCGCCGGTCACTGCGGCGCGGGTCGAGACCGAGACGTCGCTGCCATTCTCGACCATAAGTACGCCGCCCTTCACCGCGCAATAGTGTCGCTTGCCCTCGGCCTCCCAGGAGATGACCGAGATGCTGAGGCAGGTGAGAAACTCGGCATGGCCGGGCAGGATGCCGAAGCCGCCGCTCGCATCCTCGGCGCGGATCGCGGTGACGTCCTTGGCATCGACGACGATCTCGAGCGGTGTGGCGATGGTGAGCCTCATGCCGCGGCCTCCTCTCGTTGGCGGGCCTCGTCGATCCCGCCGATCATGTAGAGCGACTGATCGGACCACTCGTCCGCCTCGCCCGAAAGGATCGCGCGGCATCCCTCCAGCGTGTCGGCCAGCGGCACCGAGCGCCCGGTCTGGCCGGTAAACGCCTCGGTCACGACGAAGGGCTGGGTGAGGAAGCGTTGCAGCTTGCGCGCGCGGCGCACGGCCAGCCGGTCCGACGCGCCCAGCTCCTCGACGCCGAGCAGCGCGATGATGTCCTGCAATTCGCGGAACCGCGCCAGCAGCGCCCGCGCTTCGCCCGCCAGCTGGAAATGCTCCGCCCCGACGATCTCGGGGTCGAGCAGTTGCGACGACGATGCAAGCGGGTCGATCGCGGGGTAAATCCCCTCCGAGGCCAACTGACGCGACAGCACGATGGAGCTGTCCATATGCCCCGAAATCGCGGTCACGGCCGGGTCGGTGAAATCATCCGCCGGCACGTAGACCGCCTGAATGGCGGTGACCGAGGCTCCGGCGGCGGAGGCGATGCGCTCCTCTAGTTCGGCGACCTCGGAGGCGAGGGTAGGCTGGTAGCCCACGCGCGAGGGCAGGCGACCCAGAAGGCCGGAAACCTCGCTGCCCGCCTGCACGAAGCGGAAGACGTTATCCATCATCAGAAGGACATTGCGGTGATCGCGGTCGCGGAAATCCTCGGCGATGGAGACAGCGGTCAGCGGCACCCGCCAGCGCGCGCCGGGCGGCTCGTTCATCTGGCCATAGACCAGCGCTGTGCGGGCCAGTACGCCGGAGTCGGTCATGTCGGCGAGCATCTCGTGACCCTCGCGCGAGCGTTCGCCGACGCCCGCGAAGATCGCGATGCCCTGATATTTTTCGACCATCGTGTTGATGAGCTCCATCACCAGCACCGTCTTGCCCACGCCAGCGCCGCCGAACATCGCGGCCTTGCCGCCGCGTGCCAGCGGTAGCATCAGGTCGATCACCTTGATGCCGGTCTCGAAGGCGGTCACCGCGCCGCTGCCAGACAGGCGCGGCGGCGAGCCGTGGATCGGGCGGCGGGGCGTTTCCTTGGGCAGGGGATCGCCGCCGTCGCGCATCGCCCCGGTCACATCCATCAGCCGCCCCAGAACCGCCTCGCCCACCGGCACTTCGAGCGGCTTGCCCGTGGCGTGCAGCTTTCGCCCGCGCGACAGGCCGAGCGTCGATTGCAGCGCGATGGCGCGCACCCGATGCGCGTCGAGATGGCCATGGACCTCGAAGCTGCCCTCCGGATCGCCATCGCTCGTCGTGAGGATCGAATAGATCGGCGGCAGCGGGCCATCGAAGCTCGCATCGATGACCGGCCCGCGCACCGCGATGATCCGTCCCTCGGCCACGCTCATCGCGAGGTATATCCCCCATCGACGAGGTGGTAGCTGCCATTCACGAAGCTCGCGGCGTCCGATAGCAGGAAACAGGTCAGCGCCGAGACCTCTTCAGGCGTGCCGAGTCGCCCCGCCGGATGCAGGGCGACCAGAGAGTCCTTTACCTCAGGTGCCAGACCCGACAGAAGCGGCGTCTCGATGAAAGCGGGGCCGACCGCATTGACGCGGATGCCCTGCGCCGCGTGATCGAGCGCCGCCGCCCGCGTCAGGCCGAGCAGAGCATGTTTCGCCGCGACATAAGCGCAGGCGCTGGGGAACGCGACCGAGCCGAGGATCGAGGACATGTTCACGATGGTCCCGCCGCCCGATTTCAGCATCGCCGCGATCTCGTAGCGCATCCCGTAGAACACCCCGTTGAGATTGACGTCGATCACGTGTTTCCAGCTGTCGAGCGGATATTCCCCGAGCGGCGCCTGCACGCCCCCGATGCCGGCGTTGTTCACCGCGAGATCCAGCTTGCCGAACGCCTTGACGGCTTTGGCGACCATCGCTTCGACAGCATCGGCAGAGGTGACGTCGACCGCCATCGGCTCGGCCGTGCCGCTCGCCTTGCGGATCTCCTCGGTCACGGACTTGGCCGCATCCGCATTCTGATCGGCAAGCAAGACCGAAGCGCCGCGCGCCGCCAACTCCTTGGCGATCGCCGCGCCGATCCCAGATCCCGCGCCCGTAACGATAGCTGATTTACCTTCGAAATCCCGTGTCATGGCAGTCCCGGCCTCCGTTGTGAATGCGACGAGGGTAACGGGCTCGAGGCTTCGGGACTTTGATGGGGATCAACTGCCGTGGGCGCAGTCTGGATGCGCACGTCTTCGTGACTGCAGGGCGGGTCGCGGCGTCCGGAGGTTCGCCAAATGCATACCGCCCGCGGCTCTCACGAGGCGCGGGCGGACTTCTTCAAGCCTTCAGTCTGCGCTTACATGGCCCAGGGGCCGTGGAAGTCGCCACCCTCGCGATCGGTGCGCTCGAACCCGTGCGCACCGAAGAAATCGCGCTGGCCCTGAATCATGTTCGCGGTGCCGCGCGCGGTACGCATCGTGTCGAAATAGCTCAGCGCCATCGACAGGGCCGGAACTGCGAGCCCGTGGGCTGCGGCGATGCTGACGACCTTGCGCAGCGCGCCGTGATGGGTCTTCAGCAGGTCCGCGAAATAGGGCGCGTACATCAGGTTGCGATCGGGCGACTCGCTGAGCGCGCTCGCCATGTCGTCGAGCATCGCCGAGCGGATGATGCAGCCGTCACGCCAGACCAAGGCGATATCGGGCAGCGGCAGATCCCAGTCGAAGGGCGCATTGGCCGATCGCAGCAGCTCGAACCCCTGCGCGTAGCACAGGATTTTGCCCGCGATCAGGGCGTTCTCCAGATCGTCGGCACTCAGCGCGCCTTCAGGCAGCGCCTCGGGGGCGGCGCCGAACATCTCCTCGCCCTGCTGGCGCGCCACGAGGCGCGACGACAGGTTGCGCGCCATCACTGCCGCTTCGATCACCGGCACCGGGGCGGCGAGATGCTGCGCCTCGATCACGGTCCAGCGGCCAGTGCCCTTCTGGCCCGCGCGGTCGAGGATGATGTCGAGCATCGGCTTGCCGCTCTCGGGATCGGTGGCGCGTGCGACCTTTCCGGAAATCTCGATCAGGTAGGATTTGAGCGCGCCTTCGTCCCATTTTGCGAAGATCTCGCCGCAGGCCTGCGAGTCGAGGCCCATCCCGTCGCGCATCACGCCGTAGGTCTCGGCGATCATCTGCATGTCGGCATATTCGATGCCGTTATGCACGGCCTTCACGAAATGGCCCGAGCCGCCCTTGCCCATGAAACCGGCGCAGGGCGTGCCGTCGAACTTGGCCGCGATCGCATTGAGGATCGGGGCGACGCGGTCCCAGTCCTGCTGCTCGCCGCCGCCCATGATCGCAGGCCCGTGGCGCGCGCCTTCTTCACCGCCCGAGACCCCGATTCCGAGGAATCGCGGGCCGGCCTTCGCGGCTTCGGCGGCGCGGCGCTCGGTGTCGTGGAAATTCGCGTTGCCCGCGTCGATGATCAGGTCGTCCGCGTCGAGATAGGCGCGCAGCGCCTCGATCTGCTGGTCGACCGGTTCGCCCGCGGGCACCATCAGGATGATCGCGCGGGGTTTCGCGATCGATTTCACCAGCTCTTCGAGGCTCTCGCAGGGCGTGATTTTCGACGCCAGCTCGCCCGCGTTTTCATGGAAAGTCTTGGTGACGCTGGTCGTGCGGTTGAACACCGCGATGTCGAACCCTTTTTCCGCGATGTTGAGGGCGAGCATTCCGCCCATGGTGCCAAGGCCGATCAGCCCGATTTGCGATTGTGCCAAAATACGGCCTCCGAATTTGTTGCATGCGGGCCGCCGTCGGCCCGGGGTGTCGCCTCGCTCGCTACGCCGTATCGCCAAATTGCGCGGCGCTGCGAGGGCGACCTGCACGAATTGCCCCAAGATGACGGAAGTTGCAAATCGCCTGATCGCTGCGAGCGCGAAGAAACGCCGTGCCGGGTACCCGATAAAATTACTCGGGTTAGGGGGTTGCGCCCGTCAGTCAACGCAGCTAACGAATACCCAAGCAAATTACTCGGGAATCGACGAGGAACGTCTCCATGCTCGCAACATTCATCATCGGCCTGCGCGAAGGGCTCGAGGCGGCGCTGATCGTCGGCATCATCGCGGCCTTTTTGCGCGCCCGGGGCGAGCGTCTGCACGAGATGTGGCTGGGCGTTGCTGCCGCGGTGGCGCTGTCGGTCGGCGTGGGGGCCGGTCTGGCGCTGATCGAGGCCGCGCTGCCGCAAAGCGCGCAGGAAAAGCTGGAATGCGTGATCGCCGCCGTCGCGGTCGTCTTCGTGACGCTGATGGTGCTGTGGATGACGCGCCACGCGGCGGGGCTGAAGGGCCAGATCGAGCGGGACGCCGACGCGGCGTTGGGGCAGGGGAGCCGGATCGCCCTGGCCGCGATGGCCTTCCTCGCCGTGCTGCGCGAAGGCTTTGAGACCGCGGTGTTCCTGCTCGCCACGATTTCGGGCGCGCAGACCGGACATTGGGCGGGCCTCGGCGCGGCGCTTGGCCTCGCAGCCTCGGTCGCGCTCGGCTGGGCGATCGCGCAGGGCGGGATGCGGCTCAATCTGGGGCGTTTCTTCCGCTGGACCGGCGTGTTCCTGATCCTCGTTGCGGCCGGGCTGGTGCTGCAGACGCTGCGCTCGGCCCATGAGGCGGGCTGGTTGCTGGCGGGGCAGCAGCGCATTGCCGATCTGAGCTGGCTCGTGGCCCCCGGCACAGTGCGCTCGGCGCTGATCACGGGTGTGCTGGGCATTCCCGCCGATCCGCGCCTGATCGAGCTGCTGGGCTGGATCGCCTATCTGGTCCCGGTCGCGGCGCTGACCTATTGGCCGCGTGCGCTGCGCCCCGATCCCCGCACGGCGCAATGGCTGCGCGGCTCTCTCGCGGTCGCCTTCGCGGCATTGGCCGTCGGTATCGCGGCGCTTTGGCCGCAGCCGCAGGTGACGCTGCCCGATCATGCGCCGCGTGTGCTTGAAGGAGATGTCGACACCTCCGCCGGACCCGATCTGCGTCTGCAGGGACACATGCTCGAAATAGGTGCGACCCGCGTCGATCTGACGGGCGCCGAAGCGACGCCGGAACGGCACCTGGGTCTCCCGTCCCTGCATCGCCAAGTGCAGAGCCAGACCGAGATCGCGGGCGCCCCCGGCGAGATCGATCTCGCCACGCTTGCGCAGCTCGCGGGTGGGCGGCTGCCGGTGGGCGTCAGCCCCGCGCGCAACCCCGGGCCTTTCGTGGCCGAGTGGACGCGGCTGGAGCAAGTGACCGTCTGGACAGCGGGCGATGCGCTTCTCGATGCGCAGGGCCATAGCGCGGTGACGCTACGCCTGTCGGGCGGCGGATTGACTACGCCGCGCACGCTGCGCGTCGATTCAGCGCCCAGCGGTTCGGCCACCGGCGCCTGGGTCATGGCCCCTGCCGCCACGCAAGAGGCCGCGGATGCGCTGCGTGCGCTGCGCCGCGCCCGCATCGAGCATCAGTTCTGGGCCCGAGAGTTGCCCGTGATCCTCTTCCTCATCGCGCTTGCGCTGGCGGCCTCCGCGCTCGCCCGTGCGCGCCCCGCACCGTTTTTCCCCGCCAGGTCCCTCTGACCAAGCCAACTCCGCAGAGCAAATACAGGAGCCTGACAATGAACATGTCGCCCCGCGCGCGCCGCCGCGCCATTCCACTTCTCGCCGCAACCGCGCTCTTCGCGCAGCCCGCACTGGCCGATGCGCCCACGAATAACGGGGCCGCGCAGGTCGCGATCACGCTGACTGGCGAGAATGGCGGTGCCTGCGTTCTCGATCACGACAGCGCGGAGGCAGGGCCGATCACCTTCACGGTGACCAATGAATCCGCCCCCGCGATTTCCGAGCTGGAGCTGCTGTCGGACAGCCGTATCCTCGGCGAGAAAGAGAACCTCGCTCCCGGTCTGCCCGCGTCGAGCTTCACCGTCACGCTCGACGGTGGCGACTATCGTATCTATTGCCCGGGCGCTGCCGAAGACACCGTCGCCTTCACCGTGACCGGCGAAAGCAAGCAGCGCGCGCAAAGCGCGATCGGCGATCTGCTGGACGAAGGCACCGCAGGCTACGCGAACTACGTCGAAGGCATGGTCGGCGCGATGGTGACCGCAAGCGAACGGCTCGCTGCGAAAGTGGACGAAGGCGACGTGGAGGGCGCGAAGGCGGCCTATGCGCAGGCCCGTCCGTTCTACGAGCGGATCGAGCCTGACGTCGAAGGCTTCGTCCTTCCCGGCACCGACCCGACCGATAACTCGGGCAACCTCGATTACCTGATCGACATGCGCGCCTCGAACCTCGACCCGGCGGTCGGCTGGCACGGCTTCCACGCGGTTGAGCGCGACCTGTTCGAGAAAGGCGAAATCACCGAAGAGACCAAGGCCTATGCGGCGGAACTGGTGAAGAACGTCAAGATGCTCGCCGATCTGTCCGGCGGGATCGAGTATCGCCCCGAGGATCTCGCGAACGGCGCGGCGGCCCTTCTGGAAGAAGTGCAAAGCGGCAAGATCAGCGGTGAGGAAGAGGCCTACAGCCACATCGACCTCGTTGACTTCGCGGCGAATATCGAAGGCGCGCATCAGGCGTTCGCCTTCCTCGAGCCGGGGCTGAAGCGGATCGACCCGGACGTCGCCGAGACCATCGCGCAGCGCTTCGCGGATGTGCAGACGATGCTCGAAGACTACCGCGATCCCGACGCTCTGGGTGGCTACAAGATCTACGATGCCGAGCTGCGCAAATCGGACGCGGTGAAGCTGAGCCGCGCGATCCAGATGCTGCAGGAGCCGCTGTCGCGGATCGCCGAAAAAGTCGCCACGGCAAGCTGAAGACGAAGGAGGCCATGATGCGCGGGCAAGACGATAAACCGGCAGGACTGTCACGGCGTGGGCTGTTTCTGGGCGCGGCAGCGCTTGGCGGCACCTTCGCCACGGCGGGAAATGGGGCAGAGACCGGCAAGGTCGCGCCCGACGCCATGCCCGACCCGGACCAGAGGCGCTACGCCTTTTACGGGACCGGGCCGCAGGCCGGGATCGCCACGCCGCCGCAGCAGCATCTGATGGCCATGGCTTTCGACCTGACCGGGACCGATCCGCGCGCGCTGCAAGTGCTGCTCGCGCGCTGGTCGGCCTCGATCGGGCTGATGATGGAAGGGCAGCCGGTCGGCCCGGTCGAGCCCGACCGCGCCGCGGCGACCGCGCTCGAGACCGGCGAGGCGCTCGGTCTCGGCCCGGCGGGGCTGACGGTCACGGTGGGTCTAGGCCTGCGCGTGTTCTCGCCCGAGATGGGGCTGGCGGCGAAGGCTCCGCCGCATCTGCGGCCGCTCGCCGATCTGCCCTCGGACGCCCTGCGCCCCGAGATCAGTGGCGGCGACCTCTCGCTGCAGGCCTGCGCCGACGATCCGCAGGTCGCCTATCACGCGGTGCGCATTCTCGCGCGGATCGCGAAACGCACTGGCGCCGCGACCGTGCGCTGGACACAACTCGGCTTCGGGCGCGCCTCGGCCGGGGCAGGGCAGGAGACGCCGCGCAATCTCTTTGGCTATCGCGACGGCACCCGCAACATCACCACGCCCGAGCAACTCGCGCAGCATGTCTGGGCCAATGACGGGCCCGAATGGCAGCATGGCGGCACCTATCAGGTGATGCGCCGGATCGAGATGCATATCGAGAACTGGGACAACGCGCAGGTCAGCCACCAGAACGATGTCTTCGGGCGGCACAAGCTTACAGGCGCGCCGCTGACTGGCACGGATGAATTTGACACGCCTGACTTCAAGGCGAAGAACGCGCAAGGCGAGCCGGTAATCCCGACGCACGCGCATATCCGGCTCGCGGCGCATGAGACCAATGAAGGCATCCGCATCCTGCGGCGCGGCTACAACTTCACCGGCGGTCTGAACGCGGTCGGGCGGCTCGATGCGGGGCTGTTCTTCATCAGTTACCAGAAGGATCCTGCGCATTTCGAGGCGTTGCAACGGCGGCTCGGCGCGTCGGATCTGCTGAACGAATACATTTCCCACACCGGATCGGGGCTGTTCTGGGTTCCGCCCGCAGCACCGAAAGGCTCCTATATCGGCGCGCCGCTTTTCGCTGCGGTCTAAGCCCCCGGAGCGGATCCGGCGGTGACTCCTTTGCGCGCCGTCGCTGCGGCGGTGTGCAGTTGGGTCTGTATCGGGGTCTCCGCCCAACCCGGATTGCCCGAGCGGATCGCGTCGGCCCATTCCGAAAATCCGTTCGGTCGTTATCTGCGCCTAGTGCAGCCGCGCGATCGAGCGGTCGACCATTGCCTGCGTGATCAGGTTGGTGTCGCCGCTGCGTCGGAACCAGCGCATGTTGCTGCGTCCGATCCCTTCAACGATCGTTCCCGCCGGCAGCGAGACATCGGGCGCCAGCAGCGTATCGGTCAAGTGGCAGTCAGGCGACACCGATCCTTTCGCCGTCAGCGCAGAGCGCCGACCGACCCCGATGACGCCCGGAGGCACATCGAGATGCAGGCAGCTCAGCGGCGGACTGCCGCGCGTCGTGGTTCCCTGCGGTGCCGCGAAATCGAGAAGCGCGGAGCGATAATCGTCGAGCGTGTCGATATCTCGCCAATAGGCTTCGCGGCCGTTGTCGCCGCGTGGCAGGCGGTAGGCTTGCAGGGCCTTCTCGCGCAGTGCGATTTCCAGCAGGTCGGCCCCGATCGAAATGTCGAAACGTCCCAGCGCCAGTTTCGGCAATTCCTCGCGGAGCCACGCGGTCTTGAACAGGTAAATGCCGGTGGCGACTAGGCTTCGCCCTGAACTGCCGTCGATCTCGGCAGGCGAACTCGGGCGGTGGGTGAGCGCGCTGACATGGCCATCCTGCGCGACCTCAAGCACCGAGTGATGCTCCGCGTCCGAAGACGCGAGGGTCGCGGCGACGAGCGTCGCGGGCGCATCGCTCAGGCGGTGGCGCTGGATGAACGGATGCAGATCGATGTCGCAAATCTGATCGGCAGGCATCACCAGAATGTCGTTAACGCCTTCGCGCTCCAGCAGGTTCAGATTGGCGAGAAGCGCATGGGCCGTGCCGCGATAGCCGCCGCGCGAAAGCCGCGTCGCGTCGCGGATCAGCAGCCCGTCGGGGAAGCTGTCCGCCCATCGGGCGTGCAGGTGCCGGATCAACGGCGCGGGCCGGTACTGGGTGGCGATGATGGCGCGCGTGAACCCTGCGGCGTGCAACGAGGCAAGGGTGAAATCCACCAGTCGCAGGCCGCCAGCGCCAAAGGGCAGGGCAGGCTTGCACATGTTCTCGGTCAGCTCGTAGAGACGCTTCCCGCGCCCGCCGGCCAAGACCACTGGAAGACAACCGTTCAATAAATTGGGCCGTTTTCGAGTCAGCATCAGAGCTCCTCCCCGTGACGCTGCGACATTCAAAAGTTTAACGCTTTTCATGAATAAAAGCCACAAATCGGGGCCGCGGTTCCCGGTTTTCCGCCGGTTCGCGGTAAGATTTTCGCGCAAGTTTTTTTACTATTTCGAGTGGTGCCCGATAACCCTTTGAGTCTAGGGGGAGGTCTCGCGCGATGTGTCAAAAGCCGGTCGGATCGATCTCGACGGTCGGTCAGCCGGGTGGCGGAAAGCGGAGGGTCCCAGAGGCGTCCGCAGCGCTCGAATCGGAAATCTCGAACAGCACGCCGTCACGAAGGTCGGTGAGGTCGCGGCAGAATCGGAGCGTGATCTCGCGCCCGTCCGAGCGACGGGTGAGCGTGAAGACCCCATTGCGCTCCGAGGCTTCGGCTGCGCCCGAGCGGAACACCTCCGCCGCCGCTCTGCGTAAACTCAGCAGCTGGCGGGTGGCCTCTGACTTGCTCCGCTCGAAAGGCGTCAGCGTCTCCGGCAGGGCGAAGGGACGGCGGTTGTCGGGGTCGGTCAATTCGTAGAGCGCCCGCTCCCCGCGCTGATAGATGTCGGGCATGCCCGGAAGCATCATCTTGAGCGCCAGTTGCAGCAGCGACAAGCGTTTCCCTGTCGCGATCAGGCGCGCAAGTTCTGCTGGGGGCTGCGCCTCCCACGCCGCGCAAATCCGGCGGGCGGCGTCCAAGGCGGTTTCTTCGGCCTCGATGTCGGGGAAGGACCAGCGCGTGATCTCTCCGCCTTCGCGCAGGGCCTTTCGGAGGTGCTCTGTCAGGCGTTCGGACAGCTTCGGCCCGTGGGCGGGGTCGTCCCAGATTCCCGAGAGGCTCTGCGTGGCGTACCAGACGAAGCCGGGGGCTGCAGGTGCGGCCACCTGCATCGCGGCATCGAACAAAGCGGCGAAAGTCTCGGGACGATGCGAGATCGCCGCGACGCGCATCCGCGTATCCTCGCCCCGTTTCGTGTCATGGCTGGAGGTGAGTGTCAGGCCGCCGGAGCGTTGTCCCTGCGCACTCGCAAACCAGTCATTGAGCCCTTCGGCGTCCAGAACCGGCATATCCGGCTCCGCGCCCACTTCGTTCGCGGCGAGGTAGCGCGTGTGCCGGAAAAAGGCGGTGTCCTCCTGCGCCTTCGCCACCACCGCACCCGTGACCTGCTGGAAGCGTATGCGAAACTTGCGGCTCGCCATATCCGTGCCGCCCAACAGAAGCCCCGCGAGCAGATCGAGCGCCTCGCGCTGCGGCAGAGTCTCCGCGGCCGCTGCCACGGTCCTTTCGATCACCGCGCGATCCTCGGGCGAGGCGGGCGGCGCGGTGATATAGGTCCGATAGCGTGGGAAGTGGATCAGCAACGCCAGCATCGCGTCGCGCAGCGTCTCGGCGTCGGGCGGGTCGAGGAGGTCCACCGCGAGCGCCGCCTGCGCGAGGTCGATCAGCTGGTGCAGTTCGGCGGCGAGGTCCTCGGGGATCACCTGCGCGCGGGCTTCCCGGCACAGCGTCTCGTAATCGTCGCAGCCACCGGTGCGATCGCGCCAAAGCGTGTCGAGCCGTTCGAACCCATCGGGCGTGGTGAGCACGCGGCAGATCTGGCGCCCCGCCTCGTAACCCGTGGTGCCATCGGTCTGCCATTCGGCGGGCATCGCCTCGTCGCCGGTCAGGATTTTCTCCACCCAGATCGGCACTGCGTCGCCCACAGTCCGGCGCAGCCGTTCGAGATAGGTGACGGGATCGGCGAGCCCGTCGATATGGTCGATCCGCAGCCCGTGGGCGAGCCCCTCGCGCACCAGCCGCGCCGGCAATTCGGTCATCGCGTCGAAGACGGCGGGGTCTTCGACGCGCATCCCGATCAGACCGGTGACATTGAAGAAGCGCCTATGCGAGAGCGCGCCGCGTTCGCGCGTCCAGTCGCGCAGCTGCCAATGCTGGTGCGTCAGCACGGAGGCCACGTCGCCCAGCGTTGCCGTCCCGGGGGCGAGCGGGAGCCATCCGCCCTCCCATTCCACCGCGCCGCCGTGATCCTCGGTCAGCCGCAGCTTGCCTGCCGCCAGCATGTCGTCGAGCGGCTCGGGCAGGAACGGCAGGATCAGCTTCTGGGACCAGTCGATCGCGAAGTATTCAGCATATGCGCTGTCGGGGCCGTGGCGCATCGCATCGCGTATCCACGGATTGTCGAGCGAGAGTGCCGTGTGGTTCGGCACCAGGTCGAGCACGACGCCCAGCCCCCGCGCCTGCGCAGCCTCCGACAGGTCGCGAAACCCTGCCTCGCCGCCGAGGACCGGGTCGATCTCCTGCGGGTTGGCGACGTCGTAGCCGTGGGTTGAGCCTTCCGTCGCGGTGAAGATCGGCGAGAGGTAGAGGTGGCTCACGCCCAGGTCTGCGAGATAGGGCAGAAAGGTTTTCGCCGTCGCGAAATCTATGCCGTTTCGCAGCTGCAGCCGGTAGGTGGCGATCATCGGATGAGTGGCGGCGGGCTCCTCGGACGGCATCAATCAATCCTCACATCAATGGCGAAGGCGTCCCGACGCGGGTCGCCCATGGAAAACAGCGCGGTGTCCCGGCGCGCGGCGTTGGATGCGGGCGCGCCGAGGCTAACCAGAATGTCGAGCGTCCCGGCGCCGAATGGCCAGCGCGCATGGAAGGCTTTCAGTCCGTGGCGCGTGACCTCGCCGGGCCCGCGCTTGCCACTGCGCAGAAGCGGCAGCAGATGCCTCCGGCGCAGGCTCAGAAGTTCGCGCGTCAGCCGCAACCACTCCCGCGTGCGCCGCCTGGTGTCACCGTAAGGGTAGCACAGGCGCGGCGTGTCAGGAGAGGCGGGGTCGATCATCGCGCTCGTGTCATAGCCGAGGCCTTGCAGCTCTTTCGTTCGGCCTTCGCGCAGCGCGGCGACGGCGTGTTTCGGCGGGTCTGCGAAGAAGGGGAAGGGCGCTGTGGAGCCGACCTCCTCGCCCATGAACAGCATCGGCGTGAAGGGCATCAGCAGTAACAGCGCATGGGTCACCGCACCCGCCTCGTCGCCGATCAGGCTCAGGAGGCGTTCGCCTTTGGGGCGGTTGCCTGCCTGGTCATGGGTGAGGTTGGCATTCACGAATGCGGACCAAGGCAGATGAGCAGCGGGCGCGCCACGAGCTTTCGTCCCGTCGGCCCGCGTCTGACCTTCCTCGACCTGGCCCAGCGTCATTGCGCGTGCCAGATCACCGGACGGGTCAGCGGCATGGGCCTTGTAGTAGCCCTGCGTCTCGCCGGTCAGCGCGACATGCAGCGCATTGTGCCAATCGTCGTTCCATTGCGCATCGTAACCGGCCTCGCGCAGATCGGGGAGGTTGCGCTCGTCCTCGAGGATCAGGTGGATCGGGCGTTCGCGCTCCTTCGCGCGGATCGTTTGCAGAAGCTCAATCAGGAAATGCGGCTCGGACGGGTCACGGATCGCATGGACTGCATCGAGCCGCAGCCCGTCGAGGCGGTATTCGTCGATCCATCCCGTCGCCGTGTCGCGCAGCAGCGCGCGCAGTTCGGGCCGGGTGAAGTCGATCGCATCTCCCCAAGGCGTAGCTTCCCCTCCGAAGGCTTCGGGCGCGTAAGAATGGAGGTAATTTCCGAACGGGCCGAAGTGGTTCAGCACCAAGTCGAGTATTACCACGATCCCGTTGCTTTGGGCTGCGCGTATGAACGCCCGCATCTCATCGGGCGAGCCATAGGCGGGATGCGGGGCGCGCAGGAGCACCCCGTCATAGCCCCAGCCATACGCGCCGTGGAAGTGCGAGACCGGCATGATCTCGATGCCCGTGATGCCGAGGTCGGCCAGTTCGGGCAGGCGTTCCGCAGCGGCGGCAAAGGTACCTTCGGGAGTGAAGGTGCCGATATGAATTTCGAGGATCACCGCCTCGTCCCATGGGCGCCCGTGCCACGGGGCGCCCCAGTCGTAGGCCTCCGGGTCGTGGGTCAGCGAGGGGCCGTGAACATCGCCTTGCTGGAGACGCGCGGCGGGGTCGGGGTAGTCGGTGCCGTCGAGGCGGAACGTGTAGGATAGGCCGTCGCGCGCCGGGATCGAGGCCTGCCAGCCGCCGTTTCCGACCGGTGCCATGTCATGCGCGGTCCCGTCCAGCATCAGTTCTGCGCGCTCTGCCGCAGGGGCCCAGATGGCGAAGTCCCACGACCCGCCCGTTCCGGGATGCGCGCCCCAGCGCAGGGGCAGGGGATCGCTCGCCTCTCTCACGAAGTCGCCTCGTCGGGCGATGCCTCCTCGGCGCGACAGAACGCGTGCAGCGATTGCCAAGGCAGATTCATTTTCTCCTCCCCAGCTTCGTCGCAGCGCGGATTGTCCCGCGTCGTGTCGAGGATATGGTGCCAGCCTTTGCCGGGCAGCGTGAACTCGCAGGCGTCGCCCGCATTGGCGACGATCAGCAACTCCGGATAGCCCTCCAGCCGGTGCCGCAGCCCCACGCAGCACAGACCGCCATCCTGCCAGTCGTCGTCCTTCATCTGACGCCCGGAGGGATGCCACCAGTCGCTGACCGGGGTCGCGACGTTGGGAGCGAAGGCGGGCGGGGCGAGGTGATAGCGCCAGTCCTGCCGGAACCCGATCATCGCGCTGACGCTGTCGCGCAGATCGACCCGCGCGCCCTCCCAGTCGATCCAGGTCGTCTCGTTATCCTGACAATAGGCGTTGTTATTGCCGTTCTGGCTCTGGCCCATCTCGTCGCCCGCGAGGATCATCGGTACGCCGTGGCTGACCATCAGCGTACCCAGCATCGCGCGTGCTCGGCGCAGGCGGGCGGCGTCGATCTCGGGGTCGTCGGTCGGGCCTTCGACGCCCATATTGTCGGACAGGTTGTGGTCGTGGCCGTCGCGATTGTCCTCGCCATTGGCTTCGTTGTGCTTCTGGTTGTAGCTCAGCGTATCCCAGAGCGTGAACCCGTCATGGGCGGCGAGGAAATTGATCGACGAGGTGGCGGGCCGGTGCGTGTGGTCGAACTGCACGGGCGAGCCCATCAGCCGGTCGGCAAGCTTCGGTACCATGCCGGGGTCGCGCCGCCAGAAGGCGCGGGTGTCGTCTCGGAACTTGTCGTTCCATTCGCGGAAGGGCCAAGGGAAGCCGCCCACCTGATAGCCGCCTTCGCCCACGTCCCATGGCTCGGCGATCAGCTTCACGCCAGAGAGTACCGGGTCCTGTCGGATCGCGTTGAAGAACGCTCCTTCACGTTCGAAGCCGTCCGGCTCGCGCCCCAAGGTGGACGCAAGATCGAAGCGGAAGCCGTCGACATGCACCGCCTCAACCCAGTAGCGCAGGCTGTCCATGACGAGGCGAAGCACCATCGGATGGGCCACGTTGAGCGTGTTGCCGGTGCCGGTGGTATCGAAGCCGTGGCGGCGGTTTTCCGGCGAGAGGAGGTAGTAGCTGCGGTTGTCGATGCCCTTGAAGCTGAGCGTCGGGCCAAGCTCGTTGCCCTCGGCGGTGTGGTTATAGACGACGTCAAGGATCACCTCGATCCCGGCCTCGTGGAAGCGCTTTACCGCGGCGCGTACCTCGTGCACGTCTTCGCCCGGCAGATAGCTGCGATTGGGGGCGAAGAAACCGATGGAATTGTAGCCCCAGTAATTCGACAGGCCGTTCTCGACCAGATGTCGGTCCTGCACGATGGCGTGGATCGGCAGCAGCTCGATCGTCGTCACGCCGAGCTTCAGCAGGTGGTCGATGATCGGCGGCGAGGCCAACGCCCGGAATGTCCCGCGATCGGCCTGCACGACACCCGGATGGCGCATCGTCATACCTTTCACATGAGCCTCGTAGATCACGGTCTCCGACCACGGGCGATGGAGCACCTGATCCTGATCCCAGTCGAATTGCGGATCGGCCACTATCGCCTTCGGCATGAAGGGCGCGGAATCGCGTGTGTCCTGTTCGAGGTCAGAGTCTCCGACGGGATAGCCAAAGAGCGCGTCGTCCCATTTCAGATAGCCGCGCATCGCCATCGCGTAGGGATCGAGCAGCAGCTTGTTGGGATTGAAGCGAAGGCCGTCCTCGGGGGCAAACGGCCCATGCACGCGGTAGCCATAGGCGAGGCCTTCCTGCGCGCCGGGCAGATGCCCGAACCAGATCCCGCCCTCCTGCTGCGGCATTTCCAGCCGCGTCAATTCCTCTTTGCCCTCGTCGTCGAAAAGGCAGAGCTCCACCTTCTCGGCCTCTCCGGAAAAAATCGCGAAATTCACGCCGTCTCCCGTGACGCGCGCGCCAAGAGTATCGGGTCGCCCCGCAAACGGATCGAAACGCAGCGAACTCGGGGTCATTGAGGGCTCCATATGCGGAAGAAACGGCGACGCGCCAACGGGACCAATGCGCCGCAACGTAATCGGTTCCTGAGCGTGACACGCAAAAACCGGAGGCGATCGAGCTGGCGATCGTGCCCAGCCGGGCTGCGTCATATGCCGTAGCCGTGAATTCTGTCGGGAAAACTTCAAGGAACTCCGCCATACCCCCCGCGTTTCGGAACCATTATTCTCCAATAGCAGAGGTTCCGACATGACGAACGACAAGCGCGGACGCCCCGCCACCACAGACGGGGGCGCCCCCGTCCAAAGTCTCGAACATTCGCTCACGGTCGGTTCCGACGGTCCGATCGTTCTGAACGATCACTACCTCATCGAACAGATGGCGAATTTTAACCGCGAACGTATTCCGGAGCGTCAGCCGCACGCCAAGGGCTCGGGCGCGTTCGGTTATTTCGAGGTCACGGGCGATGTCTCGAAATACACCAAGGCGAAAGTGTTTCAGCCGGGTGCGAAGACCGACATCGTCGCGCGCTTTTCCACCGTGGCCGGCGAGCGCGGCAGCCCCGACACATGGCGCGACCCGCGCGGCTTCTCGGTGAAGATGTATACCGAGGACGGCAATTTCGACATGGTGGGCAACAACACCCCGATCTTCTTCGTGCGCGACCCGCTGAAGTTCCAGAGCTTCATCCGAAGCCAGAAGCGCCGCGCAGATAACGGGTTGCGCGACCACGACATGCAGTGGGATTTCTGGACCCTCTCGCCCGAAAGCGCGCATCAGGTGACCTATCTGATGGGCGATCGCGGCATCCCGCGCACCTGGCGAGAGATGAACGGCTATTCGAGCCACACCTATTCGCTCGTCAACGAAGCCGGCGAGATGTTCTGGGTGAAGTTCCACTTCAAGACCGACCAAGGCGACGGCAACGCCCATTTCACGCAGGACGAAGCCGATCAGATGGCTGGCGCCGATAGCGACTTTCACCGCCGCGACCTGTTCAACGCGATCGCCGAAGGCAACCATCCGAGCTGGACGCTGTATTTCCAGATCATGCCCTTCGAGGATGCCAAGACCTATCGCATCAACCCGTTCGATCTGACCAAGATCTGGCCGCACGAAGACTACCCGCTGATCGAGGTCGGCAAGATGGTTCTCGACCGCAATCCCACCGATTTCCACACCGAGATCGAGCAGGCGGCCTTCGAGCCCAACAACATGGTGCCCGGCGTCGGTCTCTCGCCCGACAAGATGCTTCTGGCGCGCGGCTTCTCCTATGCCGATGCGCATCGCGCGCGGCTCGGGGTGAACTACAAGCAGATCCCGGTGAACAAGCCGCAAAGCGAGGTCAACGCCTATACCAAGGACGGCGAGATGCGGGTGAACAAGTCGGAAGACCCGGTCTATTTCCCGAATTCCTACGGCGGTCCGGAGGCGCATCCGCAGCAGGCCGAGGCCGGCCTCTGGTATGCCGATGGCGAGATGGTGCGCGAGGCCTACAGACAGCGCGAGGATGACGACGACTGGAGTCAGGCGGGCGCGTTGGTGCGCGAGGTGATGGATGACGCGGCGCGCGAGCGTTTCGTGACCAACGTCACCGGACACCTCTGCGATGGCGTCAGCGAGAAGGTGCTGCAGCGGGCGTTTGAGTACTGGCGTAACGTCGATGGTGACATTGGCGCTCGGATCGAGAAAGCGGTCCGCGACAAGCTGGGCGGTGAATCGAAAGCGCCGGGCATGGCCTCGGCCAAGAGCATCAGCGGCTGAGCCGGTCGTCTACGAGAACGGGAAAAGGCGGGGGGTCGGCCCCGCCTTTTTGCTGTCACGCTCACTGTCTGCAGCAGGCATCATTCCTCGCCGTCGGCATAGAGCGCGACGATGTCTTCTTCCAGCACGCCGCCGATCGCCTCGAAAGCCCCGCCCGCAGTGCGGAATTCCGACAGTGTCAGGTCGGGGAAGACGAAATATTTTCCGGCGACGTTTTCCTTCTGCGCGCCGAAAATGATCCGCGTGATCCCGGCGAAGCGCGCTGCCGAGAGGCACATTTCGCAGGGCTGCAGGGTGGTGAGCAACACGCAGCCATCGAGCGACGGGTCGTTCTGCGCGCGTGTCGCCTTCGCAATCGCGACGATCTCGGCATGGCGGGTCGGATCGCAGTCGAGATGCACCTCGTTCTCGCCTTCGGCGATGATCTCCCCGTCGCGCAGGATCGCGGCGGCGATCCCCGCCTTGCCCGGTTCTTGTGCGGCTTCTTTGGCCTTGGCGATCAAACGGGCCATCGCCTCGCGTTCGGTCGGGGTCGGTTGCTCGGGCATGGGTCAATCCTTTCGGCGGTCTGAGAATGAGAGGCGGGCAGGGATGGCGCGCAGGGACGAACGCCCCCAGCTGCGCGCTGTTCCCCGCGCGCGAGTGCGACCAATCCCACACGCATGCCGATTTTTTCCGGAACCCATGTCGACATTCGGCGTTAGGCAGGACTTACAGGTGACCGAAAGGCGCACCGCGAAGCTGCTGCGTCTTCGTGGGGTCCAAGTCTCCACGGGGCGAATCGGGTGGAGCTTTCAGGCGCGGTGACGTGTCCGGAAGCGGAAATCCGGCCTCTCCCCCGTGTGAGGCTGCCCTCGCGCTCCCTCTCACCGTCGTGACCTGCAAGGGCTGAGCGGGTTTCAAGAGATCACAACCGTTCAGATGACCTTGAGGCAAAGGCATCTGTCGGCAAGTCGTCGCTGACAACTCGGCATTTGGCTGCCGGTTCCATCGATGGAACCCGGGCCCGCCCTTTTGTTCCGTCCCGAAATTTCGAATTTGCGCCCTTCGACACGAATTTGAAGGGACATCTATCATGGCAAAGGCAACGGGTCTGGCTCGACGCGAGTTTCTCCTGGGCGCGGCGGGCGTACTTGCAACCCCCTACATCGTCACCCCGGCACAGGCAGCAGGTCAGACGGACGAGCGTCGCCTGAGCTTCCACAACCCCCATACCAACGAGAATTTCGACGCGGTCTATTTCTCGAAGGGGCAATATGACGAGCAGGCGATGCGCGAGTTTTATCGGATCGCCCGCGACTGGCGTCAGGAGAAGGAGGTGAAGATCGACAACCGCACGATCAACATCGCCTACAACATGCAAAAGCTCCTCGAGCAGAGCACGCCGCTGATGCTCGTGTCGGGCTATCGCACGCCCAAGACGAACCGGCTGGTGCATGGCGCGACGCACAGCTTCCACATGCGCGGCGAGGCGCTCGACATCACGCACCCGCATGTCTCGACCAGCATGCTGCACAAGGTGGCCCTGCGTATCCGTGGCGGCGGTGTCGGCTACTATCCGAGCGAGCATTTCGTGCATGTCGATTGCGGACCCGTCCGCACCTGGCGCGGCTGAGCGCAAGCGCCACGCGCGTCTCGAACGGCATCGGCGCGGTGCGCTGTGTCCCTGCCTTCACGGAACCGGAACGAGGGCAGGGCGTCGCGCCGCGCTGACGCCTCGACACCCGAGACGGTTCCCTCTTCTCGCGAAGTTTTCACGAAAATTTAGTGCCTCTCGCCGTGTGCGCCCTACGTGAAGGTCGGCCAACAAGCGCCGCGCGGGCGCTCACCGATAAAACGGCGAGGAGGAACTCATGAAATTGAAGATCAACGGCAAGTCCGTCGACGTGCAGTCCGGCCCGGATACCCCGCTCCTATGGGTGATCCGCGATGAGCTGGGCATGACCGGCACGAAATTCGGCTGCGGGATCGCGCAATGCGGCGCCTGTTCGGTGCTGCTCGACGGGACCGTGCAGCGCAGCTGCGTGCTGCCGGTCAGCGCGGTGGGCGACAGTGAAGTCACCACCATCGAAGATATCGAGAACGACCCCGTCGGCAAGCGTGTGGTCGAGGCGTGGGTCGACAAGGAAGTGCCGCAATGCGGCTATTGCCAATCGGGTCAGGTGATGGCGGCGACCTCGCTGCTGAAGTCGAACGACAAGCCCACCGAAGATGACATCACGGCAGCTATGACCAACCTGTGCCGCTGCGGCACCTACAACGCGATCAACGATACGATCGCCTCGATTGCCGGTACCGATGCAGCGAAAGCGGGGGATGCGCAATGAACGACCACGATCCCAAGATTTCCGATCCCGGCTACCCGACCGGCGCGCCCGAGAACGTCTCGCGTCGCCGCTTCCTGCTGGCTTCGGCCGGTATCACCGCGGGCTCGCTCGTGTTGGGCTTCGGCCTGAGCGTCGCGCCCAACAAGGCTGCGGCTGCCGCGCAGGAGATGCCGCCCGGCGCCAACGTCCCGGCCTTCCTCGAGCTGCGCAAGGACGGCAAGGTCCGTCTGCTGAGCCCGTTCAACGAAGGCGGGCAGGGTGTCTTCACCGCGATGGCACAGATCGTGGGCGAGGAAATGGACGTCGCCCCCGACAGCTTCATCGTCGAGAACGCACCTGCAGGCAGCGATTACCTCGTGGTCTACGGCAAGATGAGGATCACCGGCGGCTCGATGTCGGTGCGTACCAGCTACGACACGATGCGCAAGCTGGGCGCGGCTGCCCGGCAGATGATGCTGGAAGCAGCGGCGAAGAAGCTCGACGCGCCGGTGTCCGAACTGTCGACCGAGCCAGGCAAGGTGGTCCACAAGGGCTCCGGCAAGTCGGTGGGCTACGGCGAGCTGGCGGGCGATGCGCTCGACCAGGAAGTGCCCAGCCCGGAGTCCGTGACGCTGAAAGACCCGAAAGACTTCAAGTGGATCGGCGAGCCCGTGAAGCGCGTCGACGTCTACGAGAAATCGACCGGCAAGGCGATGTATGCGATGGATGCCAAGGTCGACGGCATGCTCCACGCAGCCGTCCAGCACGCACCGCGTCTGGGGCTGAAACCCGGCGATATCAGCAACCTCGACGAGGTGAAGGGCATGGCCGGCGTCATGTCGGTGCATAAGCTCGATGGCGCGGTGGCTGTCGTGGCCGAGCGCTTCTGGGACGCGAAAACGGCGGTCGAAGCCGCCAAGGTCGACTGGCAGGAGCCGAGCGAGGAGGAGAAGTCCAAAATCCGCTACATGCCCGCCGATTTCTCGACCGAGGAGTTCGCCAAGCAACTGGCCAACACCAAGGGCGACGGCACCGAGGCCGAGAGCGAAGGCGACATCAAGTCGGGCTTCGACGGGGCAGCGAAGACGGTCGATGCGACCTACCAGAGCCAGTATCTGCACCACGCCCAGATCGAACCAGCCTCGACGCTGGCGCGGTTCAACGAGGATGGCACGCTCGACATCTGGCTGCCCAACCAGGCGCCCGAGCAGTTCCAGACCCAGATCGCCGATGCGGCGGGGATCAAGCCCGAGCAGGTGAAGGTCAACTCGCCGATGCTGGGTGGTTTCTTCGGGCGGCACTTCCTGTACCCGTCGGCCAACCCCTTCCCGCAGGCGGTCCAGCTTGCGAAGGAGGTCGGCAAGCCGATCAAGGTGATCTGGACGCGCGAGCAGGAATTCCTGCGCGACCCGCTGCGCCCGATGGCGGCGGTGCGTTTCCGTGGCGCGCTGGATAAGAACGGCATGCCGGTGGCGCTGGAGGCGATCTCCGCCTGCGAAGGTCCGACCGAGGCGCTGAACGGTCACAACCCCGACAAGGTCGATGCGATGGCCGTCGAGGGGCTGACCGGCAAGAGCTACGCGATCCCGAACCGCCGCATTGCGCAGAACTATGTCGAGAACCCGACCTCGCTTGCCTATTGGCGCTCGGTCGGCCATTCGATGAACGACTTCTTCTACGAAGCCTTCCTCGACGAGATGGCGGATGCGGGCGGGCAGGACCCCTATGAGCTGCGTATGAAGCTGCTCGAAGGAAACGAGCGTCTGACAAATCTGCTCAAAGCGGTCGGCGATCTGTCGGGCGGCTGGAAGCGTGGTCCCTTCGATGCCGAGGATGGCACCCGCCGCGCCCGCGGTGTCGCGATGGCCTCGCCCTTCGGCAGCGAGGCTGCGGCGATTGCCGAAGTCTCGATCCAGGACGGCAAGATCGTGGTGCATGACGTCTGGGACGTGCTCGACCCGGGCAGCATCGTGAATCCGTCGATCATCAAGGCGCAGATCATGGGGGCTGCGACCCTAGGCACCTCGGAGGCGTTGATCGAAGAGGTCGTCTACAAGGATGGCAAGCCGACGGCGCGCAACTTCGACTACTACCCGATCCTCGGGGGTGCGCGGGCGCCGCGCATCCATGCGAAGGTGATCGAGAGTGGCGCGAAGATGGGGGGCGTGGGCGAGCCGCCGCTGCCCGCCGTGCCGCCGGCGATCGCGAACGCGGTCTCGGTGCTGATCGGGCAGCGCGTGCGTTCGATGCCGATGGACAAGCTCGACCTGAAGAAGGGCTGAGCCCGTCCGGACGGAAAGATTTGGGGGAGGCGGCGCGATCCGCCTCCCTTTTCAGTCCTGCGGGGCGACCGCCTTGCGGGCGAGCACGATGAACTGCGCGGCCTCTTCCTCGCTCAACCCTTCCAGGATTTCCGCCTGCAGCCGGGTCACCACTGGCCGCGCGCCGTCCAGTGCAGTTGTGCCCTCGGGCGTCAGATGCAAGCTGCGCGCGCGCCGATCCGTCTCGCTGACGGTCCGCTCGACGAGCCCCTTTTGCACCAGCCGTTTCACCACGTCCCCGATCGTCGCGCGGTCATAGGCAATGCGCGCCGCCAGCTGCGCCTGATCCATCCCCGGTTCGCGCGACAGGGCATCGAGCGCAGCGAATTGCACAGAGGTCAGCTCCAGCGGGGCGTCCTTGATCCGTTTCTGAAACACCGCCGTCGAGCGTTGGTTCAGCCGCCGGATAAGGTGGCCGGGCATGGTCTCGAATTCGTTCGGCATAAGCTGCGCTCCGGTTCTTCCGCGATTTATGTAAGTGTACTTACTATATTGACGCGGCGCCAGTCCTTCCGCTAATGGTAAGTATGCATATCAATTGGGAGGGCGAGCTATGCAGTTTCATCTGAACGGGTTCAACCCCGGCGATCCGGCCATCGCGCCGCGTCATCCGCAGGCGGGTGAGAAGCTCGACACGGTCGACGTTCTGATTGTCGGCTGCGGCCCGGCAGGGCTGACGCTTGCGGCGCAGCTTGCAGCCTTCCCCGAGATTTCCGTGCGCATCACCGAGCGCAAACCCGGCCCGCTCGAAGTCGGGCAGGCGGATGGCATCGCCTGCCGCTCGGTCGAGATGTTCGAGGCTTTCGGCTTCGCCGAAAAGGTGATGAAAGAGGGCTATTGGGTGAACGAGGTCGCCTTCTGGCGGCCCGGCGCGCAAGGCGACGGGCTGCAACGGGCCGACCGGATTCAGGACGTGGCCGACGATCTCTCCGAGATGCCGCATGTCATCCTCAATCAGGCGCGGGTCCATGATTTCTACCTCGAGACGATGCGCAACGGCCCGCGCCGCCTGACCCCCGATTACGACCGCGCGCTGACCATGCTCACCCGCACCGACGATCCCGATTATCCGCTCGTCGCTACATTCGACTGCCTCGATGCGCCGGGCGGGACCGAGACGATCCGCGCGCGCTATGTCGTCGGCTGCGACGGCGCGCGCAGCACGGTGCGCAAATCCATCGGGCACGAATTGCACGGCGAATCCGCGCGCCAGCTTTGGGGCGTGATGGATGTGCTGCCGGTCACCGATTTCCCCGATATCCGGCTCAAGGCGGCGATCCAGTCATCCACCGAGGGCAGCGTACTGATCATCCCGCGCGAAGGCGGCTATCTGGTGCGGCTCTATATCGAGCTCGACGCGCTGCATGGCGACGAGCGTGCCGCAGATCGCAATGTCAGTGCCGAGATGCTGATCGAAAAGGCGCAGGCCATCCTCGCTCCCTATACGTTGGAAGTGAAGGAGGTCGCATGGTGGTCGGCCTATGAGATCGGCCAGCGTGTCTGCGACGGGTTCGACGATAGCGACAGAGACGGCGACGGCGCGCCCGAGCCGCGCATCTTCATCGCGGGCGACGCCTGTCACACCCACAGCCCGAAGGCCGGGCAGGGGATGAATGTCTCGATGGCCGATACGTTCAACCTCGGCTGGAAACTGGCAGCCGTGCTGCGCGGGCAGGCGCGGCCAGGCCTTCTCCGGACCTATTCGGAGGAGCGGCAGGCCAAGGCGCAGGAGCTCGTCGATTTCGACCGCGACATGGCGCGGCTGTTCAGCGCGAAGCCGCAGACCAAGGACGATGAGGCGCAGTTTCAGGCCTATTTCCAGAAGCACGGGCGCTATACCGCAGGGGTCGAGACGCAATACGCGTCGGGGCTTCTGATCGGCGACACAGCGCATCAGGCACTCGCTGCCGGGCAGGTCGTGGGCAAGCGGTTCCACTCTGCGCCGGTGGTGCGCTTGGCGGATGCGAAGCCGATGCAGCTGGGCCATGCATTCAAGGCGGATGGACGCTGGCGGCTTCTGGCATTCGCGCCGGAAGGCGACAGTGGCGAGACAGGCGGGGCGATCGCACAGCTATGCGACCGGCTCGACGGGCCGGAGGGGCTGCTTCACCGCTTCACGCCGGAGGGCGCGGATATCGACAGCGTCATCGACCTTCGCGCAGTCTTCCAGACGCCCCACCGCGAGATGCTGATCGAGGCGCTGCCCGCGCTCCTTCGGCCCAAGAAGGGGCGCTACGGGCTGGTCGATTACGAGAAGGTCTTCTGCCCCGCCGTCACCGGCCCCGACATCTTCGATCTGCGCGGCATCGACCGGGTGCAGGGCGCCTTGCTGGTGCTGCGCCCCGATCAATATGTCGCGCAGGTTCTGCCGCTCGATGCGGTGGACGCGGTCGCGGATTTCTTCGACCGCATCCTGATCCCGCAATCGGCTGGCTGAGGGCGCGTCAGTCGCGGTTCACCTGCACGACGCCGGTCATGTTCTCATCGCCATGGCCGGCCTCGCTCGCCCGCGCGAAGAGACGTTTGGCGGCTTCGGTCATCGGCATCCGCGCTTCTCCGCCCTCGGCGATGGCATAGCGGAAATCCTTCGAGATCAGGTCGACCGGGAATTGCGGGGTGAAATCCGAGCGCTGCATCGTGCCGGTGATATAGGGCGCGTTCGGTGTCCAGATCGGGGTGGAGGAGAGCGCCTCCAGCGCAAGATCGATATCCATGCCGCCGCGCTCCAGCATCGGAATGATCTCCGCCCAGGCCGCGACCTGAACGCCCAGCATGGCGTTCGTCGCGAGCTTCATTCGCGCGCCCATGCCCCACGTGCCGACATGATGCTGTGCCTTGGCGAGCGGCTCGAGCACGTCATTCACACGCTTGGCGGTCTCAGCCTCACCGCCGAGGAAATAGACCAGCGCGCCGTTCTCGGCCTGTGGCAGCGTGCCCGATACCGGCGCTTCCAGAAAGGTCAGCCCTCGCTCGCGGGCGAAATTGCCCAGCTCTGCCGCACCTTCGGGCGTAATGGTCGAGCTTTCGATTGCGACGGAACTTTCCGGAAGACCTGCGAAAGCGCCCGTTTCCGGGTCGCACCAGACCTCGCGCGAGACATCGGT
This sequence comes from Thioclava sp. JM3, assembly GCF_002213185.1. Classification (NCBI taxonomy): domain Bacteria; kingdom Pseudomonadati; phylum Pseudomonadota; class Alphaproteobacteria; order Rhodobacterales; family Paracoccaceae; genus Thioclava; species Thioclava sp. JM3. The sequence continues at coordinate 176,154 of NZ_NBOB01000002.1, forward strand.
GTCGCGCAGCATCGAGATCGTGAACTCGGCGGCTGCGGCGGCATCGCGCGGGGTTTCCGCGCCGGTGGCTCCGGCCTCGATCAGCGGGTCGCAGCGCTCCGGCGTCCGGTTCCAGACGACAAGATCGTGGCCCGCATCCAGAAGGGTTCGCGCCATCCGCGAGCCCATCGCTCCCATGCCAAGAAATGCGATTTTCGCCATGCTCTGCTCCTGTTCGTGATGCTGTTGCTGACCGAATGCGAGGCGCCTTCGCGAGGTTCCGCGAGCGGCAGGCACATGCTGGTGACCGCAAGGGGGCCAAAGGCGCTTCCATCGGTATGGAGATAAATCCGACAGGGGGGCGAACGCTCGTTATCCGGCCTTTGTTCCATGACCGATTGCCCCGGCGGCCACCGTGCCGCTCGCCGGTTCTCCGATTTCTCGTGTGCCGGCTTTGATAAGGGTAAAAATGGAGGCGACGCTCGACATTGCGCGGGTCTATGCGGAAGATGCATCAAGCGCCCGAGCCCGGCGCGGAACCCCGCGCGGCAGCGGGCGTTCTCCCAAGGTCAAGCCAAAGGAGCCGCTCATGGCCTCACGCGCGATCTGGAAAGGCCAGCTCAGACTGTCGCTGGTCAGCATCCCCGTCGAAATTCACTCCGCGACCAAATCCGGCGCGCGACTGTCGTTCCGGCAAATCCATGGGCCTTCGGGCAAGCGTGTCCATTATGAGAAGACCGTCCCCGGCATCGGGCCCATCGACGCCGACGAGATTCTCAAGGGCTACGAGCTCGGCGACGATGAATATCTGCTGCTGGAACCCGAAGAGATCGACGCGATCAAGCTGGAAACAAAGAAGACGCTTGAGCTTGTGCAATTCGTCGACGCGTCCGAAATCCCGCCGCTTTATTACGACCGGCCCTATTACGTCGTGCCGACCGACGATCTGGCGCAGGATGCCTACCGGGTGGTGCGCGATGCGCTGCGGCAATCGAAGAAGGTGGGGCTTGGCCAACTGGTGATGCGCGGCAAGGAATATCTCTGCGCGCTGCGGCCCTGCGGCGACGGCATCCTGCTGGAGACGCTTCATTATGCCGACGAGATCCGCGAAGCCGACCCGCTGTTCTCCGACATCGAGGACGAACCTGCGGACAAAGAGCTTCTGGAGGTCGCCACTCAGTTGATCGACCGCAAGACCGACAGCTTCGACGCCTCCGCCTTCACCGATCACTACGACGCGGCTTTGCGCGATCTGATCGACCGCAAACGCAAGTCGAAGAAGACGCCCCGCGCCAAGGCGGGCGAGGATGACAGCAGCAGAGGCGGCGATAACGTGGTTGACCTGATGTCGGCGCTGCAGGACAGCCTCAAGGCCGATGGCAGCGACAAATCCGGGGGCAAATCGACGGGTCGCAAATCGTCATCGAAAACCTCCGGCGCGAAGTCATCCGGGTCGAAATCCAGCAAATCCTCCGGCGCGAAGTCCTCAACCAAGAAGTCGGCGTGATGGGAAGCCTCGATCGTTATCTCGAGATGCGCGACTTCGCGCAGACGCCAGAGCCCGATGGCGGCACCGCCTCGGGCCATCTCGCGCCGCGCTATTCGATCCAGAAACACGACGCGACGCGCACCCATTTCGATCTGCGCCTCGAATGGGAGGGCGTGCTGCTGTCCTGGGCGATCACCAAGGGACCGTCTTTCGATCCGGGTGAAAAGCGGCTCGCGGTGCGGACCGAGGATCACCCGCTCGACTATCTCACCTTCGAGGGGACGATCCCGAAGGACAACTATGGCGCGGGCACGGTGATGCTGTGGGATCTGGGGCATTGGCAGCCGCTGATCCCGGTCGGCAAGGCGCTCAAGAAAGGGCATCTGCACCTGCGCCTGCATGGCGCGAGACTGACAGGCGAGTGGCACCTGATCCGCATGAAAACCGAAGGCAAGCGCGAGAACTGGCTGCTGACGAAGGCGGAGGACGCGGCCAGCGGCGCGCGCGATCCGGTTGCGCGCTATCGCCGCTCCGTTATCAGCCAGCGCACGATGCGCGAGATCGCCGCCGACAAGCCGCCCGTCGAGACGCAAGGCGGCAAACGCCCTGGCTTCTGCAAGCCGCAGCTGGCGACCCTGTCGGACAAGATGGTCGCGGGGGAGGGGTGGTGGCACGAGCTGAAATTCGACGGCTACCGGGCACTGATCGCGCTTGGAGACGGCGGCCCGCGCGTCTTCACACGCAACGGCAAGGATTGGACGGATCGCTTCGAAGGCCTGCTGCCCGCCTTGGCTGAGACCGATTGCGACAGCGCCCTGATCGACGGCGAGATCGTCGCAGGCGCAGGTCTCGACGGGTTCTCGGAATTGCAAAAGGCGATCACGGCAGGCGGGCCGTTCCGCTTCTACGGATTCGATATCCTTTCGCGCGACGGCGAGGACCTGCGCAAGGCGCCGCTCTCCGAACGCCGCGAGGTGCTGGAGGAGGTGATGAAGCCGCTCCCCGCGCTGGGGCCTGCGCAGCTCTCCCCGGTGATCTCCAAAGACCCCGAGGGTGCCTTCGACACGATCTGCAAAGCGGGCGGCGAGGGGCTGATCGCAAAGCGCATCGACGCACCATATCGCGGGACCCGCTCCAAATCGTGGATGAAGGTCAAATGCGAGCGCCGCGACGAGTTCGTCATTCTCGGCTGGCAGGAAAGCGACAAGCGTGGCCGGCCCTTCGCCTCGCTCGCGCTGGGGACCGCCGAGGGCGACGGCTGGCGCTATGTCGGCAAGGTCGGCACCGGCTTCGACGAGGATCAGGCGGAGGCGTTGGCCAAGGCGATGAAACCGCTCGCCCGCAAGACCGCGCCCGCCGATGTCGAGGCATCGGAGGCCAAGGGTATGCACTGGATCACGCCCGAACTGGTCGCCGAGATTCGCTATGCGGAGCGCACCGGGGGCGACCGGTTGCGGCATGCGGTCTTCCTCGGGCTGCGCGAGGACAAGCCCGCGCGTACGGTACGGCTGGATAACGACGCACCCTCCGAGGAGCGCCCGAACGTCGCGGGGATCGGGATTTCCTCGCCCGAGCGGGTGGTATTCGAGGGCGCAGGTTATACCAAGCTCGATGTCGCGCGTTATTACGAGGCGATGGCCGATCGCATCCTGCCGCATCTTGCCGAGCATCCGGTGTCGCTGCTCCGGCTGCCCGAAGGTCTGGGCGGCGAGCGCTTCTTCCAGAAACACGCAGGCCGGGGCTTTCCCGACGGGATCGAGAATGTCGAGATCACCGAGAGTGACGGCAAGACCGCGCAGTACATGATGATCCGCACAGCGGAGGGTCTGGTCGCGGCCGCGCAGATGGGCACGATCGAGTTCCACATCTGGGGCAGCCGCGTCGATCGGCTGGAGCGGCCCGACCGGCTGGTCTTCGACCTCGACCCCGACGAGGGATTGGATTTCGCCGGGGTCAAAGATGCGGCCTTCGAGATCCGCGATCTGCTGGCCGAGTTGGACATGCCGAGCTGGCCGCTCTTGTCCGGCGGCAAGGGTATCCACGTGACGGTGCCGCTCCGGCGCAGCGCCGGATGGGATACGGTCAGGCTTTTTGCGCGGGTCTTCTCGCATCTTCTCGTCGCGCGGTCGCCCAAACGCTATACCGCCGAAATGTCGAAGTCGAAGCGGAAGGGGCGGATTTTCGTCGACTGGCTGCGCAACGGCGAGGGAGCGACAGCGATCGCGCCCTATTCGCTGCGCGCACGGCCCGGTGCGCCGGTCGCGATGCCGGTCTCGTGGGACGAGCTGAAGAAAGTCCGCAAGGCCAACGCCTTCGATCTGGGCGCGGCGCTGGAGCGTGATGCAGAGATCGCGTTTCCCGATGCTGTCTCGATTAGCCAGGGTCGGGTCGACAAGCTCAAGGACATGCTCGACGCCTCGGAGTGACTGCCTCCCTCACGCGGTGGGCAGGTCGACCAGCGTGTGATGCCCGTCGTCGCGCATCTCGTAACGCAGCGTGGCCCCCAGACGCGCCAACGCATCGCGCGCGATCGCGAGGCCTAGGCCAGAGCCATTCGCATCGGCACCCTTGCCCTTGACGAATTTCTGTCCCGCCTGCTGCGCGATCTCTGGCGGCAGGCCGGGCCCGCCATCATGGATGTCGATCAAAAGCGCGTCGTCGGACCCGGTCAAACGCGCCTTGATCGCTGCTCCGTCCGGGCTCGCCTGCACCGCGTTCTCGATCAGGTTGCGCAGGGCGAGGGACAGAAGCAGCGGATCGCTGCCGACGCTCGGGGCGTCCAGAGCGCTCTCGAGTTCCAGTGTCACCCCCCGCAGCGTCGCAAGCCCCGCCAGATCGCCCAGCACCTGCCGCAGCAGCCCGGTCAGCTCGACCGGGGTCGCCCGCGTCTCGCGGCTATCCACCTGCGCCAGATCGAGAAGTTGCCGCACCATCCGGTCGGTCCGGTCGACGGAGGTCGAGATTGCGGCAAGGGCGTGTTCCCGGGTGTCGGTATCGGGCGCATGGCGCGCGATATGGGCCTGTGTTTTCAGCCCGGCGAGCGGCGTTTTCATCTCATGCGCGGCGTAGGCGATGAACTCGCGCTCGCGCCCGCGCGCGGCGGCCAGTCGTGCCAGAAGGTCGTCGAGGGCTCCGGCGAGCGGGCGGATCTCGCGCGGTTGCTGGGCAGTGCCGGGCAACGCGCGCAGATCCTCGCTGGGCCGCGCGTCCAGATCGCGGGCGAAGCGGTCTAGCGGTGCCAACCCGCGCGAGATCGCAAGCCAGATCAATCCCCACATCACCGGCAGGATCACCACTGCGGGCCACAGGAACCCTTCGATCACGTCGCGCACCAGCCGGTTGCGCATCGCGAGACTGTCGCCCACCGTGACCTGCCCGCCGAGATCGGGGTCGATGATTGTGTAGACCCGCAGCGCCTTGCCGTCGCGCGTCACATCGCGAAAGCCCGTTGCATCGGCGGGCACCAGCTGCGCGCTCGGCGCCCCGTTCGAGCGTCCGACGAGCCCTTGGGTGAAAGACCAGATCTGGCAAAATTGCTGATGCTCGTAGCTCTCGTCATGCGAGAGGGTGATCTGCGCCGGATCGTCACGGTTCAGCGCGATCTGGTTTTTCGAGACCAGAGACGAGACCATGCGCGCCGCCTCGACCAGACGCGCGTCGAGCACGCGCGTCACCTCGGCGCGGGTGGAATTCTCGATCCAGAGCACCGCCGAAAGCCAGACGGCCAGCGTCGCGCCGGTGAGGATCAGGAAGAGGCGGAGGCGGAGCGAGATGGCGAGGTCTCCTCTGGGCGCAGCCGGTAGCCGATGCCGCGCAGCGTTTCGATGAAATCGCGCCCGAGCTTCGCGCGCAGATGGTGGATATGAACTTCGACGGCGTTGCTCTCGACCTCTTCGTCCCAGCCGTAGAGCCGGTCTTCGAGATCCGATTTCGCAAGCACCCGTCCGGGGCGTTCCGCCAGCGCCTGCAACACTGCGAATTCGCGGCGCGAGAGTTTCAGCGGTTGGCCGTTGAAGGCCGCGCTACGGGTGCCGGGGTCGAGCTCCAGCCCGGCATGGGCGATCTGTGCTGCCGCTCGCCCGTCCGACCGGCGCGACAGGGCGCGCAGCCTAGCGGCCAGCTCGTCCAGGTCAAAAGGCTTGCCGAGATAGTCATCAGCGCCTGCGTCCAACCCCGCGACCCGGTCCTCGACCTGATCGCGCGCGGTCAGAAGCAACACCGGCAGCCCGGCGCGGCCTGCGCGCAATTCGCGCAGCAGTTCGAGCCCGGAGCCATCGGGCAGCATCAGGTCCAGCACGAGCGCGCGGTACTCCGCCCCTGCGAGTGCTGCGCGCGCGTCCTCGAGGCAGGAGACGACATCGGCTGTGAACCCGGCCATGCCGAGCCCCACCCGCAGGCCATCCGCCAATATGCTGTCATCTTCGACGACGAGTATGCGCATCTTTTCTCCTTCGCGGCGGATACAGCGCACGAATCTTAAGACTGACTTAAGCTTCGCCCGCGATCCGGCCAACATGAACGCAAAGGCTCTTTCCCGTCTATCGCTGCGCGCCCTCTGGGGCGTGTTTCTGATCTCGCTGCTGTTGCCCGGCCTCGCTGCGGCGCAAAGCTTCGATCTTCTGAAGCCCAAGGGGGGCAGCGGTCCGCTGTCGCCCGAAGCGGCGTTTCAGGTCGAGACCGAGTGGCAGGATGACGGGACGCTCGCCGTCTCGTTTGACATCGCGCCGGGCTATTACCTCTATCGCGAGCATCTGACGGTGAGCGCCGAGGACGGCGATACGCCGGTGATCGAGACGCAGCCGGGCGAGATGAAGGACGATCCGAATTTCGGCACGGTCGAGGTCTGGCATGATCACACCGAGGCTGTGGTGAGCGGCATCACCGGCCCCTTCACGCTGCACTGGCAGGGCTGCGAAGAAAAGGGGCTTTGCTACCCGCCGCAAAGCCGCGAGATCGTGCCGCCGGATGGGGCCGCGACTGCGTCTGCATCCGGCGCGGCGCAGTCGAACCAAGCCGCCGGGGTGCCCGATTATGCGCGGAGCGACGCGCCTGCCTCGTCTTCCGCGCCTGCGGCGTCCTCCGAGGCCGAAAGCCCTTCACCGGCTGCATCCAATTCCGAAGAAAGCGGGAGCGAGCTGAGCCTCTCTTCCGATGACGGGCTCGTCGCAGGGATAGCGGCGAAAGGCGGCTGGGCGCTGGTGGTGGCCTCGTTCTTCGGCTTCGGTCTGCTTCTGGCCTTCACCCCTTGCGTTCTGCCAATGGTGCCGATCGTGGCCGGGATGCTCGGAGCGCAAGGAAAAGACCTGACGCCTGCGCGCGGGCTCGCATTGACCGGAACCTATGTGCTGGCGATGGCGGTGGCCTTCGGGCTTCTGGGCATCGTGGCAGCGTGGTCTGGGCAGAACCTGCAATTCCTGATGCAGGCCCCTCCGACGGTGATCGCGCTGGCGCTGCTGTTTGCCGTCCTCGCGCTGTCCTCCTTCGGGTTGTTCGAGCTGCGCCTGCCGCAGGCGCTGACCAACAAGGTGAGCTCCGTGCAGGGGCGGCGCGGCACGCTTGCGGGGGCGGCGATCCTCGGCTTCACGTCGACGCTGATCGTCGGACCTTGCGTGACGGCCCCGCTGGCCGGGGCCTTCCTCTATATCGCGCAGACGGGTGACGCCGGGCTCGGGGCCTCGGCGCTGTTTGCGCTGGGGTTGGGACAGGGCGTGTTGCTGATGGCCGTGGGGCTCTTCGGTTCGGCGATCCTGCCGCGCATGGGCGAATGGATGGTCGGCGTGAACCGCGCCTTCGGCTTCGTCTTCCTGGGCGTGGCGATCTGGCTGCTGAGCCGCGTCGTCACGGGTCCCGCGATCCTCGCGCTCTGGGCGCTGCTGCTGATCGGTGCGGGCGTGGCCCTGGGCGGTCGCGACCGGTTCGGACCGGAAAGCTCGGGCTTGCGCCGCACCGGGGGCGCGCTTGGCGTCGCGGCACTGCTGGCCGGTGCCATCGAAGGCATCGGTGCGGCAAGCGGGGCCAGCGATCCACTGCGGCCGCTTGCTCCCTTCGCAGCGAGCCAGACCGTCGCGGCTGCCTCGTCGGGCGTGCTGACGGAGGATGACTTCACCCATGTCGAGACGCCCGAAGCGCTCGACGCCGCACTGGCCGCTGCGAAGGGCGCGCCGGTGATGCTGATCACCACCGCCGAATGGTGCACCGAATGCGCGACCATCGCGCGCGAGGTGATCCCCGACCCGCGGGTGCAGGCCGCACTGCGCGACGTCACGCCCATCGCGGTCGATGTAACCAAAACCGGCGCGCCGCAGCAGGCGCTTCTGAAACGGTTGGGCGTGATCGGCCCGCCGACGCTGATCTTCCTCAACCCAGATCACACGGAGGCGCAGGGCACCCGCCTGATCGGGGATGTCACCGCGCCGAAACTCACGACCTCGCTTTCGGAGATCGCTCAATGACCCTCACCCGCCTCGTCCCTTTTGCCCTGATCGCACTCGCGGCCTGTGCACCCGAACCGCCTGCCTCTAACCCACAGCCCGCGCCGCAAGCGCCGCAGCTCAGCGCACGCGTAAAAGCGATCTACAGCGCGATGGAGGACGACGGGCGCACGATCCCCGCGGTGAAGCCCGAGTATCTGAGCGAGGAGAAAGCGCGGCAGGAAGTCGATTACTGGACCGACGAGCCGCCCGGCACCATCGTGGTCGACCCTTGGGCGCGCAAGCTCTACCTCGTGCAGAAGAATAACCGCGCGCTACGCTACACCGTCGCGGTGGGCGAGGACGGGCGCGGCTTTTCCGGCAAGGGACGCATCCCATATCAGCGGGACTGGCCAAGCTGGACGCCGACGCAGAGCATGATCAAGGAGGATCCCGAACTTTACGGACCGGTCAAGGATGGGCTCGAAGGCGGGTTGGACAATCCCTTGGGCGCGCGGGCGCTTTATATCCACCGCGGGAACAAGGATACGCTCTACCGCATTCATGGAACGATGGATAACAGTTCCATCGGCAAGGCGACCTCGGCGGGCTGCATACGGCTGTTCAATCAGGACATCATCGACCTCGCCGACCGCGTCCGCTCTGGCACGCATGTCGTCGTGCTGACCCGTGCCGAGAGCGGCAAGGGCACGGTGCCGCCGGGCCAGCCGCTGCCGCCCGTTCCCTACTCACCCGAAGATTTCCCCCAGACCACAGGAGACAATACATGATCGATCGCCGGAATTTTCTCACCCTTGCCGGCGTCGCCGCGGGCTCCACGCTGATCCTGCCGACGGCGAGCCTTGCCGAGGTCGACATCTCGCCGGACGCGGTGTTCCACGATCCGGTCGCGCCCGCGATTGGCAACCCGGATGGCGATATCACGCTGGTCGAGTATTTTGACTACCAGTGTCCCTACTGCAAATCGAACCACCCGGTGGTCGAGAAGGTGACCCGCGAAGACGGCAATCTGCGCGTCGTGATGAAGGACTGGCCGATCTTCGGCGCGCCCTCCGTCTATGCCTCGCAGCTGGTGCTCGGCGCGCAGAGCATGGGCAAATACAAGGAAGGGCTCGAGGCACTGATGGCGACGGAAGGAAAGCTGTCGAACGATCTGATCGACAAGACACTCTCCGGCGCCGGCGTCGATCCGGACAAGGCGATGGCGGGCTACAAGGCCAACCGCAAGGAGATCGACGCGCTGCTGTCGCGTAACGATGCGCAGGCAGTCGCGATCGGGCTGCGCGGCACGCCCGCCTATATCGTCGGGCGCGACGTCTATCCCGGCGCGGTCGATGCCGACACGCTGCGCAAGGCGATCAGCGACGCGCGCAAGGCCTGAGCCGCGCTCTCTACTATGGCAAAAAGGCCCCGGGGAGGATCATTCCCCGGGGCCTTTCTCATCGTGGGCCTTCCCTCGGCGGAAAGGGCACCGGCGATTAGCTGTTGTCGCCGTCTTTCCAGATGCGCAGGGTGCTGATCTTCGCGCCGCCGTTCAGACCCGAGCTGTCGAAGACATAGACGCGCGGATTGCCGGAGGACGCGTTCGCGGTGGCATTGGCGTTTACCACGGTGATGCCTGCGCCGGCGCCGACATGCCATTCGCCGCCGCTCTGCACTTGCTTGACGGACTCTTTGGTCGGGAAGACGTAGATCTGGCTGGCCTGCTTGGCGCCGATCTGGAGACCGACCGAGGCTTTGCCGATGTCATAATAGCCTTGGATCTTGCCGTTCTGGACCATGGCACCCGAGCCACCCGAGCCGCCGACGCCGAGGTCGATCGTGGTCACTTCGGGGAAGACGAGGACGGCAGCGGAGTCGGTGGCGACTTTCTTGCAGGAATCCTCGAGGCTGGCGCATTGCTTAAGCGCTGCGGCGACCTGCTGGTCCAGGTCGGGGCGCGGCTGGACGCCCTTCGCGTGGTCGATCGTGGATGCGGGCGTGGCGGCCATCGCCATCGTGCCCATGAGCGATGCGGCAATACCAGCGGTCAGGGTGCGAATCTTGGATTGCATGAGATGCCTCCTTTTCAAATTACGGGAATGAAACGAGCCCGCACGGCCCACGTTCCTTTTCGGATCACTCACGTAATTCAGAAAAACGTGTCGGAACCGGAAGCGGACACGCTGAATTCGCGCGCGCGTAGCGAGGCGGCGCGGGAGGCTGAGTGCGGTCACGCCATGAGGCTGTCCAGCACGGCCCCCATGATCGCCGACGTGTCGCGCCAGTCGGGCAGAGCCGTTCCCGCAGTTGCCGATGCCGCACCCATCCGGGCGCGCAGTTCGGCATCTCCGAGAAGCTGTCGTAGCGCCTCGGCGACGTCGAGGTGGGCATCCACCGGAACGAGAAAACCTGCGTCTGGCGGCACCGTGTCGGGCACGGCGCCGGTGCGACAGGTCACGATGGGCAGCCCGTGCAGCATGGCCTCGCCGAAGACCATCCCGTAGCCCTCGTAGCGGGTCGCCAGCGCGAAGATCGCGGCGTCGCGATAGGCCGCGTCGAGCGCGTCGCGTTCCATCCGTCCGGCAAGCTGTACCCGCGCAGCCAGTCCGAGCCGATCGATCTGCTGGGCGAGCGCGTCCGCCACGTCGGGATCGTGCGCGCCGCCCACGATCTGTGCGCGCCAGTCCAGGTCTCCGATCTCCGCCAAGGCGTCGATCAGGACGTCATGGCCCTTGCGCGCGGCCAACAGCCCGACCGACAGGATCAAGGGCGGGCTCGGTTTCGCGCTCTCCAGCGCCGGAGGACGGTCGAAGCCGGGCAGGGCGATGGAAATCTTCTCCGGAGCGACACCGAACTCCTTTTGCAGGATCGTGCTGGTATGCGGGCTCGGCACCACGACATGCGCGGCGCGGCGCAGGTTCTCTCTCTCGCGCCTCAGCAGATGACGCGCGCGGTCTTCGGCGAGGCCGGTCTCGAGGCCCAGCGGATGGTGCAGCATCGCCACCACGGGCGCCGCCATGTCATCGAGTACCTGCGTATCGATCGAGCCGAATACCAGCCCGTCTAGGATCACCGGAACACTTCCGGGGATGGCGGTCAGCTGCGCGCGCGCGGCCTTGGTTTCCTCGGGTGTCGGATCGGGAAAACCGGGCGGCAGTTCGAGATGCTCGACGTTGCGGCCCTCCGCCCGCAGCGCCTCGAGCAACTTACGCTCGTAGATGAACCCGCCGGATAGCTGGGCGATGTCTCCCGGAATGGCGAAAACGGCTGGCGTCATTTGATCTCTCTCCCGATTCTGTTTGGCGCGCTGCTCGGCCCCGTCGCGGCGCGGCGCGTTCGGTCCCCTCGTCAGCCAGATAGGCCGCGACCCGCGCGAGGGCGAGGAGAACGGCCGAATGCCACAACAGTGCGTCATCCGGTGGCGAGCCAGTCAGAGCGAGCAGCCTGCCGATCCCGCACCCCGTTGCACCTCGCGTTTCCTCGCGTCTCGCGGCGGGCTTACGCTCAGTGCCCCCGCGTGGAGCGACGCTGCACGATCTGGTAGCCGAGGTCGACGATCTTCTCCTGTGCCGCGGTACCAGAGAGGGAGTCGAGGATCAGTTGCACGGCACCTTCGCCCATTTCGCGCCGGAACGTGCGCACGGAGGAAATCGACGGCTCGGCGGCTGCCATCATCTCCATGTCGTTGAAGCCGCAGATACCGAGATCGTCGGGGATGCGCAGGTTGCGGCGCTGCGCTTCGAACATCGCGCCGAGGGCGAGGTCGTCGTTGATGCAGAAAATCGCGTCGGTCTCGGGAGCAATATCCATAAGCTGTGCGAGCAAGTGGCTGCCCAGCGTCACCGAGGAGGCGCGGGTGGTCGTCTGGATACGCTTGCCTTCCTCGACGCCCTGCGCGCGCAACTCGTCGCGGAAGCCGTGGAGACGGCGCTGCGTGCGCGGGTCCATCCGCGCGCCGAGGAAACCGGGACGGCGATAGCCCTGCGCGAACAGGTGCGCGGTGGCGGCGCGGGCGGCGTCGTAATGCGAAAAGCCGATCATCCGGTCATAGGGGGCATCGCCGGTCTCCATGATCTGCACCACCGGGCAGCCCGCCTCGCGCAACAGCGCCTGCGCGGCCTCGGTCTGGTCGATCCCGGTCACGATCAGTCCCGCCGGGCGCTGCCGCAGGAAGACCCGGATCAGGTTCTCTTCCGACAGCGGCGCATAGCGCGAATAGCCGAGCTGGACTGAGTGATGCGTGCCTTCGACCGCGGAATAGATACCGTCCATCACATCGGCAAAGACGTTGTTCGACACCGAGGGCAGGATCACCCCGATGATGTCCGAGCGGGTCGAGGCGAGGGCGCGGGCCGCGGGGTCGGGAAGGTATCCGAGCGATTCGATGGCGGCGGCGATCTTGTCGCGCACGGCCTGCGAAACGACCTCGGGATTGCGCAGGGTACGCGAAACCGTGGCAACGCTTACACCGACATGATCGGCGACGTCGCGCATCGTAACTGATTTTGTTTCCTTGTTTTTATTCATTGATCCTCCCTGCGAGCGCGCCCCTGCTCAAAAGTGCGATTGACGAATGTAACCGCTTACATTACCCCTCAGTGCCCAAGAAACACCTGTGAACCCGGTAAGGCAAGATGGCAAACAGCAGCAGCGCGAACGCGACACCGGTCCTAGTGATGGGCGTCTGCGGCACCGGCAAGACGACGGTGGCGCGGCTCGTGGCGCAGGCCGTGGGTGGCGTGTTCCTCGATGCTGACGATTTCCATCCGCCCGAGAATGTCGCGCACATGGCCGCCGGTCTGCCGCTCAACGACGAGATGCGCTGGGACTGGCTGGACCTCGTGGCGAAGGGCGTGATCGAGGCGGGGCGCGACGGCAAGACGGTCGCCTTCGCCTGTTCGGCGCTCAAGCGGTCCTATCGGGATCGCCTGCGCCAGAGTCTCGGCGTGATTCATCTCGCGCATCTCACCGGGCCGCACGACCTGATCGCAGCGCGAATGGCCGCGCGCGAAAATCACTACATGCCGATTGCGCTGCTCGACAGCCAATTGGCCGATCTGGAATTGCCGGGGCCCGACGAGGCCCCGCAGACCTGCGATATCCGCGAAGCGCCCGAGGCGCTTTGTTCGCAGATATTGAACGCCTGGGGCCTCACGGCCTCGCAAGTTTGATTTCGTCTATTAAGGGAGGACACCATGACGAAACCGATCCGTAAAATCGCCCTCGCGAGCGTCGCCGTTCTGGCGCTGGCCAGCGCTGCGAATGCCGAAACCCACAAGTACAAGTTCCAGAGCTCGGACCCGGCAGGCAATCCGAACTTCGAACTCCAGCAGAACTGGGCGAAGAACCTCGCCGAGCGCACCGACAACCAGATCCAGGTGGAGATGATGCCCGTGGGCTCCGTCGTCGAGCATAACGAGACGCTGGACGCGACCGGCGCCGGCATCATCGACGGCATCGTGACCGACATCTCCTACTTCGCGGGCAAGGACCCGGCCTTCTCGCTGCTGGGCAACCCGGTCGGCGCATGGTCGAGCACCGATCAGCTGCTGGACTTCATGAACAATGGCGGTGGCCAGAAGCTCGCGAACGACCTGTTCGAGCCCTATGACGTTCATTACATCGGCTCGACCACCACCGGTCTTGAAGCGCTCGTGTCGAAAGTGCCGCTCGACGGCGTGGCTGACCTGAAGGGCCTGAAGATGCGCGCGCCGGAAGGTCTCGTGCAGGACGTCTTCGCGGCGGCGGGTGCTGCTCCGGTGAACCTGCCGGGGTCCGAAGTCTACACCGCGCTCGACAAGGGCGTGATCGACGCGGCTGACTACACCGTGTTCTCGACCAACCAGGCGCAGGGCCTCAACGACATCGCGCCGAACCCGGTCTATCCGGGCTTCCACTCGATGCCGCTCGTCGGCGTCGCGATGAACAAGAAAGAGTGGGATGCGCTCTCGCCCGATCTGCAGAAAGCCTTCGAAGAGTCGGTTAAGGAATTCGCGGACAAGGAAGTCAGCGATCTCGCGGCTGCCGACAAGAAGGCCGTGGCCAAGGCCGAAGCAGGCGGCAAGATCCACGTCCACGACTGGTCGGATGAAGAGCGCGCCAAGTTCCGCCGCATCGCGATCACCCAGTGGGAAAAGGTCGCCAAGAAGTCGGAGAAGGCGCAGCACGTCTATGACGTCCTGACCGACTATCTGAAGAAGAACAACCTTCTCTGATCTGATACACTAACGGTGCGGGGCTGCCATTGCGGCCCCGCATTTTTCCAGTTTCCTGACAGCAGCGGTTTTTGCAATGTCACAACCCGACAAGACCGGGGTGGATCACCCCGCACATGATCCGCACACGCCGGAACCGGTGCAGAGCGAGGACGAAGCGGCGACCATCGCCGAAGCGGGCATCCTCGGCCGCGCGATCAACGCCGTGGGGATCGTTTTCGCGATCGGTATCATCGCCTCTGCGCTGATCCTGCTAAACGAGGTCGTGCTGCGCTACGGCTTCAACAGCCCGACGATCTGGGCGCATGAGACCACGATCTTCCTCTGCGCGATGGCTTTCGTCTATGGCGGGCTCTACTGCGTTGTGCGCAACAGCCATATCCGCGTCGTGCTGATCTACGATCTGGTGAGCGGCCGGGCGAAGCGCATCCTCGACGCGATCATCTCGCTGATCTGTCTCTTCGCGGCGGGCTTCTTCGCCTGGGCCGCCTACGGCATGGTCATCAAGGCGACGATGCGCCCCGGCGGCGGCGTCCACTTCGAGACCTCCGGCAGCGCCTGGGATCCGCCGTTCCCGGCTTACCTGAAGATTTTCCTCCTCGTGGTGCTCGGCCTGATGGTGGTGCAATTCGTGATCATGGCGGTGAACTACCTGCGGGCTGCCTTCGCATCGGAGGCAGGTAAATGATCGAGCATCTGCTGAGTTTCGACCTCTCCGCTCTGGGGATCGGCTACGGGACGGTCCTGCTGTTCGCGCTGCTGATCGGCCTGCTGCTGACCGGCATGCCGCTGGCTTTCGTGACCCTGCTGGTGGCGCTGATCTTCGCGCTCGGTTGGTTCGGCCCGATGGCGGTGCCGCTGATCACCAGCCGCGTCTATTCCTTCGTATCGAGTTTCGTCTTCGTCTCGGTGCCGATGTTCGTGATGATGGCGGCGCTTCTGGACCGATCGGGCATCGCGCGCGATCTGTTCGAGGCGATGAAGCTCGTCGGTGGCCGGATGCGCGGCGCGGTGGCGATCCAGACGATCTTCGTCTCGGTCATCCTCGCGGCGATGTCGGGCATCATCGGCGGCGAGATCGTGTTGCTGGGTCTGCTGGCCCTGCCGCAGATGATCCGCCAGGGCTATGACCGCAAGCTCGCCATCGGCGTGATCTGTGCGGGCGGCTCGCTGGGCACCATGGTGCCGCCGTCGATCGTGCTGATCATCTACGGCCTGACCGCAAACGTCTCCATCGGCGATCTGTTCACCTCTGCCTTCATCCCGGGCTTCATGCTCGCGGCCTTCTACGTGATCTTCGTGATCATCCGGGTGAAGCTGAACCCCGATCTGGCGCCTGCGCCGGAGCCCGACGACCGTCCGTGGTCGGAAAAGATCAAACTGCTGAAGGGCCTGATCCTGCCGGTTCTGGTTATCGGTTTCGTGCTGGGCTCGATCTATGGCGGCATCGCCTCGGTGACCGAGGCCTCGGCGCTTGGTGTGGCGGGCGTGATGCTCTCGACCATCATCCGGGGCGAGCTGACGCTCTCGATGCTCAAAGGGGCCGCGCTGCAGACGCTCGCGACCTGCGGGATGATCGTCTGGATCGGTATCGGTGCTTCGGCTTTGGTCGGCGTGTTCAACCTGATGGGCGGGATCGACTTCGTCTCGGCGCTGCTGAAGGGCGTGTCGGATACCCCGATCATCGTGATCCTCACGATGATGGCGATCCTGTTCTTCCTCGGCATGTTCCTCGACTGGGTCGGGATCGCGCTGCTGACGATGCCGATCTTCGTGCCGATCGTGAAAGACCTTGGCTACGACCCGGTCTGGTTCGGCGTCGTGTTCGCGATGAACATGCAGGTGAGCTTCCTGTCGCCGCCCTTCGGGCCAGCTGCTTTCTACCTGAAGTCGGTCGCGCCGAAGGACGTTTCTCTGGGCGAGATCTTCCGCTCGCTGCTCCCCTTCATCGCGATCCAGATCTTCGCGGTGGGGCTACTGGTGGCCTTCCCGGCGATCACCGGGCACTGAGGCCAACCGGATTGAAACGAAAAGAGGCGGGCTTCCGGGCCCGCCTCTTTGCATGTCTGAGTGTCGCGCCGTGCCTCAGGCCGCGGCAGGTTGCTCGCGAAACTCGCTCAGCACCTCGGCGGCGATCTTGAAGGACTTCTGACGCGCCTCCGCGTCGTGGATCATCCCGGTCACCATCAGCTCGTCGGGCTCGTATTGCGCGATCAGACGCGCCAGATCGTCCCGTACCTTGTCCTTGGAACCCGTGGCCGAGCAGGACAGCGCGCGCTGCACCTGAACCATCATCTGCGGCGGCACCTCGGACAGATCCTCGGTCGGGCGCGGCAGCTTGCCCGGCATACCCGAGCGCAGCCGCGCGAAGGCCAGCACCTGAGACGAGCGCAGATATTGCGCCTCCTCATCGGTGTCGGCGGCGAAGACCCCGGCGGCCATCATCGCATAGGGCTTGTCGAGATGGACCGAGGGACGGAAGCTCCTGCGATAGATGTCGAGCGCATCGCCCAGCATGTCGGGCGCGAAATGCGACGCGAAGGCGTAGGGCAGGCCGAGGTAGGCGGCAAGCTGCGCGCCGTAGAGGCTCGAGCCGAGGATCCAGATCGGCACATGCGTGCCTGCGCCCGGAATGGCGCGCACCCGGAAATTCTCTGCCTCGTCGCTGAAATAGGCGAGCAGCTCCTGTACGTCTGCGGGGAACGTGTCCTCGGGCGACATGTTGCGGCGCAGGGCGCGGGCGGTGCCGCCATCGGTGCCGGGCGCGCGCCCCAGCCCGAGGTCGATCCGGTCGGGATAGAGCGTGGCGAGCGTGCCGAACTGCTCGGCGATCACCAGCGGCGCGTGGTTGGGCAGCATGATGCCGCCCGCGCCGACGCGCATCCTCTTGGTCACCGAGGCGACATGGCCGATCAGCACCGAGGTCGCGGCGCTGGCGATGCCGGGCATGTTGTGATGCTCGGCCAGCCAGAAGCGGTGATAGCCCGCGTCTTCGGCCATCCGGGCCAGGTCGGCTGTTCCCGCCAGCGCATCGGCTGCGGTCTTGCCTTCGGGCAGGGGCGACAGATCGAGAAGTGAGAATTGCTGCATGGGGAACCTCCGTCGGGGCAGAGCTAGCGCGCCGCGCAGGGCTGTCCAACGCCGCGCGCGCCTGTTGATCTCCTACCTATGACCCCGCGTTCCGCTTTGCGAGGGGGCGGCGGGTCTGCATAGTGCGCAGACCCAAGCGAGGAGGATGGACATGGCCGACCCGGTGCAGATTTCGGTGAGCGCGGAGGGTGTCGCGGAGGTGACCCTCAATCGCCCGGAAAAGAAGAACGCCTGGACCTTGGAGATGTTCGACGTGCTGGCCGAGGCGGCGCAGAGCCTGTCGCAGCAAAAGGGCCTGCGCGCGGTGATCCTGAGCGGCGCGGGCGGCTGTTTCTCGGCCGGGCTCGACCTGAGTGTGATGCAAAGCTTCGCGGCCGATCTGGCGGGGGTGAAGGCGCAGATGGCCGAACCCGATGCGCAGGGCGCGAACCGATTTCAGCGCCCGGTGACGCGATGGGCGCAGCTGCCGGTTCCGGTGATCGCCGCGATCGAGGGCGTGGCCTTCGGGGCGGGGATGCAGCTCGCGCTCGGTGCGGATTTCCGGATCGCGGCGCCCGATGCGCGGCTGTCGATCATGGAGGCGAAATGGGGGCTGATCCCCGATATGGGCATCTCGCAGAGCCTGCCGAAACTGACCCGCGCGGATATCGCGAAAGAGCTGATGATGACGGGCCGGGTGCTGGAGGCCGGTGAGGCGCAGAAGCTCGGTTTGATCACGCGCGTGGCCGAGGCCCCGCTGCGGGCGGCGCGCGACATGGCCGCCGAATTCACCCTGCGCTCCCCCGAGGCGCTGGCGGCAAGCAAGGCGCTGGTGGAGCAGGCATGGACGATGCCGCCCGGCGACGGGTTGGCGCTGGAGGCCGAGTTGCAGGCCGAGATCATCGGCGGTCCCGCGCAGATGGAAATGGTGATGGCGAACCTGCAAAAGCGCGCGCCGAATTTCTCTCAAGGATAGAATGTCAGCGAAATGTCTATAAGGTGAGGGCGTAAACGCACGAAAGGAGAGTGCCGCTCATGCCCGCAGGAGAACGCCGCATAGTCTCATCCCGCCATCTGGCCGAAGGGCCGGGCTGGGAAGCCTCGGAATTCGAATACGGGATGATCATCGCCTACAACTCCTTCGCGCGATGGATGCAGCGCTGCATGGCGGCCTCGGGGATGGAGCTTTCGCCGCTCGAAATCCTCGTGCTGCACAACACCAATCACCGCGACCGCGAAAAGCGGCTCAACGACATCACGTTCCTGCTCAATATCGAGGACACGCATACGGTCAATTATGCGCTGCGCAAGCTGTTGAAGCTGGGGCTGCTGGATTCCGAGAAGCGCGGCAAGGAAGTGTTCTACCGCACCTCGGAAAGCGGGCGCGATCTGTGCGAACGCTATCGGAAAGTGCGCGAGGAATGCCTGCTCGAGCCGATCCAGAAAGGCGGTATGGCGGGCGAAGATCTACGTGAGATCGCCTCGGCCCTGCGTGTGCTCTCGGGCTATTACGATCAGGCGAGCCGCGCGGCCTCTTCGCTCTGAGGTCGCGCGGGTCGTTGGCTCAGTTGCCCATAAGCGAGGGCAGGTAGGTCACGATCCCCGGGACCAGCGTAATCAGCAGAACCGCCAGCAACAGCAGCCCGAAGAAAGGCAGCGCCGCGCGGGCGACCTTGAGGATGTTGTAGCCGGTCAGCCCCTGGATCACGAAGAGGTTGAAGCCCACGGGCGGGGTGATCTGGCTCATCTCGACGACCAGCACGAGGTAGATGCCGAACCACAGCGGGTCGATCCCGGCGGCTTCCACCATCGGCAGGATGATCGAGGTGGTCAGCACCACGACCGAGATCCCGTCGAGGAAGCAACCCAGCAGGATGAAGAACACGGTCAGCACTGCAAGCAGCGCGGTGGGCGACAGCCCGAAGGTGCCGATCCACGCGGCGAGGTTGCGCGGGATGCCGGTGAAGCCCATCGAAACCGACAGCACCGAGGCGCCGAGCAGGATGAAAGCGATCATCGCGCTGGTGCGGGTGGCCGAGAACAGCGCGTCCTTGAAGTCGCGCCAGCGGAAGCTGCCCGTCGCGACCGCGAGGATCACCGAAAAGACTACGCCCACGGCCGCCGCATCGGTGGGCGAGGCGACACCAGTATAGATCGAGCCGATCACGCCGCCGATCAGGATCACGATCGGGATCAGGCGGCGCGAGGCCCGCAGCTTCTCGCGCAGGTTCAGGGTGATGTCCTCGCGCGGGATCGACGCGGGATTCATCCACGCCCGGAGCGCGACATAGCCGCCGAACAGGCTGACCAGCATCAGCCCCGGCAGGATTCCCGCGATGAAGAGGCGCGCGATGGATTGCTCGGTCGCGACGCCATAGACGATCAGGATCACCGAGGGCGGGATCAGAAAACCCAGCGTGGCCGAGCCCGCCAGCGTGCCGAGGATCAGGCTCTCGGGATAGCCGCGGCGGGTGAGCTCGGGCACCGACATCCGCCCGATCGTGGCCGCCGTCGCCGCGGACGAGCCCGAAACGGCCGCGAAGATCGCACAGCCCAGCACGTTCACATGCAGCAAGCGGCCCGGTGCGCGGCCCAGCCACGGGGCGAGGCCGGAGAACATGTCCTCGGACAGCCGCGAGCGGAGCAGGATCTCCCCCATCAGAATGAAAAGCGGCAGCGCGGCGAGCGGCCAGCTATGGCTGTTGCCCCAAAGCGTCGTCGCCATGACGAGCCCGGTCGGCGCGCCGGAGAAGAAGCTGAGCCCCGCCAGCGCCACGATCAGCAGAGACAGCGCCACCCAGACGCCGCCTGCGAGCAGCACGAGAAGCAGGCCCAGAAGAATTGCGAAGGTCATCGGATCGGACATGGTTTACTCCGAAACATCATCGACGAGCACCGGGCGCTTGGCGCGGACGCTCTCGATCAGCGTATCGATGAAGGCGAGCGCCAGAAGGCCCAGCCCGACGACCATCGCACATTGCGGAATCCAGATCGGGATCGCGACGATGCCGGTGGACATATCGCCGTAATGCAGGCTCTCGAGGATCAGCGAGGTCGCGAACCACACAGCGTAGGCGCTGGCCGCGAAGCCAAGCGCGAGCGCTACGAGCTCGGCGACCCATTGGCCACGGGCGGGCAGGCGGGTCAGCACGAGATTGACGCGAATATGGCTGCCGTGGCGCAGTGTGTGTGCCAGCGCCATGAAGCTTGCCGTCGCGAGGAAATAGCCCGCGAAATCGGCATAGGAGGGGATCGTGTAGGAGAGAGCGGGCCCGCCCAGACGGGCGAGCACATTCAGCCCGACCTGGGCCGTGACCAGCAGGCAGATCGCGAGGATCGAGACGGCGGCGATCCCTCCGGACAGAAGATAGACCTGATCGAGCAGGCGACGCATGGTGGATACTCCGGGGGCTTGTGTGAGGAAGAGCATCGAAAAAGGCCCTCCCGCAGTGGCGGAAGGGCCCCGGATCGAGCGGGCTCAGTTGCCCTGATAGGCCTTGAGCACCTCAAGCGCGTCGGGGCTGGCCTTTTCTTTCCAGTTCGCGAGCATCTCGTCGCCGATCTTCTTCAGACCCTGCTCCAGCTCAGGGCTCGGATCGACGATCGCCATGCCGTTATCCTTCATCTCGGCGGTCTTTTCGGCGGCCTCTTTCTTCGACATCTCCCAACCGCGGGTCTGCGCGGTGGCGGCGGCATCCATCACGGCCTTCTGTTCGTCTTCGCTCAGACGGTCGAAGGCGCGCTTGTTCACCACGACGATGTTCTTGGGCAGCCAGGCGTCGATCTTGGTGTAGGTGTCGACGAAGTCCCACGCCTTGGAATTCGCGCCGGTCGAGGGCGAGGTGATCATCGCTTGCAGCTGGCCCGTCGAGAAGGCCTGCGGAATGTCGACCGCTTCGACCTGCACGGGCGCGGCCTTGGCGAGCGTCGCAAATTCTTCCAGCGCCGGGTTATAGGCGCGGAAGCGCAGCCCTGCGAGGTCGTCCACGGATTTGATCTCGCCATTGGTATAGAGCCCCTGCGCCGGCCACGGCACCGAGAACAGCGGCATCAGCCCTTGCTTGTCGAGAAGCTTGGTGATGACGGGCTTCTGCGCCTCCCAAAGCTTTTCGGCCTGATCGTAGCTGGTGGCGAGGAAAGGCTGGCTGTCGACGCCGAAAGCCAGATCTTCGTTCGAGAGCGTCGAGAGGAAGAACTCTCCGATCGGCACCTGACCCGAGCGCACTGCGTTCTTGATCTCGGAATGCGGGAAGAGCGAGCCCGCGGAATGCACCTTGATCTCCAGCTTGCCGCCGGTCGCTTTCGACACGTCCTCGGCGAAGTCGCGGATATTCACGGTGTGGAAGGTGGTGTCGCCATAGGGCGTCGGCATGTCCCAGGTCTGCGCCTGAACGGCTGTGCCCAGTCCCAGCGCAACCGCGAAGCTTGCAGCAAATCTGATCTTATCTCTCTCCTGTCGGGTCGCGGCGGAATTCGTGTCCGCCTCTTTTTCATAACGTTGACAAATTGTCTGTAAAATGAAATCAAAGTCAACGATAAGTTTCAAAATCGCGGTCTGAGCCAGTGGAGATGCCCTGACATGATGCTCGAAGAAGCATTGCGGCCCGGAACGGCCCAAGCGCATAGCCCGCAGATTTTGCCGGCTGGCGGAGACGGGCTGCTCGTGCGGTTCGCGCTGGTCGCGGAGCCGCGAGCGATAGCGGCGGCGCAGAGCTTTCATCAGCGCGTGACGGAGAGCGATCTGGCCGGTTTGCGCGAGGTCGTCCCCAGCCTCGTGTCGGTTCTCCTGCGTTTCGATCCGGAGGCGGTAACGCGGGCCGAGATGGCCGAGCGGCTGGAGACCCTGCTGTCCGAGGCCGATTGGCTAAGTGCGGCGCCGCATCCCGCGCAGCGCGTCTGGCATTTGCCCGTGGCGTTCGGCGGCGAACACGGTCCCGATCTGGAAGAGGCGGCGAAGCTTGCGGGGCTTTCTCCGCAAGCGGCCATCGACGAGATCACGGCGACCCAGCTGAGCGTCCTCGCCATCGGCTTCGCGCCCGGCCAACCCTATCTCGGTCTGCTGCCCGAGCATTGGAATCTCGCGCGCCGCTCCGAGCTGAACCCGCGCGTTCCGAAAGGGGCGCTCTGCGTGGCGGTGCGCCAATTGGTGCTGTTCGCGAATGCCTCGCCCACTGGCTGGCATCAGATCGCGCGGACGGCCTTCGATGTGTTCCGCCCCGACCAAACCGACCCCGTGCCGCTGCATGCGGGCGACGAGGTTCGCCTCGCGCCGGTCTCCGGCACCGAGATGGACGCGCTTTTGAAGGTGGGCGATCCGATGGGCGGCGCGCGCTGCGAGGTGCGGTCATGAGCGGCGGATCGCTGATCCTGCGGAGCGTCGGGCCAAGCGTGAGCGTGCAGGACATGGGCCGCCCCGGTCGCATGGCGCAAGGCATCTCGCGCGGTGGCGCGGTCGATCCGCTCGCATTGGTCGAGGCGTCGGCGCTTCTGGGGTCGCGCAAACCGCTTCCCGCGTTGGAAATGGCGGTGAGCGGCGGGCGGTTCGAGGTTACGGCTCCGACGCGGATCGCCCTGACCGGCGCGCCGATGCAGGCGGAGCTTGACGGACGCCCCCTGCGCTGGGGCGCGAGCCACAAGATCGAACCGGGCGAGGTGCTGTCGATCGGTGCCGCGCGCGCGGGCATGTTCGGCTATCTCACCTTCGCGGGTGGGATTGAGACGCCCGAAGTCCTGGGCAGCCGCTCGGCGCATCTCGCCGCCGGGATCGGATCGGCGCTGGAAGCAGGCGCGCGCCTGCCGCTTGGCACGGACCCCGAGCCCGACGCGACCGCGATGGTTCTCACACAGGACGACCGTTTCTCGGGGGGCACGTTGCGGATCATCCCGGGACCGCAGACGGGCCTGTTCGACGAGGCCACTTTCGTGCGGCTCACCACGACCGAATTCACCCGCGCGCGGCAGGGCAACCGTCAGGGCGTGGCGCTCGAGAGCGATGCGCCTGCGCTGACCTCGGACAAGGCCAAGGGGCTCGCCTCGGACGTGATCTTCGAGGGCGATATTCAGATGACGGGCGCGGGCACGCCCTATGTGCTGCTCGCCGAATGCCAGACCATCGGCGGCTACCCTCGGATCGGTACCGTGCTGCCCTGCGATCTGCCGCGCATCGCCCAAGCCGCGCCGGGGACGAAACTGCGGTTCAAAGCGGTGACGCTGGACGAGGCCGACGCCTTGGCCCTGCGCTGGGAGGCGCAGCTTCAGGCACAGCGGGCCAAGCTGCGCCCGTTGATCCGCGATCCGCACGACATTCATGACCTGCTCAGCTACCAATTGATCAGCGGCGTGACGGCAGGGCGCGAATTGGAGGAAGAAAATGGCTAAGATCGACCTGAACGCCGATATCGGAGAAAGCTTCGGCCCGTGGATCATGGGCAACGACGCCGCGCTGATGGAGGTCATTACCTCCGCCAATGTCGCCTGCGGTTTCCACGCGGGCGATCCGGATGTGATGGCGCAGACGATGCGCGCAGCTGTGGCCAACGATGTCGGTATCGGCGCGCATCCGGGCTTTGCGGATCTGCAGGGCTTCGGCCGTCGGCGGATCAAGCTCAGCGCCGAGGAGCTGACGAATCTGGTCACTTATCAACTGGGCGCCGCGCAGGCGATGGCCCGCGCGGCGGGTGGCGCGGTGCGGCATTTCAAGCTGCACGGGGCGCTGTCGAACATGGCCTCGGAGGATATCGAGATCGCGCGGGCCTGCTATTCCGCCGCCCTGAAAGTGCAGCCCGACATCATCCTCGTCGTTCTGCCGCAGACCCCGATGGAGCAGGTTGTGCGCGAGTTGGAGGCCAATTGGGCGGGCGAGATTTTCGCCGATCGCGCCTACGAGGACGACGCTTCGCTGATGGCGCGATCGAAGCCCGGTGCGGTGCTGCATGACGCCGGAGAGGTCGGCGCGCGGATCGAGGAGATGCTGCGCAAAGGCGCGATCGTGACCGCCTCGGGCAAGGAAATCCCCTGCAAGGTCGACACGGTCTGCCTGCACGGCGACGGGGCAGAGGCGCTGGCGATGGCGCGGGCACTGCGCGGGCACCTGACCGAGGCTGGCTTCGAAATCTGCCGCTTCGGGGCCTGATCGGCTCAGATCATCCGCGCGTGCAGGTTCCACAGCAGCCACAGCGTCCCGCCGCCCATCAGCAGCAAGATCAGCGTGGTGAACAGGATCAGATGCAGGTCTTCCTGCTTCTGCCCCTTCAGGCGAATATGCAGGAAG
Organism: Thioclava sp. JM3; assembly: GCF_002213185.1. Classification (NCBI taxonomy): domain Bacteria; kingdom Pseudomonadati; phylum Pseudomonadota; class Alphaproteobacteria; order Rhodobacterales; family Paracoccaceae; genus Thioclava; species Thioclava sp. JM3. The sequence continues at coordinate 200,589 of NZ_NBOB01000002.1, forward strand.
AAGCGGAAATGGACCACGATCTGCACGATCGCGGCCACGGCGGTTGTCCACCAGATCGCCACTTTCGGCAGCAGATCCCACGCCACCAGTGCGAAGATCGGCAGGGTCAGCGCCAGCGCGAGCGCATAGCCGATCAGGTAGCTGCGGGCCTCTTGGCGTCTTTCGTCATGTTCGCTCATGCCAGCCCCCCGATATAGACGATGGAGAAAATTCCGATCCAGACGATGTCGAGGAAGTGCCAGAGCACGGCGAGGCGCACCATCGACAGCTTTACCCGGTCGTCCAGACCGTAAACGAGCATCTGCCCCAGGATCGCGACTGCCCAGAGGCAGGAGAACGTGACGTGCAGCCCATGCAGCGGCACCAGCGCGAAGAAGGACGACAGGAATCCGCTGCGCTGAGGTGTGCCGCCTTCCGAGAACATCTTCAGGAAGTCGTGGATCTCGAAGCCCACGAAGGTCAGCGCGAGCGCCATCGCGATCAGCAACCACAGCACCATCTTCACCGGGCGCGGCTCGTGCTTGAGTGCGAGATGAGAAAAGCCAATCGCGACCGATGACGTCAGCAGCAGCATCGTCTCGATGAAGATCGACTTCAGCTCGAACAGTTCCTGCGGGCCGGGGCCGCCATTCGTGTTGGGCCGCATCACCACATAGGTCGCCATCAGCAGGCCGAACAGGATCGCATCGGACATCATGAAGACCCAGAAGCCGAAGACTTCGGTTTCGGCTTGGTCGTCGGCGCTCTGGTGCTTGGAACCGAGGTTGAGGCCGGGATGACGGGTGGTCTGGCTCATCGCGTGGCCTCCTGCGACATCGGTATGGCGTGGCCGCGGTTGTCGCGGGTGTATTCGGACGTGCGGGGCACGCGCGGCGTGCGGGCGGCCAGTTCGCGGAAGGCGCGCCATTCCTTGCGGACTTCCTCGGCAGGGACGCGCTTCTCGGTGTCGCGCCGGAAGCCCTGAGCGATGATCACCAGCGGCACCAGTGCCGCAAGCGGCAGAACCGCCCACCACATGTACCATGTCAGCGTGAAGGCCAGCGCCGTGCCGAGCGCCCCGATCACTGGGCCGAACGCGGCGTTCTTCGGCAGCCAGATATCTTCGAACCCGTCCTCGGGCGGGCCGAGATCATGACCCGAGGCTTTCAGCGTCGCAAAGGCGTCGCGGCCCTCGACACGGGGCAGGGCGGGGAAGTTCCATTCCGGCGCGGGGGCGGGGATGCCCCATTCGAGCGAGCGCCCGTCCCAGGGATCGCCTACCGGCACGGCCAGCCGCTTGCGATCGCGCACCGAAACCCAGAGTTGCACGATCAGCGCGAGGAAACCGGCGAGGATCAGGACCGCGCCGCCCAACGCGATGATCGTCCATGGCAGCCACTGTCCGGAGAAATAGCCCGACATCCGCCGCGGCATTCCCATCAGCCCCAGTACGTAGAGCGGGAAGAACGCCCCCATGAAGCCGAGTATCCAGCACCACGCTGCGCGGTAGCCCCATTTCTCGTCGAGCCGGAACCCGAAGGCCTTGGGAAACCACATCGTGTAGCCTGCGATCATTCCGTAAAGCAGTCCGGGGATCAGCATGTTGTGGAAATGCGCCACGAGGAACAGCGTGTTGTGGACCTGGTAGTCGACCGACGGGTTCGCCAGAATGATGCCCGACAGCCCGCCGACGGTGAACAGGAACAGGAAGGCGATGGCGTAAAGCATCGGCACCGAGATGCGCACCCGCCCGCGAAACATCGTCAGCATCCAGTCGTAGATCTTGACCCCTGTGGGCACCCCGATCGTCATCGTGGCAATGCCGAAGGCGGCATTCAGATTGGCGCTCTGGCCCATCGTGAAGAAATGGTGGACCCAAACGGTGAAGCTCAGCACCGCGATTGCCATCGTCGCGATCACCAGCGCGGTGTAGCCGTAGAGCGTCTTGCCCGAGAAGGTCGAGAATACCTCCGACCAGACGCCGAACGCGGGCAGGATGAGGATATAGACCTCCGGATGGCCGAACAGCCAGAACAGGTTGGCGTAGTTCATCATGTTGCCGCCACCCCCATTGGTAAAGAAGTGGAAGCCCATGTAGCGATCCAGCGCGAGCAGCGCCGTCGCGATGGTCAGCGGCGGCATCGCGAAGATCATCAGGATCGAGGTGCAGAGCGACGTCCAGGTGAACAGCGGCATCCGCATAAGCTTCATGCCGGGGCAGCGCTTCTTGTAGATCGTCACGGCGAAATTCAGCCCCGTGAAAGTCGACCCGATCGACGACAGCGTCACCGCCCAGATCCAGTAATCCGGCCCCGCGCCGGGGTTGTAGGCGGCTTCCGTATAGGGCGGGTAACCGGACCAGCCGCCGGTCGAGAAGGGCTCCAGCACCAGCGAGATCATCAGGATCAGGCCGCCCGCGATCGTCAGCATCAGCGAGACCGAGTTCAGCACCGGGAAGGCCACATCGCGCGCGCCGATCTGCAACGGCATCACGAAATTGATCATGCCGGTCAGGAAGGGCATCGCCATGAAGAAAATCATGATCGTGCCATGGGTGGTGAAGAGCTGCGCGAAATGGTCGGGCATCACGATCCCACCGCCGTCATGGCCCACCACCTGCTGGCTGCGCATCACGAAGGCTTCGGCCAGCGCTCGCGCCAGCATCACGAAGGAGAAGACGATATACATGATGCCGATCTTCTTGTGATCGACCGAAGTCAGCCACTCGCTCCAGAGCGGTCGCCACCATCCTTTCACCGTGATCAAGATAACCACGACGACGAAGCCCAGCACCGCCATGCCCGCAGCGGCAGTGCCAGTGATGCCGGAGAGCAACTCGGTCCTGCCATCGGCGCGCACGATATCGGTGACCGGCAGCGCGTCCAGCGTCAGGCGTCCGAAGGGGAAACCCCAGATGCTGCTCCATGTGTTCATTGTTGCGTCTCCTTCAGGCCGGCGATCTCGTCGAACATTCCGCTCGGCGCGGTCGAGAACAGGATCGGCTGCTCGGTAGGCTGGTCGAGCGCGCGGGCCAGTTCGACCTTGTTGCTTTTTTCCTCCAGCGCTGCGCGTGCCTTGTCGTCGAGAGGCAGGCCGCGCGCCTTCGCCGCCTTCACCCAGCGTGCGAATACCTCGTCGTTCATGGCGCTCGCCTTGAAATTCTGCGTGTAGAACCCTTCGCCGTTAAACTGCGTGTTGCGGCCCTCGAAGGTGCCGGGGCCGTCGGCGGCCAGATGCAGCTTCGTCTGCATCCCCTTCATCGCGTAGATCTGGCTGCCCAGCCGCGGGATCATGAAGCTCTGCATCACCGTGTCGGAGGTCAGATGCAGCTCGAGCGGGCGCGAGGCAGGGAAGGCCAGCTCGCCCACGCTCGCCACGCCTTCTTCGGGATAGAGGAACAGCCATTTCCAGTCATAGGCGACCACATCGACGACCAGCGGCTTGCCCGCCTTGCCCGCCACCGGGTTGTAAGGATCGAGGGTGTGGGTCCGCTGCCACAGATAAACGGCAAGCATCAGCACGACCAGGATCGGCACGCCCCAGGCCAGAATTTCGAACACCGTGGCGAACGACCAGTCGGGGCGGTATTCGCCCTTCGAGCGTCCGTAGCGGTAGCGCCGGATCAACCACGGGGTCGCCGCGAAAACCGGGATCACGACGATCGCCATGAGGATCAGGATGATCTTCAGATGAGTAACCTGAGCGGAGGCGATCGGCCCGGCCGGGTCGAGAAAACTCTCTGCTCGCGCCTCTCCCGCGCCGGTCCAGCCCCAGCCCATCCAGAGGGCCACGACCGCTCCGGATAGGAGGGGGGCTCTGCGGATCGAGGCGGCAAGGGACATGGCAAACTCGCGTGCACAAGGGGGTGTGCGGAAACGGTAGACCGACCTCCTCGTCGGACAAGTTCGGCTGCCCAACACGTTTTTTTCACGGAACCATGCGGGCCGCTCAACGTTATGCGCGTTTCTTGGTGCTGCGAGGCTGTGTGTCATTGGCTGCGCCTCATCTCGTTCGGGCACAGGTCGTGGCGCATCGCCCAGTCGAGAAGCGCGCCGTCGAACCGCTCGGGTGCGACCTCCTCCAGCCCGGGAATTTCATGCAAGATGATCCGGAGCGCGCGGCGCTGTGTCTCTGTCAGACGTGCGTCTCTCCAGAGGCGGTAGATCCCGCGCGGCAGTCTCCGCTGCGGCCGCGCGGTGCTGTAGAAAAGAGCGAAGGGAATGGATTTCACCTGTGCGACGTAGCTGGAAAATTGCGGCAGGAACTGCCCGGTGAACTCGTCGGAGCCCGGGGGAAATACCTCAGCCAGCGCCATCACCGCGCGGCCCTGCGCTGCCGCCTGCGTGGTGGAGAAGACAAAGCTCACCGCCAGCGTAAGCACCAGCATTCCCGTCACCCCGGTGATGACCGAGATCAGCGACCAGCCGGTGCCCGCGGGGTTGGCGTAGCCGCCGCCCAGCGTCGAAAGAAGGTGCCCGGCGTAGGAGAGGCTGTCGGCGAAGCTCGCCGCAGGCAGGCCCTTTGTCGTTTCGAGCGATCGGCTCGCTGCGAAGAAGATCAGGCTCCAGCCAAAGGCGACCGCAGCGATCCAGACCGCGCCCAGCCACGCCATCGTCACCGGTCCGCAAATCCGATGCGCGATCCGCGTGTGACCAATCGTGCGCATCCGCGCGAAGCCGAACCGCGCGACGGCACGCGAGAGCGCCCCGGACTGTCCTGCGCCCAACGCGCACAGAAGGATGTCCCAAAGTGAAATCGCGACGAGGGCGGCGCCGAGGAGGATGAGGAAAGTGGTCAACGAAAGCTCCGGAAGGATGGAAAGGAAAGGTGGTCAGGCGGTCTCGGGCCTGACGAGCGGCAGGTAATGGCGCCGCGTCATCAGCATCAGGACCGCGAGCAGAGGCGTCGCGAGCGCGAGCCCGAGAATGCCGAAGAAGCTGCCCATCAGCAGTTGGAACGCGATCACCAGCGCCGGCGGCAGCGACATCGCCCTCTCCTGGATCTGCGGTGTGACGACATTGCTCTCGAGCGCCTGAACGCCGAGATAGAGCAGCACGACCCAAAGCATCGTGATCGGACTCACCGTCAGACCCATCGCCATGGCGGGGATCGCTGACAGGACCGGGCCGATATTGGGAATGAAGGTCAGAAGCCCTGCGAGGATCGCGAGGATCGCGGCCAGCGGCACGTTCAGCGCCCAAAGGCCGATGAAGGTCAGCACGCCGATCACCGTCATCGAAATCATCTGCGCGAAGAGCCAGCCAGACAGGGCCGCCCAGCCGGTCGCGAAACTCGCGACGATCCAGTCGCGGTCAGAGGCCGGAAAGAGCGCGGCGATCCCGCGCCGATACAGCTGCGGCTCCACCGCGCCGTATACACCGATGAAGGTTATCAGCAACGCGTTCCCGAGCATGCCAATCGACACCATCACGGTCGTCGCGGCTCCTTCGCCGGACGGCGCCATCGCGCCCAGATCGATCGAGCGCGTGAAGGAATGCAGCCAGCCATGCGAGTCGATGAATTGCTGTGCCTGCTTTCGTGCCTCGGGCAGGGCGCTCAGCAACTGGTCGAGCTGGTCTGACAGCCCCTGCGCCGCATATACGAAGAACAGCACCCCAAGCCCGATCAGCAGCAGCGCGTAGATCAGGAGCCCCCAGCCTTCGCCAATACGCAGCCTGCGCGCGATCGCGTTCCCGCCCATGCGCAGAAAAACCGCGATGAGCAGCCCTGCGAAGATCAGCAGCAGGATATGGGGAGCGATCAGGACCAGCAGAAGGAAAATCGCGATCGGCAGCCAGAAGGCGATCCGCTCGCGCGTGACCCATGCGCGCAGCCCCCGCGGCGCCGGACGCGCGTCTTCTGTGCGGGGTTGAGCCGGGTGTGACATGTCGCTCTCCGTGGCAGGTTTCGCTTGTTGAAAAGCCAACCAGTCGCCTCCGTCGAGGTTCCGTGCGCGCGACACTGCGGAAGTGAATTGTCATCCCGCTTTGGCGTCCCCTCGTACGCGCGCGAAGCAAGCTGTTTTTCCCGGACTTCTCGGAACAAGATGAAAAGATATGAAAAAATGTACCCGAACAAAAAGTTCGGAATGTCTTATGTTAATCGCCTAAACTTTTTTGCCGACGCTCCGCCATCGGGCGGAACTGCGCGCTTCAAGGGGGCGTTGAGCGGACGAATATTTCAGACGTGACAGCCGTCACCATTCGTTCAATCCGGAGGTTTTTTCAGTCATGCCCGCCCGTCTCATCGTCGTGTCCAACCGCATTCCCTCCGAGGCGACGCCCTCGGGTGGGCTCGTGGTGGCGCTCCACGAGGCGCTGCGCGAAAAGGGCGGCATCTGGATCGGCGCGCATCCCGAGATCGGGTCCGAAGAGCCCGCACTCATCGATATGGGGGGCACCCAATACGACAAGCTCGCCTTCCGTCTGACCGAGGAAGACCGCGAGGCCTATTACCTCGGCTTCGCCAATTCCGTGCTCTGGCCGATCGCGCATCACCGCACCGATCTGGTCGAGATCAATCGCAGCTTCGACGAGGGCTACCTCCGGGTGAACCGCCGTATCGCGCAGCAGATGGCCGAGGTGATTTCGCCCGAAGATCACATCTGGATTCACGACTACCATTTCTTCCCGTTGGCCGAGGAGCTGCGCAGCCTCGGCGTAACCAATCGCATCGGCTTTTTCCTTCACATCCCTTTCCCCAACATCACCGATCTCGACGTGTTGCCCGATCCGCCCGCCTTCGCGCGCTGGCTGGCGCATTACGATCTCGTCGGGTTGCAGACGCGTGCCGACGTGGCGCGCTGTCTCGAGATGTTCCGCGCCGATCCGAGGGCAGAAATGTTGCCCGACGGCGCGATCAAATTCGGCGCGCAGGAGGTATCCGTCCGGTCCTTTCCGATCGGTATCTCGGCTGAGAGCTTCGCCCGGGCGGCGCAGGACTGCGCGCCGCCGCCCGCGCACGAATTGTTCGGCGATGCCTATGTCATCGGCGTCGACCGGCTCGACTACTCCAAGGGGCTGCCGCAACGCTTCCGCGCGTTCGAACGCTACCTCGAGAGCTACGACACGGGGCCGCGCGCCTCGCTGGTGCAGATCGCCCCGCCGTCGCGCGAAAGCGTGCGGGCCTATCAGGAGATCACCGCCGATCTGCAGCAGATCGCGGGGCAGGTGAACGGACGCTTCGGCGAGGTCCATTGGGCGCCGATCCGTTTCCTGCACCGCCCCGTGCCGCGCGACGAGATCGCGGGGTTGCTGCGCGGCGCACGGGCCGCGCTCGTCACGCCGCTTGCGGACGGGATGAACCTCGTGGCGAAGGAATATGTCGCGGCACAGGACCCGGAAGATCCGGGCGTGTTGGTGCTGTCGCGCTTCGCGGGCGCCGCAGAGGACATGACCGAGGCCCTGCTGGTCAACCCGCATGACGTCGACGAGACGGCGGCCGCGATCCGCCGGGCGCTCACGATGCCGCTCGAGGAGCGTCAGGCGCGCCATACCGCCTGCCTGAAGGTAGTCGAGGCGACCGATACGCGGATCTGGGCGCGCAGCTTCCTCAATCGGCTCGCCGCCTGCACACCCGCGTTGCGCATTACCGGGCGCGCCGCCGAATGGCTTCGGGACGAAGAAGAGGGCCGGGAATTCGACCCGGGCGCGCACCGCTCTATTTCAAAGGAGGAGGTCTGATATGACCATGATGTCACGAAATCTGGAGACGACCGCGTCGGAGGAGGGCGCGCTCGTCCTGATGCTTCATCCCGGGAATTGCGATCTCGAGTGCCACGGCGCGTTCATCGAGGCACTGAAGGATGACCGCTCTCACATCGTTTGCCTGTCGCAAGAAGGCGGTGGGCGCGGGGCGCTGATCGCCCAGCTCGGCGCTTGTGGCGCGACGCCGATCTGCGCATCCTTCCTGACCTATAAAGACGAGGCGCTCTCCGATCCGGAAGAGCATGGCTCGATCGCGCATGTGCTGTCCTACATCATGCAGGCGCATGGTTTGACGCGCATCTTCGTGCCCAAGCACGATGGCGATCACGCGTGCCATGCCGCAATCGACGCAATCGCACAGAACCTGTCGCGTATCACCGGAGCGCCGGTCATTCACGCCGACGATCTGCCCGCGGAAAGCGACCTGGTCGCCGGTGGCGGCGATCCTGGCGGGAGCGGCTCGATCCTGAGCGCACATGCCTGAACGGGTTCTCTCCGGGGCCGAGCGCTCGGCCAAAGAACAAGCCGCTCGCGCATGAAGCTGCGCGAACGGCCCGGGATCGGCTTGTCGAAAAGCGGACCCTCGACAGGCCTCCCTAATGCTCGGGGCTTTTCCTGAAGCCCGTCACTTGGGCATGATCACCTTGTCGATTACGTGGATCACGCCGTTGCTGGCTTCGACATCCGCCTGCGTGACGCTGGCGTCGTCGACCATGACCGCGGGGTCGGTCTTGATCGTGACTTCCGAGCCCTGCACCGTCGCGGCCATCATCCCGTCGCTCAGATCGCCGGACATTACCTTTCCGGGCACGACGTGATAAGTCAGGATCGAGGTCAGCTTGTCCTTGTTCTCGGGTTTGAGTAGGTCATCGACGGTGCCTTCGGGCAACGCGGCGAAGGCCTCGTCCGTGGGCGCGAAGACGGTGAAGGGGCCATCGCCCTTGAGCGTGTCGACGAGACCCGCAGCCTGCACGGCGGCCACGAGCGTCTCGAAGCTGCCTGCGTTCACGGCGGTGTCGACGATATCCATTCCGCCATGATTGTCGGCATGGGCGGGGGCGGAAACGAGCGCCGTTCCGGCGAGGACAGCGGCCATGAAGGTTCTTCTCAGCATTCTCTTTCTCCCTTGGTTGGATCGTTGGCAGATCCGATGTTGGATCATGTGAGAGATACGGGAGATGCGCGGCATCGGATCACGCGCGGCTCGCAATTTTGCGCGTATTCGTGATATCGCGTGATCGCGGGCGTTCGAAGCGGTCAGCCGTCGAGAAGATGGAGCAACTGCACCTCGGCGCGGCGCAGCCCGTCCACCGCCGGAGCGTCCTGAGCGAGGCTGGCGAGCGCCTCCGGCTCGGCCTCGCTCAGTGCAATTACCTCGGGGTGGATATAGGAATTGCGCGCGATCGCCGGCGTGTTGTGAAGGCGCGCGGCGGCAGCTTCCGCCATCGCCTTGATCGTCACGCGCCCGTCATCCGCCTGCCGCATCGCTGCCTCGAGCGCCGCCGCCGATCCGTTCCAGGTCCGGAAGGTCTTCGCCGTCAGCCCTTCGGCCCCGGTGCGATCAGTGAGGAAGGCGTTCACCTCCTCGGAGCGCACGGAGTGGGGCTCCCCCGCCTCGTCCAGCCACGTGATCAGCTCGGCGCCCGGCAAATCGTCGAGCCGCGTCAGGGCGCGTTCCAGCGTCTTGTCGCGGAGCTCGCTTTCGACCTGCGCGCCACCCTTGCCGGTGAAGGAGAAATGCAGCGTGTCCCCGTCGAGCGTCATATGCGCCCCACGCAATGTCGTCGCGCCGAAACTGCGGTTCTCGCGGGCGTAATCGGCATTGCCGACGCGGATCGCGGTCCGGTCGAGCAGCGCCAGAACCGCGGCCAGCGCGAAGGCCCGGTCGCCCGGATCATGGCCACGCAGGTCGTTCAGGATCGCGCGACGCAGGCGTGGCAGCACGGTGCCGAATTTCGCGAGCCGGTCGAATTTGCGCTGCGCGCGAAACTCGGTCCAGTCAGGGTGGTAGCGGTATTGCTTGCGCGCCCGCGCGTCGCGCCCCGTCGCCTGCAGATGCCCGTTCGGACGTGGTGAAATCCAGACGTCCTCGTAGGCGGGCGGCACCGCCAGTGCCTCGATCCGCCTACGCTCGGCACCGCGCGCGATGGTCGTGCCATCCGGGGCGGTATAGGTGAACCCGCGCCCGCAGCGCCGGCGCGTGATGCCTGGTCGGTCATCGGGATAATAGACGAGATCGGGCAGATCTTTCATGGGGCGAGAACGCCGGGGGGCTCGGCGCAGTTCCCCGTGTGTCGCGCCTATCGCGGGGCTTCTCGCAAGTCATCGGGGCGGTCGATATCGTGCAGCGTTCCGGGCGGCAGCGAAATCCGTCGCAGGTCGGGGGCGCGGCGCAGCAACGCCCCGGCGCCGCGGTCGCCTGTCAGCCGCAAAGCCGCGCCGAACAGCCTGCGCGGGATCAGCGCGGGCGGTGCGAGGCGGCCCTCGGAGGTGGCCATCCCCGGATGCGGCCCGGGTGTCGCGAGAAGCTGGCGCAGATGCGCCCGCGAGACATTGGGCATATCGCCAAGGACGATCAGGAGATGGCTGGCCCCGCTGGCGTGCGCGGCGCGGATCGCGCGATGCAAGCTCGCGCTCTGGGCGCGGCCCGGTCCGATGCAGAGAAGGTCGAGGCCCGCGCCGCGGAGCTCCTTCGGAAGCTGGGGGCCGCGGGTGATCCCGGCACGTCGGGGCAGGCCAAGGCCCCGCAGCGTCTTCGCGGCACGCAGCACGAGCGCGGCCTCTCCGCCGGAACGCGCGGCCAGCTTGTCACGGGCACCGAAGCGCCGCGACGCGCCCGCCGCAAGAACCACGCCCATGATCTTGCGCGCCAAGCTTCAGACCCGCGCGAGTTGCAGCACTTCGGCCAGCACGGAGACCGCCAACAGCCGCGGCTCGCGCGCCTGTTCGATGAGGCCCACCGGACCGCGCAGCCGAGAGATCGCGGCTTCCGAGAGCCCTTTGCGGCGCAGCGCCACCGCGCGCTGACGTGCCGTTCGGCGGCTTCCCTGCGCGCCGATGAAGAACGCGTCGCTTTCCAGAAGCTGCGCGAGGATCGGGATTTCCCGGTCGTGATCGTGGAAGAACAACAGCGCCGCCATGCGTGGATCGGGCGCGATCTCGCCAAGAGGGTTGCTGCGCCGGAATTCGTGGCTCGTCACGCCGGGCAGGGTCACCGGTTCGGGCATGACGAGATCGGCCTGATAGCCCGCGCCCGCCGCGAGCTGGGCAAAAGTCTCGGCTTCGATCCCGGTGCCGAAGACCACGAAACGCGGCTCGGGCACGAGATGCAGGCTCAGATCGGTCTCGGGCTGCGGCGCGAGCGTCAGAACGCCCTGCGCGCCCGAGAGGTGTAGCGAAAACGGCATGCGGGCAGCGATCGCCTTGGCCATCCGCTCTTGAGCGGAGACCGGCGGGGCAGGGATCACGGCGATGTCGAGCGCGCCGCCGCAGGGCAGCACGAGGTCGATGAAGGGCGAGCCTTCGCCGTAGCGCAAGTGCCGCGGGCAGCCGTCCTGTGCGACCTTTTTCAGATGCAGCTCAATATCGGCATCGATGCAGCCCGCCGAGAGATGGCCCCGGATGTCGCCGCGATCGTCGAGGCTCATAGCGGCACCGAGGGGGCGGTAACCCGCCCCCTCGATCCGCGTCAGAATGGCCAGCGCCGCCAACCGTCCCGGCGCGGGCAGCGGTATCTCCGCCATGCCGAGCCGGGTTTCAGTATGTGCGCGCGCGCGGAGCGGACTACCGTCCATCAGCAAACCCCTCGAGAACCTTGTCCGGCGTGGCCGGATAGTGATGCAGCCGAATGCCCGTCGCGTTGTGGATCGCGTTGATCACCGCGGCGCCGGAGCCCGAGATCCCGAGCTCGCCGACGCCCTTCGACTGGATCGGGTTGGCCTCGTCGTCGCGTTCGGGCAGGAAGACCACTTCGATGTCGCGCGGAATATCCGCATGCGAGGCGACATGGTAATTGGCCAGATCCCGGGTGACAATATGGCCGGTGCGCGGATCGTGACCAAGCTCTTCGAGCAATGCCGCGCCCACGCCCCAGACCATGCCACCGACGGCCTGGCTGCGCGCGGTCTTCTCGTTCAGCACGCGACCGATCCCGAGAACGCCGAGCATCCGACGCACCCGCACCTCGCCCGACACCTCGTTCACGGCGACTTCAACGAAATGCGCGCCATACCCTGCCGAGAAGTGGGTCTCGGCGGTTTTGCCGCCCTCGATCCTGCCTTCGGCGCTGATCGGATCGCTGAGCAGATCGACCAGCTTCGCGCTCTTGCCGTCGCCGGAGACCTCGCCGTTGCCGAGCTTCAGATCCTCGATCCGGCAGCCGAGCTTGTCGGCAAGCTGTTCGCGGATCTTGCGCGCGGCGAGGAAGACTGAAGACCCAGACGACGACGCCCCGAAGGAGCCGCCCGAGCCCGACGCGCCCGGCAGGTCGCTATCGGCCAGATGCACGGAGACCTTATCGATCGGCAGGCCCAGCATCTCGCCCGCGATCTGGCCGAGGATGGCGTAGCTACCGGTACCGATATCGGTCATGTCGGTTTCGACCAACGCACCGTCCGCGCTGAGCGTGACGCGCGCCGCAGAAGGCACAAGGAAGTTCGACCGCCCGGCGCCCGCAACGCCCATGCCGATCAGCCATTCGCCTTCGCGGCGCGTCCCTGTCTTGGGGCGCTGGTCCCAGCCGAAGCGCTTCGCGCCTTCGCGCAGGCTTTCCTCCAGCGCGCGGGCCGAATAGGCCTGACCGGTTTCGGGATGCTTTTCGGGTATGTTGCGCAGCCGCAGTTCCACCGGGCAGATACCCAGCTTCTCCGCGAGTTCGTCCATCGCAGTCTCCATTGCGAAGGTGCCGACCGCTTCACCGGGTGCGCGGACCGAGCCCGAGGGCGTGCGGTGATTGCGAGAGATATGCTGACGCATCACCCGGTTGGGCGCGGCATACATGAAGCGGCTCGCGGCATTCACCGGTTCGGAGAAGGCTTCCTCTTCGAGATTGGAGACTCGATCCTCGTGACCGATCCCGGTCAGCTTGCCGCTCTCGTCGGCGGCGAGACGAAGACGCTGCCAGGTCTCGGTGCGGCGCAGCACGGCGTCGAAAACGGTCTGACGGCTCAGCACGATCCGCACCGGGCGTTCGAGCTCGCGCGAGGCCAGCGCCGCCGCGATATGTTCCGAGGAAATGCCCAGCTTGGAGCCGAACCCGCCGCCCACATAGGGCGCGAGGATATGCACCTTGTCCGACTCGACGCCAATCGCATCGGCCAGCTCCTCCTTGTTGAATCGCACCATCTGCAGCGACCCATGTAGAACAAGGCGACCGTCCTTCCACTCGGCGATACCGGCATGCGGCTCCATCGCCGCCGAGACGTGACCAGCGGTGGTGTATTCGATATCCACCGACTGCGCGGCCTTCTCCATCGCGGCGTCGAGGTCGCCCTGGATGCTTTCGCGGCCCTCGTTCAGTTCGAGATCCACCCCGGCCGGGTCGACCGGTGCGCCGGGGTTCTGTTCGTAGCTGATCTTGATCCGTGCGGCGGCATCGCGCGCGGTCTCGAAGCTTTCCGCGACCACGAGGCCGATCGGCTGGCCGTGATAATCGATGCGGTCTCCGGGCTGCACGGGCGACGCACCCGCCATGCCCTGCGCCGGGTTGCGAACGAATTTCGGCCCGTGGAACAGCCCGACATATCCGGGCAGTTTCTTCGCTTCGCTCTCGTCGAAGCCGGTGACCTTGCCGCGCGTGATCGTCGCGCGCAGCATCACGCCGTGGACCATGCCTTCAAGCGCGAATTCGGCGGCATAGGGCGCGGTGCCGGTGACTTTCAGCTTGCCCTCGGGACGATCGAGCGGGGCGCCGACCAGACCCTGATTGGTTTCGTCCAGCAGCCGTGGCTGCGCTTCATCCATCGTGAACGTGTCGCTCATGCCAGCGCCTCCACCTTGTCCGTTCCGGTCGAGGCCGGGGCCATGCCCGTCGCCTCGCGCATCACCGCGACCAATGCGCGGCGGGTCATCTCGCGTTTGAAATCGTTGCCCTCGTCGATGACAGCGTCGGCCAGCAGCACGTCGGCGGCCCTGCCGAACAACTCCTCCGAGGGGGGCTCGCCTTCGAGCATCGCGTTGACTTGCGCATCCGCCCAGGGGCGCGCGCCGATGCCGCCGAAAGCGAGCGAGGCGGTCTTGATCGTCTCGCCGTCCATTTCGACCACGGCGGCGACCGAGACGAGCGCGAATGCGTAAGAGGCGCGGTCGCGGATCTTGCGATAGCTCTGCGTCGCGTTCGACTGCGGGGCAGGGAGGATCACTGCGGTGATGATCTCGCCCGGCTCGAGGCAGGTCTCGATCTCCGGGGTTTCGCCGGGCAGCTGATAAAGCTCGTCCAGCGCCACGGTGCGGGTCGCTCCATCGGTGCCACGGATTTCCACCTGCGCATCGAGCGCGCGCATCGCCACCGCCATATCGGAGGGGTGGGCTGCGCGACAGGCGGCCGAGGTGCCCAGGATCGCGAGCATGCGGCTGACACCGCCCTTGGCGGCACAGCCCGCGCCGGGGTTGCGCTTGTTACAGGCCATTGCCGGGTCGTAGAAATAGGGGCAGCGCGTGCGTTGCAGCAGGTTGCCGCCCGTGGTCGCCTTGTTGCGAATCTGTCCCGAAGCGCCGGCGAGCAGCGCGCGCGACAGCACCGGATAGGCGCGGCGCACCTGCGGATCGGCCGCAAGGTCGGCATTGCGCACCAACGTGCCGATCTTCAGCCCGCCCTCATGCGGCTCGATCTTGTCCAGCCCGTCGATATGGTTGATGTCGATAACCGTCTCGGGGGTCATCACCTGCAGCTTCATCAGGTCCAGCAGGTTGGTGCCTCCGGCGATGAACTGCGCGCCGTCACCCGCCTTGGAGGCCGCGTCATCGAGTGCGTTGGCGCGGAGATAATCGAAAGGTCTCATTGTTTCTCCTCCGCTTCGGCGACACGCGAGATGGCCTCGCGGATGAAGGGATAGGCCGAACAGCGGCAGAGATTGCCGCTCATTCGCTCGGCGATTTCGGCATCGGTCAGTTCCGACGTGCCGGTGAGGCTGTCGCTGACATGGCTGGGCGCGCCTTCCCTGGCCTCGGCCAGCATGCCCGTCGCCGACATGATCTGCCCCGGCGTGCAATAGCCGCACTGGTAGCCGTCGCAGGAAACGAATTCCTGCTGCAGCGGGTTGAGGTTCTCGGGCGTGCCGAGCCCTTCGATCGTCGTGATCTCGGAGCCTTCATGCATCACTGCGAGGCTCAGGCAGGAATTCACCCGGCGGCCATCGACGAGCACCGTACAGGCGCCGCACTGGCCATGATCGCAGCCCTTCTTCGAGCCGGTGAGTTGTAGATGATCGCGCAGCGCGTCGAGCAGCGTCACGCGCGGATCGAGGTCTAGCGCGCGCGCCTCGCCATTGACGTGAAATGAAACCTTCATGGGGTCCCCCTTGTCCGGAATTCGGGCTTGGCGCAGCCATCTGGGGAGGCAGGCGCTCAAACCGGCTGAATGTGGAACACCGCGCGCGCGGCACAGGTTCCTGAGATAAAGCCCTCACGTTGCGGTGAGGGCTTTGCGGACGCGGTTCGCGTCTTGGGCGGGGGCGAGGTCCGTGCCGCGCCGCCCGCCCAGTGTTTTGCGCCGCGATCAGTTCTGCGGCAGCGCGTAGACGGCCACCAGATCACCCACGGCGGGCTTCAGGATCGAGTTGCCGCCCGAGATGAAGGCCACGTATTCGCGCCCCTTGTACTCGTAGATCGCCGGGTTCGCGACGACCGGGGCCGACAACTGCGAGGACCACAGTTCCTTGCCGGTCTGGATGTCGTAGGCGCGCGCCTTGGCATCCATCGTCGCGCCGATGAAGATCAGCCCCGACTTGGTCACCGCCGGACCGCCGATCGTGGGCGAGCCCATGCTCTCGGGCATGAAGAACCCGTATTTCTGCGAGCTGCCCAGCGGCTTGCGCCACTTGACGTCGCCGGTGTGCATGTCGATCGCGACCAGCTCGCCGAAGGGCGGTTTCCAGCACGGCATCCCGAGCCAGTTCAGCGCGTTGCCGAGGCTCATGCCGTAGGGCGCGCCTTTCTGCGGGTAGAAGCCCGCTTCGTTGCCCGAGCCGCTGGCGTTCTTCTCGTAGTTCTGGCGCTCCCACAGTTTGATGTACTGCACGATATGCGAGGTGTTCACGACTGCGATCTGAGCGTTCGGATCGAAGGCCACGCCGCCCCACTGCACGCCGCCCGCACTGTCGGGATAGGCCAGCGTGCCTTCGCCGGTGGTGGTCGGGGGTGTGTACATCCCCTTGTAGGTGAGGTTGTCGAACAGCTTCGAGCAGGCGCCGCCGGAAACTAGATCGGCGATCCCCCAGACCTCCGGCTTTTTCGACTGGTCGAGAAGCGGCGCCGGTTTGGTCGGGAAGGGCTGGGTCTTCGCATAGACCTCACCTTTCACCGTGCCGTCGCCTTGAGGGACGGGACGTTCCTCGATCGGCCAGACATCTTCGCCGGTCTCGCGGTTCACGACGAACAGGAAGCCCATCTTGGTGCCCTGCATCAGCGCCGGGATTTCCTTGCCGTCGACGGTGATGTCCATCAGCGTCGGCGCGGAGTTGATGTCATAGTCCCAGATGTCGTGGTGGACCCATTGGCGCGACCAGACGACCTTGCCGGTATCGAGATCGAGCGCGGTGGTCGAGGTTGCGTAGGGGATTTGCTGCGTTCGGTTGCCGCCCCAATAGTTCGGCGAGGGCGAGGCCACCGGGAGGTACACCATGTTCAGACCCGGATCGACGGACATCGCGGTCCAGACATTCGCGGTGCCGGTCTTGCGGCGGATGTTCTCGGGCAGGGTCTCGAAGGACCATTGCAGCTTGCCGGTCTGCGCATCGACTGAGAAGACCGCACCGGGAGGAGCTTCGGCCCATTCCCAGTCCTGACCGGCCCAGCCGAGGATCAGGTGATTGCCCGCAACCGTCGGCGGCTGCAGAACCGAAAGCGGGAAGCGGTCATTGACCGTGTTCCACTGGTTCACGTCCAGCACGCCGTCCTTGCCGAAATCGGGGCAGGGCTTGCCGGTATCGGCGTCGAGCGCGAAGAGCCGCGCGTCCATCGTGCCGATATAGACGATTTTCTGACAGACCTTGCCCGCGACCGGGTTCTCGGCCTGCCAATAGGCGACGCCGCGGTTCTTCAGCGCGGGCTGGGTCAGAGCCTCCAGCTTGGATTTCGTGTCGAAGGCCCATTTCTGCTCGCCCGTGGCCGGGTCGAGCGCCAGCACGCGGTAGAAGGGCGTGCCGATATAGAGCGTATCATTGGCGAAGATCGGCGTGGCCGACCAAACGGTCGCGGGCTTGTCGCCCGAGCCATCTGAGACGTCGCCGGTATGGACCTGCCAGACCTTTTCCAGATCGCCCACGTTGTCGGGATTGATCTGGGTCAGCGGCGAATATTTCTGTGCGGAGAGCTGGCCGTGGAAGCTGTTCCAGACGGGCTTCTCGGGCACCAGCGGTTTGCCGTTGCGCTCGCGCGTGCCGCTGGCGAGCATCGGCTGGGCGACGCTATCCGCCACCGGTTTGGCCTGATCCGCGCTGGCCTCGGGGCCGGAAGGCGTGGACTCGTTGGCGGCAGGGTCGTTGGTCTGCTGGTTCTGATTGGTTTGGGTGTCGGATTGGGTGCCCGTGGAACCCGTCTCCGTGGAACCGCTGTCTGCGGTAGCGCCCGTATCGGTGTTCGTGCCGGCGTCGGTGCTCGAGTTCGTACCGGCGCCCGTGCCGGACGTGTCCGATTGCGTGGCTGCATCCGTGGTTGCCGTATCCGTGCCCGACGTGGTGCCGGTATCGGTCGTGCCGCTGTCGGCTGCGGGTTGGGTCGTCGTATCTGTTGCGGTGCTGTCGGTCGCGGTCGTGTCCTGCGCGTACCCGGCGGCCGCAAAGAAGGCGAGGGCGAAGGCGAGCGAGACGGTCTTGCGGTTCATGCGTAAGCTCCTTTCGAACGCGCGCCCCGGCTCGAGGCGATGTCGTAAATGAGGCCGATCAGCACGACGCCCATCGCCGCGATCAGCCACCATTCATGCAGGAAATAGCCAGCTGCAGCGGTGCCGATCAGGCCGAGCGCCACGAGGACGCGCAATGTCGTGCGGATTCCGCCCGGCTCTGTCATCTGGATCGCGATCCCTGCGAGAGCGATCAAAACGGAGGAGGCGATCACCAGCCCTGCGCCGAACGTGCCGGTTACGCCGGTCATGGGGGTGACGTAATTCCAGATCGCGATGGCGGCGCCGACGAGCGCCCCCAAAACAGTTAGGATGCTGCGTGGCCGTGACGCTGAGCGGGAATGTGCCAACGGAACTCTCCTTGGTAGGTGCTTTATCGCCCAACGCGCGGTGTGTCTTTTGAGGTCCATGAAAATTGAACTGATTTGAGCCCCGGGCGCAGGAACGCGCTTGGCACGGGGGCCTCTGCCGCTTTGGTGGCCAGCATGCTAGAGGATGCAGCAGCACGAAAAAGCGGGCGGAGCGATTTCGTCGCCCCGCCCGCCGCGGTGTCGTGAGAGATGTGCGCCCCTATTTCAGCGCTGACGGTATTCGCCCTGACGCTCCAGCATCCAGCCGGGATATTCCGCGGGCAAGGCGCTGAGCTTGTCGAGGCTCTCCAACTCGTCCGCGTCGAGCCTGATCTTCGTCGCGACGATGTTGTCGGTCAGTTGGTCCTCGCGCTTCGCACCGACGATGACGCTGGTGACTACTTCCTGATGCAGAAGCCATGCCAGCGCGATCTGCGCCACGCTCGCATCGCGCTTCTCCGCCATCGGACGCATCGCGTCGATCAGGTCGAAAGCGCGGTCCTTTTCGACCGGCGGGAAGTCGAAATTGGCGCGGCGCCCGTCGGAGCCCTTGCCGTCGCGGTCGTATTTGCCGGACAGCAGACCGCCTGCGAGCGGGCTCCAGACCATCAGGCCCATGCCGGTGTCGCGCAGCATTGGCACCACTTCGCGTTCCAGATCGCGCCCGGCGATCGTGTAATAGGCTTGCAGCGACAGGATCGGGGCGAGCTTGCGGGCCTCGGCGATGCCGATCGCCTTCATTACCTGCCATGCGGCCCAGTTCGATAGGCCGATATAGCGGATATGGCCGTGCTGAACGAGCGTAGTCAGCGCCTCCAGCGTTTCCGAGATCGGCGTCATCGGGTCGAAGCCGTGGATCTGATAGAGGTCGATATGGTCGAGCTGCAGCCGCTCCAGGCTCTGCTTGCACTGCTCCATGATGTGATAGCGCGATGCACCGCGCTGGTTGATGCCTTCGCCCATCGGGCCGAGCACCTTGGTCGCGATGACGACCTCGTCGCGGGCGATACCGAGATTGCGCAGGCTCTGGCCGAGGATGCGCTCGCTCTCGCCACCGGCATAGACATTCGCGGTGTCGATGAAGTTGATGCCTGCGTCGATCGCGGTCTTCACCAGCCCGTCGGCGTCATCCTGCCGCAGCTGGCCGATCTGGCCCCACATGCCCTCCGACCCGCCGAAGGTCATCGTGCCGAGGCAAAGTTCCGAGACGAGGAGGCCGCTGGGGCCGAGAGGTCTGTAACGCATGGATCGCTCCTTTCGCATCTGTCGGGGGCCCGGTTCGGACGGCCCCTCTGGTCCGGGTAGATGGGGCGCGCCGCGCTCGCGGCGAGCGTCGCAGGGTAGGGCTGGCGCGCACGATCGTGTCATCGCGCGAGAGGGCGGAGGCGTCAGTCCTTGGCGCGCTCCAGCTTCATCGGCGTGAACCACGGTGTGAGGATCACCCCCGTCGCTACAACGAGCGCGTAGCCGATCGCCGACATCATCGCGCTGCGATAGGCCTCGTGATCGCCCTGATCCGCGCCGCCCAACATGCCGAAAAAAATCCCGCCCATGATCGCGATCCCGAAGGAGATTCCGACCTGACGGAGCGCCTGCACCGCACCCGAGGCCGAGCCGCTGTCATTGCTGTCCGCCGACGAGAGCGCGACCTGGAACAGCGGCGACACCGTGTTGCCCATGCCGAAGCCGCCAAGGAAGAACCAAGGTGCCATTCGCCACCAGCTGATCGCGTCGCCCATCGACCAGATCGCCCATAGCTGGCCCGCAAAGCCCGTCGCGAGCAGCATGCCGCCTCCGGTCACGCGCCAGCGTATCCAGCGGTCGCCGAACCAGCCGGTCGTGGCCGAAGCAAGCAGGACGCCGACCGGGAAGGGCGTCGTCGTCAGGCCCGATTGCAGCGGGGTGAGCCCGTAGCCCGCCTGCAGGTAGAGGGCGATGGTGAAGAAATAGCTCGGTACCGCAGTGAATAGCGCCGCGTTCAGAAGGCTGCCCGACAGGAACGAGCCGGAACGCAGCAGGCGCATCGGCAGAAGCTGCGGGGCTTTGCGCTCTTCCTGATGACGTTGCCAGCGGATGAAGATCCAGCCAAGTACCGGGGCCGCGAGCATCATCGGATACATCCATCCCTGCCAGCCGATCGACGGCGCCTCGACCAACGGGAACAGCAGCGCCAGCATCGCCACGGCGGCGATCGCGATGCCCACCTTGTCGATGCCCAGCTTGCGGTTGCCCTGTCCCTTGGGCACCAGCATCAGCGCGGCGATGAAGGTGGCGATGCCGAGGGGAATGTTCACGAGGAAGATCGGACGCCAGCCGAGCCCGTAGATATCGGCGGTGAGCAGGAACCCACCCATGATCGGCCCTGCCACCGAGGCCAGCCCGGCGGTCAGCGCGAACAGGCCGAAGGCAGCGCCGCGCTGCTCCGGCGGGAACAAGCGCGGCACCAGCGCCAGCGTCTGCGGCGTCATGATCGCGGCACCGACGCCCTGCGCGATGCGTGCGGTGACCAGCGTGCCGATCCCCGGGGCGATGCCGCATATCAGCGAGGCGGTAGTGAACAGCGCGATGCCCGAGACGAACAGCTTGCGCCGTCCCAGCAAGTCGCCCATCCGTCCCGCCGGCAGCAACAGGATCGCGAAGGAGAAGGTATAGCCCGCGACGATCCACTCGATCAGGTTCGGCGGGGCCGACAACTCTTCCTTCATCGACGGCAGGGCGACGTTGACGATCGTGATGTCGATCAGGTTCATGAAGTTCGCCAGCAGCAACACGGCTGCGGCGGCCCAGCGGCGGGTGGGCGAAAGCGGGGATGCTTGTTCGGGTTCGGCCATTCGGAGTCCGTTCTGTCGCGGCTGTAACGCCAAGGGTAGCTAGCGGAGGGGCGAAGCTGGTCAATAGTGGGTCTTTCGGAGGGGTCACGCAGGACAACTTTCGAGTGTGTCAAAATACATACGCACAGGGGCGCGCGAGTGGATGCATCGCGGGCGCAGGGATTCGAAGGGGAACGGCGCGGGGAGGCTTGGGTGCGGGCAACGGGGCTTGGCGTTCGTTGCGAAAAAAAAGGGCCTCGCGCAAGTTTCAAAAAGATTTCCCGGAGGCCCGCGAAATGCGCTCTCACATGGGTGTGAGCACCGTTACGTCAGACTTGCGCCATGCCGCGATCATGCCCTTGATGCCCTATCAACGAAAAAACGGGGCCCCGCGCTCGCCTTAACGTTGCGCGCGACCGGACCCCGGAAATGGAGGTATCCCTTGAAGTCGATTGCCGCGATCTCCGCTTTTGCCCTGATGTTGGGCAGCGCCGCACCCGTTCTCGCCCAGTCGAGCAAAGTGCCCGAAGGCACCAAGCTCGCCGCTGACCAGACCTTTACCTACTGGTTGCAGGACGATCTGAAGACGCTCGATCCCGATCTGAGCACCTCGAAAGACGGTAACGACGTTCTTCAGCAGATGTTCGAAGGTCTCTACCAGCAAGACGATCACGGCAATCTCGTGCCTGCGCTCGCCAAGAGCTACGAGGTCTCCGACGACAAGAAGACCTACACCTTCCACCTGCGCGACGAGAAATGGTCGAACGGCGATCCCGTCACCGCGCAGGATTTCGTCTACGCATGGCGGCGCCTCGCCGATCCGGCGACCGCCTCGCAATACTCGTGGTATATCGAGCTGATGCAGGTGAAGAACGCCCATGACGTGATCGCGGGCGACAAGAAGCCGAGCGAACTTGGCGTGAAGGCGCTCGATGACCACACGCTGCAGGTCACGCTCGACAGCGCGATCCCCTATTTCCGCCAGATGCTCGTTCTGTCCTCGACCTTCCCGGTGCCGCAAAAAGTCGTGGAGAAATACGGTTCCGACTGGACCAAGCCCGAGAACATGGTCGTCAACGGTCCTTACAAGCTGAAGAGCTGGAAAATCGGCGACTCGATCGAGCTGGTGAAGAACGACGCTTATTACGATGCCGCGAATGTCACGCTGACCGATCTGAAGTTCATCCCGATCCAGGACAACGACCAGGCACTGACGCGCTACGAGGCGGGGGAGCTGGACTTCGTGCAGACCCCGGCGGGTCAGTATCCGCGTCTGAAAGATGAGTATCCGGATGCCGCGCACGCTCCGCCGCGCTCCTGCGTCTACGCCTACCGCTTCAACGTCGGCCCGAACGGCCCCGAGGCGCTGAAGGACGTGAAGGTCCGCAAGGCGCTGTCCTACGCGATCAACCGCGACATCATCGTCGACAAGATCCTCAAGGGCGGCCAGAAACCGGCCTATACCTGGACCCACTGGGCGACCGCGAACTTCAAGGCGCCGGACGTGGCTTATGCCGACATGACCCAGCAGGAACGGATGGACAAGGCCAAGGAGCTTCTGAAGGAAGCCGGCTACGGCCCCGATCACCCGCTGAACCTGCGGATCATGTACAACACCTCGGCCGACCACAAGAAAATCGCGATCGCGGTGCAGCAGTTCTGGAAGCAGATCGGCGTGAAGTCGACGCTCGAGAACTACGAGTGGAAGGTCTATCTCGACAAGCTCAACGGGCAGCATGACTTCGACGTCGCCCGTACCGCATGGTGCGCCGACTACAACGAGGCCTCGACCTATCTCGACGTGAACACCTCGTGGTCGGATCAGAACTCGGGTCAGTGGTCGAATTCCGAATACGACAAGTTGATGAAGGACTCGAAGACGGCGGAAGATCCGCAGGAGGACTATACCAAGGCGGAAAAGATCCTCGCCGAGGACATGCCGCTCGCGCCGATCTACGCCTACTCGCTGCCGATGCTGCTGAACCCGCAGATCAAGGGCTACCCGTTCGATAACGTCCAGCTGAACTGGTACGCGAAGAACATGTACAAGGTCGCAAAGTAAGCCGGCTGAAACGATAACGGGCGGGCCGCGCGATCGGCCCGCCCGACTTATTTCGGGACACTCTTATGATCGTCTACATTCTCAAGCGTCTCGCCATCGCGATCCCGACGCTTCTGGTGCTCATCATCGCGAGCTTCCTCTTGATGCACACGGCGCCTGGCGGGCCGTTCTCGTCGGAGCGGGCCGTGCCGCCCGAGGTGCTCGCCAATCTCAACGCGAAATACGGGCTCGACCAGCCGCTCTGGAAGCAGATCGCGACCTATCTGTGGAACGTGGTCGCCCATTTCGATTTCGGGCCTTCGTTCTCGTATAAGGACCGCTCGGTGAACGACATCATCGCGCAGGGCTTCCCGGTCACGCTGACCTACGGTTTCCTCAGCTTCATCGCCGCCGTTCTGGTCGGCGTCACTCTCGGCGTCACCGCCGCGATCAAGCGCAACTCGTGGCTCGACTACCTCGCCGTCGGCATTTCCATCGGCGCGCAGGTGCTGCCGAACTTCGTGATGGCGCCGATCCTCGTGCTGGTGTTTACGCTGTCGCTGCACTGGCTGCCCGGCGGCGGCTGGAGCTTCGACGATCCGCGCTTCTGGATCATGCCGGTGATCGCGCTTTCGACCTCTTACATGGCCTCGATCGCGCGGATCACGCGCTCGTCGATGCTGGAGACGCTGAGCTCAAACCACATCCGCACCGCGCGGGCCAAGGGTCTGCCGAAGCGCAAGATCATCATGCGTCACGCGCTGAAACCCGCGCTGCTGCCGGTGATCTCCTATCTTGGTCCGGCGTTCGTTTCGATGATCACCGGCTCGGTGATCGTGGACGTGTATTTCACCACGGGCGGGATCGGCAAAAGCTTCGTGGATAGCGCGCTCAACCGCGATTACGCGGTGATGATGGGGATCACGATCCTGCTGGGCACGCTGACCATCCTGTTCAACCTTGTCGTCGATATCGTCTACGGATGGATCGACCCGAAAATCCGGTACTGACATGGTCATAGACGAATCCAAGATGACCTCGCTCGCCGAGGCAACGAGCCGCGAAGACGTGGCGGGCCGCTCGCTCTGGGCGGACGCGCGCCGGCGGTTCTTCAACAATAAGGCCGCGATCTTCGGGCTGGCGCTGCTCGTCTTCGTCGTGGCCTTCGCGCTGTTCGGCAACCTGATCGCGGCGTGGAACAATTCCGACATCGACTACAACGTGATGGGCGATGCCACGGCCTCTGCGCCGTCCTTCGCGAACGGCCATTACTTCGGCGCCGACGATCTGGGCCGCGATCTGTTCGCGCGCACCGTGCAGGGCACGCAGATCTCGCTGTTGGTCGGCGTGATCGGCACGCTGATCGCGGTGTCCGTGGGCACGGTCTATGGCGCGATCTCAGGCTATTTCGGGGGCCGCGTCGACGGCTTCATGATGCGCCTCGTCGATATCCTGCTGGCGATCCCTTACATGTTCGTGCTGATCCTGCTGCTGGTCATGTATGGCCGCTCGATCGGGATGCTCTTCGTGGGCGTCGGGTTGATATCCTGGCTGGAGATGGCGCGGATCGTGCGCGGCCAGACGCTGACCCTCAAGAACCGCGACTATGTCGAGGCCGCGCGCGCCATTGGTGTGCCCGCGCCGACGATCATCCGCCGCCACATCCTGCCAAACCTCGTGGGCGTGGTGGTGGTCTTCGCGACGCTTCTGGTGCCGCTGATGATCCTGACGGAGAGTTTCATCTCCTTCCTCGGGCTCGGCGTGCAGGAGCCGCAGACCTCGCTGGGGGCGCTGATCTCTCAAGGGGCGGGGACGATGAGCTACGGCACGCTGTGGCAGCTGGCCTTCCCGCTGTTCTTCTTCGTCACCACCCTGTTCGGTTTCTATTTCGTAGGGGACGGGCTGCGTGACGCGCTCGACCCGAAGGAGCGCTGATATGCCATTGTTGGAAGTCAACGACCTCAATGTCCGGTTCGCAACGCAGGAGGGCGAGGTTCACGCCGTCAACGGCGTCAGCTTCGCGCTCGAGCGCGGCGAGGCGCTGGGCATCGTCGGCGAGTCCGGTTCGGGCAAGTCGCAGCTCAGCTTCTCGATCCTCGGACTGCTGGCCGCGAATGGGAAGGCCTCGGGCTCGGTGAAATTCGACGGGCGGGAGATCCTGAACCTGCCCGAGCCCGAGTTGAACAAGTTGCGCTCCGACCGGATCTCGATGGTCTTTCAGGATCCGATGACCGCGCTCAACCCCTATATGCGGATTTCGGACCAGATGGCCGAAGTGCTGATGCTGCATAAGGGCTTGGGCAAGCGCGCCGCCGTGGCTGAGGCCGCGCATATGCTCGAACTGGTGAAGATCCCGGACGCGAAGAACCGCGTGCGTCTGTTCCCGCATGAATTCTCGGGCGGGATGCGCCAGCGCGTGATGATCGCGATGGCCCTTCTGTGCAAACCAGATGTGCTGATCGCAGATGAGCCGACGACCGCGCTCGACGTCACCGTGCAGGCGCAGATCATGGACCTGCTGGGCGAGCTGCGCCGCGAGCTGGGCATGGCGACCGTGCTGATTACTCACGATCTGGGCGTCGTCGCGGGCTTCTGCGAGCGGGCGATCGTCATGTATGGCGGTCAGGTGATGGAGCAGTCGCCCGTGGATCCTTTGTTCGCCAACCCGACCCATCCCTATACCAAGGGCTTGCTGGCCGCGCTGCCGCGTCTCGATGCGGAAGTCGCGATGACCCCGATCCGGGGCAATCCGCCGAATATGACCGGCGCGCCGAAGGGCTGCCCGTTCTGCCCGCGCTGCGATTTCGTCGAAGAGGTCTGCGCCGACGTTATGCCGCCGCTGACGGAGTTCGCGCCGGGCCGCGCCCGCGCCTGCCACCGTTCCATTGAAACGATCGAGGAGGCCGCCGCATGACGACCCCGCTGATCGAGGCCCGCGACGTTCGGGTCACTTTCGAAATCCGCCGCGCCTCGGACCTGCCGTGGACCGAGCCGCCGAAGCTGCGCGCGGTCAATGGCGTGAACTTCAAGCTGGAGCAGGGCAAGACGCTCGGCATCGTGGGCGAGTCCGGCTGTGGCAAGTCCACGTTGGCCCGCGCGCTGATCCGGATGCTGCCCGCCGAGGGCGAGATCATTTGGGAGGGCAAGACCGATCTGCTGCCGCTCTCGCCGCGGCAGATGCTGAAATACCGTTCCGACATCCAGATGATCTTTCAGGACCCGCTGGCTTCGCTCGACCCGCGGATGACCGTGGGCGAGATCATCGCGGAGCCGCTGCGCACCCATCGCCCGAAGATGGGCCGCAAGGAGCGCAAGCAGAAGGTCCGCGAGGTGATGGAGAAGGTCGGTCTTCTGCCGAACCAGATCAACCGCTACCCGCACGAGTTCTCGGGCGGCCAGTGTCAGCGCATCGGTATCGCCCGCGCGCTGGTGGTGGAGCCGAAGCTGTTGATCTGCGACGAGCCGGTCTCGGCGCTCGATGTCTCGATTCAGGCGCAGGTGATCGCGCTTCTCGAAGATCTGCGCCGCGATCTGGGCCTGACGATCATCTTCATCGCCCATGACCTCAGCGTTGTGCGCCATGTCTGCGACGAGGTGATGGTGCTTTATCTGGGCCAGATGATGGAGGCGGGCGCTACCGAGAAGATCTTTGCAGAGCCGCAGCACCCGTACACGCAGGCGCTTCTGTCGGCGGTGCCGATCCCAGACCCGGAGATCGAGCGCAACAAGACCCTGATCGCGCTGGAAGGCGATCTGCCGAGCCCGCTGAACCCGCCATCGGGCTGCCCGCTGCGCACCCGCTGCCCGCGGGCGAGCGAGGTCTGCGCCACGACACCGCCGACCGAGGAGGTCGCCGGGCGTCAGGTCTTCTGTCACCATCCCGGCCCTGCGGCCGAAGTGCAGGCGGTGCTGTCGGAGAGCTGAAATCTTGTGCGGCGGGCGGTGATGCATCGCCTGCTCACGCGGATTTGCGCAGGTTGACGCAAGGTCTTTGTCCAATCGGTCAAAAGACTGTTACGATCCCCGGATAGAGCGCTCCGGCAAGGAGCCAATTGTCTCGGAGGATCCCCCTATGTCGCTTATTTCGCGTCGTCAGTTTCTCGTTACCACCACCGCCGCGGGCGGTCTCGTGATGGTCCACCCGTTCACCGCGCGCGCGGCTGAAGGTCAGGCCCACCTGCGCCTGCTGTGTACTACCGATATTCACTGCCATATCCGGCCCTACGATTATTATGCCGACAAGCCTGTCGATACCGTGGGCCTGTCGCGCACTGCGACCCTGATCGAAGGCGTGCGCGCGGAAGCCGCCAACACCCTGACCTTCGATAACGGCGATTATATGCAGGGCAACCCGATGGCCGATTACATCGCATACTCCAAGGGAATGAAGGAGGGCGACACCCACCCGGTCATCGCGGCGATGAACCTGCTGGGCTATGATTGCGGCACGCTGGGCAATCACGAGTTCAACTACGGGATGGATTTCCTCAAGAAGGTGAACGACCGCGCAAACTACCCGATGGTCTGCGCGAACTTCGCCCATAAGCTGGGCGCGACCCCGCGCGAGGACGACCTTTACCTGCCGCCCTACCTGATCCTCGACCGCGAACTGACCGATGGGGCTGGAAACAAGATGCCGATCCGCGTCGGCGTGATCGGCTTCGTGCCTCCGCAGATCATGCAATGGGACCGCGCGCATCTCGAGGGCAATTACCAGACTCGCGACATCGTGGAGGCCGCGAAAGCATGGGTTCCGCAGATGCGCGAGGAGGGCGCCGATCTGGTCGTGGCGCTCGCCCATACCGGAATCGACAACGGTCCTCAGACCGACGGCATGGAGAACGCTGCCTTCTACGTCGCAGGCGTCGACGGCATCGACGCGGTGATCACCGGGCACCAGCACCGTAACTTCCCCGGCAAGGATTTCTCGGGCCCCGGGATCGACAATGAGAAGGGCACGCTTCAGGGCAAGCCCGCGGTGCAGGCGGGCTTCTGGGGCAACCACATGGGGCTCATCGACCTTATGCTGAGCCGCGACGGCGGCAAGTGGAAGATCGATAGCCATAGCTCCGAGATCCGCCCGATTTTCGCGCGCGGCGAGGATCGTTCGATCACGCCGCTGACCACCGATTACAAGCCGATCCTCGCGGCCACCGATCAGGTGCATGAAGAGACGCTCAAATATGTCCGCGCCAAGGTGGGCGAGACCGAAGCGCCGCTCTATTCCTACTTCGCGCTGGTGGCCGACGATCCCTCTGTACAGATCGTCTCGAACGCGCAGATCTGGTACGTGAAGAAACTGCTGGAGGGCACGCCCGAAGGCAAGCTGCCGCTTCTGTCGGCGGCGGCGCCGTTCAAGGCCGGCGGGCGCGGCGGTCCGGATTACTTCACCGATGTTCCGAAAGGGCCGGTGGCGATCAAGAACGTCTCCGACCTCTATCTCTATCCGAACACGCTACAGGCGGTGAAGGTCACCGGCGCGCAGGTGAAGGACTGGCTGGAGCGCTCTGCAGGCATGTTCAACCAGATCGAGCCGGGTGCGAAGGACGCGACGCTGCTGAACCCCGATTTCCCGTCCTACAATTTCGACGTGATCGACGGGGTGACTTACCAGATCGACATCACCCAGCCCGCGAAATTCGACAAGGACGGCGTGGCGGTGAACCCCGACGCGAACCGCATCGTCGATCTGAAATTCGAGGGCAAGCCGATCGATCCGAAGGCCGAGTTCGTGATCGCGACGAACAACTACCGCGCCTCGGGGGGCGGCAGCTTCCCCGGCGCGGACGGCTCGACCGTGATCTACCGTGCGCCCGACACCAACCGCGACGTGATCGTGCGCTACATCCACGACAAGGGCACGATCAACCCGAAGGCCGACGCGAACTGGTCCTTCGCGCCCGCGGGCGGCGCGACGGTGCTGTTCGAGACCGGCCCGAAGGCACAGGCCTATGTCGAGGACGTGAAATCCCGGGGTCTCGACATCGAGCAGGCGGGCGACGGCGAGGGCGGCTTCGCGCTCTATCGCATCACGCTCTGAACTGCCTTGGACAGAGGCTGAAAGGGGCGCCATCGGCGCCCTTTTTTACGCGGTGCGGTCGCGAGGCGGTTTGCCTCCGGTATCTCGCGAATACGTGAACTCCGAGCGGGGCGCGAACTGACACCGGAATTGCGGTGCGGATGTCGCGAGCGGCTGCGTTGATTGGAAAGTTTACATTTTAAAACAATAAGTAAGACAAGCCGTCTTTCCCGAGACTCACGGCTCGCAGCATTTGTTTCCTGCATTTCCCGCCGTGCGCGAGTGGCGACAGAACCAAGCGGGCCTATCGTAGAAATGGAACAACGCCGGGAAAACCGGGCTGCGGACAGGAGTTTCAGTATGAGCATTGGTCGGATGACGCGGCGCGCCGCGCTTGGGATGCTGCTTGCGGGCGGGGTCGCCGCGCAGGCATTGGCGCAGGGAATGCCGGGCGGCGCGCGTGGCCCGACCGAGGTCGGCGTGATGCAGGTCGAGACACGGTCCGTGCCCTATACCGTCACCCTGCCGGGCCGCGCCGTGGCCTATGAGCAGACCGATATCCGCCCGCGCGTCGCCGGCACCATCGCCTCGATTGATTACGAGGCGGGTCACAAGGTCGCGACGGGCGACGCGCTGTTTCACATCGACGACGACACCTATCAGGCCGAGCTGACCGCTGCAGAGGCCGAGAAGGCGAGCGCCGACGCCAATGTGCAGGCGGCGCAATCGCAAGTGGACCGCTATACCAAGCTGGAGAAGACGTCGATCTCCGTGAGTGATCTGGAGACCGCGAAGGTCACGCTCGCGCAGGCCAAAGCCTCCGCGCTGAGTGCCGAGGCCGATCTTCAGACTGCGCAGCTCAATCTCGACCGCACGGTGATCCGCTCGCCTATCGACGGCTACCCGGATGTGGCGAACGTCTCCGTCGGCTCGCTGGTCACGGCGAACCAGTCCGACGCGCTGACCACGGTAACGCGGCTCGATCCGATCTATGTCGATGTTTCCGAGAGTGCGGCGCGGATCATGCGGGTGCGTCAACGGATCGATCAGGGTACGCTTCAACGCGGCGATCAACTGAAGGTCTCGCTGCTGCTGGAGACCGGTGAGGAATACGACGGCACCGGCACGCTGGTCAGCCCCGGCGCGACCGTATCCTCGACCACCGGCACGGTCGATTTCCGGTTCAAGTTCGACAATCCCGACCGGCTGATCCTGCCGGGCCAGTTCCTGCGCGCGAAGATCACGTTGGGCACGACACAGGCGATCCTCGTACCGCAGCGCGCGACCACGCGGGAAGGGGATGGGTCGCTTTCGGCCTTCGTCGCCGCGGATGGCACGGCGAAGAAGGTGACGCTGACGACGGCGGGAACCTATCAGAACGCGTGGATCGTGACCGGCGGCATCGAGAGCGGCGATCAGGTGATCCTCGACGGGCTGAAGAACCTGCGCGACGGGGCCGAGATCAAGACGGTGCCGGTGACGATCAACGCGCAGGGGGTCGTGAAGGATGCGAGCCCCTCGGGTGACGAGACCGATACGGCGAAGGCGGAGTGAACCCGGCATGATCCGCTTCTTCATCCATCGCCCCGTCTTCGCGATCGTGCTCGCGCTGGTGACGATGCTCGCCGGCGGCTACGCGCTCACGCAGCTTCCCGTCTCGCAATATCCAGAGGTCGCGCCGACCACGATCCGCATCTCCGCCAGCTATTCCGGGGCGACCGCGCAGGCGGTCGAGAACTCGGTGACGACGCCGATCGAGGACTCGCTGACCGGGCTCGACGGGCTGCTCTACATGGAGAGCTCTTCCAACCAGGGCTCAGCGCGGCTGACGCTGACCTTCGACGGCTCGGTCGATCCGATCGATGCCGAGAACGAGGTGCAGACCAAGATCCGCAAGGTCGAGAATGCGCTGCCTGATGCGGTGCAGACCTCCGGGGTGAATGTCTCGCGCTCGTCTTCGGACATCCTGATGGTCGGGGCACTGGTCTCGACCGATGGCAAATATTCGACCGTCGAGCTGGGCAACATTCTGGACACCGAAGTGAAAGGAGCGATCGAGCGCACTGCGGGCGTGGGCGGGATCAACGTCTTCGGCTCGGGCTACGCGATGCGGGTCTGGCTCGATCCCTACAAGCTCGAGCAATACCAGCTGACGCCGACGGACGTGACCGCGGCAGTACAGGCGCAGAACACCACCGTCTCGGTCGGCTCGCTGGGCGATCTGCCCACCACCGAAGGCCAGCAGTTCACCGCCACGATCACCGCACAGAGCCAGCTGACCTCGGTCGAACAGTTCGAGAAGATCCTGCTGAAAACAGAACCCGACGGCTCTGCGGTCTATCTGGGCGATGTCGCGCGGATCGAGATCGGGCAGGAGAATTACGGCACCAATTCCAGGTTCAACGGCATGAACGCGGCAGGGTTCGGCGTGAACCTCGCGAACGGCGCGAATGCAGTCGATACGGCGGCGGCAGTGCGTGCGACGCTGGATCGGATGTCATCGTCGCTGCCCGAGGGTGTCAAGTTCCAGATCGCCTACGACACCTCGCCCTTCGTGCAGCTTTCCATCGAGAAGGTCTATCACACGCTGGCCGAAGCGATCGTGCTGGTGCTGCTGGTGATCCTCGTATTCTTGCAGAAATGGCGCGCGACATTGATCCCGATCGTCGCAGTTCCCGTGGTGCTGCTGGGCACATTCGCGGTGCTGCTGGTCGCGGGCTATTCGATCAACACGCTGACAATGTTCGCGATGGTGCTGGCGATTGGCCTCTTGGTCGATGACGCGATCGTCGTGGTGGAGAACGTCGAGCGCGTGATGGAGGAGGGGCTCAGTCCCCTACAAGCCACCGAGAAAAGCATGTCCCAGATCACCGGCGCACTGATCGGGGTGGCGCTTGTGCTGTCGGCGGTGTTCCTGCCGATGGCGTTCTTTCCCGGCTCGACGGGCGTGATCTATCGGCAATTCTCGGTAACGATCATCACCGCGATGGTGCTCTCTGCCGTGGTCGCGCTGATCCTGACGCCTGCGCTGGCGGCCAAACTCCTGCGCCCCTCGACGGGCCGCGCGATTGCGCCGGCGCGCGCTTTCAATATCGGTTTCGCGAAAGTGCAGCGCGGCTACGCCGGTGCGGTCGCGCGCATCGTGCGCAAACCCTTCCTGATGGCGCTGGTGCTGGTTCTCGTGCTGGCGGGCGCTTGGGGCGTGATGACCCGGCTGCCGTCCTCCTTCCTTCCGAAGGAAGATCAGGGCGTTCTCATGGCGATGGTGAACCTTTCGGAAGGGTCGACGACGGCACAGACGTCGGATGTGGTCGACCAGATCACCCAATACCTGCTGACGCAGGAGAAGTCCGATGTGGCTTCGGTCTTCGCGACGCTCGGGTTTTCCTTCGGGGGTGGCGGACAGAACACTGCGATGGTCTTCGCCAAGCTGAAGGATTTTGGTGAGCGCACTGGCGCGGATCAAACCGCCGCCGCGATTTCGGGGCGGGCGAACGCCCATTTCGCAGGTCTGCGCGCGGGGCAGGTCTTCTTTCTGCAACCGCCGGCGATCCGCGGGATCGGCAATTCTTCGGGCTTCCAGATGTATCTGGTGGATCAGGGCAATAACGGGACCGCTGCGCTGAAGGAGGCAGGCGATCAGCTCGTGGCCGAGGCGAAATCGGATAGCCGCCTGACCAATGTCCGGGTCAGCGGCGATGAGGACAAGGCAGCACTGCAGCTGGATATCGACCAGCAGAAGGCCGAAAGCTTCGGTCTGACGCTGAGCAACCTAAATTCGATGCTGTCGGTGATCTTCAGCGGGAGATCGGTGAACGACTTCGACCTCAACGGCAACTTGCGCCCGGTGATCGTGCAGGCCGATTCGCCTTACCGGATGCAGCCGGAAGATATCGACACCTGGTACGCGCGGAACGCGTCGGGCGAGATGGTGCCGTTCTCGTCCTTCGCGACGACAAAATGGGTATCGGTCGCCCCAAGGCTGTCGCGCTATGACGCC
Source organism: Thioclava sp. JM3 (assembly GCF_002213185.1). Taxonomy (NCBI): domain Bacteria; kingdom Pseudomonadati; phylum Pseudomonadota; class Alphaproteobacteria; order Rhodobacterales; family Paracoccaceae; genus Thioclava; species Thioclava sp. JM3. Next base: position 233,551 of record NZ_NBOB01000002.1, read on the forward strand.
GCCAATGCGATCGAAATCTCGGGCCAGGCGTCGGACAGCGCAAGCTCCGGCGCGGCGATGGACGCGATGGAGCAGCTGGTCAATGACCTGCCCGGCGGCTACGCGGTCGCCTGGACGGGGTTGAGCTATCAGGAACGCCAGTCCGGCGATCAGGCGCCCTATCTCTATGCGCTCTCGGTGCTGGTCGTCTTCCTCTGCCTTGCCGCGCTCTACGAGAGCTGGTCGATCCCGCTGTCGGTGATGCTCGCCGTGCCGGTGGGCGTTCTGGGGGCGCTGGTCTCGGCGTGGGTCTTCGGGCAGTCGAATGACGTCTATTTCAAGGTGGGTATCCTCACGACCATCGGTCTGGCGGCGAAGAACGCGATCCTGATCGTGGAATTCGCCAAGAACCTCGAGGCCGAGGGCAAGGAGCTGATCCCCGCGACCATCGAGGCGGCACGGCTCCGCCTGCGTCCGATCCTGATGACCTCGCTCGCCTTCATGCTAGGCGTGGTGCCGCTGGCGATCGCGACCGGGGCAGGGGCCGCGGCGCAGAACGCGATCGGCATCGGCGTGCTGGGCGGGATGGCGGCGGCAACCTTCATCGGTGTCTTCATGGTGCCGGCTTTCTACGTCCTGATCCGCAAACTCACTCCGGGGCGCTGAGGCGGGGGGCGATTCCGTCGCGGAGCCGGCGGTGTCAGGCCCATGACCGCCTCAGCGACCTGTCACATCCGCCTGAATCGGGGAATGCGGGGAACAAAGCGTTGAAGACGCAAGTTTCCCCGCCAAGGAAAACCGGCAAATGCCGGAAAGAACCGATAAAGGAGTGAAGTTATGCTGAGCATGATCGGGGGCCTCATCGTCCTCATCCTCGACATCTGGGCCATCGTGTCGATCTTTGGTTCGGGAGCGTCCACCGGCAAGAAAGTGCTGTGGATCCTGCTGATCATCATCCTGCCGGTGATTGGCTTCATCATCTGGCTGATCGCCGGACCGAAGGGCGCGAAGGCGACAGTTTGAACGATGCGGAGTCAAAGGGACGAGCCGCGCAGTGCCCTGCGTATCGTTCCTATCGGCTCTGCTACCCTATTGCTGCTGGCGCTCGCGCTGGCTGTCTGGATCAGCCCTTGGTGGCTGATCCTTTCGCTTTTTGCGAGGCCGTTACGCCAACTGCTGCGAGCCGCGCCGGGAACGCCTTCCTGCGATGAGCGGGGTCGGGTGAACGCAGCCGCCGCAAGGGGTTCGCGGCGGCTGCTGCCCGACGGAGACGAGTGTGGGGAATCTCCGTCAGGGTCTCGTACTGTTCCCGAACGGGAACGTAAAAGCGGACGGTCCCACGGGTCGAGAGCGCTACGCGCATGTCCTCGACACGAAGGCGTCCGGAATGTCTAAGCTGCGCGAAGGGCTGACCCGCAAAGGAGAAGCGGATCGACGGCAACAAAGGGCATTTGCACCGGATGGGGGCACGCACGCAACCGTAATCGGGCTGCACAGGGCGGATATTCGCCGGTAGCCGCGACGGAACGGGCAAACCGAGCGGACCGGGAGGACGAGATGGACGAAGCCGAACGGATAGGAACCGAAGCTGCACGCTTGCTGGATATGACCCCGCAGCGGGTCAAGCCGTTGGCGGGCGGCGATCTGAGCCCGGTTCTGGCGATGGACCTGCCGAGTGGGGAGCGGGTGATCGCCAAGGGCGGGCCGAGCCCGGAGACCGAGGCAGAAATGCTTCGAACGCTGGCCGAGGCGGGCGCGCGGGTGCCGAAGGTGCTTGCGGTCTCTCGGATCTGCCTCGTTATGGAGGCGCTACCCCAGAGCAGCGGGCTGAGGGGCGCGGGCTGGCTGGAACTCGGCGAGTCGCTTCTCCGCCAGCACCGTGCGCCGGGGGCGCCCGATGATACGCCCTATGGTTGGCCCGTCGATTACGCTTTCGGCCCGGTGCCGATCCCGAACGCAGGGCAAGCGACATGGACCGAGTTCTGGGCCGAGGCAAGGCTGCGCCCGTCGCTGCCCGAACTGCCCGCGCCGCTCGCCCGCCGGGTCGAGAGGCTCGCGGCGCAGATCGACGAGCATCTGCCGCCACGCCCGTTCCCGTCCTTGCTGCATGGCGATCTCTGGGCGGGAAACGTGTTGGGCGACCAGGGGCACCTGAGCGGGTTGATCGACCCGGCATGTTATTACGGCGACGCGGAGGTCGATCTCGCGATGCTTCATCTCTTCGGCGCGCCGGGGCGGGAATTTGCCGTGGGCTACGGCGCGCTGCCGCCCGGTTGGGAAGCGCGCCGGGCGATCTATCAGCTATGGCCCGCGCTCGTGCATCTGCGCCTGTTCGGGGCCGGTTATCACGGAATGGTGGCGGGGCTTCTGGACCGGATCGGCGTCTAACGGGGAACCAGCGCGGCCATGAGGCGCTTTGGCTGCATTGAGAGGTGTTCACGGTGTCCCTGCCCAATGTCTCGATCTCGCGGCTGCCCGCGCTCAACTGGTCGCGTGGATTGCCCGCAGCGCTGGCGCTTAGTGGGCTGGTCGGGATCGTGCTGATGCTCGACCTGCCGCGCGGGCAGGAACTGGCGGCGCTCGGCGCGGGGTTTGCCACCTCGACGGGGCAGGGCAAGTCGATCCGCAACCGCCGCTGGCCCGTCACCTTCCTCGACATCGCCGGTAAGCTCGTCGGGATCTTCGCGGGGATGGTCGCTGCGGAGGTCATGATCGGCGGCGTCGCGCTGAGCGTACCGGGAATGCTGCTCGGCGCCTTCGCGGTGGGCTTGTTGTCACGCCGAGATATGAGCCTGTGGTGGCTGTTCCTGCAAAGTTGGCTGTTCTTCTCGCTCTCGACCTTTCTCGTACAGTTCATCCCGTCGCCCGGGCCGGTGCTGCTCGCCGTCGGCGGCGCGATGGTCTGGGTCTTGGCCGTGGAAGAGGCGGTTCGGGTGATCTGGAAATACTTCGCGCCCGAAACCGGTCCAACGCTCGACGGGCAGGTGCCGCCCGACGGCATCGCGCCGCTCAACTCGCTGATCGGGCAGGGGCTGCAGGCGATGGGCGCGGTGGGGCTGTCCTACGGGATCGCGGTCGCCCTCTCGATCAACCACCCCTACTGGGCACCGCTGTCAGCGCTGCTGATGTTGCGCCCGCGCCCGGGCATGACGTGGGAGCGCGTCTTCGTGCGCAGCCTCGCGACGCTTGCAGGTGCGGTCGGAGCGAGCCTGCTTGTGCTAGGGCTCGGGCCGCACAGCGCGCTTATGCCGGGGCTCTACGTGATGTTCGGCGTGACCGCGATCCTGTTTGCTCCGCCCGCGCATTACCCGACCTTCGTTGCTTTCCTGACCGCGCTGATCGTGGTGATGGTCTCGATGGGCAATGATGCGCCGCTGTCGAACGCATGGGGCCGGATCGCGGGGACGGTGCTGGGTGGGGCCTCGGCCCTGGCAATGAGCTATCTCGCCCATGCGATCCGCAAGCGGCTCGGCTGGGAGGAAAGCCTTCCCGAGAGCGATGCCGCGTGAACGAAAACGGCCGCCCCGAGGGACGGCCGTTTCAAATCGAGATGTCAGCCGATCAATCGGGCAGGATGCGCACACCGCCCTTCGCCGCCGAGCTGGCCAGCAGAGCATAGGCCTTGAGTGCGGTCGAAACGGCCCGCTTGCGCGGCTCTGCCGGTTTCCACGGCAGCGGCCCTTTCGCCTCGCGGCGTGCGGCCAGAACATTGTCGGCCACGGCGAGGTTGATCGTGCGGTTCGGGATGTCGATCTCGATGATGTCGCCGGTCTCGACGAGGCCGATCGTGCCGCCTTCTTCCGCTTCCGGGCTCACATGGCCGATGGAGAGGCCCGACGTGCCGCCCGAGAACCGCCCGTCGGTCAACAGCGCGCATTTGGCGCCGAGGCCTTTCGATTTCAGATAGGAGGTCGGGTAGAGCATCTCCTGCATCCCCGGGCCGCCGCGCGGGCCTTCGTAGCGGATGATGACCACTTCGCCCTCGACGACCTTGCCGGTGAGGATGCCCGACACCGCGTCGTCCTGGCTCTCGAATACCTTTGCGGGGCCCGAGAATTTCAGGATCGAGTCGTCGACGCCTGCGGTTTTCACGATGCAGCCCTGCTCGGCGATGTTGCCGTAGAGCACCGCCAAACCGCCATCCTGCGAGAAGGCATGTTCCGCGGTGCGGATCACGCCGCCCTTACGGTCGCGGTCGAGCTCCTTGTAGCGGTTCTCTGTCGAAAACGCCTGCGTGGTGCGCACGCCGCCCGGAGCCGCGCGATAGAACTGGTGGATGGCGTCGTCATTCGCCACCATCACGTCCCACTTCGCGAGCGCTTCGCCCATCGTTTCCGAGTGCACGGTGCGCACGTGTTCGTGGATCAGGCCGGCGCGGTTCATCTCGCCGAGGATGCCCATGATACCGCCTGCGCGGTGGACGTCTTCCATATGGACGTCCTGCTTCGCCGGCGCGACCTTGCAGAACACCGGAACCTTGCGGCTCAGCCGGTCGATGTCTTCCATCGTGAACTCGACCTTGCCCTCATGCGCGATCGCCAACAGGTGCAGCACGGTATTCGTGGACCCGCCCATCGCGATATCGAGGCTCATCGCGTTCTCGAAGGCCTCGAAGGTCGCGATCTCGCGCGGCAGCAGGCCCTTGTCTTCCAGCTCGTAATGGCGGCGCGTGATCTCGACGATCTTGCGGCCCGCCTCGAGGAACAGTTCCTTGCGATCGGCATGGGTGGCGAGCATCGAGCCGTTGCCGGGCAGGGCCAGCCCCAGCGCCTCGGCGAGACAGTTCATCGAGTTCGCGGTGAACATGCCAGAGCACGACCCGCAAGTCGGGCAGGCGGCCTTCTCGATCGCGAGCACGTCCTCGTCGGAGTATTTCTCGTCGGCCGCCGCGACCATCGCATCGACCAGATCAAGGTCGTGACCGATGATTTCCGCGCCTTCCTTGCCGGCCTCCATCGGGCCGCCGGAGACGAAGATCACCGGGATGTTCAGGCGCATCGCGGCCATCATCATGCCGGGGGTGATCTTGTCGCAGTTCGAGATGCAGACCATCGCATCGGCGCAATGGGCGTTGACCATGTACTCGACGCTGTCGGCGATCACTTCGCGCGAGGGCAGGGAGTAGAGCATCCCGTCATGGCCCATCGCGATCCCGTCGTCGACGGCGATGGTGTTGAATTCCTTCGCGACACCGCCCGCGCTTTCGATCTCGCGCGCGACCATCTGGCCGAGGTCCTTGAGGTGGACGTGACCGGGCACGAATTGGGTGAAGGAGTTCACGACCGCGATGATCGGCTTGCCGAAGTCGTCATCCTTCATGCCGGTGGCGCGCCACAGACCGCGCGCACCTGCCATGTTGCGGCCATGGGTGGATCTACGGGAACGATAAAAGGCCATAAGATTTCCGTTTCTGTCGCGCCCGAGGGGACTCGGGCAATTTCCTGTCGCGGGCCTGAATATAACATGGATCGCCCGATGAACAGTGGCGAGATGGCGCGGGTGGACTGTGCGATGGTGCGAGATGTTGGGGAGAGCGCGTCTCGGCGGGCTTCCAGTGGAAGCCTGAGCGGGGAGCGCGCCGCGTGGCGCGACGCAGGGCGCCTCATACGGGAGACGATGGTCTTGCGCGGCGCGCGCGCGACGCCCCCGGAAGACACGCGGCAAAGCTTGCGCATCCGCCGCCTTCACCTACCTTTCATCCGATGCCCGACACCGCCGCCACGCCCCTCCTGCCGCAACGCTTCTCCGACTGGTTCGCCAGCCGCGGCTGGGAGCCGCATAGACACCAATTGGAGGTGCTGGCGTCGCGCGAAGATACGCTCCTGATCGCGCCGACCGGGGGCGGCAAAACGCTGGCCGGTTTCCTGCCGTCGCTCGTCGATCTGGCGGAGAACCATGACGGCCTGCACACGCTCTATGTCTCGCCCCTGAAGGCTCTCTCGAAGGATATCGCCCGCAACCTGCGCGCGCCGGTGGACGAGATCGGGCTGGACCTGCGGATCGAGGATCGCACCGGCGACACCTCGGCCACGCAGCGCCGTCGTCAGCGGGTCGATCCACCGCAGATCCTGCTGACGACGCCGGAGAGCCTCGCGCTGATGCTGTCATACCCCGAGGCGCCGAAGATTTTCGCGGGGGTGAAACGGGTGGTGCTCGACGAGATCCATGCGCTGGCCGAAAGCAAGCGGGGCGACCAGTTGATGCTGGGCGTCGCGCGGTTGCGCAGCCTGTCGCCGGGCCTGACCGTTACCGGGCTGTCGGCGACGGTCGAGGCCCCGCAGGCGCTCGCAGATTTCATGGGCGGCGCGCGGGTGATCATGGCCGACCCGGGCCCGCCGCCTGATATCGAGATGTTGCCGACCGAGCTCCCCGCGCCTTGGGCCGGCGGCGGCGGACGGCACGCCGCGCGCGACGTGATGGCGGCGATTGAGGACGCACGCCTCAGCCTCGTTTTTCTTAACACGCGCGCACAGGCGGAGCTGTTCTTTCAGGCGCTCTGGGAGGTGAATGACAACGCCCTGCCGATCGGGCTGCATCACGGCTCGCTTTCGCGGGAAGCGCGGCACAAGGTCGAGGAGGCGATGGCGAATGGCGCTCTGCGCGCGGTGGTCTGTACCGGCTCGCTCGATCTGGGGCTCGACTGGGGCGATGTCGATCTGGTTCTGCAGGTCGGCGCACCGAAGAACGTCAAACGCCTCGTGCAGCGGATCGGGCGCGCCAATCACCGATATGACGAGCCTTCGCGCGCCCGGATAGTGCCCGCGAACCGCTTCGAGATTGTCGAATGCGCCGCCGCTTTGGAGGCCGTGCGCGAGAACGATCTCGACGGCGGCGGACGACGTTGGCGCGGCCCGCTCGACGTGCTGTGCCAGCATATCCTGCTGACCGCCTGCGCCGGGCCGTTCGAGGCGGATGCGCTTTATGCCGAGGTGCTGGGGGCGGGGCCCTACGCCACGCTGCCGCGCGCCGATTTCGATGCCTGTCTCGAGTTCTGCGCGAAGGGCGGCTACGCGCTGCGGGCCTATGACCGCTGGCAGCGCTTGCTGCAGCGTGATGGTAAATGGCAGCTCCGCGACCCCCGCGCGACCCGCGATCTGCGGATGAATATCGGCACGATCACCGAGACCGAGAAGCTGAAAGTCCGCCGCAAATCCCGGCGCGGCGGCACGCCTCTGGGCGAGGTCGAGGAAGGCTTTGCCTCGTCTCTTTCCCCCGGCGACACGTTCCTGATCGGCGGACAGGTGGTGCGCTACGAGAGCCTGCGCGAGATGGTCGTCGAGGTGACGAATGCCGCCACGCGCGAGCCGAAGATCGCCGTCTTCTCGGGGCTGAAGATGGCGACCTCGCTAGAGCTGTCGCAGCGGGTGCAACGGCTGATCGCCTCGCCGGAAGACTGGGACCAGTTGCCACCCCACACCCGCGATTGGCTGGCATTGCAGCGCGATATCTCGACCCTGCCAGCACCCGGTACACTGACCTGCGAGACCTTCCTGCGCGGCGGACGGGCATTCTTTTGTCTTTATGGCTTCGCGGGGCGCAACGCGCATCAGACGCTCGCACTGCTGCTGACGCACCGGATGGAGCAGGCGGGACTGGGGCCGCTCGGCTTCGTTGCCACCGATTACGCGCTGCTGATCTGGTCGATCGACCCGGTCGAGGATCCCGCCCCGCTGCTGTCGGCAGAAGGTCTGCGGGAAGGCCTGCGCGACTGGCTGGAGAGCAACGCGGTGATGAAGCGCGCGTTTCGGTCGATCGCGACGATTGCAGGGCTCATTCAGCGCAATCTGCCGGGGCAGCGCAAATCGGGCAAACAGGCGACGTTTTCCTCGGACATCCTCTATGACACGTTGCGCCGCTACGATCCCGATCACCTCCTTCTGCGCATCACTCGCGAAGAGGCTAGCCGCGGTCTTGTCGATTTCGAGCGGATCGAGGAGATGCTGGCCCAAGGGCAGAGAATCGTGCATATCCGCGCCCCGCATGTGACGCCGCTGGCCGCGCCGCTGTTGCTCGAACATGGGCAGGTCGGCATTCGCGGCGGCACGGGCGAGGCACGACTGATGGAAGAAGAGGCGCAGGCGATGATGCGCGAGGCGGGGCTGGAATGAGAGAGATCACCTTCGCGGGGCAGCGGTTCGAGGCGCAACCGTCGGGCGCGCTCTATTGGCGCGAGGAGGACGCGCTGATCGTGGCCGATCTTCACTTGGGCAAGTCCGAGCGGATGGCGCGGCGCGGCGGTGCGCTGCTGCCGCCCTTCGAGAGCCTCGACACGGTAATCCGGCTCGAGGCCGAGGTGCTGCGCCTACGGCCTTCGCGGCTGATCAGCCTTGGTGACGCCTTCGATGACGACGCGGCCGCGAGCGAAATCGCCCCGGAGATCGCCGGGCGTCTAACCCGGCTCGCGGCCCTGACCAAGCTGCTATGGATCGCGGGAAACCACGATCCGATCGGCCTGGGCCGGACCGTCGAGGAGACGCAGATCGGCCCGCTCACGCTGCGCCATATCGCCGGTGTCGGGCCGGACCTCTCCGGCCATTACCATCCCAAAGCCAAGATCGCCCGGCGCGCCTATCGGGCGTTTCTCATCGGTCGCGATCACCTGATCCTACCCGCGTTCGGCACCTATACCGGCGGGTTGGATTGCGACGGGCCGGAGCTGTCGTCGCTGGTCGGGCCGGGGGTAGCGGTGCTGACGGGGCCGGGGATGCCGATGCGCCCGATCGGTCAGAGCGCGCTGCGCCAGTCGCGATAGCCCGCCCGTTCCAGCGCCTCGCGCGCCGCGATGAAGCCGGGGCGATCGGGCTCCGGGTCGGGGATCGGCACGACCGGCGCGAGGTCGTCCAGACCCAGACCATGCTCGCGCCGCCCTGCGCGGATCAGGGCGAGATACCATTCGAACGGCGCGATCCCGTCCCGGCGCTGCAAGGCGCGATAGGTGAAGGCACGTGCGCCGTCCTCGAGTACTAGCGCGATTTTCTCGTAATGCAGCCCGGCCCCCTCGGCGGCATCGAGCGCTGGAATGTCGTTCTCCGCGATCTCAAACAACACGCCTCGGGTGCTCGCGTCGCCCTGCGTGATCGTGGCCTTTGCGCTCCCGTCGCGCCCGCGTTTCGAGAAATCGAGCGAATGTCCGGGGATCTCCGCATGGCCGATGACGCGCGCCGAAGGGCAGCGCGCGGCAAGCCGGGTGGTCAGCAAGTTGGACCCGTAGGCGAGGTAGGGGATCATCCGCTTACCCTCAGGCTCATCGCGAATGTCTCCTGCCCGCCGGGGGGCAAGATCATGCTGTCGAGTCGCGCGGCCAGTTCCGGCCCGGCGCCTTCCGAAGCAGGCAGCCCGTGCCACGGCTCAATGCAGATATAGGGCGCACCGGGTTTCTGCCACAGCGCGAGATTGGGCAGGTTGGAAAAGCGGAAATCGAGCACCGGCCCGCCCTCTCCGCAATAGCGCAGCCCGTCGCCCGCGCCTTCAGGGAAGATCATCGCGTCGTCTTCAAACTGTGCCGGATCGAGGGTCAGCGCGCCCGTCGTGAAGGGCGAAGGCATCCGCGCGCGCCCCAGCATACCATCCACGAGCCGAGCGAGCGCAGGCTCCGCGCCGTTGCTCAGCTCGATCCGATGCGGGCCGGTCGCACCGGGCAGCGGCCAACGAAACGCGGGGTGAAAGCCGAAGGAAAACGGCATCTCTCGCTCGCCCGCATTGCTCACAGTAGCGGTGACGCGCAGTTCCGACCCCACGACTTCGTGGACGATCTCAAGACGGAAATCGAACGGATAGGCCGCCGTGTCATGCGAGGGTTCGAGCAGGTGGCAGCAGCGGGATTGCGTCAGCTCGGTCACGCGAAAGGGCAGGTCGCGGGCGAAGCCGTGCTTGGAGATCGCGTGGGGCGTTCCATCGATCGTCACCCCGTCGGGCGCGGGAAGGCCGACGATGGGGAAAAGGATCGGGGCCTGCCCGCTCCACCAGGCCGGGTCGCCCTCCCAGAGCAGCTCCTGCCCCTGATAGCTCAGCCCCTGCATCTCAGCGCCCAGATCGGCGATGGTGACGCTGAGGCTGTCGGAAGAAATCTGCGGCATGTGTCGGGATCCGGAGGTTGTGACGTGTCTCGCCTTGGTATCGCGCCGCCGGAGATGATCCAAGCCCGCGTCCGTTTCGTGCCGAGTGAGGGGGGGCAGCGCCCGACCTTGGGGTGAGCCGCGTCTCGGAGGGCTTCCTTTGGAAGCCTTCAGCGGCGAACGCGCCGCGCGTCGCGGTGTAGGGGGCTTCGCTGTCGATTGGTTTGAGCGGTTTATCTTGCAAGCCCGGAGGACGGTGGGGCTGTGGGCTGCATCGCCAATGCGCCCTCCCGGGGGGAGGGTCGGGCGCTGCCCGGGCTGGTCGCCCGGGCAGACATCAGTCCAGAAAATCCGGATGCTTTCTTAGTATCTTCAAAGCTACTGGCTGGATTGAGAATGCAAAAAGATCGCCTGCCCCGGGAATGCCGAGGTGGGAGGACCGAGTTAGTATTTTCTTCCCCTCCAAGAAATTTGGGGTGCCAGATGAAAGAGGAAACACAGCCGTCGAACGATCTTCCGATATGAAACTACGAAGTATCTGTTTCTCGTCATTCGACAGATTGACGAGGTGGTGCTTCAAAAAGCGATAGTGGCGCCGATTGACGATGGCCTGGGTGACACTCTTCTTAAACCAGTCAAAGACCTCCACAGCTAAAATACCAAGCGACAGAAGAAACAACAGTCCGACTGCAGGCCGAGATGTTGATAAAATTTTGGCCAAACCAAAGGTTTCTCTAATATTCCCGGGAAGAAATAAGACTGCACCAGAAACAACGAGAAATGCCAGAGCTGTCCGCCAAGCAAAAGGTCTTAGATCTGAAAGGCCTGCCAAGAGGCTCTCAAACATCCAGCTCCTCCACGAACTGGGCGTTCTCCTGAATATACTGGAACCGCAGTTCGGGCTTCTTGCCCATCAGGCGCTCCACCAGATCGCCGGTCTCGTTCGGCTCGTCGTCGTGGATCGTGACCCGGATCAACTTGCGCGTCTCGGGATTCATCGTGGTCTCTTTCAGGTCCTTCGCGTCCATCTCGCCCAGACCCTTGAAGCGCTGCACGTCGATCTTGCCCTTGCCGCCCAGACCTTTCTCCAGCATCGCCTCCTTCTCGGCGTCGTCGGCCACATAGATGCGTTTGGCGCCCTGGGTCAGGCGGTAGAGCGGCGGGCAGGCGAGATAGAGGTGCCCCTGATCGATCATCGGGCGCATCTGGGTGAAGAAGAAGGTCATCAGGAGCGAGGCGATATGCGCGCCGTCCACGTCCGCGTCGGTCATGATGATGATCTTGTCATAGCGCAGGTCGTCGACGTTGAACTTGGTGCCGAGGCCGACGCCGAGCGCCTGCGTCAGGTCGTTGATCTCCTGGTTCGAGCCGAGCTTTGAGCTTGCCGCGCCGAGCACGTTGAGGATCTTGCCGCGCAGGGGCAGCAGCGCCTGGTTCTTGCGGTCGCGCGCCATCTTGGCCGAGCCACCCGCCGAGTCGCCCTCGACGATGAACAGCTCGGTGCCCGAACGGTTAGTGGCCGAACAGTCGACCAGCTTGCCGGGGAGGCGCAGCCGCTTGGTGGCCGATTTGCGCTGGGTCTCTTTCTCCTGCCGGCGCTTGAGGCGTTCCTCGGCGCGCAGCACGAGGAAATCGAGGATCGCGCCTGCGGATTTCGTGTCCGAGGCCAGCCAGTTGTCGAAGTGGTCGCGCACCGCGCCCTCGACCAGACGCTGCGCCTCGACGGTGGCCAGACGGTCCTTGGTCTGGCCCACGAATTCCGGCTCGCGGATGAAGCACGAGACCAGCGCGCAGCCGCCGGTGATCAGGTCGTCGCGGGTGATCTGCGCGGCCTTCTTGTTGTTCACCAGCTCGCCATAGGCGCGGATGCCCTTGAGGATCGCGGACCAGAAGCCCGCCTCATGGGTGCCGCCCTCGGGGGTGGGCACGGTGTTACAGTAGGACTGGATGAAACCGTCGCGCGAGGGCGTCCAGTTGATCGCCCATTCGACCGAACCCGGCACGTTGAACTTCTCGCGGAACTCGACCTTGCCCGAGAAGGGGCGGTCGGCATAGGTGCTGGCGCCGCTCAGCGTCTCGGTCAGGTAATCGGCGAGGCCGCCGGGGAAGTGGAAGGTGGCCTCGGTCGGCGTCTCGCCGTCGTCGATCTCGGATTTCCAGCGAATCTCCACGCCCGAGAAGAGATACGCCTTCGAACGCACCATCTTCAGCAAGCGCGCGGGTTTGAACCGGTGATGGCCGAAGATCTGCTCGTCGGCATGGAAAGTGACCGTGGTGCCGCGCCGGTTCGGCGCCGCGCCGATCTTTTCGACCGGACCTTCCGGGATGCCGCGCGAGAAGCGCTGTTCATATAGCTCCTTGTTCTTGGCGACCTGAACGACCATCGAATCCGACAGCGCGTTCACCACCGAAGCGCCCACCCCGTGCAGACCGCCCGAGGTCTCGTAGGCATCGCCCGAGAACTTGCCGCCTGCGTGCAGCGTGCAGAGGATGACTTCCAGCGCGGATTTGCCGGGGAATTTCGGGTGCGGGTCGATCGGGATGCCGCGCCCGTTGTCGCGCACGACGATCGAGTGATCGGCCAGCAGCTCGACCTCGATGCGGCTGGCGTGACCGGCCACCGCTTCGTCCATCGAGTTGTCGAGCACCTCGGCCACCATGTGATGAAGCGCGCGTTCGTCCGTGCCGCCGATATACATGCCGGGGCGTTTTCGCACGGGTTCGAGACCTTCGAGCACCTCGATCGAGGAGGCGTCATAGGAATCGGTCTGGGGCGTCAGAAGATCGTCGGCCATGCTGCTCGCTTTCTCTTGTAGTTTTCTAAACAAGAGATACCGCAGGTTGGGGCGGAGGAGCAAGAAGACCCCTCCGCCCCGATGCGTTCCGAAAGCCCCACAACCCCCGGAAACGACCGACTCTCAAGCGACGCGCGCCATGAGCAGCATCGACCCCACCGCCATTGCGATACCGAGGACTTCCCGTAGGGCGAGTTTTCCGCCGAACAGTACGACCCCCATCGTCACCAGAGCCATCAACGTGAAAAGCGTCGGGGCCACGCCGGTTTGCGCCAGCGACACCTGCCGCAAGGCCAGAAACCAACCTGCTGCCGAGGCGGCATAAAGCGCGCCACCGAGCAAGACAGACGGCGAATGCAGCGCGTGCCCCCTTTCAACCGCGGATTTCAGAATGAAATCGCCCGCGATCACGACCAGCGTCGCACTCAAACACAAGCTGTATCCAAGCAAGGCAGGCATGGTGTCCTCTAACCCTCTTCACCCCGTTAAGATGACGTAAGGGAAAGATCTTGGCCAAACCTGAATTTGCCCTGCTGCGGAAATCCTGACCGCTTGGTAAGGCGGACCTGACCGAAAGGCGAAGTGGTGGCTAAGCGCCTGCCCATGGTTTGAGCAAAGACGCGGACGTGCATCCCTGCGCGTATACCTTTCGGTCTAGACGTTACGCCGAACCCGCCGAATCAAATCGCCTCGGCCTCGCGCTTGTCCCACATTGCCCGGAAGGCCTTGCGGCTCTGGCAAAGCTTGATCCAGCTTTGCAGTCGCGGATAGGGGGCGAGGAACTCGGGGTGGTCCTGCCCGTAGCGCAGAACCTCCGCCAGATTGAGATCGGTCACGGTAAACCGGCCACCCACGATATGGCTATGCGTCTCCAGATGGGTCTCGAGCGTCGTCAGCGGGCGAGCGAGCTTCGAGCAGAGGGATGCGATCTCGGCCTTGCCCTCGGGCGTGTCCTGTTCCTTGCGGCGATAGACGAAGCTGAGCGCGAGCGCGTCGGTCTCGATCCAGGTCGCGGCGAAGAGCGCCCATTGCTCCATCAGCGACAGCTCGCGCTCATGCGCGGGGGCAAGGGGCCCGCCCGCCTTGCGAGCGAGATGCAGGTTGATCGCAAGCGACTCCGTTAGGATCAACCCGTCTTCCTCCAGCACCGGGATCGCGCCCATCGGCGAGAGCTTGCGGAACTCGGGCGAGCGGGTGTTGAGCGGCACCTCCGGCGCGAGCGGATCCTTGAACCGGTTCGCCTGCACGACTCGGCGCAGACGGAACGGCAGGCCCAACTCCTCGAGCAGCCAGAGCGCCCGGCTCGCCCGCGAATGATAGTTGCCGTAGATCGTGATCATGTCCGTTCCCTCGTTTCGAGCGATTTTGGGGGCGTTTTTTTCCGCCGGAAGGCCAGCAGACACGGGTTTTTGACACGTATCAAGGCACATCACGCGGGATTGCGCGACGCTTCGCAAGGTTCAGCCAACGGAGGGATAGGCATGAAGGATCAGGCCACGACCGAACGGGATACGACTGCAAAAGCCGCGGCCGCCGAGATGGCGGTCGACGCGCATTCCCGACCGGCGGAGGGATCGCCCGCAGGCGTCGAGGCCCTGCTGAAGGAGGCGGGCCCGAAGCAATTCCCGCGCGTCGATCCCAACGCGGTGCGGCTGGCCTTCGAGACGGGCAAATATCCCTATCGTCGCAAAATGGCGCGCCCCGCTTACGAGGCGGAGAAAGCGCAGCTTCAGGCCGAGTTGCTCAAGGTCCAGAAATGGGCGCAGGAGACCGGCGAGAAATTCGTGATCCTCTTCGAGGGCCGCGACGCGGCGGGCAAGGGCGGCACGATCAAGCGCTTCACCGAGCATCTCAATCCGCGCTTCGCCCGGGTCGTGGCGCTCAACAAGCCCTCCGAGGAGGAGCAGGGTCAATGGTATTTCCAGCGCTATGTCGAGCATCTGCCGACCGCGGGGGAGATGACCTTCTACGATCGCAGCTGGTATAACCGCGCGGGCGTCGAACGCGTGATGGGCTTCTGCAAACCCAACGACTACCTCGAATTCATGCGCCAAACCCCGGAGTTGGAGCGGATGTTCGTGCGCTCGGGCATCCGGCTCTACAAATACTGGTTCTCGGTCACCCGCGAGGAGCAACGCCGCCGGTTCACGGCACGTGAAACCGATCCGCTCAAGCGCTGGAAGCTGTCGCCGATCGATCTGGCAAGCCTCGATCGCTGGGACGATTACACCGAGGCGAAGGAGGCGATGTTCTTCTATACAGATACCGCCGATGCCCCTTGGACCATCGTGAAGTCGAACGACAAGAAGCGCGCGCGGCTGAACTGCATGAAGCATTTCCTCTCGACGCTGGACTATCCCGACAAGGATCCCTCGATTGCGACACCGCCCGATCCGCTGATCGTCGGCCATGCGAGCCATGTCGTGCATTCCTCGCAGCATATACTTGGTGCATCTCTTCATCCCGATCAGCGTCGCGTGACCAAATCCTGAGCATGTGATCGCCGAGCGGGAACTCCCGGGCCCCTTTCGCCTTGTCCCTTGGCGTGTCGCAATCCATGTCAAAGAGAGGAACCGGAGGAGCGCATGGGCTGGAACGAAAGATTCGCCGGAGACGAGTATCTCTATGGCACGACCCCGGCGGATTTCGTGGCGCGTCAGGCGTGGCGTCTCGCGCCTGGGGCGCGGCTTCTGAGTATCGCCGATGGCGAAGGTCGCAACGGCACCTATCTCGCGAGCCTCGGGCTGCAGGTGACCGCCCTAGAACCCTCGGAAAACGCGCGCCGAAAGGCTGCCGAACTGGCGCAGGAGCGGGGCGTGTCTATGCAGACGATCGACGCCGATCTGCGCGGCTACGACTGGCCGCGGGGGGAATACGACGCCGTGCTCGCCTGCTTCATCCAGTTCGCCGACCCCGCCTTTCGGGCAGAGATTTTCGACGGCATTGCGACCGCACTCAAACCCGGCGGTCTCGCTTTGATCCACGGCTTCGCGCGCCGCCAGCCGCGCTACGGCACGGGCGGCCCGGGGATCGTGGAACAGCTTTACGATCTCGATCTCCTGCGTGACGCCTTCCCGCGCTGGGAGGTGCTGCATCAGGCCGATTACGATGCCGATCTAGACGAGGGCGCGGGCCATTCCGGGCGCGCGGCGCTGATCGATTTCGTCGCCCGCAAACCCGCGCGGTGATTCTGCAGCTTTCGGCAGGAAATTCGGGACTTCGCGCGGCTTCTACGCATAACGCTCGATGTTCCGTCGCGCTTTCTGCTCGGCATTCAGGCGTTTTTGCATCCTCCCTCGGCGGTCGGCCGGAACTCGCCGAAGCGCCCGCGCGTGCCTATCGCTCCGCGAGGGGAGATGTGTGTTTGCGCACAAAGGAGTGTCTTCGGAATGACACGATTGCGTGTAACATCAAGTCGATACGTTTTCGCCATCGCAGACTGGAGTTCCTCATGCGCAAGCCTCTCCTCGCCCTGACCTTGACCCTCGCCGCTACCGCCTCTTTCGCGCAATCGCCCAAGGATGCGGTGGACGCGCGCCAGGGCTATTTCGATCTGCTCGGCGCCCAGATGGCCGTGCTCGCGCCAATGGCGCAGGGCAAGACCGAGTTCGACGCGGCCAAGGCACAGACCGCCGCTGACAACATCGCGGCGCTCGCCAAGGTCGATATCCGTCCGCTCTTCGTCGAGGGTACCTCGGTCGACGACATGATGGAGACCCACGCGAAATCGGAAATCTGGTCGAACATGGATCTCTTCGGGCAGAAGCTCGACGGTTTGCATCAGGCCGCGGCGGAGATGCCTGCCGCAGCGGGCAGCCTCGACACGCTTCAGCCGGCCGTCGGGAAACTCGGCGGCGCCTGCAAGAGCTGCCATGACGAGTTCCGCGCGAAGTAACACCTGATGAAAGACACTGCCGCCGCCCCCGCGAAGAAGACCGTCACGGTCTGGGATCCCGTCGTGCGCCTGTTCCACTGGCTTCTGGTGCTGGCTTTTGCCGTTGCCTGGGGCCTAGGGGAGTGGGGGCCGAACCAGATGACATGGCATTTCTATGCGGGCTACGTCATCGCGGGATTGTTGGCGGTGCGTCTGATCTGGGGGTTCGTGGGGCCGCGCACGGCGCGGTTCTCGCACTTCCTCTATGGGCCCAAGGAGGTGGCGGATTATCTTCGCCACCTGCCATCCAAGGAAAGCTCCGACCATGTCGGGCATAATCCGCTTGGCGGCTGGTCTGTCGTCGTGATGCTGGGGCTACTGATCGTGCAGGTCGTGACCGGGCTGACATCCGATCCGCAGGACTATATCAACGTCGGTCCGCTTGCGGGCTCCGTGCCCGAGAGCATCAGCACGAGCTCGGCGCCCAAGATCCACGAGCTTGTCTCGACCTTGCTGCTGATCGTGGTCGGCATCCATATCGCGGCCATCGTCTATTATCGGGCGTGGAAGGGCGTGAATCTCGTCAAGCCGATGATTACCGGCAAGAAAGAGGTGGGGGAGTAACCGCTCTCTTGACCGCCGCAGCGGGCGGGGCTAGCGCTCGCTCATGACGAGCAACGATCCCCATCAGAGCGCGCCGCCGCCCCAGTCGCAGAGCCAAGCGATGCCTCTCGCCCGCCATGTGCGGGCGATCTTCACTCTGGGCCTGCCGCTGATCGGCTCCAATCTCGCGCAGATGCTGCTCAACGTGACCGATACGGTGATGGTGGGCTGGTATGGCGTCGAGGCGCTGGCGGCGCTGGTGCTGGGCACCTCCTATTTCTTCTCTATCTTCATGCTGGGCAACGGGATCGCGCTGGCGGTGATGGGGCGCGTCTCGGCGAGCCTGGGCGCGGATGACGAGGTGCAGGCGCGGCGCGACACCCGAATGGGGATCTGGCTATCGATCCTGTTCGGCGTCGCGATGCTCCCGCTGTTCTGGAATTCCGGCGCGGTGCTGGAGCTGCTGGGTCAGAAGCCCGAGATCGCGGCGCTCGCACAGGATTACCTGCGCATCCTCGGCTTCGCGCTCGCGCCGGGGCTCGCGATGATGGTGATCCGGTCCTACCTGTCGGCGCAGGAGCGCACGGCGGTGCTGCTCTGGATCACGCTGGGGGCCGTTCTGCTGAACGCGGGCGTCAACTGGATCCTGATCTTCGGCAATTGGGGCGCGCCGGAACTGGGCGTGCGCGGTGCGGCGATCGCTTCGCTGAGCGCGATGGTGCTGAACCTCGTCGCGCAGGCGATCTATGCCGCGCGTGCGCCCGGACTGACTCATATCCGGCTGTTCCAGCGCTTCTGGCGGCCCGATTGGGAGGCGTTCTGGATCGTTGCGAAGATGGGGCTGCCGGTGGGGCTGACCTCCGTCGCGGAAGGCTCGATGTTTCAGGCCTCGGCGCTGATGATGGGCTGGATCGGCACGGTCGAACTGGCCGCGCACGGGATCGCGCTGCAGGTCTCCTCGATCACCTTCATGGTGCATGTCGGTCTCTCGAATGCAGCCACCGTGCGGGCAGGTCGGGCGCATGGGCGGCGTGACCCGCGCCTGCTGCGTGACGGGGCGTTGGCGGTGACGGGGATGTCGCTGGGCTTCGGTTTGCTGACGGTCGCGGTCTTCGTCTTCGCGGGGCCTTGGCTCACGCGCCTGTTTCTCGATGCGGACAACCCGGCCACGCCCGAGATCGTCCTCTACGGCGTTCGCTTTCTGATGGTCGCGGCGATCTTCCAGCTGTTCGACCTGATGCAGGTGATGGCTCTGGGACTGCTGCGTGGCGTGCAAGATACGCGCGTGCCGATGTGGATGGCGGTGGCGAGCTATTGGCTGATCGGCATCCCGGCCAGCTACTTTCTCGCCTTCACGCTGGATCTTGGCGGGGTGGGGCTGTGGTTCGGCCTCGTCCTCGGCCTCGCATCGGCGGGGGCGATGATGATGCTGCGGTTCTGGCGCGGTGCATGGCTGCATCCGCGTCCGGCAGCGGCTTAACGCACGCCAAGCCCCGCCTTCATCAACGTCTTGCGCACCGGTCCGAGCGAATAGAGCGCGCCCAAGACGCCCGCGCGCAGATCGCGCAGTGGCTGGGCCTCGACCATCGAGGCACGGTTGAGCAGATCGATCCCCACCTCGCGCGCCTTCACCTCCGGCCAGCGGCGACGGTGATAGGCGTCGAGCATCTTCGCCTCGCCCAGATGCACCGGGTCTTCCTCGGCCAGCTTCAGAAGGCAGGCCAGATCGGCGAGGCTCATGTTCAGCCCCTGCGCGCCGATCGGCGGAATGACATGGGCGGCCTCGGCGATCAGGGCCACACGCTGGCCCGAGAACCGATCCGCGATCTGCGTCATCATCGGCCAGACAGCGCGGCGGGTCTCCAGCTTCAGCGGCCCGAGAAGCCCGGTCGAGCGTTCCATGATCGCCGCTTCGAACGCTTCCGTGGGCAGCGCGGCGAGGCGCTCGGCCTCGGCGGCGCGCTCCATCCAGACGATCGCGGAAGACGGCTTGCCATCGCGGTCGGGCAGCGGCACCAGCGTGAACGGCCCACCCGAGCGGTGGATCTCGGTAGAGACGTTGTCATGCGGGATCGGGTGGGTGACAGCGAAGGCCAGTGCCTTCTGGCCGTAGCGGATCGTCTTTACGCCGAGGCCAGCCGCTTCGCGCACGAAGGAATTGCGGCCGTCGGCCCCGATCACGAGACGGGCGCGCACATGGGTGCCGTCGGACAGCGTCACCTCGGCACCGCTTTCGCGGGTCACGAGGCCAGTCGTCGCGATGCCGGGGCGGAAATCGACGAGCGGATTATCGGCAAGGGCGGCGACCAGCTCGCGGCGCAGCAGCCAGTTCGGGAAGTTCCAGCCGAAGGGTTCGTCGGACAAGTCGGCCGCGTCGAAATCGCGGGTCAGCCGTGCGGTCGGGCTTTCGCCGCCCGCATCCACGATCCGCATGATCTGCAGCGGCGCGGCATAGGGCAGGAGCCGATCCCAGATTCCCGCCGCTTTCAGCACCTCCCGCGAAGGACGCAGGAACGCGGTCGAGCGCATATCCGCGCCCTCGGCTGCTTCTTCGGTGACCGGCGGCGTGGGATCGACGCAGATCGTCGTGAAGCCCGCCTGCCCGAAGGCCGCGGCTGCGGTCAGGCCGGCGACGCCGCCGCCGGAGATCAGGATATCGGTGTCGATGGGTGTGCGGGTCTCGGCCATGGGGCGCCTCCGTCAATGTCCGTGCCATTTTGCCCTCCGGCGCGGGCAGGTGCAATGATCCGCCGCTGGGATGCGACGTGGCGACACAGCGGAACGCGAGACGGCCCCGCTCAAATCCCGAAGGGGGAGCACAAAAAGAAACAGCCCGGATCGCGCGGATCCGGGCCGTGTTCGCCATGGGCGAGAATTCTTCGAATAGGACGTCAGCCGCCTGCGGTCATCACCACGAGAAGGGCGAGCATGATCCAGGTCGCGCCAACAGCCCAGAGGATGAGGCCACCGAGGCCCATGGTCACAACCATGCCAGCGGCCAGAGCCACGACGACAAGCGCGAGGGTGAACATGAAAGCAGGCGTAATCTGCTTGTGCTCGGTTTCGGAATGATTGGCCGCATAGGCCGAAACGCCGGAGTCGGCAGTCGTCATGGTCATATCGATTCTCCCGTTTGCTGTCTCCCTGACAGGCCCCCGTCACTTAAAGATGCATCGCGGACCGATAAAGACGCGAAGCCGTGCCATATTGTCGCAGAGTCGTCACTTTGCCTTCAATCGCGCGTGATCTCCCGGAGGAACCCGGCGAGATCGGCGGTGTGGTAGTGGATGTGATCCTCTGGCGCAGGGGCGGGGGCGACATGCACGGTCTTCATGCCGAGTGCATGGGGATGGCGCAGGTTGCGGGCGTCGTCCTCGAACATAGCGCCGCGCGTGGGCTCGATCTCGGCCTGCGCGAATATCCGGTCGAAGGCTTCGCCGCGCGGCTTTGGATGAAACTCCGCGTGCTCGACACCATAGACCCCGTCGAAAAGCCCGGTCAGCCCACGCGCCTCGATGACCCGTGTGGCATAGGGGGCCGAGCCGTTCGTGTAGACGATCTTGCGGCCCGGGAGCGCGTCGATGCCTTCGCGCAGCGCATCATCCTTGACCAAATGATCGAGTGAGATCTCGTGGACTTCGTGCAGATAGGGCGCCGGGTCGACGTCGTGCTCGTGCATCAGCCCGGCCAGCGTGGTGCCGTAAAGCTGCCAGTAGTGGTTGCGCAGGTGATCGGCCCGCGCCCGATCAACGCCCAGCGAGCGCATCACGAAATCGGTCATCTTCACCTCGATCTGGTCGAAGAGTCGCGCCTCCGGCGGGTAGAGCGTGTTGTCGAGATCGAACACCCAGGCGTCGACATGCGCGAACTCGGCAGCGAGGTCGCGGTCGGCGGGGGAGGCGGAGGCGGGGGCAGGCGCGGTGCTGTCTGTCATGGGCTGCAAGCTAAGTTGCGGGGCGCGCGGGTGCAATCTGCTTGTCACCGGGTGCGCGCCGCGCCTAATCTCTGGCAGATCTCGAAAGCAGGATGCATGCAAAAAGACGCCTACACTCTCATACTCGACGCCATCGACGAAGGCGTCTACCGCCCCGGGGACCGCTTGGTCGAATCCGAATTGGCGGAGCGGTTCGGAGTGTCACGCACCCCGGTGCGCGAGGCGTTGCAGCGGCTCGAAACCCAACAGATGCTGGCCCGCGACGGGCGTTCGCTCATCGTCGCCTCGCTCGATCACAACCAGTTGGCGGAGTTGTATGTCGTGCGCGCCGAACTGGAGGCGCTGGCGGCGCAGCTGGCTGCGAAACATGCGGCTCCCGAAGAGGTCCGGGTGCTGCAGAACATGATCGACGAAGATCGCGGTCAACTCGACGATCCGGAGGCGTTGAGCCGGGCCAACCGCCGGTTCCACCACCAAATTCACCTCGCCTCGCATAATCGTTACCTCGTCCAGCAGCTCGATCTTGTGCACCGCTCGATGGCGCTTCTCGCGACCACCTCTCTTGCGGTGAAGGGCCGGGGCGAGGCGGCGCTCGACGAGCATCAGGCGATTGTCGATGCGATCCGCGAGGGCAATGGCGACGCGGCGGCCTCGGCGCTGCGGGCCCACATCTCGCGCGCCTTCGAGACGCGCCTCACGCTCGACGCGGCGCATCACGGGACGGCGGGCCACTGGGCCGAGGCTCTGTGATTATCCGATAAGCGGTGAATGGGCCTCGCGTTGCGGGGGCGGGCGCGCCGCGGCCTCTGCGGGGGCGATCTCGTCGCCGGGTCGGGCCTCCGACGCTGTCGCGTCACTGTCGTCGAAAATGCCGTGGCTCGTCTTGTCCCAGTAGAAGGGGCGCGCGATCAGTTCGTAGAGCGCCTTCCAGCCCGCCAGCGCGCCCAGCG
This sequence comes from Thioclava sp. JM3, assembly GCF_002213185.1. Classification (NCBI taxonomy): domain Bacteria; kingdom Pseudomonadati; phylum Pseudomonadota; class Alphaproteobacteria; order Rhodobacterales; family Paracoccaceae; genus Thioclava; species Thioclava sp. JM3. The sequence continues at coordinate 255,741 of NZ_NBOB01000002.1, forward strand.
GATAATAGAGGTGGAGCGTCGGGATCCATTTTATCAGGTTGCGATGCTCCGCCCCCCGGCAGGCCCAGGCAGAGGTCGTGATCGCGATCAACTCGGACAGAATGAAAGTCCCCATAACCAACGCGAAGACCGGGCCGGGCAGGGCGCTCGCGATCGGATGCCAAAGCCCGAACAGCGCGAGCCAAAAGCTCCACAAGACCGGCGCCAGAACATATTGTGAGAGCGAGCCGAGGATCAGGATCTGCACGCCGAGAAAGCGTTTCGTGCCCAGATCCCGCCAGAGCTGCACCGGATCGCGCATATGCACCGCCCATGTCATCGCGTAGCCCTTGAGCCAGCGCGAGCGCTGTTTGACCCAAGGCAGGGCGCGGCAATTCGCCTCCTCGAAGGTGGCGGCAGCGATCAATTCGGTGCGGTAGCCGTGCCGCGCGAGACGCACGCCAAGATCGGCATCCTCGGTCACGTTATGCGCGTCCCAGCCGCCCAGCTCCTCCAGCGCGTCGCGGCGGAAGAAGAGGGTCGTTCCGCCCAAGGGCACGACGAAGCCGAGCCGCGCGAGCCCGGGCAGGAACATCCGGAACCACGTCGCATATTCCACGGTGAAGCAGCGCGCGAGCCAATTGGTGCGCGGGTTGTAATAGTCGAGAACCCCTTGCAGGCAGGCCGTCTCGGGCGGGGCCGCGAGGAAGCGTTGGGCGACGATCTGCAGTTGATCCGGCTCGGGCGCGTCCTCGGCGTCCCAGACACCGATCACCGAGCCGCGACAGAAGTTCAGCGCGTAGTTCAATGCGCGCGGCTTCGTCTTGATCGGCCCGTCCGGTACCGTGACCACCCGCATCCAGCGTGGCAGATCGGCGTTCGCAAGAGCCGCACGGGTCATCGTGTCGCTGTGTTCGATGACGAGGATCACATCGATCAATTCGCGCGGATAGCGCAGCTTGCCGAGCCGCGAGACGAGCCGCGCCGCGATGTCGGTCTCGCGAAACAGCGGGACCATCACCGAGATGATCGGCAGCCGCCCTTTCGGCGCGCCCAGGATGAGTGGGTCGGGGCTGGGCTTGCGTTGTTCGGTGATCTCGCTCGCAAAGGCTGCGAGCTTGAGCGCCATCGAACCCACGAGCGTCAGCATCACCCACCCGAAGAAAAGGCCGAGAAGCAGGTTGGGCGCAAGCAACATTCCGAGCCCGGTCACCGCGACGAGCCCCGCCGCGATCCGGCTGGCGCGCCGTTCGTTATGGTTGCGGCAGCTCTCGACCGGGTCGACCTTGATCTCGGCGTGTCGGATCAGCGCGGTCTCGCGGCATGTGAGCAGGCTGTCATGCACGCAGCGTTCCGCGGCCAGTACGAGCCGGTAGGGCGCATGGCACGTGGGTAGCGAAGCCTGTAGAGCCTCGAAATCCTCGGGCCGTGCGGTCGCGATGAGGGTGACGCCGCCGACGCGCCGCCAGGGAACCATCGCGTGCTTCAGGCAAAGCTCAGGTCCGATGGCATCGATGAGGCGAGGATCGGGCGGCTCGGCTTGCAGGTCGACCACTGAGGCATGTCGTTGTTCAGCCAAGGCGGCCATCAGATCGGTCTCGTGTACCCAGCCATTCGCGAGAAGGATATCACCAAGCCTTACATCTTCGCGCTGCCGAAGCGCCGACGCCGTAAGCAGATCGGCCGGATCGACCGCGTCCCGATCCAGCAGGATTTCTCCCAGAGGTGGGCGCGCGGCGCGGCCGGCGTGTCGTTTTGGCTTAGCATCAAGGCTGCGCCGTCTGAGCGGAGCAATGGAATTCGCGATTGGATTGGTCAGCAGCAGCGGCGCCGGTTTGGCGTCAGTCGCTGGTGTTTCGAAAAGCTTTTGCCGCGCGCCCATGCCAAACCTCGCATCTGTCCTTGAAGGCAGGATGCGAGCGTTTGATTAATAGGCAGTTAACCTCAGTTCCGAGCCTATAGTCGCCGGAAGCGCGTTACGACTTGCGCGCGCGCATCGCGGTCGCGAAACGCTCGAACAGGTAGTAGCTGTCCTGCGGGCCAGGGCTCGCCTCGGGGTGATACTGCACCGAGAAGACCGGGCGATCGGCCATCGCAATACCGCAGTTCGAGCCGTCGAACAGCGAGACATGGGTCTCGGTCACACCCTTGGGCAGGGTCTGGCTGTCGACCGCGAAACCGTGGTTCATCGAGGTGATCTCGACCTTGCCGGTGGTCAGGTCCTTCACCGGGTGGTTCGCCCCGTGGTGTCCGTGGTTCATCTTGACGGTCTTCGCGCCAAGCGCGAGCGCCAGCATCTGGTGGCCGAGGCAGATACCGAAGACCGGCAGCTCGGTTTCGAGAACGCCCTTGATCATCGGCACGGCATATTCTCCGGTCGCTGCCGGATCGCCCGGACCGTTCGACAGGAAGACCCCATCGGGTTCAAGCGCGAGCACGTCCTCGGCCGTCGCGGTGGCTGGCAGCACGGTCACGTCGCAGCCAGCCGAGGCGAGGCAGCGCAGGATGTTGCGCTTCGCGCCGTAGTCGATGGCGACCACTTTCAGGTCGTTGCCTTCGGCTTTCTTGTAACCCTCGGGCCAGGCCCACCGCATCTCGTCCCAGCGGTAGCTTTGCGCACAGGTCACGTCTTTCGCGAGATCGAGCCCTTCGAGCCCGGACCATTCGCGGGCCTTGCGTACCAGCGCCTCGATGTCGAAGACCCCGTCGGGGTTGTAGGCGATCGCGACATGCGGCGCGCCTTGCTGGCGGATTTCGCGGGTGAGGCGGCGAGTGTCGATGCCGCCGATGCCGATGCGACCGCGCTTCTCCAGCCACTCGACCAGAGTCTCGGCGGCGCGCCAGTTCGACGGCTCGGTCGGGTCCCATTTCACCACCATTCCGGCGGCAACGGGATCGTTGGTTTCGTCATCTTCCGGGTTCACGCCGGTATTGCCGATATGGGGGAAGGTGAAGGTCACGACCTGGCCCGCATAGGAGGGGTCGGTCATGATTTCCTGATAGCCGGTCATCGACGTGTTGAAGACCAGTTCGGCCACTGTCTCGCCCGGGCGGCCGAAGCCCTTCCCGTAGAACAGCGAGCCATCAGCGAGTGCGATCAATGCAGTGGGCTTTTCCGATGCGGACTGGCTTGCAGGCATGGCGCGACTCCCCGATGTCAAAATTCGCCGGAACCTAGACGCGCTGGGCGCGGGGGTCAAGAGGGCACGAGATAATTGCGAATTGCTTATTTATCAACAACTTGCAAGAGTTGTGCGCGTTTCGCAATACCGCTATTCTGGCGCCTTCACGGAAGTAGGGACACGATGTGATGCAAATGCGCGACAAGATCGCCGCCGCGTTGAAAACGGCGATGAAGGAAAAGGATCAGGAGCGGCTCTCGACGCTGCGGCTGGTCAATGCCGCCATCAAGGACCGCGAGATCGCGATGCGTGCCGAAGGCGAGGGCGAGGGCACTGTCGGCGACGCCGAAGTGCTTGCGATCATGGGAAAGATGGTGAAACAGCGTCAGGAAAGCGCGCGTGCCTATGAAGAGGGCGGGCGGCTGGAACTGGCCGAGAAGGAACAGGCCGAGATCCGCGTGATCGAGGAATTCCTGCCGCGCCAGCTGACCGAAGACGAGGTGAATGCTGCCATCGAAGCGGCCATCGCGAAACTCGGTGCGGATTCGATTCGCGACATGGGCCGCGTGATGGGTGAGCTGAAAGGCCAATACACCGGACAGATGGATTTCTCGAAGGCGGGCCCGATGGTGAAGGATCGCCTCGCCTCGTGATCGGCAGCTGCCTTCGCTGGCCGGGAACAACGCCCCCTCGTGGGGCGTTTTCTTTTGCGCATTTTTGAAAGGAGGCGGCGATGCCAGCACAATCGAAGGCACAGCAGAAAGCTGCGGGCGCGGCGCTTGCCGCCAAGCGCGGCGAGATGAAGGTGGGCGATCTTCAGGGCGCCTCGAAGGAAATGTATGACAGCATGTCCGAGAGCGAGCTCGACGATATCGCGAGCACCAAGCGCAAGGATCTTCCCGACAGCAAGGACGACTGATCCGTCCGCTTGCCGCGGGGATCAGGAGGGCAGCGGCGCACGCGCGGCTGCGAGCCGGATCACCAGTTCGCGGTGCAGTCGTTGCCGTTCCTCGGGCGTGAGGAAAGCACCGATCTCGACCTCGCGAGGGCCGCCTCGCAGGGTCAGGTAGGCTGCGACCGGCCCGCCTTTTCCGTGAAGATCGACCTGTACCCAATGTGGATTCGCCGCCCAGTCGCGCGACGGCTTGCCCGGTTCGTGGCGGATAAGGTGCAGCTCGGGCCCGTTGAATGTCAGGATCTCGAGCACTTCGCCCGTGCGATAGCTGTGCGAGATCGCCCACCACACCCCCGCGATGGCGAGCGCGATGAAGGGCAAGAGCCCCCAAAGCTCCACGTGACCCAGCAGTGAAAGTAGCGGCAGGCTGACCATGACGACGGTCGCCGCGATGAAGAAGACGAAACCTTTACGCGGCAAGGAGCGGTAGGGCCACAGATGCAATTGATCGGGCAGGGGCGCAGCCTCGGAGCGGGGCGCCTCCATGGTTTGGCCTTCGGTATCCGTCCAGCGATAGGGCATGATCCGCCCGGTCCTTCCTGCAACCTTTCGCCCTTTTGCAAACGGCCCCGGATCGCTCCGGGGCCGTTCTCGTTATCAGGAGATGTAGATCACTAGTGCGCGTGTGCGTGATCCCAATCCTCGCGCTTCGGGAGCTCTTCGAAAGTGTGCTCCGGCGGCGGGGAGGGCAGGGTCCACTCCAGCGTATCGGCATACTCGTTCCAGTAGTTGTTCTCGGTGACGCGCTTACCCTTGAACAGGGTGTAGAACACGATGCCGAGGAAGAACACGAAGCTGGCGAACGAGATAAACGCACCGATCGAGCTGACGAAGTTCCAGGTGGCGAAGGCCTCCGGGTAGTCGATGTAGCGGCGCGGCATGCCCTGACGGCCGAGGAAGTGCTGCGGGAAGAAGATCAGGTTGGACCCGATGAACATCATCCAGAAGTGCAGTTTGCCGGCCCATTCCGGGTATTGGCGCCCCGACATCTTGCCGATCCAGAAGTAGACGCCGGCGAAGATCGCGAACACCGCCCCCAGCGACATCACGTAGTGGAAGTGCGCCACGACGTAATAGGTGTCGTGGTAGACGCGGTCGAGCGGGGCTTGGCTGAGCACCACGCCGGTCACGCCGCCGATTGTGAACAGGAACAGGAAACCGATCGCCCAGAGCATCGGTGTCTTGAACTCGATCGAGCCGCCCCACATCGTCGCGATCCAGCTGAACACCTTCACGCCGGTTGGCACCGCGATCACCATCGTCGCCACCATGAAGTAGCTCTGCTGGGTCAGCGACAGGCCGACCGTGTACATGTGGTGCGCCCAGACGACGAAGCCCAGAACACCGATCGCCACCATCGCATAGACCATCGGCAGGTAGCCGAAGACCGGCTTACGCGAGAAGGTCGCGATGACGTGGCTGATGATGCCGAAGCCCGGCAGGATGATGATGTAGACCTCGGGGTGTCCGAAGAACCACAGGATGTGCTGGTACAGGATCGGATCGCCGCCACCCGACGGATCGAAGAAGGTGGTGCCGAAGTTGCGGTCCATCAGCAGCATGGTGATCGCGCCTGCCAGAACCGGCAGCGAGAGCAGGATCAGCCAGGAGGTCACGAAGATCGACCAGGCGAAGAGCGGCACCTTGTGCAGCGTCATGCCCGGCGTGCGCATGTTGAGGAAGGTCGTGATCATGTTGATCGCGCCAAGGATCGAACTGGCGCCCGAGACGTGCACGGCGAAGATCGCGAGGTCCATGGAATAACCGCCCTCGTGGACCGATAGCGGCGGGTAGAGCACCCAGCCCACGCCCGAGCCCGAGCCGCCGCCGCCACCCGGCGCCAGCAGCGAGGCGATCCCGAGCGAGGTGCCCGCGACATAGAGCCAGTAGCTGAGGTTGTTCATCCGCGGAAAGGCCATGTCCGGCGCGCCGATCTGGAGCGGCATGAAGTAGTTGCCGAAGCCCCCGAACAGCGCCGGGATGACGACGAAGAACATCATCAGGACGCCGTGATAGGTAATCATCACGTTCCAGAGGTGCCCGTCGGGGGTGCATTCCTCGGCCGAAGCGATGAAGCGCGCGCCTTCGGCGCACATGTATTGCACGCCCGGCTCCATCAGCTCGAGGCGCATGTAAACTGTGAACAGGACCGAGATCAGCCCCACCGCGCCTGCGGTGAAGAGATACAAGATCCCGATATCCTTGTGATTGGTCGACATGAACCAGCGGGTAAAGAACCCGCGCGACTCATGTGCGCCCTCGCCGTGAACGGCTGCGTCCGCCATAGTGATCTCCCATTTCTCCCGACAGACCCGGGTCTCCCGTCCCTTTGGGTCTGAATGTCGGGAGGTTATGAAGATTTGGAGGGCAGGGCAAGAATTCAGCACACGCTGCCGTGAAAAAATGTCGCAGCTCTGTCAGGTGTGAGTGATCCGTGATCTCGCGCCCTTGGCACGCGGAGCGCGGGCTGAGACCGCCCCGCGCGACAGTTGCGAATCCGCGACGCGGCTCACAAAAAAGCGGACCCTCGAAAGGGTCCGCCAACGAACGCGTGATATGTTCGTTTCGCGATCAGGACTCGGGCGCGTCGGGCGACACTTCTTCCGAGCCGAGATAGGCCGCAATGTCTTCCTGGTTCTTGCGCTGCTTGTAGGCCATGCCGGATTTTGCCTTGGGATCGCCGGTTTGTTCCTCGAGGAACTTCGTGGGATCGGTGATGTATTCGGCGAGCAGCTCTTCGGTCCAGACGGCGCCGGTTTCGGCGTATTCCTTGATCCCGTCCTTGTATTTATAGCCATCGACGGATGCGACCTTGCGGCCGATGACATTGTAGAGGTTCGGGCCGACCTTGCCGCCTTTGAAGATCGCCGTGCCATCGGGGGCGACGATCGAGTGACAGGCCTTGCACCGTTTGAATTCGTCTTTGCCTTTCTCGACGTCCTGCGCGAGCGCGGGGCCCGCAACGGCGACGGCGGTGATCATGGCAATAAGGCTGAGTTTCATCGCGTCTTCCTTGTTGGTTTTGAGTTAAAGCTCGAGCCCTCCCGACCCGGCTTTCACAGGGCAGTCACGCTGCCTTGAAGGGCGTTCTAACATGCATGATTGCCTATGTGTCCACTAAACTTCCGAGGTCGCATTTAGTTTACTCACGAAAATGCGACTGAATGTCGCACGCAGCGCGACGTCAAGATCGGCCATTCCCACCGGCAGGCCGAGGTCGACGAGGCTGGTGACCCCGTGCTCGCGAATCCCGCAAGGGACGATTCCGTCGAAATGCGAAAGATCGGGCTCCACGTTGATCGAGATGCCGTGAAAGCTGACCCATTTGCGCAGCTTCACTCCAATCGCGGCGATCTTGTCTTCGCGCAGGCTGCCGTCTGCCGCCTTCGGTTTGTCGGGACGTTGCACCCAGACGCCGACGCGGCCGTCGCGAATTTCGCCTTTCACGTTGAATTCGTCGAGCGCGGCGATCACCCAGTCTTCGAGCTGGCGCACGAAGCAGCGCACGTCGCGCCCGCGCTTGTTCAGGTCGAGCATGACATAGGCGACGCGCTGGCCGGGCCCGTGATAGGTGTACTGACCGCCGCGCCCGGCCTCGAAGACGGGGAAACGGTCGGGATCGACAAGGTCTTCACGCTTGGCGGAGGTGCCGGCCGTGTAGAGCGGCGGATGCTCGAGCAGCCAGATCATCTCCTCGGCTTCGCCTGCGGCGATCTTGGCGACGCGGTCTTCCATGAAGGCAAGTGCCTCGTCGTACGGGACCGGGCTGTCACTTACGCGCCATTCCACCATTTCTTAACCTCACCCGCCGGAATTCCTCACCCGACGTCAATAATTCTTGCCACATCACCGATTCGGAGCGCAAACTTTACCTATTGGTAAGGTCGCGCACCCCCCGCGCCGGTCACATTCCGACCGGTCCTGTCGTGCAGAAACATGGAATTTGCGGGGCAACAGGCAAGACCGGAAGTCATTTGATTGGAGGGTTCAGGAATGAAACACAAGTTCGTTCTGGCGGGTCTTGCGCTCGCCGTCGCTACGGGCGGACCGGCCACGCCAGCATTGGCGGGCGGTTCGGATATCGTCGGCGGGGTGATCGGAGGGATCATCGGCGGCGCGATCGTGAACGAGGCCAACCGCCAGCCGCGTACGGTCACCAAGCGCACCTATTACAAGAAGCCGACCATGTCGTCGGCGCAGCGCGAGGCCAATCGCGAGGTGCAGGTCTCGCTCAACCACTTCGGATGGAATGTCGGCACTCCGGACGGGGTGCTGGGGCGCAACTCGCGCGCGGGCATCTCGCAATATCAGGCCTTCATGGATTTCCCGATCACGGGAGAACTGACCGATATTCAGCGCAGCATCCTCACCACCGCCTATCAGAAGGCGAGCCTTGGCGGTTCGGCGGTTGCGCAGACGATCTCGACCCATCCGCAGGGGATGCGCGGCCTGCTGATGCAGACGCGCGACCAGATGCTGGGCACCGGAGATGCGACCTATGCCGGCAACTCGATCGGTGGTTTGCCGCCGCAGATTTCCGAGGCCGTGTTCGAGATCGCGCGCAGCTCCAATGTCGAACCGCAGCAGTTGATGGCGCGGTCGGGCTTCGTGCAGCTGGCCGATCTGAACAATGACGGTCGAACCGATTACCTGCTCGACACCTCGGTGCTGGGGCCGGGCTTCTGGTGCAACGACAAGAGCTGCGCGGTGCGGGTCTTCGCCTCGACGCCGAGCGGCTTCTCGCGCAACGATTTCCAAGCCTATAACGCGACGCCTGCAATGTTTACCTGTCAGGCGGGGGCCTGTCAGAAGACTGGAGCGAACGTCCAGAACAACGCGCCGGTGACAGCCGCAGCGCCTGCGCCAGCTCCTGCCCCTGCTGCGCCGTCTTTCTCGACGCAGATGGCGTCGCAGCCGGCGCCTGCGATGCCGTCCTTCGTCGCGCCCGCGCCGGTTGCCGAACCGGTGCCGGTGTCGCTTGCGTCTTTCTGTTCGAAGACCAGTCTCGTCACCTCGTCGAATGGCGGCTTCGTCACGGAGGCCTCGCTGACCGATCCGGGGCAGGCTCTGGGCGAGCAGTTCTGCCTCGCGCGCGGGTACGCGCTCGATGAAGGTGCGGCGCTGGAGGCCAAGATCGGCGGCTTCACCCCCGAGCAGATCGCTGCGCAATGCCGCGATTTCGGGGCGCTTCTGTCCGAGCAGGTGGCCGCCGTCGGGTCTACCCCGCGCGAGGCGACGCTTGCCAAGGTGAAAGGCTTCATCGCCGGTTCAGGCATGAGCCCGGAGCAGCTGTCGGGCACCGCGAAGGTCTGTCTGTCGGTCGGCTACCGCACCGACGACATGGAGGTGGCGCTGGGATCGGCGCTGGTTCTGGGTGGTCTGGGCGAGGGAGCCTATGACGAGCTTGTCGGCCATCACCTGATGCAGGGAATCGGCACCGCCGAGCGCCCCGATCTCGCGATGGATTGGTACGAGAATGCGCTTTCGGCGCAGCCGGTCTTCGCGCCCGCACAGCCCGAGCGTAGCGGTCTCATCCGCAAGGCGGCCCTGATGATGAACGGCCGCGCCGATGCGTCGTCGGCGCCGAAGCCCGCGATGGCCCTGCCAAGCTTTGCCGCGAAAGCGGCAGAGCTCGTGGAAACCGCGGCGCCGCAATAACCTATCGCTTGCGCAGGCCGGGACCGCCCGGCCTGTCGCGACGGCAAGAGCGTGAATGAGAAAAATTCTCGCCAATCCCGAAATACCCCCTTTTCATCCCCCAAGCCTTTGGCTAATACGCGCCACACCAAGCCTAGACAGTGCGGTCGTGGCGGAATTGGTAGACGCGCAGCGTTGAGGTCGCTGTGGGGTAACTCCCGTGGAAGTTCGAGTCTTCTCGACCGCACCATCTCTCTCCCTAGGAGAGATCTGACTGACCCGACGCGGGTTATCCCCCAGATCAAGTTCACCGTGACACGTCGAAGATGCATGTGCATCGTCGCTTGGCGGATTCTTGGCGTTTTTCATTATCTTTCAGATGGTTAGTTCGCTTTGGCGGGCGCCGTGCGCTCAGCTCAGCGCCCGGTAGGCGCTTTTGCTGGTCCTGTTCCTCGACAGCAGCTTACGCTGAGCGAGGATCGCATGACCTGTCACATCACCGGAATCGTCATATTCCCGAGGGGGCGGTCAGCGCCAATTGCACGGTCAGCTTCGAGCGGCTCGGCGGAATCGTCACGAGCGTCGAGCAGGGGGGGGGACGCAGCGCGGGGGCCTCGGATCGTCTCGGCATAGATTGACGCGAATGGCGCTCTCGTGAGCGATCTCCCCGCGGGCGTCTTTGCGCGAGTCGGGTGGCGACGCGGATAGAATAGTTTCCGCCACTCGATCCGGCGGGGTCGCCGCAGCTTTACGCGATGGGAATCCCCGTGCGTCACGAAAGGCATCCGGCTCTCGACGCCGCGCGGTCCGCGCCGGGTCGAGAGCCTGCAACCGGGCGACCTTGTCACCACGCTGGATGACGGCCCGTAGCCGGTTCTATGGTGCGCGCACCGCCGGTTCGGGGCAGAAGCGCTCGCTGCCAATCCGCGGCTGCGTCCGGTCCGACTGCAGCCCGGCGCGTTCAGTAATCGCCGGGCGCTCGTCCTATACGCGCAACATTTCGTCTGGCTGCTGCTGCCACGTCATACCTTGGTCAAGGCCTAAGGCGCGTGGGTCGAAGGCTTTTGGACCGGGCCGCTGGCGCTACCTGCGCTGCCCTCCTTCGACCTGGCCCTCTGTTGCGCGCGCGACCCGATCTGGCCGAGGTCCATTTCCTCGGCGCGGCGCTTAATACGGTCTATGGTCCGCGTGTCCGGTCATGGTGACGCAGCGGCAATTTTACCGCTCCAAATGCAAGTCTTGGTCGCTCCTTGCGCGACAGGTGACGCAAAACGGCAATTTTTCGGGCGAATCCGTGCTGTGATAGCCCTGTGACGCGGGTTTTTGATTTCCGGGTTGAAAAACGGAAGTGCCCTTGCTTTAGTCACATGCACGGGAAATGACCAACGACAAAAAACAACGGGGAGCCCGCTTTGAACAACGCAGCTAGCGGCGATGGATTCGTCGTATTCGACCGCGTGCAGAAGAGCTATGACGGCGAAACGCTCGTCGTGAAAGATCTCAATCTCTCGATCGGCAAGGGTGAGTTTCTAACGATGCTCGGCCCGTCTGGATCCGGAAAAACGACCTGCCTTATGATGCTTGCAGGTTTCGAGACCGCCACGAATGGCGAGATACGCCTCGACGGCCAGAACATCAACATGGTGCCTCCGCACAAGCGTGGCATCGGCATGGTGTTCCAGAACTACGCACTCTTTCCTCACATGACCGTAGGCGAGAATCTCGCCTTCCCGCTCGAAGTGCGGGGCATGGGCAAGGATGAGCGCGAAACCAAGATCAAGCGTGCGCTGGACATGGTGCAGATGGGGAGCTTCATCCATCGCCGTCCGGCGCAGCTTTCAGGCGGTCAGCAGCAGCGGATCGCACTGGCGCGCGCGCTGGTGTTTGACCCCGAGCTGGTCCTGATGGACGAACCGCTCGGTGCGCTCGACAAGCAGCTTCGCGAACATATGCAGTTCGAGATCAAGCACCTGCACGAAAGCCTCGGGATTACCGTGGTTTACGTCACCCACGATCAGGGCGAGGCGCTGACTATGTCGGACCGCGTCGCTGTGTTCAACGACGGGCGCATCCAGCAGCTCGCACCGCCGGATGAACTCTACGAGCGCCCGCAGAACAGCTTCGTCGCGCAGTTCATCGGCGAGAACAACAAGCTTCCGGGCAAGGTCGAGACGCTGAACGGCGACACCTGCACGGTGCGACTCGAGAATGGCGAGATCATCGACGCGACGGCGGTCAACATTCGCGAGGCGGGGCAGGAGACGCTGGTCTCGATCCGCCCCGAGCGGGTCGAATTCAAGCCCGAGATGATGCCTTCGGGCGCCCATACGATCACCGCGGACGTACTCGAAGTGATCTACATGGGGGACATACTGCGCACCCGGATGAAGGTCGCGGGATCGCGGGAATTCGTCATGAAATCGCGCAACACTCTCGATCAGGTGCGACTGACGGAAGGCCAGACGGTCAAGATCGGCTGGCACCCGCAGGACGCGCGCGCGCTCGATCTCTGAGAATGCGGAGTGTGCGGACCAAGCTCCGCACGCTCCGATCTGCCGCAACACGCGGCCAAGCGGCGAAAACGCCGCAAAACCACAAAAGCTCAACCAACTGGGAGTAAAACCAAGATGAAAAAAGCTATGATCCTGAGCACGGCGCTCGTCGGCCTCGTGGCCGGGGCGGCGCAGGCCGAGCAAGTCACTGTCCTGTCCTGGGGCGGGGCCTACGAAAAGAGCCAGGTCGAGGCCTATAACAAGCCCTTCACCGAGGCGACCGGCATCGACGTGAACATGGAAGCCGCCGACAACCCCGGTACCCCGATCAAGGCGCAGGTCGAGGCGAACAACGTCTCGGTCGACGTGGCCGACGTCGAGAAGTCCGACGCGATCCGCCTGTGCGACGAAGGTCTGCTCGAGCCGATCGACCCCGACACCGACCTCGCCGCCGCCCCCGACGGCACCCCAGCGAGCGAGGACTTCATCGACGGCTCCTTCACCGATTGCGGCGTCGCCAACATCGTGTGGTCGACCGTGATGTCCTACAATGCGGACAAGGTCGACGGCACGCCGACCTCGATCGCCGATTTCTTCGACACCGCGAAATACCCGGGTAAGCGCGGGCTGCGCAAGTCGGCGAAAGGCACGCTCGAAGTGGCGCTGATGGGCGCAGGCGTTCCGGCCGCGGACGTCTACAAGGTGCTCGGCACCCCCGAGGGCGTCGACAAGGCCTTCGCCGAGCTCGACAAGATCAAGAGCGATGTCGTGTGGTGGGATGCCGGCGCGCAGCCGCCGCAGCTGCTGGCCGATGGCGAAGTGGTGATGTCGACCGCCTATAACGGCCGTATCTTCAACGCCGAGGTCGCCGAGGGCCAGCCCTTCAAGATCGTCTGGGACGGCCAGCTTCTGGACTTCGACTTCTTCGTGATCCCGAAAGGGGCGCCGCATATGGAAGCCGCGAAGAAATACTTGAAGTTCGCGACCGAGACCCAGCAGCTCGCCAATCAGGCGAAGTGGATCTCCTACGGTCCGGCGCGCAAGTCCTCGGCTCCGTTGGTCGGCATGTATCAGGACGGCAAGACCAAGATGGGCCCGCATATGCCCACCGCGCCTGAGAACATGTCGAACGCTCTGGTCAATGACTCGGAGTTCTGGGCGGACCACGACACCGAACTGAGCGAGCGCTTCAACGCCTGGCTCGCTGGCTAAGTCCTGCGAGGGTCGCGCGGCACTCCGCCGCGCGGCCCGACCTGTTCGATGTCAGGAGCCCCGTGGATGTCAGCCTTCCGGTCGTCTCTGGCCAGCTTGTGCCTCGGCCTTTGTCTGTCGCTGTCCGTCACCTTGCCCGCGCGAGCGGATGAAGATGCGGTGGTCGGCTACGAGACCGGCGATACGCAGATGAACATGGCGATCGGCCAAGCCCGCGCGACTTATGAAACCGTCTTCATTCCCGCGGTGCGCGCCCGGTCCGGCTCGCGTTTCATGCTCAAGACAGGGATCGATACCCCCGCCAATGGCCTCGAACATATCTGGATCGCGCCGATTTCGATCTCCGCGCAGAAAATCACCGGCACGTTGATGAACGAGCCCGTGCATTTCAAGGCGCATGCAGGAGACGAGATTACCTTCGCGCCGAACCAGATTTCCGACTGGAGCTTCCGACGCGAAGGCAAGCTCCACGGTAACTATACGACGCGGGTGATGCTGCCCGATATTCCCGCCGAGCAAGCCGCGAAACTGCGCGCACAGCTCGCCCCGCTGCCCTGAGGGGCCAAGGAGACACGATGAGCGACGCAACGATGGATGCGAGCCTAAACGGCCCTGAACCAACACAGTTGAAGACCGCCGACGGGCTGCCGCTGAAGGTCGCCCTCGCGAAATCGCAGGCCCGCGCGAAACGCCGCGCCTTCCTGCTGGTCGCGCCTCTGTTCCTTTTTGTCCTGATCACCTTCGTGGTCCCGATCGGGCAGATGCTGCTGCAATCGGTCTATAACGACGGCTTCTCGAAGAATGCGCCGGCGCTTGGGCAATGGTTCGACGCGCATCCGCTGGGCTCGCCCATCGACGAGAGCGCCTATGCGGCGCTCGCCTCGGACCTCAAGCAGATGAAGGAAAACCGGACGCAGGGCGAGGCGGGGACGCGGATCAACTATGACGTCGCGGGCACGCGCTCGCTCTTCACCTCGACCGCGCGCAAGATCGAACGTCTCGAGCCGCCATGGAAAGAGGCCATCCTCGGCGTGGACGAGGGGTGGAGCGATCCGAACCTGTGGCGGGCGATGCGCTCTGCCTCGAGCCCCTATACGGTGGATTTCTACCTCGCCGCGATGGATCACACCCGCGACAAGGACAACAATATCGTGCCGGTCGATCCGCAGCGCGCGATCTACGGCAAGCTCTTCACCCGCACCGCGATCCTGTCTCTGGTGATCACCGTGCTGTGCATGATCCTCGCCTTCCCGATCGCGCATCTTCTGGCCTCGCTGCCGCTGGCGAAATCCAATCTTCTGATGATCTTCGTGCTGCTGCCCTTCTGGACCTCGCTGCTGGTGCGGACGACCTCGTGGATGGTGCTCCTGCAGCAGCAGGGCGTGATCAACGATCTGCTCGTCTGGTCGGGCCTGATCGGCAACGATAACCGGCTGGAGATGATGTATAACCAGACCGGCACGATCGTTGCGATGACCCACATCCTGCTGCCCTTCATGGTGCTGCCGCTCTATTCGGTCATGCGGACCATCCCGCCGAGCTATGTCCGCGCGGCCCGCAGCCTTGGGGCCACCTCGTGGACCGCCTTCCGCCGCATCTACCTGCCGCAGACGCTGCCGGGGATCGGGGCAGGGGCGCTTCTCGTGTTCATCCTGTCGGTCGGCTACTACATCACCCCCGCCCTTGTCGGTGGTGCGGACGGTCAGCTGATCTCGAACATGATCGCCTTCCACATGCAGAAATCGCTCAACTGGTCGCTCGCGGCAGCACTCGCCTCGATGCTGCTGGGCGGCGTCATCATCCTCTACTGGCTCTATGACCGGCTGGTGGGCATCGACAACATGAAGCTGGGCTGAGGAGAAACACAGATGGCCGTTCCCGCATATGCAAGCCCGCTCGAGAGAACCTGGCACTACGCCTATCTCGTGATCTGTGGCCTGATCTTCTTCTTCCTGATCGCGCCGATCGTGGTGATCATTCCGCTGTCCTTCAACGCGGAGCCTTACTTCACCTTCACCGAGAAGATGCTGAGCTTCGACCCCTCCGGCTATTCGATGCGCTGGTATGACATGCTGCTGACCTTCGGGATGCAGGAGCCGCAGGTCGAGCGCAGTTGGTCGTGGTGGATGGATGCCTGGCAGCATTCGACCTGGATCGACGTGGCGAAGAACTCGATCATCATCGGCTTCTTCTCGACGATCCTCGCGACGGTGCTGGGCACGCTGGCAGCCCTCGGCCTGTCGCGCCCCGAGATGCCGTTCCGCCGCGCCATCATGGCGGTGCTGATCTCGCCGATGATCGTGCCGATCATCATCACTGCGACGGGGCTGTTCTTCTTCTACTCGAAGACCGGGCTCGCGCATTCCTATCCGGGCATCATCATGGCCCACGCAACCTTGGGCATTCCCTTCGTGATCATCACCGTGACCGCGACGCTGGTGGGCTTCGATCACTCGCTGACCCGTGCGGCGCAGAACCTCGGTGCCGACCCGCGCACGACCTTCTTCAAGATCGTGATGCCGCTGATCCTGCCGGGCGTGGTGTCGGGCGCGCTGTTCGCCTTCGTCACCTCTTTCGACGAAGTCGTCGTGGTGCTCTTCGTGGCAGGCTACGACCAGCAGACGATCCCGCGCCAGATGTGGAACGGTATCCGCGAGCAGATCAGCCCCGCGATCCTTGCGGTGGCCACGATCCTCGTCTTCGTGTCGATCGCGCTTCTGACCACGGTCGAGCTGCTGCGCCGCCGCTCCGAGCGCCTGCGCGGGATGTCACCGGGCTAAGGCGTCAAGCGTCAGCGGACAGCGCTCGCCCTCATAAAACGTCTCAAGGAGCCGGGTGAACACCGGCTCCTTTTTCTTTGAGGCGGCCTCGAACAGCGTCGCGCAGGAGCGCAGCTTCAGCGCATCGACCGGCCCCATGATCTCCTCAATGGGCGTGCCCGCATGGGCGAGCACCGCCTCGGAGGCCTCCACCAACCGCGTCCGCAATACCGGATCGGCGAGATAGGCCCGCGCCTCGGCCAGATCCGCGATCCCGTATTCCACCGCTCGGGGCGACCGCCCGAGCGAGGCCAGTTGCGGGAAGATCCACCAGATCCAATGGCTGGTCTTGCGACCTTGGCGTAGCTCGCGCAGCGCGGTCGGATAGTCGCGGGCTTGGGGGGCGTGGAAGCGTTGGGTCATGGGATGAGCCTAGCACGCTCTGGACATCGCGAGGAGGGCCGCGACCGATCCGAGGGTGGGCGCAATCGCGCCCGCCCTGGGGGCGGGTCGGGCGCGGCCCGGCCTAGGGGCCGGGCGAAGAAAACCTGCTAGAGCGGCTTGTCTTTATTTGCGCCAATTGCGTTCAGCCAGATTACGAAGTCTCGGCCAATAGGAGTTAGGCGAATACATTCTGCATCTACGTCGACTAGACGAAAATCAGTCAAGTAACGGATGTAACCTTCGAAGGGTACAGACGCGAGATCAGTGAGTTCCTTTTGGAGTATTGCATACTCCTTCCGCGCTTCTTCGAGAGATATCTGCCCACCGCGCTGGTTGAGCAATTCAAGAGCTCGAATCTGACTGCCAAAAATGTTGCTGTATGCGGACGCAAAATGTCTCAGCAACCGTTCTTTCGCCACAGCCGCGATCAGAATTTCTAGACGTTCGTGCTCTGGATGGTCTTCAAGTTCTTCTCTGACGCTATCCCTTATTTCTCGCTGTGCAGGCGTCAAATTCTCCTCAAGGATTGGTAAAACCTTATTCGACCGTTGTTCACCGGGCAGTGAATCGTCTAGCGCACCGGAGTTCCCGCGTTGCTGCGGAATAAACTCTGCGCGATTGTTTCCAACGGTTAGGTGCTTGATATTTCGCAACAAACCTTTGAGTGGTTCACGGAAAATAAACGCAATGACAACGATCGCCACCGGCCAAGAAAGCCATCTTAGCGCTTCCACTAAAAGCGCTATGTAAGGCAAACCGGTGGACGGTTCATAACTAACGTTCAGCACTCGTTACCCCCAAACCTCCGTAAACTCCCGCCACTCGCCTTTGCTCATGCCGGAGGTCTCCTGCGTGATCTCCTCGCCCGCCAGACGGCGCTTGAGCAGCTCCACCGCCTTGCCCGAGAGGTTTACCCCGCCCAAGCGGTAATCCTCGAAGGCCGAATAGGCGGCGGGGACCCAGTCACGCACGATGTCGCACATGGTCTCGGCATAGACGCGGATCTCGTATTGCGCGTGGCTGTCGGCGCGCAGGCGCAGGAAGTGGAAGAGGTTGTGCAGGTCCACCTTCCAATACCACTGGGTGTAGATATTGGTGGGCAGGTTCATCCGCGCCAGTTCCCGGGCGAGGCCCTGTTTGCCCGCATCCTCGTCGGGCGTCAGCATGTCCTCGTAATGGTCATAGGCGCGCATCGCGTCGTCGCGCAGGATGTCGAGCACGCGGGCGGCCTCGGCGCCTTCGAGCACCTGACCGCGGCCCTGATGGTTCTGGCTCGATTGCGCGGCGAGCTGGCTGGCCTCGGGGATGTAGAATTCGCGATCGAGGATCGAGTAGCGCGCGGAGTATTCGTTGACGTTTGCGGTGCGGTGGCGGATCCACTGACGCGCGACGAAGACCGGAAGTTTGACGTGGAACTTGACCTCGCACATCTCGAACGGGGTCGAGTGCCAGTGCCGCATCAGGTAGCGGATCAGGCCCGCGTCGCTGTTCACCGTCTTGGTGCCCCGGCCATAGGAGACGCGCGCCGCCTGCACGATCGCGTTGTCGTCGCCCATGTAGTCGATGACCCGGACCACCCCGTGATCGAGCACTTCATGGGCTGTATAGAGCCGCTTCTCCATCCCCGGCGAAACCGCCCGCGCGGTCATTTGCGTCTCGGCGCGCTGTGCGTCGATCTCGGCTTGTTGTTCGGGGGTGAGCGCCATGATGTCCTCCGGATGTCTCGAATCGACCTCCACTATATCTGCGATGGGCGGCTCTAGGAACCGCCATATCCTGTGGATAAGCCGGGGTGCTTGCCGCGGCCGCGTCAGGAGCTATCCTCCGGTTAACCGCAATCAGTTCCAAGGAAGCCTGTTCATGAAAATCGAATATCTGCACACGATGGTCCGCGTGCTCGACCTCGAGAAATCGAAAGCCTTCTACGAGCTTCTGGGGCTCAAGGAACGTAACCGCATCGAAAACGAGAAGGGCCGCTTCACGCTGGTCTTCATGTGCCCGCCCGATCAGGACGACGGCACGGCGGATGTCGAGCTGACCTGGAACTGGGACGGCGATAGCGGGCTGCCCTCGGACAGCCGCCATTTCGGCCACCTCGCCTACCGCGTCGAGAACATCTACGAGATGTGCCAGCACCTGATGGACAACGGCGTAACGATCAACCGTCCGCCGCGCGACGGTCACATGGCCTTCGTGCGCTCGCCCGACAATATCTCGGTCGAGCTGCTGCAGATGGGGGAGTCGCTGCCGATCCAGGAACCCTGGGCCAGCATGGAAAACACCGGAAGCTGGTGATTACTTGCGAAAGTGATCCTTGAGCTTGTCGAAGGGGCTGCGGGTTTCCGTGGCCTCTTTCTTTTGCGGGGCGTTTTGCGGGGCAGGGGTGTTGGCTTTCGTGGGTGCCTTGGTCCCGGTCGAAGAGCGCGGCGGCGCGACCCGCAGGCTCACCGCATTGAGGAATTTCGACCCGTCGCCCGCCGCCAATGCGGGCGCGCCGTCCGAAATCCCGCGCAGCAGATCGTCGAGCATCTCCTGCTCCGCCTTCGGGAAGTCGTTGAGCACATAGCCCGCCACACGGTCCTTATGTCCCGGATGGCCGATCCCCAGCCGAACCCGCGCGTAGTCGGGCCCCATATGCTGATGGATCGAGCGCAGCCCGTTATGCCCGGCATGGCCGCCACCCTGTTTGAGGCGGCACTTACCGGGGGCGAGGTCCAACTCGTCATGGAAGACGGTGATGTCGGAGACATCGACCTTGTAAAAATCTGCGGCCGCGCGCACGGACTGGCCGGAAAGGTTCATGAAGGTCTCGGGTTTCAGCAGCACAACGCGGGTTGAGCCGAAACGGCCCTCACTCACCTGACCCTGAAACTTGCCGCGCCACGGGGCGAAGCCGTGATCCTCGGCGATCCGGTCGAGCGCCATGAAGCCGATATTGTGACGATTGTTCGCGTATTTCGCGCCCGGATTTCCCAGGCCCACCCAGAGTTGCATGCGTCTCCCCTTTCGAACGACGGTGTCGAGGCTCTGCTCACTCCGGGATAAGTGAGCGCGCGCGAAGGGGAAAGGGGGTCGTCGCGTTCAGGCGGCGCGGTGTTCGACGTAGGCCGGGCGTCCCGATGAGCCGACGACGATCGGTCGCTCTTGAGTGTCGGGAAGGGCAAACTCATCGAAGAGGCGTTCGCTGGTCTCTTCGATATTGCACTTCGCGATTTCCTCATACCCGTTGCGCGGGAGTCGTCGGGCCGTAAAGATGCGGAACGGTCGCAGGACCGGACCCAGCACCGTATAGAGGGCGCGGCTAATTGCGTTGAGCATTCTAGGCGGTAGCACCACGAATGCTGCAAGAACGAGTGCGAATAGCTCCAGCATGTGACTAGCCTTTAGGTTGTATTAACTTTGAGGCTATAGCGTTTCGCGCAAAAGGCGAGGAAATTCGAGATCACATAGATGTGAACTTGAATGGTTGGCGGTTTGCCGCGCATCCGGGGAATCAAGCGCCGCGCAAAGAAAAACGGGGCCCCGAAAGGCCCCGTCTCGAAAATCTCATCGGAAGAAGAATTACTCTTCGGTCGCTTCTTCGCTGGCTTCTTCGCCTTCGTCCTCGTCGGAGGAACCGCCACCGAAGCCTTTCGGCGGGGCGACGTTCGCGATCACGAAGTCACGCTCGATGGTGGGCTTGGCGCCTTTCGGCAGGTCCACGTCGGAGATGTGGATGGTGTCGCCGATCTGCTTGCCTTCGAGGTCGACCACGATCTGCTCGGGGATATCGCCGGCGAGAACGTTGAGTTCGACTTCCGGGCGCACTGCGACGAGGGTGCCGCCGCGCTTCAGGCCGGGCGCCTTCTCGTGGTTGATGAACTCGACATGCACGAAGAGCGAGATGCGCGAGTTGCGGTGGGTGCGCATGAAGTCGACATGGGTCGGCAGGTCCTTCACGACGTCTTTCTGAACGCCGCGGCAGATCACGCGGACGTCTTCCTGGCCTTCCATCTTCAGGTTGAAGAGGGTGGACATGAAGCGGCCTTTGCGCAGGCGGGTGATCAGGCGGTTGTAGTCGAGGTTGATTGCAACCGGGTCCTTGCCGTCGCCATAGACGATACCGGGCACGAGGCCCTCACGACGCGCTTGCCGAGCGGCCCCCTTGCCCGTCCCCGTACGCGCCACGGCTTCGATCGTTTCGATCTCTTTTGCCATAACTGGTCTCCAATTTGTCAAAGTGATGGGCCGCCTCCAAGGGTGTCGGGCCCATGAAGCCGCGCGAATACTCGGGATTGGCCGGGATGGCAAGGGCAAACCGACGACGTTACGGAAACCGGGAGGGGACGGAAACTGGGGTTGCCACAGCTTGGTACCTGACTAAAGTCAGAAAATATTCCGGACTTCAGTCAGGTATTTCCATGGATTCTATCGCACGTATACGCCGGTTCAACCGGGCCGTCACCCGACAGCTCGGGGCGCTCAACTCGTCTTTCCTGGGGCGTGGCCGCCCGCTTGGTTCTGCGCGGGTGCTCAACCTGATCGGGCGCGGGCAGGGGGATGTCGCGAAACTGCGCGAGGCATTGGCCCTCGATTCCGGGCAGATGAGCCGCCTGTTACGCGGGCTGGAGGGCGAGGGATTGATCGTGATGGAGGACGATCCCGAGGACGGGCGGCGCCGCATCGCGCGGCTCACCGACGCGGGCCAGGCGGAATTCGCGGAATATGAACGGCTCTCCGATGCGCAGGCGGCGGATATCCTGTCTCGCCATCCCGATCACGCCGCGCTGCTGGGGGCGATGGACCTGATCGCGACGTCGTTGACGCGCAGCGAGATCGAGATTGTGCCCTGCGACCCACTCGATCCGCGCGCGCAGTCCTGTCTGGCCAAATATTATGCGGAACTCTCTGCCCGGTTCGACGGGGGCTTCGACGTGAGCCTGTCGAAAGACCCCGAGGCAGCCGAGATGCGTCCGCCCCATGGCACGTTCCTGATCGCCTTATCCGACGGATTGCCGCTGGGCTGCGCAGCCCTGAAGGGCGGGGCGGACTATGCCGAGGTGAAACGCGTCTGGATTGCCCCCGCCGCACGCGGCTTGGGGTTGGCGCGGCAGCTAATGACCGCGCTCGAAGCCTCGGCCCGCGAACTGGGCCACCTGCGCCTGCGGCTCGACACGAATTCAGCGCTGCCCGAAGCGATCGCAATGTACCAGCGCTTCGGCTGGCACGAGATCCCGCGTTACAACAACGATCCCTACCCGGACCGGTTCTTCGAGAAACGCCTGCTCGCTCAGGAATAGGTGTCGAAGAACCCGTTCGGGATCAGCAGATCGTCCCGGCCCAGATCCGCGATCCGGCGCTTGCCACACAGAGCCATCGATGTGTCCAGCTCTTTTTGGATGACCTCGAGCGCCTTGGTTACGCCCGGCTCGCCCATCGCGCCCAGACCGTAGACATAGGCGCGCCCGATCATCACGCCCTTCGCGCCAAGCGCCAGCGCCTTGAGCACGTCCTGCCCCGAGCGGATACCGCTGTCGAGCCAGACTTCGGTCTTGTCGCCGACTGCGTTGACGATCTTCGGCAGCATCCGGATCGAGCTGAGCGCCCCGTCGAGCTGACGCCCGCCATGGTTCGAGACCACGATCGCATCGGCTCCTGTGGCGGCCGCCATCTCGGCATCTTCTTCGCTCAGGATTCCCTTCAGGATCACCTTGCCGCCCCACATGTCCATGAGCTGCTTGATCCGGTCCCAGTTGAGCGACTGATCGAATTTTTCCGCCGTCCAACTTGCCAGCGAGGCGGGATCGGCGGCGCTCTCCACATGGCCAACGATATTGCCGAAGAAGCGCCGCTTGGTCTGCAGCATCTCGATGCCCCAGCGCCATTTCGTGGCGAGATCGGCCAGCACGGCGGGGGTGAATTTCGGCGGCGCCGTCAGGCCGTTCTTAAGGTCCTTGTGCCGCTGCCCCAGCAGCTGCAGATCGACCGTGATGACCAGCGCGGAGCAGCCCGCGGCCCGTGCCCGATCCAGCACGCGCTTGTTATAGTCGTCGTCGGTCAGCGTATAAATCTGGAACCAGAAGGGCTGGCTGACATTCTCGGCCACGTCCTCGATCGAGCAGATCGACATCGTCGACAGCGTGTAGGGTACGCCGAACTTCTCCGCCGCGCGCGCCGCCTTGATCTCGCCATCCGCGCGCTGCATCCCCGTCATCCCGACCGGCGCCAGCGCCACCGGCATCGCGACGTCCTGGCCCAGCATCGTCGATTTCGTCGAGCGCCCCGTCATGTCCCGCGCGATCCGCTGGTTGAGCCGGATCTGCGCGAAATCCTCGGTATTCTCGCGGAAGGTCTGCTCGGTATACGAGCCGCTTTCCGCGTAATCGTAGAACATCTTCGGCGTGCGGCGCTTATGCAGACGTTTCAGATCGGCGATGGAGGTGATGACGGTCATGGGGGTTCCTCTCTCCGTGGTTAAGTTTCCTTACCAATCGCGCGAAATTTGCGCAATCACCCATCGCAAGGCTTGCAATCATGCCCGATCCGTTCCCATCTCGCCGGGAGAACACGAAAAGGAGAGCGCCGTGAACGAGGTATGGCTCGGCCTGATGGGCGGCATGGTGGCGGGCGTCGCGACAGCCGCCGGGGCGATCCCGGCGCTCCTGGGTCGCTCGATGAGCCAGCGCACCGCCGATACGATGCTGGGCTTTGCGGCGGGCGTGATGCTCTCGGCGTCGTATTTCTCGCTGATCCTGCCGGGGATCGACGTGGCAGAGACCATGTTCGGCTCTGTCTGGGTCGCCGCCGCCATCGCCGCGATCGGGATCGCCATCGGCGCGGGCTTCGTGGCCTGGCTGAACGCGACCCTGCCGCACGAGCATTTCACCTCCGGCCGTGAGGGTGCCGATGCGGCGCAACTGGCGCGGATCTGGCTCTTCGTGATCGCGATCACCATTCACAACTTTCCCGAAGGTCTGTCGATCGGCGTCGCTTTCGGCGCGGGCAACGAGAACGGCTTCTCGGTTATGACTGGCATCTCGCTGCAAGACATCCCGGAAGGCCTCGCCGTGGCCGTCGCGCTGATCGGGCAGGGCTATTCTCGGCGGAAGGCCTTTTTCGTCACCGCGATGACCGGGGCGGTCGAACCCGTGGGCGCGCTGGTCGGCGCAGCTGCCGTGTCGGTCTCCGGCGCACTGCTGCCATGGGGGCTGACCTTTGCAGCGGGTGCCATGCTATACATCATCAGCCACGAGATCCTGCCCGAAACCCACCGCAACGGGCACCAGAACCGCGCGACCGCCGGGCTACTCTTCGGCCTGATCCTGATGATGTTCCTCGACGTGACGCTTGGCTGATCCCTCTTTACTTCCGCGCTGCCCCAGCGTAAGCGCCATGCATGATCGCAAGGGCCGCATATATTTCCCGTCCCCGACGTCGCCGCTGAAGCGCCTGACGTCCGATCTGCCGTGGCCTGCCGCCACACCCAATCCCAAATCGCTGACCGAAGGCCCCCGAATGTTGACAGCCCCCCGGGACTGTTGCACGAATTTGCCTTCCCTTACTGGAGCTTGACCCCGATGATCCCCTCCGTCCTGCCGACCTATAATCGCGCACCGCTCGCCTTCGTTAAGGGCGAAGGTTCCTGGCTCGAGACGGCGGATGGGAACCGATATCTCGATATGGGCGCTGGGATCGCGGTGAATGCGCTGGGTCATGCCGCGCCGGAACTGGTCGAGGCGCTGACCGAGCAGGCCGCGAAGCTTTGGCACGTCTCGAATCTCTACCAGATCCCGCAACAGCAGGCGCTGGCCGATGCGCTGGTCGAGAAGACCTTCGCCGATACGGTATTCTTCACCAATTCCGGCACCGAGGCTGCGGAACTCGCGATCAAGATGGCGCGGAAATACTGGTCCTCGAAAGGCGAGGACCGGGTGGAGATCATCACCTTCGAGGGCGCCTTCCACGGCCGCTCCACCGGTGCGATCTCGGCCACGCCGAAATCGGAAAAGATGGTGAAGGGCTTCGGCCCGCTGCTGCCCGGCTTCACCCAGCTTCCTTGGGGCGATCACGAGGCGCTCAAGGCTGCCGTCACCGACAAGACCGCCGCCATCCTGATCGAGCCGATCCAGGGCGAAGGCGGCATCCGCCCGGTGCCCGATCAATGCCTGAAAGGGCTGCGCGATCTCTGCGACGAGACCGGCGCGCTCCTGATCTTCGACGAGGTGCAATGCGGCGTGGGCCGCTCTGGCCGGCTGTTCGCGCATGAATGGGCAGGCATCACGCCCGATATCATGATGGTCGCGAAAGGCATCGGCGGGGGCTTCCCGCTGGGCGCGGTGCTGGCGACCGAGGAGGCCGCCTCCGGCATGGTCGCGGGCACGCATGGCTCGACCTATGGCGGTAACCCGCTGGGCTGCGCGGTCGGCGCCAAGGTGATGGAGATCGTCTCCGAGGCCGCATTCCTCGACCAGGTGAACGCCAAGGCAGGTTTCCTGCGTCAGAAGCTCGAAGGGCTGATCGCGGCGCATCCCGACACGTTCGAAAGCGTGCGCGGCACCGGACTGATGCTGGGGCTCAAATGCAAGCGCGCGCCGGCCGATCTCGTGGCCGCCGCCTATGACCAGCACCTGCTGACCGTCCCGGCGGCGGATAACGTGCTGCGCCTGCTGCCCGCGCTGAACATTTCCGAGGCCGATCTGGCCGAGGCGGTGACCCGGCTCGATGCCGCCGCGTCGCAACTCGAAAAGGCCGCCTGACTTCCTCTTGGCGTAAATATCCTCGGGGGCTGCGCGGGAGCGCAGCGGGGCGGACAGCCCCTCAGGCCCCTCCACGAAAGACAAACCGATGAACCATTTCCTCGATATCCATAAAACCGACCCCGCCGCGCTGCGGTCCATGATCGACCAGGGCATCGCGATGAAGCAGGCCCGCAACGGTCGTCCGAAAGGCGCGCCCGATGACGAGCAGCCGCTCGCCGGGCACATGGTCGCTCTGATCTTCGAGAAGCCCTCGACCCGGACCCGCGTCAGCTTCGATGTCGGCGTGCGTCAGATGGGCGGGCAATCGATGGTGCTCTCGGGCGCGGATATGCAGCTGGGCCATGGCGAGACCATCGCCGATACCGCCCGGGTTTTGTCGCGCTACGTCGATCTAATCATGATCCGGACCTTCGAGGAGGAAACACTGCTCGAGATGGCCGAATATGCCTCGGTGCCGGTGATCAACGGCCTGACCGACCGCACTCATCCCTGCCAGATCATGGCCGATGTTATGACCTATGAAGAGAAGCGCGGGCCGATCGCGGGCAAGAAGGTGGTCTGGTCGGGCGACGGCAACAACGTCTTCGCCAGCTTCGCCCATGCCGCGGCGCAGTTCGGCTTCGATCTGACCTTCACCGGGCCGGAAACGCTCGACCCCGAACGTGCGTGGCTCGACTTGGCCGAGAAGGCGGGCCACCCGATCACGATAGAGCGCGATCCGATCAAGGCGGTCGAAGGCGCCGATCTGGTTGTCACCGACACTTGGGTGTCGATGCATGATCCGGAATCCGCGAAGGAGCGTCGCCACAACCAGCTGCGGCCCTACCAGGTCAACGAGGAGCTGATGAGCCACGCCAAGGCCGACGCGCTTTTCATGCATTGCCTGCCCGCGCACCGCAATGACGAGGCGACGAGCGGCGTCATGGACGGCCCAGCCTCGGTGATCTTCGACGAGGCAGAGAACCGTCTGCACGCGCAAAAGGCGGTGATGCGCTACTGCCTCGGCAAGTGACGACAGAAGCCGGGCAGGGGGTCACTCCAGCCCGGCGATGATCGCGCGCAGCGTCTCGATCCCTTCGCCTTTTTCGGACGAGGTCAGTACGATCTCGGGGAAGGCGGCGGGGTGTTTGGCCAGCGCCTTACGCACCTGATCCAGCACCTTTTCGCAATCTTTCGCGCTGACCTTGTCGGCCTTCGTCATCACGACCTGAAATGGGACGGCGGCGCGGTCAAGCAGCGTCAGGATCTCCTCGTCCACCGCTTTGACGCCGTGGCGCGTGTCGATCAGCACGAAGGCGCGACGCAGCGTTGCGCGGCCCGACAGGTAATCCTTCAGCAACGCCTGCCATTTCGCGACCACCGCGACCGGGGCCTGCGCGAAGCCGTAGCCCGGAAGGTCGACCAGATAGGGTCCGTCCTGCGTCGTGAAATAGTTGATCTCCTGCGTGCGGCCCGGCGTGTTCGATGCGCGCGCGAGGTTGCGGCGGTTCGTGAGCGCGTTGATCAGGCTTGACTTGCCGACATTGGATCGTCCCGCGAAGCAAACCTCAATGCGGTCGGCGGGTGGTAGCCCCTTCATCGCGACGACGCCCTTGAGGAAATCGACGGGGGCGGCGAACAGCTTGCGCCCACGCTCACGCGCGAAATCGTCGGGCTCTTCGGCCAGCGGGAAATTCAACTCCATCAGAGTACCTCGATCTTGTCGCCGCGCGCGATGCGGCCCTGTTTTGTGACGAGGCAGAATGCGCCAAGGTCAGTATGCCCGTAATGGCGTTCCAGCTCTGCCAGCATCTCGATGTCGCGCTCGCCCGTCTCGATACTGGCGTCCGTCGCGCGACAACGCCCGATACAGGCGCGCAGTTGCAGCTCCGCCTCGCCCACGCGTACCGTTTTCCCGATCAGGTCCATCTCGGCGAAGGGCTCCCAGCCCTCGACCCAGAGATTGGCGCGGAAGCGGCGGCGGTCGATGGGCTTGCCCACACGCGCCGAGAGATCGTCGAGCGAAGCCTGCCCGATCAGCGAGACATAGGGCAGGGGATCATCGGTGAAAGCCCGGTCGGGGCCGCGTACCAGCGCGGTCGGGCGCGGCGCGCTCTCGGGCCAGAACGGGCGCAGCCATTCCAACAGTTTGCGCTGGTCGAGCTCACGCTCGGGATCGATCTCGAGATGCCATTGCTCGGGGTGCTCCAGCAGAATGTGTCCGTTCTCGAGCATCCGCGACGTCACCCCCATCAGGCCCGGCGCGGAACGCCCGATCACGAAGTTGATCTTTTGGCCCCAGCCATCCGCGCGCCCCTCCGCATCGACACCGATCTTGGAGCGCTCATGCAGCACCGCCCACTCCCGGTCGCAAGGCAAGACGCGCCCCTCTTCAAGGGACGCGTCCTTCAGTTCCTCTACCCCGATCGACTTGATCGGATGTCGGTAGATGCGAGAGAGCGTTGCGCTCATTTCTTCTCTTCGGCGGGTTTCTTCCGCGAGAAGCTCTCTTTGATATTGCCGAACAGGTCCGGCCGCTTCCCGTGCATCGACATGATCGTGTACTGCTGGATGAACGTGATCGTGTTGTTCGTGATCCAGTAGAGCACGAGGCCCGAGGCGAAGCTGCCCAGCATGAACATGAAGACCCACGGCATCCACGCGAAGATCATCGCCTGAGTCTTGTCCGTCGGCGCCGGGTTCAGGCGCTGCTGGAACCACATCGAGACACCCAGCAGGATCGGCAGGATACCGAGCGACAGGATGAAGAGCGGCGAGCCCGGATCGGGCGCTGCGAAGGGCAGAAGGCCGAACAGGTTCAGGATCGAGGTCGGATCGGGGGCCGATAGGTCGTGAATCCAGCCGATCCACGGCGCGTGATACAGTTCGATCGTGACGTAGATCACCTTATAGAGCGAGAAGAAGATCGGGATCTGGATCAGAAGCGGCAGACAGCCCGCGGCGGGGTTCACCTTGTGCTTCTTGTAGAGCTCCATCATGCCCTGCTGCATCTTCTGGCGGTCGTCGCCAGCGGCCTCTTTCATCTTCTCCATCTCGGGCTGCAGTTCTTTCATGCGCGCCATCGAGATGTAGGACTTCCGTGCCAGCGGGAAGACAATCAGCTTGATGATGAAGGTCAGCGCGATGATCGCCCAGCCCATGTTGCCGATCGCGCCATGCAGGAAGTGCAGGAGGCGGAACATCGGCTTGGTGAGGAAGTAGAACCAGCCCCAGTCGAGCGAGTCGACGAATTTCGGGATCGGGACATTGTCCTGATAGTCGCGCAGGGTTTCCCATTCCTTCGCACCGGCGAAGAGGTGGGTCTGCGCGTCACCCTTGGCGCCCGGCGCGACGTCGATCACCGGCAGGCGGGTCTCGGTCTGGTAGATGTCGGACTTCTCGCCCGAATATTTCACCACCGAGGTGAAGGGGCCCGAGATCGGCGCCAGAACGGTCTGCCAGTATTTGTCGGTAAAGCCCGTCCAGCCGGCGTCCTTCACCTGCTTGATCTCGGCCTGACCCTCGGCGCCCTTGTTATCGAGCTTGGTGATGTTCTTGTATTTGATCTCTTGGAGATTGCCGTCATCCATCGCCACGAGGCCTTCGTGGAGCACGTAGACGCGGCGTTCCTCGGGGATGCCGTGACGCGCGATGATACCGTATGGGGCAAGCTTCACGGCGGCGTTGGTACCGTTCTGCACCGACTGCTTGATCGTGAAGAGATACTTGTCATCGACCGAGATCTCGCGCTGGAAGGTCAGGCCGTGGCCGTTGTCCCACTGAAGCGTCACAGGCGTGTCGGGCGTGAGTTTGCCGTTGCCGACCTGCGTCCAGACCGTATTCGGGCCGGGCACCTGATCGCCCGGCAGACCGCCCGCGGGCAGCCAGCCATAGACGACGTAATAGGGCAGGGTCGAATTGTCGGTATTGCCGCTGATGGGCGAGAGGAGACGCACGTCGGGCGAATCTTTCGCCAGCGTTTCCTTGTATTTCTTGAGCGACAGGTCGTCGAAGCGCCCGCCGAGAGTCGAGATCGACCCCTCGACCGCCGGGGTGTCGATCGCGATGCGCGCGGCGCTTTGGGCTTGGGCGCTCGCGGTTTGCGACATGGTCGCCGTATCGACCGGCGCGCCGGTGGTGTCGGCCGCAGACTTCGGTGCGATATCAGTGCTTTCGGGCGTCGCGGCCTGTTGCGTGGTCACCTCGCTCGGCGGGGTCGTCGTGTCCTGCGTGGGCGGGAAGAAATAGGTCCAGACGCCCAGCACGACTGCGGAGAGTACCACCGCGAGAATGAGATTCTTGTTTTGGTTGTCCATGAAACCCTAAGTCCACAAGCCTGTCGAAAACTTGCATGGGTTCAACAGAAGGGGCAGCCAAAGGTCAAGCCATTTTCCCTTGAAACGATCGATCGGGCACGGTTTGCCTCTGCGTGCTTGGTCACGATGCCGGGCGCGCGGCGGCGGAGAGCGGTCTGCGGGGCCGCTCAACGCCGGCCGATTTGCGGCGTCGCGGCGAGCTTGGTGCGGTGCCGTTCTGCCCAATCGAGAAATTCGCTGATCGGCATCGGGGCGGCGATCGCCGGGCCTTGCACCGCTGAGCAGCCCAGCTGGCACAGCATCGCGTGCTCGGCGATACCCGGCACCCCTTCGGCGAGCGTTTTCAGCCCCAGTCCTTCGGCCATCGATACGATCGCGGCGGTCAGGCGCTGGCGCTCGGTGTTGTGGTCGATCTGTGCGGTGAGCGAGCGATGGATGCGCAGCCGCTGCGGTCCGAGCCGGTGGATCGTTTCTGCCGAGACGGGGCCGGAGCCGAACCCCGCCAGTTCGATCAGGCAGCCTAGGCGTTTGATTTCGTGCAGGGTGCGACAGCAAACCGGATCGTCGAGCCGCGCCACCATCGCCTGCGGGACGATCAGCCGCAGCCGGTTCGGGGCGATCTCGAACCGGTCGAATTCCCAGGCCAGCCGCTCGGCCAGTCTCGGGTCGCCCATCTGGCCGTGCAGGAATGGCAGCGAGGCCGGGCCGAAGTCGCTGCCGTCGCGCGAGATGTCGCGCAGCGCACCGAAGGCCGCGTAGAGCATCACCTCGGAGAAGCGCGCGCCGAGCCCTGCAGCTTCGATCGCGGGAAGAATCTCGCTTTCGGTCAGGATCCCGCGCTGCGCGTGAAGCCAGCGCGGGATTGCCTGAAATCCCACGATGTCCCCGGTATCAGTGGATATCTGCGGCAGGAAGAACGCCTTTATATGCTCGTCCTCCAGTGCCTCCCTCACGCTGGCGGATAGCGGGTGCGGGCCCGGCTCTTTCATGACGATCTTGTTGGAGCGGGAGGAGCGGATCGCGCCGGGGCCGCTGCGCATCGCGCGCTCGGCGGCGGTTTCGGCGCGCGACAGGGCCGCCTCCGCCTCCGCATGGGCGTGCGCTTCGGCCTTGGCCAGCGTGGCGGCGTCCTCGCGATGGGCAGGGGACGCATCACTCCGGCCCACGAGGTGAAAGCCGATATGCATGGTGATCTGTTCGGTCTGTGCCGCGATCGAGTAAGGCTCGCTTACCGCTTCCTGCAGGCGCCCGCAAAGCTGGATCATGCCCTCGAGCCCGAGGCGTGGCGTCGGGCGCAGCAGGACCGCGAAACGGGCACCCTCCCATCGGGTGACTACGTCGCCGCCGCGCAGCTGCCCCTGAAGCCGCTCGCCGATCCGGCGCAGCAGCAGGTCGAAGTCCCGGGCCGGCAGGCGCCGGAGCGCCTGCTCCGGCGCGTCGAGGCCGAGAATCAGGCAGCCGGTCGGGCGATTGCGCGCCCGCGCGTCCTGCAGGGATGCGGCCATTTCGGAGATCGCGGCATTTGGCGGCGGCAGGCCGGTAGCGGGGTCGCAGCCTTCCTCGTCAGTCTCAAGCGGGACAGGCAGGGGGCGGGTCATCCACCCCACCAGAAGCGCGGTAAGGCCGATCAACACCATCGCCTCGGGCCCCACCCAAAGCAGGGCGAGCCCACAGGCCGGTACGAAGGCGATCATCTCGCGACGGAGCAGAACCGGCCCCGGCTTGCCGTGATATCTTGCGCGCAGCTCTGATTTGCGGGCGGCGCGCTTGCCCCCGTCCTTTCCCATGACACCTACCCCCGTGGCACATGCAGGCCCCTCAGGAGCCCCCTTCGCCGGCGAGGTTAGGCGCAATTGGTATTCAGCCGGTTAATCGCGCTCGCGCAAAACCGGGACGTTTTCGTTAAAATCCGCTTCACTCTCCGCGCGCCGCTCGAGCCCCGCGAAATCGAAGATCGCGGGGTCGCACAGGTGCGAGGGGCGCGCGTTGAGTAGCGCCTTGAACATCTTGTTGCGGCGGCCGGGGGCGTTCTTCTCCCAGCCGTCGAGCATCATCTTCACCTGCTGGCGCTGCAACCCGTCCTGAGAGCCGCAGAGATCGCAAGGGATGATCGGATAGTCCATCGCACGGGCGAATTTCTCGCAATCCTCCTCCGCGACGAAGGCGAGCGGTCGATAGACGAAGAGATCGCCTTCCTCATTCAGCAGTTTGGGCGGCATCGTCGCAAGGCGCGAGCCGTGGAACAGGTTCATGAAGAAAGTCTCGAGAATGTCGTCGCGGTGATGACCCAGCACGACGGCCGAGCAGCCTTCCTCGCGCGCGATGCGATAGAGGTTGCCGCGCCGCAGCCGCGAGCAAAGCGCGCAATAGGTGCGGCCCTGCGGGACCTTGTCCATCACGATCGAATAGGTGTCCTGATATTCGATCCGGTGCGGCACGCCCATCTTCTCGAGGAATTCCGGAAGCACGGTCGCGGGGAAGCCCGGCTGGCCCTGATCGAGATTGCAGGCCAGCAGCTCCACCGGCAGCAGCCCGCGCCATTGCAGCTCGTGCAGCACGGCCAGCAGCGTGTAGCTGTCCTTGCCGCCCGACAGGCAGACCAGCCAGCGTTGACCGCGTTCGATCATGCCGTATTTCTCGATCGCCTCGCGGGTTTCGCGCACGATGCGCTTGCGCAGTTTCTTGAACTCGGTCGTCGAGGGCGCTCCTGCGAAAAGCGGATGGATCGGGCTGTCTTCGTCATCAAGCATCTGGAGTGTCCTTCGCGTCATGCGCATGGGCGCAACGATGGGCGGCGTCATGTTCGGGATCGGCGCCAGGCACCGGGTCGTAGCCATGCCCGCCCCAGGGGTGGCAGCTCAGGAGCCGTTTCCCGGCAAGCCATCCCCCCTTCAGTGCGCCGTGCCTCTCGAGCGCTTCGAGCGCATAGACCGAGCAAGTCGGCTGGTAGCGGCAGCCGTGCCCCATCCAGGGGCTGAGCAGCAAGCGATAGGCATGAACCGGCAGGGCGAGGATTCGGGCGAGGGGGCTCATTTGCGTTTGCTCCCCTTGGGTTTGCGCGGTCTCGGCGGGGTGATCGGCAAATCGTGAATGATCGTGAGCACGGTCTCGAATTCGGCCAGCATGGCGGCGAAGTCGCGCGTTGCGGTCGCCTCGGGGCGCCCGACCAGAACATAGTCCCAGCCCGGCCGACCCGCCTTGGGCAGAACGGCGCGGGCGATTTCGCGCAGGCGGCGTTTCGCGCGATTGCGCGCCACCGCATTGCCGAGCTTCTTCGAGCAGGTGAACCCCACGCGGATCAGATCGGGGGCGACGGGCTCGTCTTCGCGGCGTTTGCGCGCCTGCAGCAGAAAGCCGGGCATCCCCTTACGCTGCGCCGAGGCCGCTTTCAGGAAATCCGCCCGCTGCCGCAGAACCGCGGTCGGGCGAGTCGGATCATCTGAGCGTATGGCGGCCATCAGGGGACCTCCGGCGAATAAACGGCGCGCAAAATAGCGAAGCCGCCGGTCTTTTCACCGATCCGACCCGAGGGCCCGACCTGCGAAAAGCATCCGGCGGCGTCAAAAGCCAGTCGCGGCTGTAACGGCCTTAAGCCGACAGACGCTTACGGCCCTTCGCGCGACGGGCGTTGAGAACCCGGCGTCCACCCTTCGTGGCCATGCGGCTGCGGAAGCCGTGGCGACGGGCGCGAACGAGGTTCGACGGCTGGAACGTGCGTTTCATCGTTTTCACTCCGGTTCGGGCCCAGAAACAGGATTCGAGGGCCAGATAGCATTTCGAAGCCGCTCTTTAGTGACCTCTCCCCGGCAAGTCAATTCGCGAAAGCGGGTTTTTTCCGGCTTTTCCGGTCGCTTCGCATGGATCGTGACCGCTCACGGGGTTTTGCCTTTCGTGCGAGCCACCTATCTTGTGCACAAAGAGCGGCTGACGCGCAGGATGGCATCCTTGCATCCTGACGGGCGGTGCATCAAGAGTGACAGTGAAGGGGACAGGCCGACGCTGCGGGGCGGCTCTGCGTTTGATAGGCGATGAAAGTGAACACTCTTTCAGGACGGTTTCTGATCCTGACCACGGTTTTCGTGGTGCTCGCCGAGGCGTTGATCCTTTTGCCGGGGCTGGCGAATTTCCGTGAGGACTATCTTCTTACGCGACTCGAGCGGGCGCAAATCGCCTCGCTCGCGCTACTGACCACAGACACCACCATCGCGCCCGATCTGGAAAAGGAACTGCTCTCCAACGCGGGCGTCTTCAACGTCGTGCTGCGTAGGGATGCGGCGCGGCAGCTGGTGTTGTCCTCTCCGATTCCCTCGCCCGTGACCGAAACCTACGATTTGCGCGATTCGACCGAATGGACGCGCATCCGTGACGCGGTGCATGCGCTCTTCGATTCCGAGGATCGCGTAATCCGGGTGCTGGGGCAGCCGGTGCAGAAGGGCGGCATCGTGATCGAGGTGACGCTCGCGACCGAGCCGATGCGGATCGCAATGGTGGAATACGGGCTACGGCTCCTGTCGATCTCCGCGGTCTTCTCCGTGATCACCGCCGTTCTGCTGTTCCTGCTGGTGCGGCGCCTGATGGTCGTGCCGATCAAGCGGCTTGTAGCGCATATGTCATCCTACGCGGACGCGCCCGAAGACGCGCGGCGTATCATAACCCCGCAGGCCAGCGTCGAGGAACTGCGCGTGGCGGAAGAGGCCTTGGCCTCGATGCAGCAGCAGCTCACCGCGTCGCTGCGCCAGAAGGAGCGTCTCGCACAGCTGGGGCAAGCGGTCGCCAAGATCAGCCACGACCTGCGCAACATCCTGACCACGGCGCAGCTCTTCGCCGACCGTATGGAAAGCTCGGACGATCCCGGCGTGAAGCGCGCGGCGCCGAAGCTGACCGGCTCGATCGAGCGCGCGATCAACCTGTGTGAAACGACGCTCGCCTTCGGCAAGGCCAAGGAGCCGCCGCCGACGCTGTCGCGCTTCATGTTCGGCGAGCTGGCGCAGGAAGTTCTGGAAAACGAGGAACACCCGAGCGAAGGCCCGGTCGTCGATTTCGTCACCGACATGCCGCCGAACCTGGTAATCCGTGCCGACCGCGAGCAGCTCTACCGCGTGCTCAACAACCTCGTGCGCAATGCCCGTCAGGCGATCGAGGCCACCGGAAAGAACGGTACGGTAGAGATCGGCGCAGGCGAGAATTCCGAAGGTTGGTGGATTCGCGTGCAGGACAGCGGCCCCGGACTGCCCGAGACCGCCCGCGAACATCTCTTCAAGCCGTTCACCGGGGGCACCCGAGCGGGCGGTACGGGGCTCGGCCTCGCTATTGCCGCGGAGTTGATTCGTGGCCATGGCGGGCGGCTGGACCTCGTTCGGACCGATGGGAGCGGCACCGAGTTTCGCATCTTCCTGCCCTCCGATGTCGCGTTGGATTGTGTCTCCGAGAAGGGCGGCGGCGCAATCTCCTGAGCCCGTGCGGGGTTTCGCGCCGGCAGCGATGCACCCATCCGCAGGGCTGCCGCGAGGGCATCCGGGAATTTTGACGGTTTTGCGAAATTGCCGCGAATTTGCTCTTGCATCGCTCCGACGTGGCCGTTACATCGCCCCACATAAGCGGACCCGTAGCTCAGCTGGATAGAGCACTTGACTACGAATCAAGGGGTCGGGCGTTCGAATCGTCCCGGGTCCGCCATTTCTCTCCCTTCCGAAATATAGATGATCAGCACGCCACTGATGCGGTTACGCGCGCGGTGATAGCTGTCAAGCGCTGGCGTGGCTGCAGTCCCAGACGTTGCGCATGACGTATGGCAGAGGCTTAGGTGCGTGGTGTCCGGAGTATCACGCCGCCGGGACCCGGCCTCGCGCTCGACTGTGCGATTTGCGTGGCTTTGCGCGTCGCGACCGACTGCGGCATCTCGAACAACGCGCATATCATCACGATGGGCGCGCGGGTCGTGGGGGCGGAGCTCGCAAAAGACATCGTCGATGCCTTCCTGTCCTCGTCCTTCGATCCCGAGGGGAAATCGGCGGGCAACGTTCAGGCCATTGACGCGGTCGACGCCAAGTATCACACGACGGTCTGAGCGAACTCCCGAGGGCCGGGCGGTTCGCCGCCCGGTCCCAACTCACTGACGGAATTCCCACATGCTGACCTTGCCGAACGACCGTCCCTCGCAGGCGGCGCACCTGCGTGACTGCCTGCCTGCTGGCGGGCTTGGAGAGATCATCGCCGCGCTGGCGAATGCCTTGCCGCCGATCGAGCAGCGGCTCGCGGCGGGCAGGTTGCCCGGCGATCCGGCCGCGCCCTGTGGTCAGAATGAGAGCGGCGATGTGCAGAAGGCGCTCGATGTTGGCGCGCATGACCACATCATTGCGGCGCTTGCCGGGCTGGGTGTGCGGCACATGCTGTCGGAAGAGGCCGAAGAGGTCGAACTGCTCGACCCGGAAGGCCAATTCGATCTCGCGATCGATCCGATCGACGGGTCGGGCTCGATCGGTATCGGCGCGCCGCTCGGGATGCTGTTCGCGATCTATCCGACCGGACCTGCCGATTTCCGGCGTCCGGGCTCGGAGGCGATCGCGGCGGGTTATGCCTCCTTCGGGCATTCGCTGGATTTCGGGTTCACGGCCGGGCAGGGGGTGCAGATCGCCACCTATGACGGCGAGGACTTCCGCATGACGGCGCAGGATGTCCGGCTGTCGCCCAAAGCGTCGACCATTGCCTACAACGCCTCGAACGAGCGCCATTGGAGCCCGGGGCTGCAACGCTGGGCCGTCGAGTTGCGCGCCGGGGCAGAGGGCCCGCGCGGGCGCGATTTCAACATGCGTTGGCTGGCGGCGGCGGTCGGTGAATTGCACCGTATCCTGCTCAAGGGTGGTGCGTTCCTTTATCCGGCGGACCGGCGCGAGGGGTATCGAGGGGGGCGGCTGCGGCTGGCCTATGAGGCGGTGCCGATCGCCTGTCTGATCGAAGCGGCAGGCGGCCGCGCCACCGATGGCACCAAGCGCATCCTCGATCTCGTGCCGGAGGCGCCGCATCAGAACGTGCCGCTCGTGTTCGGCGCGGCGGAAGAGGTCGAGATCATCAAGACATATCTTTCGGAGGAGACCTGACCTATGGCCCGCATCACGCTACGCCAGCTGCTGGCGGCGCGCTGAGTGCGTCGCCTGTCGAGGCCAGCCACAAGCGCGGCAACATATTGAGCGATTTTCTCCGTGGCCCCGGAATGCCGCAGAAACCACGCTTTCCGTCCGAAGGCGCGCAACGGGCTACGAGCCCCAACGCGAAGAAGCTATCGTCGCGATCGCGGGCGGCCGTTCTCCGACGAACAGACCGCGCGCACGAGTGAGTTGGCGGCGCGCAAAGGTCGACCTCGGTGGACGCTACTCGACGAAGTACAACGCCTGTGTCGGTCGCGTCACGAAGCGCGCGCTGGCACCGAGTGAGGTCGACAAGGCTGCGTTGGCGCGCACTCCACGTCCTCACGGTGTCGTTCGCTGGCCGAAGAAAGCCCTATGCGCGGGGAGCCTAAGCGCACGGCGAGACCGGACCGCGCCGGCGCGCGGCAAGCTTCTCACGACAAGCGCGATGTGATCGGATGCGTTTTCGGAAGTTTGTTTGGTGGAGCCAAGGGGAGTCGAACCCCTGACCTCTTGAATGCCATTCAAGCGCTCTCCCAACTGAGCTATGGCCCCACCGGAGGTCCAGCGGGTCAGGCCCGCTGTGTGGGGAGGCGTATAGGCAAAGCGTCGGGGCGGCGCAAGAGGAATTTGTTGTGAAGGCGGGGGAAATTTTCGTCCGCTGCGTATTCCCGTGCGTCACCTGAGCGGCGCTGGCGTAGAGGGCGCGTCGGGGCAAGGGGGGAGCGGGAAAGGCGCGGCCTCACGTCCGGAAAAAGAAAAAGGCGCGACGGTTTCCCGTTGCGCCTTGATCTCTCGTCCGAGCGGCCCAGCCGATCAGTTGTCTTCCTTGTCCTCGGTGCTGACATCCGCGATGTCATCGAGCGAGACATTGTCGTCATCGTCGTCGTCGTCGAGCAGATCGTCGTCGAGATCCACGTCGCCGTTATCGTCGTCGAGATCGTCATCGTCGAGATTGACATCGTCATCTTTCTGCGACGACGTCTTGTCGGTCACGAGCGTGCGACCGCTGCCCGAGGTCAGAGCCTCGAGGGTGAAGGTGTTGTTGCAGACCGGGCAGGTCATCGGGTCGTTATTCAGGTCGTAAAAGCGGCTCGCGCAATGCGGGCACAGACGCTTGACGCCCCATTCCTCTTTCGGCATGGAATTCTCCTGCGCACTTATATCCAGCAGAGTCGCAGCCAACTGCCACATGCCGCGCAGGGTGTCAAAGCCTTTTCGCGCCTTTCTTGTGGGGCTGCGACCCGATGGCCGCGCCTCGTGACCGAACCTGCCGGAGAATGCCCCTGTCCCGCCCACCTCACATTCCCGAACTGCCCGAGGTGGAGTTGGTGATGCGCCGTTCCGGTCGCGCGCGCAGGTTCTCATTGCGGGTGTCGCGGGTCGACGGGCGGGTGGCCCTCACGATCCCGCGGGGCGCGTCCGAGCGAGAGGCGCTGGCCTTCGCGCGCTCGCAAACCGAATGGCTGCGCAAGACGCTCGGGGCGATCCCGCCCGCGCAGGCCGTGCGATTCGGACAAGCTGTCCCCTTCCAGGGGCAGATGCTGATGCTCGAACCCGCGTCGCTGCGCAGCCCGAAGATCGACGGCGCGCGCCTCCTCGTGCCCGAAGATCCGGCACGGCTGGGCGTGCGGGTCGAGACTTTCTTCAAACACGCAGCTCGTCAGAGACTGCATGCGGCGACCGCGCGCTACGCCTCCGAGATCGGGCGTGACTTCGCGAAGATCACGATCCGCGACACCCGCTCGCGCTGGGGGTCCTGCAGCTCGACCGGGGCGCTCTCCTATAGCTGGCGGTTGATCATGGCGCCGCCGGACGTGCTGGATTATGTCGCGGCCCATGAGGTCGCGCATCTGGAGGAGATGAATCACTCGCCCGCCTTCTGGCGCGTCGTCGAATCCCTGCGGCCGAGCTTCAAGGCAGAGCGCGCATGGCTCAAGCGCGAAGGCTCCGCGCTCCATGCGATCCGGTTTCGCGATTGACCCGCGGCGGCAACGTGATCACAAAAAGCGAATGACCACGATTTCCACACGCCCCATCGAGACCGCCGCCCATGATCGGCTGTACCGCACTTTGCGCCAGCAGATCATGGTGGGGGAGTTGCTGCCGGGCACTGCGCTGACGTTGCGGGGTTTGGGCAAGCAATACGGTGTCTCCATGACCCCCGCGCGCGAGGCGCTGCGGCGGCTGGTTGCGGAAGGCGCGCTGACGCTGTCGAGTTCGGGGCGGGTAACCACGCCGGAGCTGTCCAACGAACGGATCGAGGAGCTGGCCGCGCTGCGGGCGCTGATCGAGCCGGAACTGTCGGCCCGTGCCCTGCCGCGCGCCCACCTCGCGCTGATCGACCGTCTCGGTGCGATCAACGTCGCCAATGCCGAGGCCGTCGCGAAACAGGATGCGGTAGGCTACATCCGCACCAACCTCGAATTCCACCGCACGCTCTATCTGCGCGCGCAGGCGCCCGCGATGCTCGCGGTGATCGAGACCGTCTGGCTGCAGCTGGGGCCGACGATGCGCGCGGTCTATACCAAGCTGCAGCGCAACGAGCCGCCGCGCCATCACCGGATGATTCTCTCCGCTCTGCGGGCGGGCGACGAACCGGCGCTGAGATTGGCCGTGCGCACCGATGTGACCCAGGGTTTGCGCCATCTGGCTCAGCGCGGGTGGTGAAACCGCCCCTGAAGCGGTGGGGAAGGTGGATAAAATCGGCCTGGGCGACTTGACGCGAGGCGCCATTGGCCGTATTCCGCGCCAACAGATTTTCGGGCGCTGCCAAGCGGCGCCTTTTCATGTTGGGGCCGGGCGCGCGATTCGCGTAACTTCGGCCAGGTAAGAAACGAAGGAAGAATGCCATGTCGCGCGTTTGCGAACTGACCGGCAAGGGCCCCACGACGGGCAACAAAGTGAGCCACGCGAACAACAAGTCGCGTCGTCGCTTCCTGCCGAACCTGAACGATGTTTCCCTGATCTCGGATACTCTGGGCCAGAGCTTCAAGCTGCGCGTTTCCGCAGCCGGCATGCGCTCGGTGGACCATCGCGGCGGTCTCGACGCGTTCCTCGCCAAGGCGAACGATGCGGACCTCTCGGTGAACGCTCTGAAGATCAAGAAAGCGATCGCGAAAGCTCAGGCTGCCGCCTGATCCCTTTCCGGATCGGAATTTTCGAAAACCCCGCGCCGAGGCGCGGGGTTTTTGCTTTGTTCGGCTGAACTGTCGCATTCCCATCGTCACATCCTCACGCTAGTGTGAGCGCCATGTGGAGGACGCGCTTCAAGCTACTGATCGGGATCGTCGCGGCGCTCGTGCTGGCCATGACCAGCATGACCATGGCGGTTGCGCGCGGGCAGGCGCGTGTCGCGGGCGAGGTGGTGATCTGCACCGGCTATGGCGTGACCACGATCAGCGTCGATGCCGAGGGCAACCCGACTGGCCCCGTGCATCTCTGTCCCGACATGGTGCTGGCGATGATGGCCGCCGTCGCGGTCGCGCCGGCCCTGCCGACTCCGCCGCAGGGCGAGGGGCGCAGGCTCGAGACGGTCGAGCTCGAGAGCGCGCAGGCGCAGGCCTTCGTGGTGCCGCGCGCCCGTGGTCCGCCTGCAGCCGTCTGATCCCCAGCCTTCAGACGAATACAGCCTCAGGAGACATGAATGATCCGCAAATACCTGATGAGCGCGGCGCTGATCGCCGTCGCTCTCCCCGCCTTCGCCGCTGACCAGATCCAGATCATCGACCCTTATGTCCGGGTCTCGACCCCGATGTCGAAATCGGCGGCGGCCTTCATGGAGATCAAGAACATCTCCGATCTCGACGACCGGCTCGTCTCGGTCAGTTCGAACGTTGCCGCGCGTGTCGAACTGCATACGCACAAGCAGGGACCGAACGGCGCGATGCAGATGCTCGAAGTCAAGGAAGGCTTCGAGGTTCCCGCCAAGGGCGAGCATGTCCTGCAGCGGGGCGGCGATCACGTCATGTTCATGGGGCTGAAGCAGTCGCTCCATCAGGGTGACATGGTCACGCTCAATCTGCGTTTCGAGAAAACCGGACTGATGGTCGTCGACGTCCCGGTCGATCTGAGCCGCGATCAGCCGACCGAGACTGCGCAGGATCCCGCGCCTGTCTCCACACCGGAGATTTCACATGAAGACGTGACCCACGGCGAGCCGGAACATACCGAGCCCACCATGGATAAGAAAGAAGGCGATATGTAAGCCGGGCAGGGCGGCGCTCAGCCGCCCAGCTGCTCCAGCATCACAGCCGCAGCTGCAGAGGCCGCGCTTTCACCGCTGGCCACCGCGTCGCCCAACTC
Source organism: Thioclava sp. JM3 (assembly GCF_002213185.1). NCBI lineage: Bacteria > Pseudomonadati > Pseudomonadota > Alphaproteobacteria > Rhodobacterales > Paracoccaceae > Thioclava > Thioclava sp. JM3. The sequence goes on from NZ_NBOB01000002.1 coordinate 296,803, forward strand.
GCGCATTTTCGCCCGGATCTCCGGATCCCGGCGCAACCGCGCGAGGAGCCCCTCGCGGACCTCAGCCTCGAACCAGTGCCGCGCCTGCTCGGCGCGGCGCTGATCGAAATGTCCGTTCGCGCGGCGCCATTCGGCTAGCGCGGTCATTTCTTCCCATGCTTTCTCCAGCCCGTTCTCCTCCATGGCCGAGACCGGCAGCGCCTTCGGGAAACCCTCGGGGTCCTGCGGGCGCTTGCGCAGCAGCCGCAGCGCGCCCGAGTAATCCGAGACCGTCCGCATGGCGGCCGGTTTCAGATCGCCATCCGCCTTGTTCACCAAGATCAGGTCGGCCATCTCCATGATGCCGCGCTTGACGCCCTGCAGCTCGTCGCCGCCAGCCGGGGCCATCAGCAGAACGAACAGGTCGACCATCTCGGCTACCAGCGTCTCGGACTGGCCGACGCCCACGGTCTCTATCAGCACGACGTCGAAGCCCGCCGCCTCGCAGAGGCTCACCGCTTCGCGGGTGCGTCGCGCGACGCCGCCGAGATGCGCTTGTGAGGGCGAGGGGCGGATGAAGGCGTTGGGATCGCGCGACAGACGTTCCATACGGGTCTTGTCACCGAGGATCGAGCCGCCTGAGCGGGCCGAGGACGGATCGACCGCCAGCACGGCGACCTTCAACCCCTTGCCGGTCAGCATCATCCCGAAGGCTTCGATGAAGGTCGATTTGCCCACTCCCGGCGTGCCCGAAAGCCCGATCCGCAGCGCCTGACGCCCTTCACCTGCGAGCGTATCGAGCAGTTCGACCGCCTGCGCGCGATGCTCCGCCCGTCCGGATTCCACCAGCGTGATCGCACGCGCCAGGGCGCGACGATCGGAGGCGAGAATGCGCGGAGCGAGGTCGGCGGGGCTTTGATCGGTCATCGGCAGGCTTTCGCTGATTTTGGGTATTCGTGTCAAAAATGACATCAGACGTGAAGACTTATCGGTTACTTGCCTGCACCCTGCGACCTATGTCCAGAGCGAATGGGAAATTCCTGACAAGAGGATGCCAATGAGATTTCTATCGAGCCTTGCGTCGCGCCCGGTGGCTGCGATGCTGAGCGCCGCGTTGCTAGTCGCGCCCTTGGGCGCGGCGCCGGCGCGCGCCGATCAGAGCGACAAGATCGTCTTCGACGTGGTGCTCAAGGGCATCCGCGCGGGTGAGCTGGCGATCAACGGCAAGATCACCGACGGTGCCTATGGCGCGAACGGCGTGTTGCAGACGGCGGGCCTCGTGGGGCTGCTGCGGAAAATCAAGTTTTCGGCCAGTGTCTCCGGCCTCTATGACGGTCAGAAGTTCACCCCGATGAAATATTCAGAGGTCGACGACGCACCGGGACGCAAATCCAAGCACCAGATCATCTACAATAACGGCACGCCGGTTTCCGTCAGTCAGCAGCCACCGCGCAAGCCCTCGCCCCGGGATGTCGATCCCGCGAAACAGGGCGGCACGGTCGACCCGCTGACGGCGCTCTATGCGGTGCTGCGCGACGTGCCGCGCGACGAGGCCTGCAAGCTCGACGTGAAGATGTATGACGGCGCGCGGCGCTCGCAGGTGCGGCTCTTCGAGCCCAAGCCCGATGGCAAGAACATCGTCTGTTCGGGCGAATATCGCCGCCTCGCGGGCTTCTCCGAGAAGGACATGAAGGAAAAGTCCCGCTTCGCCTTCACCCTCTATTACGAGCCGAGCCCGAATGGCGGTTTGCAGGTCGACAAGATCGAGACTGATACGCTCTATGGAAAAGGCCGCCTCACTCGGCAATAAGGGGCGGGTGAACACAGACCGCCTTTCCCTTCCTATCGACGTGGTGCTGCCCGATCTGCGGGCGGCGCTTTCATCGCATGGCCGCGCGGTGCTGATGGCGCCGCCGGGCGCGGGCAAGACGACCCGCGTGCCCCTCGCGCTCTTGGACCAGATCGAGGGCCGGATCGTCATGCTGGAGCCGCGCCGTCTGGCCGCGCGCGCTGCCGCCGAGCGTATGGCGGACACTTTGGGCGAAAAGGTCGGCGAGACGGTCGGCTACCGCATCCGGGGCGAGGCGAAGGTCTCGAAATCCACGCGGATAGAGGTCGTTACTGAAGGCATCCTGACGCGCGTGCTGCAATCCGACCCGGAATTGACCGGCATCGGCTGCGTGATCTTCGACGAATTCCACGAACGCTCGCTCAATGCCGATCTGGGGCTGGCTCTGGCTTGGGAGGTGCGCGGCGCGCTCAGGCCCGATCTGGCGCTGGTGGTGATGTCCGCCACGCTCGATGCAGAGCCGGTGGCGGCATTGCTCGACGATGCGCCGATCGTGGTGTCCGAGGGGCGGGCCTTTCCGGTCGAGACGCGCTGGCTGGACCGTCCGGTGGACAGTTCGATGCGGTTTGAGGCCGCGATGGCCGGGCTGATCACTGAGGCCGCTGAGGCGACCGACGGAAGCCTTCTGGCCTTCCTCCCGGGCGAGGGTGAAATACGCCGCGTCGAAGCTCAGCTGAAGGGCTGTCTTTCCCCTGACATCGCGATCCGCCCGCTGTTCGGCGCGATGGAATTCGCCGCCCAACGCGCCGCCATCGCGCCCGCGCCCTCGGGCCGCAAACTGGTGCTCGCCACAGCCATAGCGGAAACCTCTCTGACGATCGAAGACATCCGCGTCGTGATCGACGGCGGCCGCGCACGCCGGGCGCGCTTCGATCCAAGCTCCGGCATGGCGCGATTGGTGACCGAGCCCGTCTCCCGCGCCGAGGCCGAGCAGCGCCGGGGCCGCGCGGGCCGCGTGGCCGAGGGCATCTGCTACCGGCTCTGGACCAAGGGTGCGGAGGGCGCGCTGCCCGCCTTCGCCCCGCCCGAGATCGAGGTCGCCGACCTGACCGGACTCGCGCTGGAACTCGCGGTCTGGGGTACAGATGGTGGCGATCTGGCTTTCCTGACGCCGCCGCCTGCACCTGCGATGACCGAGGCGCGCGCTTTGCTGGAAGAACTCGGCGCGCTGAAATCGGGGCTGATCACGGAACACGGGCGCAAGCTCGCCAAACTGCCGCTGCACCCGCGCCTCGGGCACATGCTGCTGACCGCGGGCCCCGAGGCGGCACCGCTTGCTGCCCTTCTGGCCGAACGCGATCCGCTGCGTGGCGCGCCCGCTGACCTGACGCTGCGGCTCAGCGCGATTCGCGACCCGAAGCGCTTCGAGGCGCACCACCCCTATACGCCCCATCGCGGCACAATCGAGCGTATCCGATCCGAGGCGAAGCGGCTGGCCCGCCTCGCCACTGCAGTGCCCGAGACCTATTCCTCCGCCGAGCAACTCGCGCTCGCTTACCCTGACCGTGTGGGGCTTCGCCGCAAGGGGAATGCGCCGCGCTACGTGCTCTCGGGTGGCAAAGGGGCGGTGGTGGCCGAAGGCGATCCGCTGGGCGCGCAACGCCTCATCGTGGTGAGCGATCTAGACGGCGATCCGCGCGAGGCGAAAGTGCGCCAAGGCATCGCGATCTCCGAGGCCGAGGTTCGTCGCCTCTACGCGGATCAGATCGCATGGCAGGATGTCTGCGACTGGTCCAAGCGAGAGGGCCGCGTGATCGCGCGCAAGCAGGAGCGGTTCGGCGCGCTGGTCCTCGACGATCGCGTGTGGAAAGACGCCCCGCGCGAGGCGGTGGCGCAAGGCGCGCTGGCAGGATTGCGCCAGATCGGCCTGCCGATGAGCGCGGCGGCGCGCCGGCTGCAGGCGCGGGTGGAGCTGCTGCGCGGGCAGGGGGCCGATCTGCCCGATTTCTCCGATGAGGGGCTTTTGGCCTCCGCCGAGAACTGGCTTCTGCCCTATCTCGGCAAGGCGAGGACTGAGGCCGACCTGCGCAAGCTCGACCTCACCGATCCGCTGCGCGCAGCGCTCGACTGGGAGCAGATGCAGCTGGTGGACCGTCTTGCCCCTGCGCATTTCGAAACTCCGCTCGGCCGTCGTGTGCCCATTGACTACGCTGGCGAGGCGCCGGGCATCGAGATCCGTCTGCAGGAGATGTTCGGCGTCACCACCCATCCGACGGTCGGCCCGAAACGCCTGCCGCTCAGGATCACGCTGCTGTCACCCGGCCACAAACCCATTCAGGTCACGATGGACCTGCCCGGGTTCTGGGAGGGCTCTTACGCCGATGTGCGCAAGGATATGCGAGGGCGCTACCCCAAGCACCCGTGGCCCGAGGACCCGCGCGAGGCCGATCCGACGCTGCGGGCGAAGCCGCGCAAGTGAGCCATGCGCATCGCGCGGATTGACCCTACGAGAGGCTTTCGCGCATATGGCGCGAGGCAATGAGGGAAAACCATGACCGAAACACTGACCTTCGAGGACCGCAAGCGCCTCGAGATGACCGTGCTGATGACGCCCGATCAGGCGAATTTTTCGGGCAAGGTGCATGGCGGCGCGCTGCTGAACTGGCTCGACCGGGTCGCCTTCTCGCTCGCCTCACGCTACTCGCAGCGCTACGCGGTGACGCTGTCGGTCGACCAGGTGACCTTCCAGCAACCGATCAACGTGGGCGAGCTGGTAACGTTTCGCGCCAGCGTGAACCATACGGGCCGCACCTCGATGGAGATCGGCATCCGCGTCGAAGCCGAGAACATCACCGCGGGCACGCGGCGACACACGAACAGCTGCTATTTCACGATGGTCGCGGTGGATGAAAACGGCAAGCCCGCAGAGGTGCCGACGCTGAAGCCCGACACGGACGAGGAACGCCACCGCTGGCGCGCCGCCGAACTCCGCCGGGAACTGCGCCGTGAATTCGCCGCGAAGATGGATGCGGCTGCGGATCACGGCGAGGGCTAAGCCTGGGCTAGTGACCGGAGTTCGGGCCACCGCGCCAAACGAAAAGGGCGCCCCGCGGGGCGCCCTTTCACGTTTCTCTCGACCCTTGCCGATCAGGCGTGGATCGCGCCGTCGCCGCAGGCCAGTGCGGCTTCGCGAACGGCCTCGGAGAAGGTCGGGTGAGCGTGGCAGGTCAGCGCCACGTCCTGTGCCGAGGCGCCGAATTCCATCGCCACGCAGATTTCGTGGATCAGGTCGCCCGCGCCCGGGCCGATGATGTGGCAGCCGAGGATGCGGTCGGTTTCCTTGTCCGCGATCAGCTTCACGAAGCCGTCCGACTGGAACACGGCCTTGGCGCGGCCATTGCCCATGAAGGAGAACTTGCCGACCTTGTAGGCGCGACCGTCCTGCTTGAGCGCCTCTTCGGTCTGACCGACCGAGGCGACTTCCGGGCTGGTGTAGATCACGCTCGGGATCACTTCGTAGTTCACGTGACCATGCTTGCCCGCGATGACTTCGGCAACAGCCATGCCTTCGTCCTCGGCCTTGTGGGCGAGCATCGGGCCGGTGACCGCGTCACCGATCGCGTAGATGCCCTTGGCGGTGGTCTGCCAGTGCGCGTCAGTCTTTACCTGACCGCGCGGCAGCATCTCCACACCCACGCCTTCAAGTCCCAGACCGTCGGTATAGGGCTTGCGGCCGGTCGCGACGAGGACGGTCTCGGCCTCGATCGACGCGTTGCTCTCATCCTTGCGCAGCTGGTAGTTCACCGTGGCCTTGCCGTTCTTCACGTCGACGCTCTGGACGGCGGCGCCCATGACGAATTTCAGTCCCTGCTTGGTCAGGATCTTCTGGAAGTTCTTCGAGACCTCGCCGTCCATGCCGGGGGTGATTGCGTCGAGATATTCCACGACGGTGACATCCGCGCCGAGACGAGCATAGACCGAGCCCATTTCCAGACCGATGACGCCCGCGCCGATCACGACCATCGACTTCGGGATCTTGTTCAACGACAGCGCGCCGGTCGAGGTCACGACGGTTTTCTCGTCGATCTCGATGCCCGGCAGCGACGACGGCTCGGAGCCGGTGGCGATCACGATCGACTTGGCGTTATGGACGTCGTCGCCCACTTTAACCTTGCCGGCCTCGGGGATCGAACCCCAGCCCTTGATCCAGTCGATCTTGTTCTTCTTGAACAGGAACTCGATGCCCTTGGTGTTGCCGTCGATGACTTCCTGCTTGTAGGTCAGCATCTGCTTCCAATCGACCGAAGGCGATTTGCCCTTCAGGCCCATCTTGGCGAAGTTATGCTCGGCTTCGTGCAGTTCATGGGTGGCGTGCAGCAGCGCCTTGGACGGGATGCAGCCCACGTTGAGGCAGGTGCCGCCGAGGCTTTCGCGGCCTTCCACACAGGCGGTCTTCAGGCCCAGCTGGGCGCAGCGGATGGCGCAGACATAGCCGCCCGGGCCGCCGCCGATCACGATCACATCATAGTCAGCCATTATTCTTGCTCCTTGGGTTGGGGCGCGAGCAGGCCTCGCGCCGGGAGGTCAGATCAGCGCGGCAATCGCCAGCGCCAGAATTGCGAAGAAGGAAAAGCCCCAGATGAGCGAGCGCCACGGCACCCAGCCCAGCAGATAGGACGGAATGTAGAGGAGCCGCGCGATCAGGAAGATCCAGGCGAAGGCCACGGTGGCGGCGCTCGATTGTCCGGTCAGTCCGATGACCAGCGCGACGGGGGCGAAGAGAATGAGCCCCTCGAAGGAGTTGTTCATCGCGCGCTGCAGCCGTCCGAGCAGGGTCGAGATCGGCGGCGGCGTCTTGTCGCGCGGGGAAACGGGGTATTTTGTGCCGAGCTCGGTATTGGCCTTCACCGAATACGCCACCATCAGCCCCAGATGGAGCAGGATCGCGAGTATGAGCACGGTCAGTTCGGGGGTCATCGGTCGCTCCCGGAGGTGAGGGAGGACCGGGGGCTGTCTGCCCCCCGGACCCCCCGAGGATATTTAGCAAGAGCGAAGGGGCAGGGGATGCCGCCTTCGTTCCGGTCTTACAGATCCATCAGCAGGCGGCGCGGGTCTTCCAGCGCTTCCTTGACGCGCACGAGGAAGGTCACGGCGCCTTTGCCGTCGACGATGCGGTGGTCGTAGCTGAGTGCGAGATACATCATCGGCTTGATGACGATCTGGCCGTTCTCGACCATCGGACGTTCCTGGATCTTGTGCATGCCGAGGATGCCCGATTGCGGCGGGTTGAGGATCGGCGAGGACATCAGGGAGCCATAGACGCCGCCGTTCGAGATGGTGAAGGAACCGCCCTGCATCTCGGCCATCGAGAGTTTGCCGTCACGGGCGCGGGTGCCCATCTCGGCGATCGTCTTCTCGATCGAGGCGAAGCCCATCTGGTCGGCGTCGCGCACGACCGGCACGACGAGGCCGTTCGGGGTGCCCACGGCCACGCCCATGTGGACGTAGTTTTTGTAGACGATCTCGTTGCCGTCGATCTCGGCGTTCACTTCCGGGACCTCTTTCAGCGCGTGGCAGCAGGCCTTCACGAAGAAGGACATGAAGCCGAGCTTCACGCCGTGCTTCTTGAGGAACAGGTCCTTGTACTCGTTGCGCAGGTTCATGACGCCCGACATGTCCACCTCGTTATAGGTGGTCAGCATCGCGGCCGTGTTCTGCGAGTCCTTGAGGCGCTTGGCGATGGTCGCACGCAGGCGGGTCATCTTCACGCGCTCTTCGCGCGACGCGTCATCGGCATTGACCGGACCGCGCGGCGCCTGCGAGGGCGTCGAGGCGACGGAAACCGAGGCCTGCTTCGGCGCGCTTTCGGCCTTGGCCACGTCTTCCTTCATGATCCGGCCATCCTTGCCCGAACCCTGAACGGAAGCCGGGTCGATGCCCTTCTCCGCCATCAGCTTCTTGGCGGACGGCGCATCCTCGACATCCTTGCCGCCCTTGCCGCCAGCGGCGGGGGCTTCGGATTTGGTCTCTTCCTTGGCGGGCGCGCTGGCGGCGGTTCCACCGCTTTCGCCCTCGGCGATCACGGCCAGCTTGGCCGAGGCGTCGACGGTCGTGCCTTCCTCGGCGACGATCTCTTTGAGAACGCCAGCAGCGGGCGACGGCACTTCGACCGAGACCTTGTCGGTTTCCAGCTCGCAGAGCATCTCGTCGGCCGCGACCGTGTCTCCGACCTTCTTGAACCACGTCGACACAGTTGCCTCGGTGACCGATTCACCAAGGCTGGGCACCATCACGTCGGTCATCTTTCCCTCGTTCGATTGGGGCTGTTGGGCGGGTTTTTCCGCCGGTTTGTCTTCTTTCTTCGGCGCGGGGCTGGCGCCAGCCTCTTCGATCGTCGCGAGAAGCGCATCGACGCCGACGGTCTCGCCTTCGGCGGCGACGATCTCGCCGAGCGTGCCGGCTGCGGGGCTCGGCACTTCGACGGTCACCTTGTCGGTTTCGAGCTCGCAGAGCATCTCGTCGGCGGCCACGGTGTCGCCGGGCTTCTTGAACCAGGTGGCGACGGTGGCTTCCGTGACGCTCTCGCCGAGCGTGGGAACGCGGACTTCAGTGGACATCTATTCAACCCTCCAGTGCATCGTTGACGAGCGCGTCTTGCTCGGCCTTGTGGCGGCTTGCCAGACCCGTCGCGGGCGAGGCGGACGCCGCGCGGCCGGCATAGCGCGCACGGGCATGTTTCGCGTCGATCTTGGCGAGGACCCATTCGATATAGGGTTCGACGAAGAACCAGGCGCCCTGGTTTTTCGGCTCCTCTTGGCACCAGACGATCTCGGCATTTTTGAAGCGGGTCAGCTCTTTGGTGACCGCCTGCGCGGGGAACGGGTAGAACTGTTCCAGACGCAGCAGGTAGACATCGTCGAGCCCACGCTCGTCGCGCTGCGCGAGCAGGTCGTAATAGACCTTGCCCGAGCACATCACGACGCGCTTGATCTTGTCGTCGGCCTTCAGCTCCAGATCCGAATTGCCGCGCTCTGCATCGTCCCACAGGACGCGGTGGAAGCTCGAGCCGGTGGTGAACTCCTCCGCCGTGGAGACGGCCTTCGGGTGACGCAGCAGCGATTTCGGCGTCATCAGGATCAGCGGCTTGCGGAAGTCGCGGTGGATCTGGCGGCGCAGGATGTGGAAGTAGTTCGCCGGCGTCGTGCAGTTCGCGACGATCCAGTTATCTTCCGCCGACAGTTGCAGGAAGCGCTCCAGACGGGCCGAGCTGTGCTCGGGGCCCTGACCTTCGAAGCCGTGCGGCAGCAGGCAGACGAGGCCCGACATGCGCAGCCATTTCCGCTCGCCCGAGTTGATGAACTGGTCGAACATGATCTGCGCGCCGTTGGCGAAATCGCCGAACTGGGCTTCCCAGAGCGTCAGCGCCTTCGGTTCCGCCAGAGAGTAGCCGTATTCGAACCCGAGCACCGCGTATTCGCTGAGCATCGAGTCGATCACCTCGTAGCGGGCCTGACCCTCACGGATGTGGTTGAGCGGGTAATAGCGGTCCTCGTTCTCCTGGTTCACGAAGGCCGAGTGGCGCTGCGAGAAGGTACCACGGGTGGCGTCCTGACCCGACAGGCGGACAGGGTAGCCCTCGGTCACGAGCGAGCCGAAGGCCAGCGCCTCGGCGGTCGCCCAGTCGAAGCCCTTGCCGGTCTCGAACATCTGCTTCTTGTTGTCGAGCAGACGCTGCACCGTCTTGTGCAGGGCAAAGCCCTCGGGCGCGGTCACGAGCGCCTTGCCGACCTCCTCGAGAGTGTCGGGCGAAATCGCGGTGGTGCCGCGCTCGTATTCGCTCTTTTCCCGCTCCATGCCGGACCAGCGACCGTCGAGCCAGTCGGCCTTGTTCGGTTTGAAGACCTTGCCGGCCTCGAACTCCTCGTTGAGATGCGACTGGAACGAGGCTTTCATATCCTCGATCTCGCCCTCGGGGATCAGGCCGTCGGCCACCAGACGCTCGGTGTAGAGTTGCAGCGTGGTCTTGTGGGTCTTGATCGACTTGTACATCACCGGGTTGGTGAACATTGGCTCGTCGCCTTCGTTGTGACCGAAGCGGCGGTAGCAGAAGATGTCGATCACGACGTCCTTGTGGAACTTCTGACGGAACTCGGTCGCGACGCGGGCGGCGTGCACAACGGCCTCGGGATCGTCGCCGTTCACGTGGAAGATCGGGGCTTCCACCATCAGCGCGAGATCGGTCGGGTAGGGCGAGGTGCGCGAGAAGTGCGGCGCGGTCGTGAAGCCGATCTGGTTGTTGACGACGAGGTGGATCGTGCCGCCGGTGCGGTGACCGCGAATGCCCGAGAGCTGGAAGCACTCGGCCACGACGCCTTGACCGGCGAAGGCTGCATCACCGTGCAGCAGCACCGAGACGACCTTGGAGCGGTCCGAACGGTCGGCCAGCTGATCTTGCTTGGCGCGGACCTTGCCGAGTGCGACCGGGTTCACCGCCTCAAGGTGCGAGGGGTTCGCGGTCAGCGACAGGTGGACCTTGTTGCCGTCGAACTCACGGTCGGCGGAGGCGCCGAGGTGGTATTTCACGTCGCCGGAGCCGTCCACGTCCTCGGGCTTGAACGAGCCGCCCTGGAATTCGTGGAAGATCGCGCGGTAGGGTTTTTGCAGGACGTTCGCGAGGACCGAGAGGCGACCGCGGTGGGGCATGCCGACCACGACCTCTTGCAGGCCGAGCTGGCCGCCCCGCTTGATGATCTGCTCCATCGCCGGGATCAGCGCTTCGCCACCGTCGAGGCCGAACCGCTTGGTGCCCATGTACTTGACGTGCAGGAACTTCTCGAAGCCTTCGGCCTCGACGAGCTTGTTGAGGATCGCCCGGCGGCCGGTCTTGGTGAAGGTGATTTCCTTGCCGTAGCCTTCGATACGCTCTTTCAGCCAGGCCGATTGCTCGGGATCGGAGATGTGCATGTATTGCAGCGCGAAAGTGCCGCAATAGGTGCGCTTCACGATATCCATGATCTGGCGCATCGAGGCGATCTCGAGGCCGAGCACGTTGTCGATGAAGATCGGACGATCCATGTCGGCATCGGTGAAGCCGTAGCTCTTCGGATCGAGCTCCGGATGCTGGCCGGTGTCGCGCATCCCCAGCGGGTCGAGATCGGCGGCGAGGTGACCGCGGATACGGTAGGCGCGGATGATCATCAGCGCGCGGATCGAGTCCAGCACGGCGCGTTTGACCGCCGCCTCGTCGACCGCGACGCCGGCCTCGGCAGCCTTCTTCTTGATCTTGTCGCCAGCGGCCTTGCCCTCGGCGGGGGCGGGCCATTCGCCGGTCAGCGCCGCAGTCAGATCGTCGGCTGCCATCGGCGGCCAGTCGCGACGCTCCCAGCTTGCGCCTTCGGCGGATTTTCTCACGTCCTGATCGGGATCACCGAGCGAGGCGAAGAAGGCAGCCCAGGCGGTATCGACCGAAGACGGATCTTCGGCAAACTTCGCATAAAGCTGCTCGACATATTCGGCATTCGCGCCTTGCAGGAACTGCGAGGCATTGAACTGGTCGTTGGGGGATTGGTCGGTCATTTTCCTCACCTTCGGTCGGTGAAACAGGGATCTGCGGGAACTCGAACGTTTATCGCCGGCCCGTTGAAGAGCGCGCTAAGCGCGGGGCACGCGAGGCGGTGGCGGGGCCGCGCGGAGCGCAGAGGCCCTCGCGACGGATACGGGGGTGGAACGGCACATGATGCTGGGTCCTTTCCTTCGCGCGCGGGGCCCTCACAGATACGTCGAAACCGGCACCTGCTTGCCCGGGCATATTGCCTTCTGGCTCAGTGATGTAGGTGCTGATTTCGGGACTTCCATGCAGGGCAGGGATGCGCGCGGGGTCGGAGGTGCCCGACGAGCGGGGAGCCGGGACCGGAACGGGCCCGCCATGAGCGGAGGTTCCGGCGAATTCCGTGGCGAGCCATGCGCCGCTCGCGACGCGCTCTGCCGCAGAAGAAGACCGGCCCCCGTCGCTGCTTTCGAGCAGGGCGCATGCGACCGTCCCCGAAACGGGGAGGGAGGCGCGCCGTGCGATCCGCAGCGACATGGGTCCGGTCCTTTCCTTGGTCTGGATGCAGGGCCGCGTACGCCGCGACCCTGCCAGTTTCGAGAGAGCTTATTCGCCCTTGATCGCTTTCATCACCGCTTCGCCCAGCGTGGCGGGGCTGTCAGCGACGACGATACCGGCCGACTTCATGGCCTCGATCTTCGATTCCGCATCGCCTTTGCCGCCCGCGACGATCGCGCCGGCGTGGCCCATGCGGCGGCCGGGAGGGGCCGTGCGGCCGGCGATGAAGCCAGCGGTCGGCTTCCAACGGCCTTTTTTCTTCTGCTCGGCGAGGAATTCCGCGGCTTCTTCTTCCGCCGAACCACCGATCTCACCGATCATGATGATCGATTCCGTTTCCGGATCGTCGAGGAACATGTCGAGCACGTCGATATGCTCGGTGCCCTTGATCGGGTCACCGCCGATGCCGACGGCCGAGGACTGGCCCAGACCCATATCGGTGGTCTGCTTGACCGCCTCGTAGGTCAGCGTGCCCGAGCGCGACACGACGCCGACCGAACCACGCTTGTGGATGTGGCCGGGCATGATGCCGATCTTGCAGGCGTCGGGGGTGATGACACCGGGGCAGTTCGGGCCGATCAGACGCGACTTGGAGTCGATCAGCGCGCGCTTGACCTTCATCATGTCGAGGACCGGGATCCCCTCGGTGATGCAGACGATCAGTTCCATTTCCGCGTCGATCGCTTCGAGGATCGAGTCAGCCGCGAAGGGCGGCGGAACGTAGATCACCGAGGCGTTCGCTTCGGTCTTGGCTTTCGCCTCGTGGACCGAGTTGAAGACCGGCAGGCCCAGATGCTCCTGGCCGCCTTTGCCGGGGGTCACGCCGCCGACCATCTTGGTGCCGTACGCGATTGCCTGCTCGGAGTGGAAGGTGCCCTGCGAGCCGGTGAAGCCCTGGCAGATGACCTTGGTGTTTTCGTTGACGAGAACTGCCATGATTCTTAGCCTTTCACCGCTTTGACGATTTTCTCTGCGCCATCCGACAGGTTGTCAGCGGCGATGACGTTCAGGCCGGAATTCGCGATGATTTCCTTGCCTTTTTCGACGTTGGTGCCCTCGAGGCGGACGACCAGCGGCACTTCGAGGCCGACTTCCTTCACCGCAGCGATCACGCCTTCCGCGATGATGTCGCAGCGCATGATGCCGCCGAAGATGTTCACGAGGATACCTTTGACGTTCTTGTCCGAGGTGATGATCTTGAACGCTTCGGTCACTTTTTCTTTCGTGGCGCCACCGCCGACGTCGAGGAAGTTCGCGGGCTCTGCACCGTAGAGCTTGATGATGTCCATCGTGGCCATTGCGAGGCCAGCGCCGTTCACCATGCAGCCGATCTCACCGTCGAGCGCGATGTAGTTGAGGTCGTATTTCGACGCTTCGAGCTCTTTGCTGTCTTCTTCGGTTTCGTCGCGCAGGGCGGCGATGTCCGAGTGGCGGTAGACGGCGTTGCCGTCGAAGCCGAGCTTGGCGTCGAGCACCTTGAGGTTGCCGTCGGTCATGACGATCAGCGGGTTGATCTCAAGCATCTCCATGTCCTTCTCGATGAAGGCTTGGTAGAGCTTGCCGAGAAGGCCGACCATCTGCTTCACCTGCGGGCCTTCGAGGCCGAGCGAGAAGGCGACGCGGCGGCCGTGGAACGGCTGGTAGCCGGTCGCCGGGTCGATCGAGAAGCTGAGGATCTTGTCGGGGGTGTTCGCCGCGACTTCCTCGATGTCCATGCCGCCTTCGGTGGAGGCCACGATCGAGACGCGCGAGGTCACGCGGTCGACGAGCAGCGCGAGATACAGTTCGCGCTCGATGTCGGAGCCGTCTTCGATGTAGATGCGGTTGACCTGCTTGCCCGCCGGGCCGGTCTGGTGCGTCACGAGCGTCTTGCCGAGCATCTGCTTGGCGAGCGTTTCAGCCTCTTCGACCGATTTGGCCAGGCGGACACCGCCCTTTTCGCCGGCTTCGGCTTCCTTGAAGTGGCCCTTGCCGCGGCCACCGGCGTGGATCTGCGCCTTGACGACCCAGAGCGGACCATCGAGTTCGCTGGCTGCGGTCTTCGCTTCTTCGGCCTTGAGGACGACACGGCCGTCCGAGACCGGTGCGCCATAGCTCTTGAGAAGCTGTTTGGCCTGATATTCGTGGATATTCATCCTTGGATACCCCATGCTGGTGCGATTTGAGGGGGTTCTAGGCGCTTAAGCCGGGGGGACAAACCGAAATCGCGACAATCTGCCCCACTCGCCCGGAAAAAGCGACATACGTGATCACAGGGCGGAAAGGTGTGATCACAAATCGGAAAATGCTGCACTGTGGCATGGGTGCACTGGCACGACTCGGTTAATTGAACCTATCTGCGCTGAGCGCATTGGCAGGGATCGAATTTAGATGACGCAAGGGCAAGATATGCCGCGCTGGGGCGTGGTGGCGACGGTGGACGAACCGGCTGCGCTGGTGGCCGCCTATGTCGCGCATCATCTGAGCATCGGCGCCAGCGAGGTCCACGTCTTCTTCGACCGCCCGAACCCGGAGGCCGAGGCGCTGCTCGCGCCGGTTGAAGGCGCCTTCATCCACCATTCCGGCGATGACGATTGGGAGCGTAGCTGGCGCCGGAAACGTCCCGCACGCCATCAGGGCCGCCAGAAATACAACGCGACCCGCGCGCTGACCGAGACCGAGCTCGATTGGATGATCCATTGCGACGCGGATGAGTTCGTGAGCCTCGTGCGCCCGCTCGCATGGGAACTGGCGAAAACAGGCGAACAGAAAGCGTGGCTGCGTCTCGAAGTCGACGAGCGCTGCTATCTCGACCGCAAACCCGGCCCGGATATTTTCAGCGGCGTGTTCCGGCGGCGCTGGGACGGGTTTCAGGATGACGGGCTGATGTTCTACGGCTTCCGCGCGCGCTTTCTGAAGAAAGGTCTCGCGGGTCATGTCGCAGGGAAGCCCGTCGTGCGCGCCGGGCGGGGCTATGCGATCGGGGTGCACTACCCGCTGAAAGACTGGGACAGTAAGGAAAACGATTTGCCTTACAGGCCCAGCTATAATGGGCGGTTGATGCATTTCGATGGGCTGACGCCATTGCACTTCATCCTCAAGATGCTGCGCCGCGCCACGACCAAGGTGAAGGGGCAACCCGTGCCCTATGTCGGGTCCCGCAAGGCGCAGTTCGCCGAAGCCGCTGAGCGCGCCGCCGATCCCGCCGAGCTGAAGGCGCTCTGGTGGGAGGTGCAGGGGATGCGC
Organism: Thioclava sp. JM3; assembly: GCF_002213185.1. NCBI lineage: Bacteria > Pseudomonadati > Pseudomonadota > Alphaproteobacteria > Rhodobacterales > Paracoccaceae > Thioclava > Thioclava sp. JM3. Next base: position 311,901 of record NZ_NBOB01000002.1, read on the forward strand.
GACTACGAGGCAGCCGAGTTGGAGGCCCACGAGCTGCTGATCCGCCCGGACGTGAAGATCGCGGCCGAAACGCGCGCGCTTTTTGGCGACAAGGTGGACCTTTCGCCCGCGTCGTTCGACCATGCGCTGCTTCTCCATGAGGCCGAGCTGATCGCTCGCCTAAAGGACGAATTCGGCTTCGATCCGGAGCCGCTCGTCAGTTCAGCATGAACATCATCAAGCCTGTCCGGCTGCCGACCAACCGCGAAAAGCGCGTCCAGTTCTCGGGCGTCAGCATCGGAGCGTCGGTGAAATAGGGATCGAGCGCCCAGCCCTGAACGACCCCGGTCAACGGCAACGGCGCGGGGTCTTCGAGCCACGCGCCCAGGTCGACCCCGATCGGCACGCGCCAGAAGGGGAAGGACTTTTCGCTCGTCAGGAGCGCCTCGCCATCGCTCAGCACGCCCCGCCATGTCTCGCCAAGACGGTCGGGAAACTCGACATCAAGCGCCTGATCCTGCGCGTCGCTCGGAATCCACTCCGCCTGATTGTCGGTCTCGGCTTCGGCAAGGTCCCAGAACTGCCGGTTATCCGCAATCATTGCCAGCCAATGATCCCGCGCGGCGCGGGTGTGTTGCGGGTCGGGTTGCTGGTGGAGCATGTCGAGAAGCGCAGCCGCCGGGTCGACGAAGCTGAAAATCCTCAGCCCGTCCATCGAACTGTATTGACCCGCGCTGGCGGCTTTCTCCTGCGCTTCCACGAGTTTCGCGTAGGTCTCCAACACCCGCGCGATCGCCGGCTCGGGATCGAAGGCGAGGGTCAGCTCGCCAGCGCCCGAGATCAGATGGGTATAGGCGGAAAGCCAAGCCGCATCCGCATTGTCGAAGCGCACGATCCGAGCCTCCGCGGCTTCGGTCTCCGGTGCGCGCGGCATGAAGACGCCGCGCAGAATTGTCACCGCCGACTCGCCGTCATCGCGCGCGCCATTGCCATCCAGATCGAACCAGAGGTCGTTCAGGTCGATCGCAAGACCGAACTCCGGCCCATCGGCCACACCGTCGAGCGCGGATCTCGCCCGATCCATCTCGGCGATCAGGGCCTCGCTTTCGCGCGTGACCGCATCGGCGGTAAAGGTTTCGCGCGGCGCGGCGCTGTCGCCGGGGACGTTGCCGATTAAGGGCATCAGCACACGGGCGGCGCCGGCCTCCATCTGCCATCGCGTTGCGGCTTCGAGACTTGCGAGGAACTCCAGCCCCGCCAGCGCGAAGCGATCCTTCGGCGCGAGCGCGTCCCGCGATTTCAGATCGGCCAGCACAGCCGCGATCCCCTCCGCCCCGATCCTTGCCGAGATCGGATCGACGGCAGGCGCATCGCTGCGTGTGATCTTGACGGTGACCGGGCCGTCCTGCGCATGGGCGGCAATCGGTGAAACGGCGAGCAAGGCGGCGAAACACGTGACGAGACGGGCGGAACACATGGCACTCTCCAAAACAAAGGGCGCGCCGACAAAGGCGCGCCCCAAGATTGGATCAGTCCTGTATTTCGATCAAGCGAGCGTGCTGTCGATACCCTTGCAGGCTTCCACGAGACCTTTCACCGCATCGACCGACTTGTCGAACATCGCCTGCTCGTCCTTGTTGAGCTTGATGTCGATGACCTTCTCGATGCCCTTGGCGCCGATCACGGTCGGAACGCCGACATAGAGACCGTCGAGGCCGAGCGCGCCTTTGACGTAAGCGGCGCAGGGCAGGACGCGCTTCTGGTCTTTCAGGTAGGCTTCCGCCATCTCGATCGCCGAGGTGGCCGGGGCGTAGAAGGCCGAACCGGTCTTCAGGAGGCCCACGATTTCGGCGCCGCCGTCACGGGTGCGCTGGATGATCGCGTCGAGCTTCTCCTGCGTGGTCCAGCCCATCTGCACGAGGTCGGGGAGCGGGATGCCACCGACGGTCGAGTAGCGCGCGAGGGGCACCATGGTGTCGCCGTGGCCGCCGAGCACGAACGCGTTCACGTCGCGCATCGAGACGCCGAATTCCAGCGACAGGAAGTGACGGAAACGTGCCGAGTCCAGAACGCCCGCCATGCCGACGACCTTCTGTGCCGGCAGGCCGGAGAATTGCTGCAGCGCCCAGACCATCGCGTCGAGCGGGTTGGTGATGCAGATGACGAAGGCGTCGGGCGCGTGGGCTGCAATGCCCTCGCCGACCGATTTCATCACCTTGAGGTTGATGCCGAGCAGATCGTCGCGGCTCATGCCCGGCTTGCGCGGAACGCCAGCGGTCACGATGCAGACATCCGCGCCCGCGATATCGGCGTAATCGTTGGTGCCCTTGAAGGAGCCGTCGAAGCCTTCCGCCGGGCCCGACTCCGCGATGTCGAGCGCTTTGCCCTGCGGCGTACCTTCGGCGATATCGAACAGAACGACGTCACCGAGTTCCTTGATGGCGGCGAGATGGGCGAGCGTGCCGCCGATCTGGCCGGCGCCGATAAGGGCGATCTTGGGTCTGGCCATTTGGTCCTCCGGGTGGATGGATTGGAAAATAGATCGCGGGTGGAGTAGCTCTTTGGCTCGCAAAGGGCAAGAGTGCTGCGCTGCGGCGAGGCTGCTTGTATGCACTCGTATGCAGAAACTGCCCCACCCGCGGCGCGCATCCGCCTGCGCGAGGTTCCGTTTCCCGGCGCGCCATGCCAGCAAGAGGACCGACCGGGGCAGGGCGATTCTCTGCGCCCGCGGGAAGAGGGGCAAGCGATGATGGATTTGGGAGCGCTCGGCTGGGCCTTGGCGGTCTTCGCCGCCGTCATGGTGGGCCTGTCGAAGGGTGGCGTTCCTATGGCAACCTCGATCTCGGTCCCGGTGCTGGCGATCGTGATGGACCCGATCGCGGCCGCGGGCCTGTTGCTGCCTGTTTATATCATCGCGGACATGTTCGGCCTCTGGGCATATCGCAAGCATTACGACCGGCGTGTGCTGGCGATCCTGATCCCGTCGGCGACCTTCGGTATCGGTATCGGCTGGGCCACCGCAGAGATCGTGCCCGAACGCTGGGTGACCTTGATGGTCGGCGTGATCGGCGCTGTTTTCGCGGTGAACGCGCTGTTCCGGCATCGGCATGGTGCGCGGCAGGAAGCGCGGGTCGCGCCGGGCCTGTTCTGGGGCACGATCGCGGGCATCACCAGTTTCGTCAGCCATTCCGGCGCGCCGCCCTACCAAGCCTACACGATCCCGCTGAACCTGCCAAAGCAGGTATTCGCGGGGACGGCGACGATCCTGTTCTCCTATGTCAATCTCGCGAAGCTCGGGCCTTATATCGCGCTTGGCGAAGTAAGCTGGGACAGCATCGGCACCGCGTTGATCCTGGCGATACCGGCCTCGGCTTCGGTGTTCCTCGGCGTCTGGTTGGTCAAGCGGATGCCCACTGAAATCTTCTTCAAGGTCGTGATCTGGGTACTCCTGCTAATCTCGCTGAAGCTGATCCAGCAAGCGCTCATGAACTGAGGGGGCGGCGTTTAAAGCGCCGCGTCCTTCTGCGGAAGTTTCCCGTCGAGTTCCTCGAATGCCTCGCCCGAGGCGATCAGGCAGCTCACGCCATCCGCCGGGGTGACGATGATCGTCCAGTTGCCCGCCTCCGCCGCGAAAATTTCCAGCACGGAGTTATTTGCGGAGAGCGCCACCATGCGGCGGCTCTCGTGATATTTCGCTTCGAGATTGGCCACGATCTCGTCTCGCTTGCCACAGGCGCGCGACGGATCAGACGGATCCCGCGTCTCACCGAAAGCAGCCTGAGCGAAGCCGATCGCTGCGGCCAGGCCGAGCGTGAGCACATAAGTTTTGTTCAGCATTTTGATCCCTCTGAAAGCATCATCCGAGAGTGACGGTCCAGCTGTCAAGAAAGCTTTACGATGGCGCTGCGCGATGTCGGCAGTTGTGATTTTTCTGCGATGCGGCAAATCTTACCTTGCCGATTCTGTCCCATTCGTGCGATCTGGCGAAAGAAAATTGCGAGATGGAGAATCAAATGGCCCGCCCGACCCGTTCCGTGCTCTACATTCCCGGCTCGAAACAGCGTGCGCTGGAAAAGGCCACCGGGCTTGCCTGTGACGCGATCATCTTCGACCTCGAAGACGCCGTGGCGATCGACGAGAAGGTCAATGCGCGCGCGCTCCTTGCGAAGACGCTGACCGAGGTCGATTACGGCCCGCGCATGAAGATCGTGCGGGTCAACGGGCTCGACACCGAATGGGGGCGCGAGGATGTGCTGGCCTTTGCCGACGCGATCCGCGCAGGCGCCAAGGTCGATGCGATCCTGATCCCGAAAGTCTCCACGCCCGCCGATCTTATCGCGGTGGCCGATCTCATTCAGAGCGTGCCGCTCTGGGCGATGATGGAGACCGCGCTGGGGATGCTCAACGCGGGCGATATCGCGGCGCATCCGCGGCTCGAAGGCATGGTGATGGGCACCAACGATCTAGCGAAGGAACTCGGGAGCCGCTTCCGCGCCGATCGCCTGCCGATGCAGACGGGGCTGGGCCTGTGCCTTCTCGCCGCGAAAGCGCATGGCAAGATCATCGTCGACGGCGTCTATAACGCCTTCAGGGATGACGAGGGCCTCAAGGCCGAATGCGAACAGGGGCGCGACATGGGCTTCGACGGCAAGACGCTGATCCACCCCGCGCAACTCGAGGTCTGCAATGCGGCCTTCGCCCCTTCCGAGGCCGAGATCGACCTCGCCCGGCGCCAGATCGCTGCCTTTGAGAAAGCCGAGGAAGCGGGGCAGGGTGTCGCGGTCGTGGATGGAAAGATCGTCGAAAATCTGCATATCGTCACGGCGCGGCAAGTCCTCGCCAAAGCGGAGGCGATTGCCGCGCTTGGCAGCTAAGAGGCAATCGCAATGACATTACTCATCCTCGGCGTCCTGATCTGGTCGCTCGCACATCTGGCAAAACGGATCTTTCCGGGCTTCCGGCGCGCGCTCAAAGGGGCCGAGCGTCCGATGGTCGCCGCTCTCGTCCTGATCAGCCTCGTTCTGATGTTCGTCGGCTGGCGCGCAAGCGATCCGGTCTTCTACCTCTGGACGCCGAACGCGGCGCTCAAGGGGATCAACAACCTGTTGATGCTCTTCGCGGTCTACCTGTTCGCGGTCTCGGGCATGAAGCTCTGGCTCAGCGGCAAGATTCGCCACCCGCAGCTGACTGCGGTGAAGACCTGGGCCTTGGCGCACCTGCTGGTCAACCCGACCCTGCCGGGGATCATCCTGTTCGGCGGTCTGCTCGCCTGGGCCGTGGTGGAGGTCATCCTGATCAACAAGAAGTCGAAGCCCGCGAAAGTCACGCCCGAGGTGAAAGTCGGCAAGGAGATCGGCGGCATCGTCGGCACGGTCGTCCTCTTCGGCCTGATCGCGATGATCCACATCTGGTTCGGTCACAACCCGTTCGGAGCCTGACATGAAAATCTACCGCCTTCTGACCGAGGAAGACACCTCGGCCTTCTGTCACAAGGTCAGCCTTGCGCTGTCCAAGGGCTGGGTGCTGCATGGCGATCCGCAATATGCCTACGATCATGCGAATGGCGTGATGCGCTGTGCCCAAGCCGTGACCAAGGAGATCGAGGGTGAGTATCACCCCGACATGAAGCTGGGAGAGCAATAATGGGCAAAACCAATCCGGGCCGTTTCTTCGAGGACTACAAGCTGGGCGACGTGATCCGTCACGCCGTCCCGCGCACCGTCGCGGAAGGGGAGCGTGCACTGTATCACGCGCTCTACCCGGCGCGGCATGCGCTCTATTCCTCGGACGAATTCGCGGCGGCCTGCGGATTGGATGGCTCGCCTCTCGACGATCTGATCGCCTTCCACGTCGTCTTCGGCAAGACGGTTCCGGACGTGTCGCTCAACGCGGTGGCCAATCTCGGCTATGCGGAAGGGCGCTGGCTGAAGCCGGTCTATCCGGGCGACACGCTGCGCTCGGAATCCGAGGTGATCGGGGTCAAGCAGAACTCCAACGGCAAGTCAGGCGTGGTCTATGTCCGCACCCGCGGTCTGAACCAGGCGGGTGAGGTTGTGCTGGAATATGTCCGTTGGGTGATGGTGCGCAAAGGCGATCTGGACGCGCCCGCGCCCGAGACCGTGCTGCCCGATCTGGCATCGGTCGTGGCGCCGGAGGATCTGGTGATCCCCGAGGGGCTGAGCTTCGAGGATTATGATTTCGATCTGGCGGGCGAGCCGCATCGTTGGGGCGATTACGAGATCGGCGAAAAAATCGACCATGTGGACGGGGTGACCATCGAGGAAGCCGAGCACATGATCGCCACGCGCCTGTGGCAGAACACCGCCAAGGTGCATTTCGACGCGACCTTCCGTGCCGATGGCCGGCGCCTGATCTATGGCGGGCATGTCATCTCCATGGCGCGCGCGCTGTCCTTCAACGGACTGGCGAACGCCCAGTTGATCGTGGCGCTCAATGCCGGGGCGCATGCCAACCCGTGCTTCTCGGGCGATACGGTGAAAGCGTGGTCGGAAGTGCTCGACAAGGCCGAGACAGGCGCGCCTGGCGTCGGCGCGATCCGTCTGCGTCTGGTCGCCGTGAAACAGGGCGCGCCGGAGTTCGGCTATAAGGGAGAAGACGGCAAATATCTCCCCGAGGTGCTGCTCGACCTCGACTACTGGGCTCTGATGCCGATCTGATCGCCGCCCGAGAGACTCACTCCCGGGGGCAGGGCGCCCGGGAGCGTTAACATGTGATCACGCACAGAATTTATGTGATCACAAAGCGAATTTTTCGCCGCTCTTTACGCGCAAATGACATGTTTTCAACCTTGCCCCCCGTGACTTGGGAGAAAATTACGCTAGTAAAAGAGCCAATTCCGGCCAGCTCCGCGCCAGCGCGTGCCTCCGATCGAGGCCGACGAGAGCGCCGAGCCCAGCGAAAAGGGACCGATCATGGCTGAAGCGAAACAGGTTGAGCGTCCGCTTTCCCCGCACCTTCAAATCTACCGTCCGCAGATGACCTCCTTCTCGTCGATCATGACGCGGATCACGGGCAACGGTATCATCGTGGGCGTTCTGCTGCTCGTCTGGTGGCTCCTCGCCGCCGCGACCAGCCCCGATTACTTCAATTTCGTGAACGCGATCGCGACCTCGTGGTTTGGCGATCTCGTCTTCACCCTGTCGCTGCTGGGCGTCTGGTATCACTACCTCGCCGGCATCCGGCACCTGATCTTCGATGCGGGCAAGTACATGGATATCAAATCCGCCGAGATGCTCGGCTGGATCTGCACCATCGGTTCGGTCGTGCTGACCGTGCTGACCCTCATCATCATCCAATTCTGACGGAGGCCCTCATGCGTTACCTCACCGACCGCAAGCGCGCCGTGGGCAAGGGCGCCTCGGGCACTGGCCCCGAGCATCACTGGTGGATGTCGGCCTCGGCCGTTGCTCTCGCCTTCATGATCCCGACCTGGCTCTACATCGTAGGTACCACTCTGGGTGCGGACCAGCAGACCGTGATCACCACGTTCTCGAAGCCCTTCCCGGCCATCCTGACCGCGCTGGTCGTGATCGTCGGCATGCGCCACTTCGCGAAGGGCACCGAGATCTGGATCGAGGACTACATCCACGGCACCGCCGCGAAGGCCACCAAGATCGCGATGCATTCGCTGGCTTACGTGATCATGGCGACCGCACTCTATGCACTCGGCAAGATGGTCTTCATCGGCCTTCTGCTGGGCAACTGATAACGGGACGAGATAATGGCTGCTTACGAATACGAAACGCATAATTACGACGTGGTCGTGGTCGGCGCCGGTGGCTCGGGTCTGCGCGCCACGCTCGGCATGGCCGAACAGGGCCTGCGCACCGCCTGCGTGACCAAGGTCTTCCCGACCCGCTCGCACACGGTCGCCGCACAGGGCGGCATCGCCGCCAGCTTGGGCAACATGGGCCCGGACAGCTGGCAGTGGCATATGTACGACACGATCAAAGGCTCGGACTGGCTCGGCGATAACGACGCGATGGAATATCTCGCGCGTCACGCCCCCAAGGCCGTCTACGAGCTCGAGCACTATGGCGTGCCGTTCTCGCGCACCGAAGAGGGCAAAATCTACCAGCGTCCCTTCGGCGGCCACACCACCGAATACGGTGAAGGCCCGCCCGTGCAGCGCACCTGTGCTGCCGCGGACCGCACCGGTCACGCGATCCTGCACACGCTCTACGGTCAGTCGCTGAAGAACAACGCAGAGTTCTACATCGAGTATTTCGCGATCGACCTGATCATGTCCGATGACGGGCAGTGCCAGGGCGTCGTCTGCTGGAAGCTCGACGACGGCACGATGCACGTCTTCAACGCGAAGATGGTTGTGCTGGCGACCGGCGGTTACGGCCGCGCCTATTTCTCGGCCACTTCGGCCCATACCTGCACCGGCGACGGTGGCGGCATGGTCGCGCGGGCCGGTCTCGCGCTGCAGGACATGGAATTCGTGCAGTTCCACCCGACCGGCATCTACGGTTCGGGCTGCCTGATCACCGAAGGCGCCCGCGGCGAGGGTGGTTACCTGACCAACTCCGAAGGCGAGCGCTTCATGGAGCGTTACGCGCCGACCTACAAGGATCTGGCGTCGCGCGACGTGGTGTCGCGCTGCATGACCATGGAGATCCGCGAAGGCCGCGGCGTGGGTGAGCACAAGGACCACATCTTCCTCAACCTCAGCCACCTTCCGCCGGAAGCTCTGGCCGAGCGCCTGCCGGGTATCTCGGAATCGGCGAAAATCTTCGCCGGCGTCGACGTCACGAAAGAGCCGATCCCGGTTCTGCCGACCGTGCACTACAACATGGGCGGTATTCCGACGAACTACCACGGCGAGGTCATCAACCCGAAAGAGGGCGATCCCGATGCGATCGTGCCCGGCCTGATGGCCGTGGGCGAGGCGGGTTCGGCCTCTGTGCACGGTGCGAACCGCCTGGGCTCCAACTCGCTGATCGACCTCGTGGTCTTCGGTCGTGCCGCCGCGATCCGCGCCGGCGAGGTCGTCGATCCCAACGCGTCGAACCCGGACATCCCGAAAGCCAAGATCGACGCCATCTTCGAGCGCTTCGACAAGGTGCGCTACGCCGATGGCGGCACGCCCACCGCGGCGCTGCGCGACGAGATGCAGCGCACGATGCAGGCGGATGCGGCGGTGTTCCGGACCGACAAGACGCTGGCCGAGGGGGTCGAGAAGATGAAGGCGGTCGCCGCCAAGCTCGACGATCTCAAGGTCACGGACCGGTCGCTGATCTGGAACTCGGACCTGATGGAAACGCTGGAACTCGAGAACCTGATGCCGAACGCGCTGGCGACCATCGTGGGCGCCGAGGCACGCAAGGAATCCCGTGGTGCACATGCTCACGAGGATTATCCCGATCGCGACGACACCAACTGGCGCAAGCACTCGATCATGCATGTCGACGGCGCGAACGTCGATCTGACCTTCCGCCCGGTCCACATGGACCCGCTGACCCCCGAGGATCAGGGCGGGATCGAGATCAAGAAGATCGCGCCGAAGAAGCGGGTCTATTGATGCGTCACGCGCCGGCATATGGGCTTCTTGCGGCAGGGCTTGGCCTTGCCGCCTGCGCCCCTATCCCGGTCGAGCAGGCCGAGCGCCAGTGCTATGCCCAGTTCGCGCCCAAGCCGCCCATCACGGGCGAGGCGGGCATGGGCGTCACCAATAGCGGCTTCAGCTCGAAGATGAAGGTCGAGATGAATATCGGCGCCTCGGTGCAGGGCGACCCGTCCGCGGCCTACGACTCCTGCGTTTACAGAAAATCCGGCCGAATGCCCACGCGGCCGCTCTATTCGTACTGACGGAAAGGGGACCAACCATGGTTCAGTTCACGCTTCCGAAGAATTCCAAGATCCGCGTCGGCAAGACCTGGCCGAAGCCGGATGGCAAGAATATCCGCAAGTTCCAGATCTATCGCTGGGACCCGGATACCGGGGAGAACCCGCGTCTTGACACGTATTTCATCGACATGGACAAGTGCGGGCCGATGGTTCTCGACGCGCTCTTGAAGATCAAGAACGAGATCGACCCGACGCTGACCTTCCGCCGCTCCTGCCGCGAAGGCATCTGCGGTTCCTGTGCGATGAACATCGACGGGATCAATACGCTGGCCTGTATCTACGGTCTCGACGAGATCAAGGGCGACGTGAAGATCTACCCGCTGCCGCATATGCCGGTGGTGAAAGACCTGATCCCCGACCTAACCATGTTCTACGCCCAGCACGCGTCGATCATGCCCTGGCTCGAGACTAAGACGAACCGTCCCGAGAAGGAATGGCGCCAGTCGATCGAAGACCGCAAGAAGCTGGACGGTCTGTATGAGTGCGTCATGTGCGCCTCGTGCTCGACCTCGTGCCCGAGCTACTGGTGGAACGGCGACAAGTATCTCGGCCCGGCAGCGCTGCTGCACGCCTATCGCTGGATCATCGACTCGCGCGACGAAGCGACGGCAGAGCGCCTCGATCAGCTCGAAGACCCCTTCAAGCTCTATCGTTGCCACACGATCATGAACTGCACCAAGACCTGCCCGAAAGGTCTGAACCCGGCGAAAGCGATCGCCGAGATCAAGCGGATGCAGGTCAACCGGGTCGTCTGATTCGACGCATATATTGGGGCCTGCCTCTGGCTCACCCCCAACAGATAGTAGAAAGGGCGGCGCGAGCCGCCCTTTTCGCTGCGTTGCGGCAAATGCATATCGCGGTTGCAGCATTTTGGGTTTGAATCCCCGCGAAAATCCCTAAATCGGGTGGCAGGGAGGAACTCGAAACGTGACTGGAGAGAGTTCCATGGTCGACATCGTCAAATTCCCCAAAGGGGCGCAACCGGTTCAAGTGGCCGAAGAGCATCTGGCCTACTACACCCCGGAGAAATCCGCCCCTGTGTTCACCCCGGCCGCGAAAGCTGAAGAGACCACCGGTCTCGAAGCGGTCGAGCTGATGTACGAGTATTACACCGCGGCTTGAGCGGTGACCTCCCGAATAGTTCCGTCGTGACTGCCCCGGCTCTTCGCCGGGGTTTTTCTTTGCGCCTTTCGCTCCTGGGCGGGGCAGGGCAGAGTGGGCGCGACAAGGAGGGAGCCCCATGCATCCGACGCCCGAGCACGCCTCGCCCGAAGACGCCCAAACCCGCCGCGATATCGCGCCGGTGATCTGTTACCCGACGGACGCGCTGCCCGCGCCGGACCTGTCCGCCTATCGCGCCGTGCGCGGGAACTGGGACAAGATCGCCGACCTGCGAGTGCCCCCGCGCGAGGCGCTGGCCTTCGACGTGCCCGCCGGACATTTCTTCCGCATCGCTTCGGTCGAGGGGCCGCAGGTGGGTGATCTGAATTTGTTCTCGGCGGACCTGTCCGAGCGGTTCTATTCCGGAAAGACACGCGCGCTGCATGGCACGCATCTGAGCCGCGGCGACCGGCTGTGGTCCGGCTTTCCGACGATGCGCCCGCTGGCGACGATTACCGAGGATACGCTCGACTGGTATGGCATCGACGCATTCGGTGGCTCGGTCCATGACGTGATCGGCACGCGCTGCGATCCTTATACGCATTGCCTGCTGTCCGATGGCGGACAGTATCACCATTGCTGCCATTCGAACCTGACCCGTGCGCTGGCCGCGGCCCGTGATCTGCCTCTGCAAGAGGCGGAGGCGCTGGTGCATGACGTGCTCAACGTCTTCATGTGCACCGGCTTCACCCGCGACACCGGGCAGTATTTCATGAAGGCGAGCCCGGTCCGGCCCGGTGATTATCTCGAATTCTTCGCAGAGACCGATTTGCTGGGCGTTCTGTCGGCGTGCCCGGGCGGGGATTGTTCAGCCGAGCACAGCTCGGACACGGCTGCATGTTACCCGCTGGGCGTGGAAATCTACCGCCCGAAATCAGCGCCCGAAGGCTGGGCGCCGCCCGCGCCCAACGCCTACGACCGCAGCCACGGGCTTTAACGGTTCGAGGTCAGCGAGACGAAGACTTCCTCGAGGCCCGGCTGTTCGCTCGCGATGTCGCGAATCTCGACCCCGGCGACGCGCAGCGCGTCAAGGATATCCTCTGCCGAGGTCTCGTTGCGCGAGTAGGAAAACGCCATCTGTCCGCCCGCGCGGGTCTCGAGCGTGACGCCTTCGGGAAGCCGAATCTCTTTCGTGACTTCGTTGCGCGGCTCCACCACCAGCGCCTTGCGGTCCATCCGCTTGAGAAGGTTCGGCGTGGTGTCGCGCACGATCAGTTCGCCGTTGTTGATGATCGCGATCTCGTCGCACATTTCCTCGGCTTCCTCGAGGTAGTGCGTGGTCAGGATGATCGTCATGCCCTGCTCATTGAGCTTGCGGACATTGCGCCAGAGCATCGCGCGCAGCTCGATATCGACGCCTGCGGTCGGCTCGTCCAGCACGAGGATCTGCGGGCGATGTACCAGCGCTTTGGCAAGCAGCAGACGCCGCTTCATCCCGCCCGAGAGGTTTCGCGCATAAGCCTCGGCCTTGTCCGACAGGCCCACCAGTTCGAGAATCTCGTCCGTCCAGCGCTCGGATTTCGGCACGCCATAGAGGCCCGCCTGCATCTCCAGCGCCGCGCGGGGCGTGAAGAACGGGTCCATGTTCAGCTCCTGCGGCATCACCCCGATCGCGGCGCGCGACTGGCGCGGGTTCACGTCCTGATCGAAACCCCAGATCACGACGCGCCCGTCGGTTTTCTTCACCAGCCCCGCAAGAATGTTGATCAGCGTCGACTTGCCCGCCCCGTTCGGGCCGAGAAGCCCGAAGATCGACCCCGCAGGGATCGACAGGTCGAGCCCCTTCAGTGCTTCTTTCGGTGCCTGCTTCTTGCCGCCTGCATAGGTTTTGCGCAGCCCGGTGACTTCGATTGCCTGCTGTTCCAACTTGCCCCGCCTTTCGCGATTGCTAGAATGAAGCCCAGATTTCAGGGCGCGGTTTTCGTGCCTTATATATACGGAGCATCCATGACTGCCACCCATTCGCCCAATGCCCCCGACGCACCCGAGACCGAGGTCGTCACCACCTGGAAGGTTGCCTGCGACGGCGGCGAGGGGGCACTCGGCCATCCGCGCGTTTGGCTGTCGATCCCGCGGGACACCGGTTTCGTCGAATGCGGCTATTGCGACAAGAAATACGTGATCGACCGCGATCACGCGCATGACGATCACTGAACCTGTCTGAGTCGACAGGGAAGGACGGCGTTCAGCCGTCCTTTTTCTGTGCCGCGCGTTTCATGCGTTCAAGCAGCGCAGCCTTCGGGTCCTTCTTGCTGAAAGGCGTCTTGTCGGTGCCGTAGGCGTTATGCTCGGCATGTTTGGGCGTGTTCTTGGGCGGCTTCGCGCCGCCCATTTTGGAATAGTCCATAGCTCAAATCCTTTACGGTTGCCGCTTGAGATGGGGGATTTCGGGGGCTCTGGCAAGGGGCGCCACGCGTATCGCTCGGCGCGGCCGACCAGCCCGGGCCGCGCACGACCTTCCCCCGGGAGGGCGCATCGGTGATGGAGCCTACAGCCTCTCTGCCCTACGGGCTTGCGAAATGAACTGCTCAAACCAGACGACAGCGAAGCGCGCACCCAAGGCTCGGGCGCGGCCCTTCACGCTGAGCGGTCGCCGATCCTCTTTCCCTCTGCACCCCCCTGTGGCACAACCGGGGCCAACGCGCGAAGGAGGGCTCCGCAATGGCATTCGGCAAAGGCTGTCACCTGCATCTGATCGACGGTTCGGCCTTCATTTTCCGCGCCTATCATGCGCTTCCGCCGCTGACACGCAAATCCGACGGGCTGCCGATCGGGGCTGTCTCCGGATTCTGCAACATGCTGTGGAAATACATCGAGGACGCCAAGGGCTCCGACGCGCCGACCCATGCAGCCGTGATCTTCGACAAGGGCAGCCACACCTTCCGCAACGACCTCTACGATCTCTATAAGGCAAATCGCGACGAGATGCCCGAGGAACTGCGCCCGCAGATCCCGCTGACACGCGAGGCAACAAAGGCGTTCAATATCGCCTGCGAGGAACTGGCGGGCTACGAGGCCGACGACATCATCGCGACGCTCGCCCGGCAGGCCCGCGAGGCGGGCGGTCGCGTCACGATCATCTCGTCGGACAAGGATCTGATGCAGCTCGTCGGCGGCGGGGTCGAGATGTTCGACGCGATGAAGAACCGCGCGATCGGTGTCGAGGAGGTCGAGGCGAAGTTCGGCGTCGCCCCCGAGCGCGTGATCGACGTGCAGGCGCTCGCAGGCGACTCGGTCGACAACATCCCCGGCGCGCCCGGCATCGGCGTGAAGACGGCGGCGCTTCTGATCAACGAATTTGGCGACCTGGAGACGCTGCTCGCACGTGCCTCCGAGATCAAGCAGCCCAAGCGCCGCGAGACGCTGATCGAGAAGGCCGAGCAGATTCGCCTCTCGAAGCAGCTGGTAACTCTAGACGATCAGACCCCCATCGAGTTCACGCTCGACGATCTGGAAATCCGCGAGCCCGATGTCGATACGCTGATGGGCTTTCTCAATGAGATGGAGTTCCGCACGCTGACCCGCCGCGTGGCCGAGAAATTCGGCGCCGAGCCGCCGCCCGCGCCCGTCGTCACCGACGTGCCGGCAAGCCATGTCGACCCCGCGCCGGAGGTGGACCAGCCGCCCTTCGATCCCGACAGCTATGTCTGCATCCGCGATGCCGAGACACTGACGCAGTGGCTGGATGAGGCCCGCGCCAAGGGCTGGGTCGCGGTCGACACCGAAACCACGTCCCTCAATGACATGAAGGCCGAACTGGTGGGCGTGTCGCTGTGCACCGAAGCGGGCAAGGCGGCTTATCTGCCGCTCGCTCATATCTCCGGCGGCGATGATCTTTTCGGCGGCTCCGAACGTGTCGCCGGCCAGATGGACTTCAAGGAGGCGCTGGCGCTCCTCAAACCCGTGCTCGAAGACCCGGCGATCCTGAAGATCGGCCAGAACATGAAGTATGACTTCAAGATCTTCGCCCGGCTCGGGATCCGCGTGGCGCCGATCGACGACACGATGCTGATGTCCTACGCAATGTTCTCGGGGCTGCACGGCCACGGGATGGATACGCTGTCGGATCGCTACCTCAACCACCAGCCGATCCCGATCAAGGAACTGATCGGCACCGGCAAGAGCCAGATCACCTTCGACAAGGTCGAGATCGAGAAGGCTACCCGCTACGCCGCTGAGGACGCCGATATCACGCTGCGCCTCTGGCAGCAGTTCAAGCCGCGGCTGCATCGCGAACGCGTCACCACCGTCTACGAGACGCTGGAGCGTCCGATGGTGCCGGTGCTGGCCGATATGGAAATCGCGGGCGTGAAGGTCGACGCCTCGGTGCTGTCGCGCATGTCCAACGCCTTCGCGCAGAAGATGGCGCAACTCGAAGACGAGATCGCCGAGATCGCGGGCCAGCCCTTCAATGTCGGGTCGCCGAAACAGCTGGGTGAGATCCTGTTCGACACGATGGGCGTCGAGGGCGGCAAGAAGGGCAAGACCGGGGCCTACGGCACGGGCGCGGATGTGCTCGAAGACGTGACCACGATGGAAGACACCAACCCGCAGGCCGCGCGGCTGGCGGCACGTGTGCTCGACTGGCGGCAGATCTCGAAGCTGAAATCGACCTACACGGATGCGCTGCAGACCCATGTCCATCCCGAAACGGGCCGCGTCCATACCTGCTACTCGATCGCGGGCGCGAATACCGGACGTCTGGCCTCGACCGATCCGAACCTGCAGAACATTCCCGTGCGCTCCGAGGAAGGCCGCCGCATCCGCGAGGCGTTCGTGGCGCGCGAGGGCTGCAAGATCGTCTCGCTCGACTACAGCCAGATCGAATTGCGCATCCTCGCCCATGTGGCGGATCTTCCCGAGATGCGCGAGGCCTTCAAGGAAGGACTGGACATTCACGCCGCGACTGCCTCGGAGATGTTCGACGTGCCGCTCGACCAGATGACGCCGGAGATCCGCCGTCAGGCGAAGGCAATCAATTTCGGCGTGATCTACGGTATTTCCGGCTTCGGCCTTGCCCGCAACCTGCGCATCCCGCGGGCCGAGGCGCAGGGCTTCATCGACCGGTATTTCGAACGCTTCCCCGGTATCCGCAAATACATGGACGACACGGTGGCCTTCGCGAAGGAGCACAAATACGTCCAGACCCTGTTCGGACGTAAAATCCATACGCCCGATATTGGCGCGAAAGGCCCGTCGGCGGGCTTCGCCAAACGCGCCGCGATCAACGCGCCGATCCAGGGGGCTGCGGCCGATATCATTCGCCGCGCGATGGTGCGGATGCCCGAGGCGATCGACGGTCTCCCGGCCCGGATGCTGCTACAGGTGCATGACGAACTGATCTTCGAGGTCGAGGACGCCGCGATCGACGACCTGATCAAGACCGCCCGGGCCACGATGGAAGGCGCGGCGGAGCCGGTGATGAAGCTCTCGGTGCCGCTCGTCGTCGACGCGGGGCAGGGGGAGAGCTGGGCCGCCGCTCACTGAGCCGCGGGTTGACGCACGAGGATATTGGTCACGCGCCGCGCCAACGGCGCGACCAGCAGCACCGAAGGATAGGCGAACATCCAGCTCGAGAGCCAGCTTGCCGCCCAGAGCGCCGGAAAGTCCTCCACAAGCCCCGTCGCCCGGTAGGTCGCCACGCCCGAGACCAGAAACGACATGATCCCCGACAGGATCAGGCTGAAGACGAAATGGGCGTAACGGGCGGGGATCATCGGGTCTCCTTCTCGGGTCGGAAAATTCTCCGCTCGCATTTTGGTGATTGAGCGTGAGGAGGCAACGCACAAACCTGTGTGCTGATCCGCGCGAACGAGTTGTCTCGCATTGACCCCGCCGCCGCGCAATGTTGAGACTGCGCATGCCTCCGGCGGGGATATTTGGACCAAGCCGAAAATGCGGGCATCGCGTTCGACTTGGCCCCAACATCCCCTGCGGAGCGTCCCAACCGCGCCTCAGGCGCCGAGATTCGAGAAAAGCGCCCATGCCCCACGATCATCACCACCACCACCATCTCGACGCCGATACGAGCGATAACCGTGTGCTCTGGGCGGTGGTCGTCAATGTCATCCTGACGGTCGCGCAGGTGCTGGGCGGGGCGATCGCTGGCTCGATGGCGCTGATCGCGGACGGGGTTCATAATTTCTCCGACGCGGCGGCGCTGGTGCTGGCCTTCGGGGCGCGCAAGCTGGCCAAGCGCGGGGCGGATGCCGCGATGAGCTTCGGCTGGTCGCGCGCCGAGGTCATCGCGGCCTTCGTCAATTACATCGCGCTGATCCTGATCTCGCTCTGGCTGATCGTGGAGGCTGTCGGGCGGATGATCGATCCGCCTCAGGTCGATGGCTGGATCGTGGTCTGGCTCGCGACGCTGGCGTTGATCGTCGATCTGGCGACGGCGGCGCTGACCTATGCGCTCTCCAAGCACAGCCTGAACATCCGCGCGGCTTTCCTGCATAATCTGGCCGATGCCGGGGCGTCGGTCGCCGTGATCGTGGGCGGTGTCGTGATCCTGCTCTACGACTGGAAGATGGTCGATCCGATCCTGACCATCGGCATCTCGCTCTTCATCCTGTGGCATGTCGCCACCGATCTGAAACCGGTGCTGCGCATCCTGATGCTCGGTGCGCCGCCCGAGAAGGACAGCACCGAGGTACGCCGTGCGCTGGGGGATGTCGAAGGCGTCGAGGGTGTCCACCACGTCCACCTGTGGCAGATCGACGAGCGGCGCGTCTCCGTCGAGGCGCATCTCGTGCTGGCGGAGGGGCGGAATTACGCAACTGTCATTGCGCGGGCCAAGGATATGCTGGCACACCAGTTCGGCATCCATCATGCGACGCTGGAGCCGGAAAGCGCGGATCTGGGCTGCGCCGACCACAAGGCACATGAAGACCACGCGGCTCGCGATCACGACCATGCTCATGAGCACGGGGCGCACCCCGCGCATTGAGCGCGGGGCCTAGCGTAGCCAGTCCAGACTTTCCGGTGTGCTGCCCTTCGGCATGTACTCCGCCGAGACGTAGCCATCATAGCCTGCCGCATCGAGCGTCGCGAAGAAGCCCGCGAGATCGCTTTTGCCCGAACCGGGCGCGCCCCGGCCCGGCGCATCCGCGAATTGCACATGCGCCGCGCGATGCCCGTGCGCGGCCCAACAGCCCGCCAGATCGCCGGTCAGCATCTGCGCGTGATAGGCGTCGAATTGCAGATGTAGGTTCGGGGCAGCGACCGCGTCGAGCACTTCCGCCGCGAGATCGAAGCTGTCGAGGAAATAACCGGGCATGTCGGTCGGGTTGACCGGCTCGATCGTCAGGACCCGTTTCGGCGCGCGCGCCGTCGCCCATTTCAGGTTCTCGATATAGGTCGCGCGGGCCTCCGCCCCTTCGGCCTTCCCCGCCATGATATGGATGGCGCGTGGCTTCAGGATATCGGCGAAGCGCATCGCGCGGTCGAAATCGCGGCGGAAGCGCGCTTCGCTGCCCGGTACCGCGGCGAAGCCACGATCGCCGCCGGTGTAATTCGGCGGCGGCACGTTCATCAGCACGAAGCTCAGGTCGTGACGGATCAGTTCGTGGCGCATCTCTTGCGCGGAAGCGTCGTAGGGAAACAGCACCTCGACCGCGTCGAAGCCGGCTTTTCTTGCCGCTTTGAAACGATCCATGAAAGGCAGTTCGGTGAAGAGGAACGTCAGGTTCGCGGCGAACTTCGGCACATCACAACTCCGCGGCACGCATGATCGGGAAGAAGCTGCCAGCCGAGATCACACCGGTCCAATCTTCGCCCTCAAATTCGCGGGTCACGGCGAGATCGACGAGCCGGTAAAAGCTCTTGCGGTCGATCAACGCCTCCAGTCCGCGGCGCACATGCAGATAGGGGCGGGGCTCGCCATCCTCGCTATGTTCCACCCGGATCGCGTGGTCTGCATCGGCAAGAACCACGTCGCCCACATTGGTCGTGAAGCGAATCGACTGGTCGTCGCCCTCGCCCTCAGCGGTGAAATCGACGGCGATGAACGGCGCGTCCTCGACCCGGATGCCCACCTTCTCGACCGGGGTAACGAGATAGTATTTCCCGTCCTCCAGTTTCAGAATCGATGAAAACAGTCGCACCAGCGCCTCGCGGCCGATCGGCGTGCCAAGATAGAACCACGTCCCGTCGCGGCGGATCTCCATATCGAGGTCGCCGCAGAAGGGCGGATCCCACAAATGCACGGGCGGCGGGCCCTTTTTGCTGGCTTTCTTGGCTGCATCCGCAAGCCCATCTGCCGTGGGGGAAGAGGTCGAAACTGTCTGTTTGTGATCCGTCATGCAAATTTGGCCGTTGGTCGGAGCGTGGTTATCTGCTTTGCTGGCAAGATAGGCATCAACGGGGAGAATGTCATGGCCGAGCCCGAAAAGCTGATGGAAGATATCGAACGACTTGGCGGCAAGCTTGCACAGGCGCGCGCCTCGATCGACCGGCGATTCATCGGGCAGGATCAGGTGGTGGAGCTGGTTCTGGCGGCGATGCTGTCCGGGGGGCACGCGCTTCTGGTCGGCTTGCCGGGCTTGGGCAAGACGCTTCTGGTCGAGACGCTGTCGACCGTGATGGGGCTGGGATCGAACCGCATCCAGTTCACGCCCGACCTGATGCCCGCCGATATTCTGGGCTCCGAAGTTCTGGAAACGGCGCCCGACGGCAGCCGCGCGTTCCGCTTCCTCGAAGGCCCGGTCTTCTGCCAGCTGCTGATGGCGGACGAGATCAACCGCGCCTCGCCCCGGACCCAGTCTGCGCTTCTTCAGGCGATGCAGGAACGCGAGGTCACCATCGCCGGCG
This sequence comes from Thioclava sp. JM3, assembly GCF_002213185.1. Classification (NCBI taxonomy): domain Bacteria; kingdom Pseudomonadati; phylum Pseudomonadota; class Alphaproteobacteria; order Rhodobacterales; family Paracoccaceae; genus Thioclava; species Thioclava sp. JM3. Next base: position 331,722 of record NZ_NBOB01000002.1, read on the forward strand.
AGCATCGCCCGCTTGGCCCGCCCTTCCACGTTCTCGCCACGCAGAACCCGATCGAGCAGGAGGGCACCTATCCGCTGCCCGAGGCCCAGCTCGACCGTTTCCTCGTTCAGATCGACGTCGATTACCCGGATCGCGAGACAGAGCGCTCGATCCTGCTGGCGACCACCGGTGTCGCGGCGGAGGGCGCGCATACCGTCTTCACCCCGGCCGAACTAATCGAGGCGCAGGGGATCGTGCGGCAGATGCCCGTGGGCGAGAAGGTTGTCGATGCGATCCTCGATCTGGTGCGGCTGTGCCGTCCGCGCGAGGCCGAGGCGCCCGACTTCATCCGCGATGCGCTGGCCTGGGGACCGGGGCCGCGGGCCGCGCAGGCGCTGATGCTGACCGTTCGGGCGCGTGCGCTGATCAATGGCCGACTGGCGCCGACGCTGGACGACGTACAGGCAATGGCCCGCCCGGTGCTGATCCACCGCATGGCGCTGAGCTTCGCGGCCCGCGCCCGGGGCGAGACGTTGGGCGACCTGATCGACCGCGCCGTGGCAGAGGTCACCGGGCCGCGCGCCGCCGGGGCCGCCGCTTGAGCGTGACCTCCGATACCGCAGCGTCGGGGCCCGCCCCCGCGCTGAGCCTGCGCCGCGAGGCGGAAGGGGCAGCCTCTGCGCTGCCTCCGCTGCTGGTCGCGGCGGAGCAGTTGGCGGCGACCGTTCAGATGGGGTCACATGGGCGCAGGCGCGCGGGATCGGGCGAGGAATTCTGGCAATACCGCCCCGCCCATGCGGGCGACGAGCTGCGCTTCGTCGATTGGCGGCGCTCGGCGCGCTCGGATAGCCAATATGTGCGCCAGCGCGAATGGCAACTGGCGCAATCGGTGCATCTGTGGGTCGATGATGCGGCCTCGATGCGCTTCACCGGGGCCGAGAGCGGTCGCAACGCCCGCGTCACCAAATCCGAGCGCGCGCGGGTGTTGGGCCTCGCGCTCGCGGTGCTGATGGTGCGCGGCGGTGAGCGCGTGGGGCTGACCGGCCCTCTCGCACCACCACGGCCCGGACGCGCGCAGCTGATGGAGCTTGCGGGCCTTCTGTCGCGCGAGGCGGGCGTGCAGGATTACGGCGCGCCCGAAATCGCGGGCGTCACGCCGCAATCGCGCGTCGTGCTGCTGTCGGATTTCTTCGGTGATCTCGGCCCGATCGAAGCGGCGCTGGGGCGTCTGGCGGATCGTGGCGTCTCGGGCGTGATGATGCAGGTGCTCGACCCCGACGAGGAAGCCTTCCCCTATGACGGGCGCACGATCTTCCAGTCGATGACCGGCGCGCTGGTCCATGAGACGCGCAAGGCTGGCGATTTGCGTGCGCGTTATCTCGACCGGCTGGCCGCACGGCGCGATCAGCTCGCCACGCTTGCGCGCAGCGCGGGCTGGCAGTTCTCAACCCATCACACGGGCGATCCGGCGCAGGTGGCGCTGCTCTGGCTCTATTCCGCGCTCGAAAGGGGGCGCTGATGTGGATGCTCGGCCCCATCGGCTTCACCGCGCCCTGGCTTCTGCTGGGGCTCGCCGCGTTGCCGATCATCTGGCTGATCCTGCGCGCGGTACCGCCCGCGCCGATCCGCAGGCGCTTTCCGGGCGTCGCGCTGCTTTTGGGCCTCAAGGACGAGGAAGTGCAGGCCGCGCGCACGCCGTGGTGGCTGCTGGCGCTCCGTCTTCTGGCGCTGGCCGCCGCGATCATCGGTTTTGCCGGGCCGGTCCTGAACCCACAGCGGGTCGTGCCCGGAACCGGGCCGCTCCTGATCGTGGTCGACGGTAGCTGGGCCTCTGCCCGCGATTGGTCGCGCCGGGTGGAGCGGATGACGGCGGCGCTGAAGGACGCGCAGCAGGCGGGCCGTCCGGCAGCTGTAATTTCGCTGGCCGATCCGCCGCCCGCACAGGTGAGTTTCACGGATGCGGGCGCGCTGATCCAGTCGCTCCCCGGCATCCAGCCGCAGCCTTGGGCGCCGCAGAACTTCGACGCCGCAAACCTGCCGGACGGGAATTTCGAGACGCTCTGGCTGTCTGACGGGTTGGCCCGCGACAGCCGGGCCGGTGTTCTGAGCGCGCTGGAGGCGCGCGGTCTGGTCAAGGTCTGGCAGCCGCAACTGCCGGTTCTGGCGCTGGGCGCGGCCCGGATCGAGGATGGCGCGCTCGTCGTGCCCGCGCTTGCCTCCAGTATTCCGCCCAACCCGCGCGATGTCGCCGCTGTAGGGCGCGATCCGGCGGGTGTCGAGCGCGAGTTGGCGAGCCAGCCGCTTCAGTTCACCGACAGCCGCGAAACAGAGCTGCGTTTCGATCTGCCGCCCGAGCTACGCAACCGTATTACCCGGATCGAGGTCACGGGCATGCGCTCGGCCGGTGCGGTGAGCCTGACCGATGACGCGGTCAAACGCCGCAAGGTCGCGATCCTGTCGGGTGCGCGCGACCGCGAGGGGCTGGAGCTGCTCTCGCCCACGCATTACCTGCATCAGGCGCTCGCCCCGACGGCGGACCTGATCGAGGGCACGCTTGCCGATGTGCTGACCGCCGATCCGGACGTGATCATCCTCGCCGATATGGCCGATCTGCCCGAACAGGCTAAACTGCAGGAATGGGTCGAGAAGGGCGGGCTGCTGATCCGCTTCGCAGGGCCGCGCATGGCCAATGCCAATCTCGACGCCGACACGCTGCTGCCGGTGCAGCTGCGTGCCGGAGGCCGCTCGCTGGGCGGCACGATGAGCTGGGGCGATCCGCGCGCGCTGGCGCCCTTCCCGGAAAACTCGCCCTTCACGGGGCTGACGGTGCCCGACGACGTGACGGTGAAGGCACAGGTCATGGCCGAGCCCGCGCCGGACCTGAGCGAACACACGATCGCCGCGCTGACCGACGGCACGCCGCTCGTCACCCGCGCCAAGATGGGGCAGGGGGCGGTCGTGCTGTTTCACGTCACCGCCAATGCCGAATGGTCGACCCTGCCGCTGTCGCTGCTGTTCCCGCAGATGCTGGAACGGCTCGCGGTCTCTGCCCGGCCCGCCGCGCCGGAAGAGGCTGATCTCGCGGGCCAGACCTGGGTGCCGCAGAAGCTGCTCGACGGGTTCGGGCGGCTGCAGGATGCAGGCGCCGCCGCAGGTGTGCCGGGCGAGGAGCTGGCCAAGGCCGAGCCCGGGCCGAAGCTGCGCCCGGGCATCTACACCGCCGAGGACCGCTCGGTCGCGCTGAACGCCCTGCCGCGCGGCGCGACGCTTTCGCCCGCGAGCTGGCCTGCGAATGTCCCCGTCGAAGGGGCTTTCGAACAACGCGAAATGCCCTTGAAAGGCTGGCTTCTGGGGGCTGCGCTTGCGGCGCTTCTGCTGGACATCCTCGCGACGCTGGCGCTCTCGGGCAAGCTCTGGGGGCCGCGTGCGATGAAGGCCGCCGCTTTCGGGGCCGCCGTGATCCTCGCAAGCTTCGCGCCGCCGCAAGCCCATGCCGAGGATATGGATCCGGGGCGCGCGATCGAGGCTGCGTCCAACGTGGTTCTGGCCGCGATGCCCACCGGCGATGCCGAAGTCGACCGGGTTTCGATGGCCGGGCTCAAGGGCCTGTCGCAGGTTCTCAACCGGCGTACCACGGTCGAGCCTTCCGCGCCGATGATGGTCGATCTGAAGAACGACGATCTGGCCGTCTTTACCTTCATCTACTGGCCGATCACGGCAGATCAGCCTGCACCGAGCCCGATGGAATATGCCAAGCTGAACCGCTACCTGCGCGGCGGCGGGATGATCCTGTTCGACACGCGCGACGCCGATATCGCGGGCTTCGGCGAGGCGACGCCCGCAGGCAAGCGTTTGCAGGCGCTGGCCGCGCCCTTGGACATTCCGCCGCTCGCGCCGATACCGGATGATCACGTACTGACCCGCACCTTCTACCTTCTGCAGGATTTCCCCGGTCGCTATGATGGCACGATCTGGGTGGAGGCTCCGCCAGCCGATGCCGAACGCGCCGAGGGGATGCCGTTTCGCAACCTCAATGACGGGGTGACGCCGGTGGTGATCGGCGGTAACGACTGGGCCTCGGCCTGGGCCGTCGACGATCGCGGGATGCCGATGTTCCCGGTGGGGCGCGGCCGCACCGGCGAGCGTCAGCGCGAAATCGCGGATCGTTTCGGGGTGAACCTGATCATGCATGTGCTGACCGGCAACTATAAATCCGATCAGGTCCATGTGCCTGCGCTTCTCGAAAGGCTGGGGCAATGAACGGGGTGTCGGTAATCTTCGCGCCGCTTCTGCCATGGCCTGTGATCGCGGGCGCGGGCGCTGTGGCGGTCGTTCTGCTGGCGCTGGCGCTCTGGCGCGGGCTTAAGGGCTGGGCGCTGCGGGCCTTGGCCGCGCTGGTGCTGCTGGCCGCGATCGCGCAGCCCTCCTTGCAGCGCGAACAGACCACGCCACTGTCGAATATCGTTTTGCTGGTCGACGACCGGTCCTCCTCGCAGAAGCTCTCGGATCGCGGGCAACAGACCGACCGCGCCGTGGCACGTCTGCAAGCGCAGCTCGATGCGATGCCTAATGTGGAGACGCGCCGGATCACCGTTCCGGACGGGGCCGACAATGCCGGCACCGAGCTGGGCGCGAGCCTCGCCGAGGCGCTGGCCGCCGAGCCGCGCGCCCGGGTCGCGGGGGCGCTGATGGTCACCGACGGGCAGGCCCATGACGCGCAGCTTGCCCCCGATCTGCCCGCGCCGCTGCAGGTGCTGCTGACCGGCAAGCGCAGCGACTGGGATCGTCGTATCCTGATCGAGACCGCGCCTTCCTTTGGCATTATCGGTGAGGAAACCGATATCCGTCTCAAGGTCGAGGATATGGGCGCCGTTCCCGAAAGCGCGGGCGGCGTGGCCGATCTGACGATCTCGATCGATGGCAAGGACCCGAAAAGCTACAAGGTGCGCACCGATCGCGATCTGGAACTGCCGCTGACGCTGACCCATGGCGGGCAGAACGTGGTGCAGTTCACGCTGACGCCGCTGGATGGAGAGCTGACCGACCGCAACAATGTCGCGACCGTGCAGATCAACGGCGTGCGCGACCGGCTGCGGGTGCTTCTGGTCTCGGGTCAGCCCCATGCGGGCGAGCGGACGTGGCGCAACCTTCTTAAGTCGGATGCGGGCGTCGATCTCGTGCATTTCACCATCCTGCGTCCGCCGGAGAAACAGGACGGCGTGCCGGTGACGGAGCTGTCACTGATCGCCTTCCCGACGCAGGAGCTGTTCGTCGACAAGATCGACCAGTTCGATCTGATCATCTTCGACCGCTACGGCGCACGGGGTATCCTGCCGTCGGCCTATTTCGACAACATCAAGGATTACGTCGAGCGCGGCGGCGCGATCCTCGTGGCCGCCGGTCCGGAATTCGCAACCGTCGAGAGCCTCTATCAGACGAGCCTTGGCGACATCATGCCCGCGCGCCCCACCGGCCGCGTCATGTCGGAAAGCTTTCTGCCGCGCCCGACCGATCTGGGCCTGCGCCACCCGGTGACCGCCGGGCTGGAAGGGGCACCTGCGCCCGAGGGCGAGGATACGGCCGCCGAGAAAGACGGCCCGCATTGGGGGCACTGGCTGCGCCAGATCGAACTGACGAACCCCACCGGCGAGGTCGTCATGTCCGGGGCCGAGGGCAAGCCGCTGCTGGTGCTATCGCGCGAAGGCGAGGGGCGGGTGGCGCTTTTGGCGTCCGATCAGGCGTGGCTCTGGGATCGCGGCTATGACGGCGGTGGGCCACAGCTCGAATTGCTGCGCCGCATCGCGCATTGGGAGATGAAAGAGCCTGAACTGGAAGAGGAGGCACTCTATGCCGAGATCGATCCCGGCGCACTTTCGATGCGGATCATCCGTCGCACGATGGAAGATACCGCGCCGCCGGTGACCGTGACGCTGCCCGATGGCTCGACGCAGGAAGTGCCGCTGACCGAGACCGCGCCGGGTCGCTTCACCGCGCGCTGGACCGCGCCCGAGGCAGGGCTCTACCGGCTCAAGGACGGCGATCTGGAGCGGGTCGTGGCGATGGGCCCCGCCAGCCCGCGCGAGTTCGAACAGACGATTGCCAGCGGCGATCCCCTCGCTGCCGTGGTCGAGGCGTCGAATGGCGGCGTGACGCGGCTCGAAGACGGGGTGCCCGATATCCGCGAGGTGCGTGCGGGGCGACCCTCGGCAGGGCGCGGCTGGATCGGCATCACGCCGCGCGGCGCGACGGCCACCACCGATATCCGCGTGCAGCCGCTGATGCCCGCCTGGGTCTGGCTGCTCCTCGCAGCGCTGCTGACCGTGGGGGCATGGCTGATCGAAGGGCGGAATCGGCGCGGCGGTGGCGGCGGGCCGAGCGCAGCGTGATCCAAGCGGGGATTGCCCGGAGACCGCTTCACGTGTAGCAGGTGTTAGCGGTATCGGAACGCGAAGACGGAGGAGAGGCCCCGATGATCCTGAGCTGTGGTGAGGCACTGATCGACATGCTCCCGCGCGAGAGCGCGCAAGGCGAGCCGGCCTTTGCGCCCTATCCCGGAGGAGCGGTGTTCAATACCGCGATCGCGCTGGGGCGGTTGGGGGCGCGCTCGGGTTTCCTGTCGGGGCTGTCGGAGGATCTGTTCGGGCAGATGCTGGTCCACTCACTCTCTGATAGCGGCGTCGATGCGGGGCTCTCGGTCCGCTCGGACCGGCCCACGACGCTGGCCTTCGTGACGCTCACCGACGGCCATGCGAGCTACGCCTTCTACGACGAGAATACCGCGGGTCGCATGCTGAAGATCGAGGATATGCCTGCGATCCCGGCAGAGGTGAAGGCGATGTTCTTCGGTGGCATCTCTCTGCCGGTCGAGCCCTGCGGGGCGGCCTATGAGGCGCTGATGCTGCGCGAGGCGGAGAGCCGCGTGACGATGATCGACCCGAATATCCGTCCCGGTTTCATCCGCGACGAGACGGCCTATCGCGCGCGGCTTGAACGGATGTTCGCCGTGGCCGATATCGTGAAGGTCTCGGACGAGGATCTGCGCTGGATCGAAGGGCCGGGCACCATCGCCGATCTCGCGCGCGGGCTGCTCGCCAAGGGGCCGAAGCTGGTCTTCGTCACCGAAGGCGCGACCGGCGCGCACGGCTTCTCGAAGCACTGCGAGGTGTTCGTGCCCGCGCGCAAGGTCGAGGTAATCGATACGGTCGGTGCAGGCGACACGTTCAACGCTGGCGTTCTGGCGGCGCTGGATCGCGCCGATGCTCTCGACAAGCGCAAGCTTGCAGGAGCCGAGGACGAATTGATCTCCGACTGCCTCAAGCTGGGCGTGGCCGCCGCTGCGGTCGTCGTCAGCCGGGCAGGGGCCAACCCGCCCTGGTCGGACGAGCTGGCATGAGGGCGCTGATCCAGCGGGTCTCCGAAGCCTCGGTCACCGTCGACGGCAATCGCATCTCCGAAATCGGGCCCGGCCTTCTGATCCTGTGCTGTGCGATGCAGGGTGATGACGAGAAAGTGGCCGAGAAACTGGCAGAGCGGGTCTCGAAACTGCGCATCTTCAAGGACGAGGCGGGCAAGATGAACCGCGCGGTGGGTGATATTGGCGGCGCCTGTCTGGTGGTCAGCCAGTTCACGCTGGCCGCTGACACCTCGCGCGGCAACCGTCCCGGTTTCTCTGCTGCCGCACCGCCCGAAGAGGGCGATCGGCTGTATCGGCATTTCGCCCGGCACCTCGAATCTCTGGGCCTGCCGGTCCAGACCGGGGCGTTCGGCGCGGATATGAAAGTGGCGCTTCTGAACGACGGGCCGGTCACGATCTGGATGGACAGCGCCGACCGTCCGTGAACGTCGCTGGGGCAGTCTTGCTCCCCTGAAAATCGCGGGCTATTGCAGGCTATGGCCAAGCTCTACTTCCATTATTCCACGATGAACGCGGGCAAGAGCACGATCCTCTTGCAAGCCTCCCACAACTATATCGAACGCGGGATGGAGACGTTCCTCGTGACCGCGCGGCTCGACAATCGCGCGGGCGACGGGCGCATCGCGAGCCGGATCGGCATCGGTGCGGAGGCGGCCTGTTTCACCGAAGAGACCGATATGTTCGCGCTGATCGAGAAGCGCTTGGCGGACGGCCCCTGCGCCTGCATCTTCGTGGACGAGGCGCAGTTCCTGACCGAGACGCAGGTCTGGCAGATCGCCCGCGCGGTCGATGACCTGCGCGTGCCGGTGATGTGCTACGGGTTGCGCGTGGATTTTCAGGGCAAGCTGTTCCCCGGCTCGGCGGCGCTGCTGGCGCTCGCCGACGAGATGCGCGAAGTCCGCACGATCTGCCATTGCGGCAAGAAGGCCACGATGGTGGTGCGGATGGGCCCGGACGGACAGGCGCTGCGCGATGGCGATCAGGTGCAGATCGGTGGCAACGAGACCTATGTCAGCCTCTGCCGCCGTCATTGGCGCGAGGCGATGGGAGAGGCCTAAGCCTCAGATCTTCTCGACCACGACCGAGCCCACCGAATAGCCCGCCCCGAAAGAACAGATCAGTCCGATCTCGCCCGGTTTGAAATCGTCGGAATATTTCGAAAACGCGATGATCGAGCCGGCAGACGACGTGTTGGCGTAATCCTGCAGGATATTCGGCTGCTCGCCCGGCTCGGGATCGCGGCCAAGAACCTTCTTGCCGATGAAGTCGTTCATCGATTTGTTCGCCTGATGGAGCCAGAGGCGGTGCAGGTCCTCGGTCGCCACGCCAGTCTCGGTGAGGTGGTCGTGGATATGGCCCGCCACCATCGGCAGCACTTCCTTGAAGACCTTACGGCCCTCCTGCATGAACTGCATGTCGCGGCGGTCGGCCACGCCATCGGGCCGGGTGCGGCGCAGGAAGCCGTTATTGTTGCGGATGTTGTTCGAGAACTCCGTCGCGCAACGGGTGGAACGGATCAGGAAGCCATGTGGCGCATCCTCGCGCCGTTCGATTAGTGTCGCGGTCGCCACATCGCCGAAGATGAAATGGCAATCCCGGTCGCGCCATTCGAGATGGCCCGAGGTGATTTCGGGGTTCACGACCAGCGCGCGCCGCACGGATCCGGTGCGGATCATGTCGGCGGCGGCCTGAATGCCGAAAGTGGCCGAGGAACAGGCGACGTTCATATCGAAAGCGAAACCGCCCGCGCCGAGAAGCTTCTGAATCTCGATCGCGATGGCGGGGTAGGCGCGTTCCATGTTCGAGGCCGCGCAGATCACCAGATCGACGTCCTCGCCCGTGCGGCCCGCCATCTTCAGCGCCTTGTGGCAGGCATCGAGCGCGATTTCCGCCATGATGCCGGGCTCTTCATCCGAGCGCTGGCGCAGGCGCGGATACATGCGCGTGGGGTCCAGCACGCCTTCCTTGTCCATCACGTAGCGCTGCTCGATCCCGGAGGCTTTCTCGATGAACTCGACCGAGCTATGCGGCTTGGCCTCGATCTCGCCTGCGGCGATGGCCTCTGCGTTCTCGGCGTTGAACAGATCGGCATAGGCGTTGAATGCTTCGACCAGTTCGGCATTCGTGATGACGTGTTCCGGCGTATAGACTCCGGTCCCGGTAATGACGGCTTGATGCATCGGATCCTCCTTGGCAGAGCCTCCCGCCAAGGAGGTGAAAGGTCAAGACGACACGCGATTGGGCGGCGTGTTGCCGTCACGAAAGGCGATGAGATTGTCGACCGCCATGTGGCCCATGTCGTCGCGCACCTCAAGAGCGGCGGTGCCCAGATGCGGAAGCAACGTGACGTTATCCATCTCGCGCAGGGCCTCGGGGACGTCGGGCTCGCGCTCGTAGACGTCGAGGCCCGCGCCCGCGATCACATTGCCCTGCATCGCCGCCACCAGTGCCGCCTCGTCGACGATATCGCCGCGTGCGATATTGATGAGATGCGCATGTGGCTGCATCTTCGCGATCTCGGCGGCGCCGATCAGGTGATGCGTGGCGGGGCTCGCCGGCACCGCGATTACCACGAAATCGGAACTGGTGAGCAACTCGTCCTGGCTCAAATGCGTCGCGGGGAAGCCCGGATCGACGGGGGTGCGCTTGGTGTAAGCCACCTCCATGCCGAAGCCGAAATGGCAGCGCTTCGCGATCGCCGTGCCGATGCGGCCCAGACCGATGATCCCGACTTTCTTGCCCGAGACGTGCTGGCCTAGGAATTGCGTCGGCGTCCAGCCGGTCCACTCGCCGCGCCGCACGAACCGCTCGCCCGCCGAGGCGCGCCGTGCGCTCATCAGGATCAGCATCATCGCGATATCGGCGGTGGCGTCCGTCACCGCGCCCGGCGTGTTGGTCACCGTGATGCCCTTCGCCTCGGCGGCGGCCACGTCGATATGGTTATAGCCAACCCCGAAGTTGGCCACGATCTTCGCGCGCGGGCTGCCCTCGAAGGCCGCCGCCGTCACCTTGTCGCCAAGCGTGACGAGAAGCGCGTCATACTCGGCCAGAGCCGCGCGGGTTTCCTCCTCGGTCATCGGCGCGGCCCCGTTGCGGAAGGTCACGTCGAATTCGCGCGCCACGCGGGCCTCGACTTCGTCGGTCAGCTTGCGGGTCACGAGGAGCTTCATCAATACATCCTCCCGCCGATCGGGACGTCCTTGTCGGGCGTCAGCAGCACGACCTCGCCCGCCTCGTCCGGCACGCCGAGCACCAGTGCCTCGGACATGAACGGCCCGATCTGGCGCGGCGGAAAGTTGACCACGCCGAAGACCAGCTTGCCGACCAGCTCCTCGGGCGCGTAATGCACCGTGATCTGGGCGGAGCTTTTCTTCACGCCGATCTCCGGGCCGTAATCGACCCAGAGCTTGATCGCGGGCTTGCGCGCCTCGGGGAAGGGCTCGGCCTGCGTGATCCGGCCGCACCGGATGTCGACCTTCATGAAGTCGTCGAAGGAGATGGTCATTTCCCCAGCTCCCGGTTGCGCGCGATATTCGCGGCGACCGCTTTGCGCATCAGGGGCGGCATGCCGGTCTCGGGGTCCATCAGAACCTCGAGCGCCGCTGCCGTGGTGCCGCCGGGCGAGGTGACGTTCTCGCGCAGCTTCGACGGGCTCTCGTCGCTATCCTCGGCCAATTGCCCCGCGCCGCCGACGGTCGCCTTGGCGAGCCGCAGCGCCAGGTCGGGATCGAGCCCCTCGGCCTCGCCCGCTGCCGCCATCACCTCGATCAGGTGGAAGACATAGGCCGGGCCCGAGCCGGAGACGCCGATTACCGCATCCATCTGGCCCTCGTTGTCGAGCCGCACGACCTGACCCACGCCGGTCATCAGCGCATCCGCCGTGTCGAGATCGTCACTCGTCGCGTTCGGATTGCCGACGATCGCGGTCACGCCACGGCCGATCGCGGCGGGCGTGTTGGGCATGGCGCGCACCAGACGCGCCTGCTTGCCCAGCATCTTCTCGTAGCCCTCGATGGTGATCCCCGCGGCGACGGTGACGAACAGAGTATCGCCTTCGGCCATGGCCGACAGCTGCGGCAGCGCGTCGGCCATCATCTGCGGCTTCACCGCGACGAGGACGACAGCCGGGTGGTCGGGCAGTTCGGCGTTGAGATTCACGCCGGACTCTTTCAGCCAGTCGGATGGATTCGGATCGACCACCCAGACCGAAGCTGCGGGCAGACCGCCCTTCAACAGCCCCTGAAGGATCGCGCCGCCCATGCGTCCGCAGCCCAGAATGACGAGGCCGCGGTCGGAAATGTTATCAAAGCTCATGCTTCCCCCTTTGTTCGGGGGGAGATTAGGCGCGCCCGTAGGCCTCCGCAATGGCCACCTGCATCGCGTCTTCGGGAGTGCGCTCGCCCCAGGTCGCCAGCTGGAAAGCCGGGTAGAACCGCTCGGAGGACACGACAGCCGCGCCGATCAGCCGGTCGATCTGCTCCGGCCCGGGCATCTGCCCGCCCGATAGCACCAGCCCGTGCCGCCAGACCATCAGCCGCTGATCGGGCCAGAAGGTGAAGGCGCCGGTCCAGACCCGGTCGTTGATGCGGTTGAGAAGCTCGTAGAGCGCGCCCTCACGGGTCGCGGGCGGATCCATCTCGAAAGTGGAGATCAGCCGCAGGGTTTCATCCATCGGCGACCAGGCGAGGGTGATCGAGTAAGTCCGCCACTGACCCTCGACCGCCATTGCGATCTGGTCATCGGTAACCCGGTCGAATTCCCATTCATGGGCTTCGGCCAGCGTCTCGACGATGTCGATCGGGTGGAGTTCCTCGGCGTACAGATAGTCTTCGCTCAGTGCCATGCTCGTATCCCCCTGCCTTTTTAGATGCCCGGAGTGCAGCTCCCCTAGGGCTTGTCGGCTTTACAAGGAACGGCGGTAGCAGCCGCCTTTCCCTACAACATATCGTGTAGGCAGGTTTGCGTTCTGTAAAGCAATTTGTGGTGGATAAGCCGGGCGGGTGCCACGAAATCTGGGGATAGTTCATCCACAAAGCGGGGCCACTGGCTGGCTCTCTTTCACTAAGTATTTGAGATCGCTTTAAAACACAAAAAGCGCCCGAAGGTCGGGCGCTTTTTGAGGCGGTTTGGTGGAGCCTAGGGGGATCGAACCCCTGACCTCGTCATTGCGAACGACGCGCTCTCCCAGCTGAGCTAAGGCCCCGTACCGTGGCGTGGTATTTCGCGCAAGGCGCGGGCGTTGTCAAGCGGCCCGCCCGCGCCGCACGCTAAAATTTCTGCCGATCCGCTTTATGCGGGCACCGAGATTTTCGACTTCACGAAATTGACCAGATCGCCTGCCGGGCGCGCCCCTGCAGCACGGGCGACCTCGCGGCCTTTCGCGAACAGGATGAAGGCGGGAATGCCCTGAATCCGGTAGCGTTGAGTCGCGGTAGGGTTCACCTGCGTGTTGATCTTCGCGAGCCGCACATGGGGTGTCAGCTTCTCTGCGGCCATGTTGAACTGCGGCGCCATCGCCTTGCACGGGCCGCACCACGGCGCCCAGAAATCGACCAGCAGCGGCAGGTCGTCCTTCTCGGCCTTGGCGAGCGTCTTGAAATCTACTTCCGTCACCTTGTGCGAAACGAGCCATCCGCCGCAGGTGCCGCATTTCGGGTTTGCGCCCAGCTTCTCGGCGGGGACGCGGTTGGCCTGTCCGCAATCGAGGCAGGTCACACGATAGCTTTGAGAGGATTGGGTCATGTCACCCCTCCGTTACATTGGGTTGAAAGATATATCGGGAACCCACTTCGGCTTTGCAAGGAGACGACATGACGCGCTGGAAAGAGCTGAGCCCCGAACGCCAGATGGATCTTCGCGCCGCCTATGACATCGAAATGGCGCGGCAGACCAATACCTGCTCGATTGACGAGAAGATTGCGCGCTTCGCCGAATGGCTCGCGCCGCAGGGCGTCGCCTTCGGGATGGAAGACTTGGCAAAAGGCTGATCTCTCAGCGGCCCTTCAGGTAGAAGAACACGCCCGCCACGATTAGTGCAGCAATCACTGCCAGTGCGATCTTCCATGCCGACCACGGGCGATCCCCGCGCACGCGGCCCGTCTGGGCGTTGACGACGAAGCGGTAGGAGCGGCCGCGGAACTTGTACGCGGCGGTCCAGATCGGTAGCAGGATATGCTTGAAGGTTTCGGCCGAGAACTGCGGGTCCATCGCGCCGATCCGCTGCTCGTCGCCGCCGATATCGCGACGGATGTCGGTCTGGATGACGCGGATCATCTCTGCCTGCGCGGCATGATGGCCCTCTTGCAGTTGCACGGTGTAGCCCTCGGCGGTGAAGCCCGCGAGGTAATCGCGCCGGTAGGGTTCGAGCGCCGTCAAATCCCAAGGGCGCAGCGCCTGCACGTAATCGGGCGGCAGCGAGCGCGCGGCGTAGATCACCACATCGTCGAAATCGCGCGCGACCTGACCCGAGACCGGGGTCCAGCGGATGCGGCGGACCTGCTCGGTGCGGGGGCCCTTGTCGGTCTGCACCGTGCGCGTGACGTAATAGGCATCGCCGCGCTGCCCGGAATAGCGCGTGCGGGTGGCGGCATCGAAGGTCCAGAAGGGCGCGTAGATGCCGGTCATGCGCCGGCCCTTGCGGGCATATTGCGACAGTCCGTTGGGCGCGAACCACAGCGAGCCGAGCCATTTCGAGAGCGCCGCGCGCGCCTGTTCCTCGGTCAGTTGGAAGGGGAGCACGCCTTGCGGCTTGATCAGCCGCGTCGTGCCGGTATCGACCACCACCGGCGTCGCGCAGAACGGGCATTCAGTCGCGTGCTCGCCATTCTGCAGCTCGATCGAGGCGCCGCAATTGGGGCAGGAGACGGTGCGGTGCTCCTCCATCTCCTGCGCGGGCAATTCGCGGGTCAGCGCATCGTCGAGCGGCAATTCGCGCAAACGGGCCTCACCGCGCCCGGTGGCGGAGGGAATGTCCTGCACATGGCCGCAGTGGTCGCAGACGAGCCGCGTCTGGCCCGGCGCAAACCGCAGATCGGCGCCGCAGCTTTCGCAGTGATAGTGGCTCTCGCCGCGTGGGTCGGCAGGGGCGGCAGCTGCGCTCCGCCCCACTTTCGGGAAACCCAGCATCGGATCAGCTCGCAGCAGGCGGGGGCGGCGGCGGTGCGATGGTGAAGAGCTGCGCCAGTTCGGTCACGTCCTCGGCGCGCATCCAGCCGTTCTGACCCGGCGTCCAGACGAGACTGTCACGGGTGAGCGAGCCTTCCGAGACCATGCGTCCCAGATGGCCGCGCCCGAAGGGCCCCTGCGTCTGGCCGTTGACCGCGAGATGCCAGACCTTCTCGACCGGCGGCGGGGGAGGGGGCGGCGGCGCGGCGGCGGCGGGTTGTTGACCCATCTGCCCCCACGGCCCCATCTGCTGACCCATTGCCATGCCCATGCCCGCGCCCATTCCGGCCCCCATCGCCGCGCCCATCCCGGCGGAGGCGCCCGAGCCCGGCTGCCCCATGGCCTCCGCGGCATTATATTGCATGTAGCGGTTCAGATCGCCCACGATGCCCATCGAGGTGCGCTTGTCGAGAACCGCCTCCACCGCTTCGGGAAGTGAGACGTTCTCGATGTAGAATTCCGGCAGCTCCAGCCCGTAATTCGCAATGGTGGGCGCGATCGCCTTGGTGATCACCTTACCCATGTCCGCGGTGTTCGCCGCCATGTCGAGGACCGGGATGCCCGAGCTGGCGATGGCGCGCGAAAACTCCTGCACGATCACGTTGCGCAGCTGGTAGCTGATCTCGTCCGAGGTGAACTCGCCATCGGTGCCGACGATCTCGGTCAGGAACTTGCCCGGATCGGTGACACGCATCGAATAGGTGCCGAAGGCGCGGATGCGCACCGGGCCGAATTCGGGATCGCGCGCCATGACCGGGTTCTTCGTGCCCCATTTGAGGTCATTGAACCGCGTTGTGTTGACGAAATAGATCTCGGACTGGAAGGGCGATTTGAACCCGTGATCCCAATGCTGAAGCGTCGTCAGAATCGGCAGGTTGTTCGTCTCCAGCATGTAGAGGCCCGGACCGAAGATATCGGCCAGCTGCCCCTCATGGACGAAGACGGCGGCCTGCCCTTCGCGGACGGTCAGCTTGGCGCCGTATTTGATCGCATGGCCCTCACGTTCGAACCGCCAGACCATCGTGTCGCGGGTGTCGTCGGTCCAGCCGATGACGTCGATGAATTCGCCCGAGAGGAAATCGAGAATGCCCATGGATGCGGTTCCTTCTTGGTTCTCAGCTTGCGCCGCCCAGCAATTCGGCGGCGATCGTGGTGACGATCGGGCGGGCCTCGCGCTCGGTCATGCCGGGCTTCAGGCGCGGATCGTAAAGCATCTGCAGCAGCAGCTCGTCATGCTTGGTCAGCAGCGAGAATTCCTCGTCATCGTTGAAGATCGAGGGCCGCGCGCGCGGATAGTCATTCGCGAGGCCGAGCCCCTGAGCCAGCTCCTCGTGGATACAGCTGGTGCGCAGTTCCGGCGGGTGCTCGCCGCGGATCACCGCGACCGCGTCGGTATAGATCGGGCTGTCGCCCTGCGAGAAGGCGAAGACGACACAGTAGGTGGACAGCGGCAGGTTCGTGATCGCCTCGACTGAGCTTTCATCGATCCCCGGCACGAGTTGTCGCAGGCGCGGGCCGATTGCGCGACGCTCGTCTTCGTTGAGGAACAGCACGTGGAAATTGCCGCCATGCTTTACAACGCTGACCGGATGGCGCGAGGCGCTCGCGAGCTTGCCCGCATAGGCGCGCACTTCGGCGACATCCGAGGCGCGGTCGGCCTTGGGAATCGAGGCGCCGAAATCGACGTCCATCCGCACCGGTTTCTCCCAGCGCCGCAGCCGAGAGGGCGTCTGGCGGGCGACGAACCCGCCGCCCTGCGCCGCGTATTCGTCGTAGAGCGCGATATGGATAAAGTTCTGCACCAGTTGGCGCTGGTTGAACGGTGCATCGCGCGGCGCGACATCGGTGCGCAGCTGGCCGCGGCTTTCCATCTCGGCGGCGGTCTTGGCGAAATAGGCAGACATCTCTCGCGACAGCGCGCTCTGCTCCGTGACCTTGGAGCGGTCGAGATCGGCTGGCGCGCTGGGCGGGCGCGCGGTCTTGTCCGGTGCGAGCGGCGAGCCGCCCAAGCCCGGCGTGCAGGCCGAAAGGGCCAGCGCCGCCAGCCCTGCAAGAACCGGGAAGGCCGCACGCATCCGCATCATCCCGCAGCTCCGCCGGCCTGTGCAGAGGATTTCGCCGCCGACAGGGTGTTGCGCAGCTTGTCTTCCATCTCGATCAGTTCCTTCTCGGCATCGGCCCGCTTGCGCTTGCCTTCGTCGGCGATGCGCAGGCTGTCTTCGATCGTGGCGACCAGATCGGCATTGGCCGCTTTCACCGCCTCGATGTCGAAAACGCCGCGTTCCATTTCGGTGCGGATCTCGGCATTGGCTTCGCGCAGGTTCTTGGCGTTGGCGGTCAGCAGGTCGTTGGTGAGGTCATTCGCTTCGCGCACGGCGCCCGCCGCCTCGCGCGAGCGCTGGATCGTGACCGCCTGCGCCAGCTGAGTCTCCCAGAGAGGCACTGTGTTCACCAGCGTCGAGTTGATCTTGGTCACAAGGCTCTTGTCGTTTTCCTGCACCAGCCGGATCGAAGGCAGCGACTGCATCGTCACCTGACGCGTCAGTTTCAGATCATGCACCCGGCGTTCCAGATCGTCGCGCGCGGCGCGCAGATCGCGGAGTTCCTGTGCCTTGAGTACTTTCTGATCTTCGGAAGCGGCTTCCATCTCTGTTTCTTTTGCAGGGATTTCCTGCGTGTCGAGCTGGGCGAGCTTTTCCACGCCCGCTGCAATGTAGAGCGCGAGCTCGTCGTAGAAATGCAGCGTCTTGTCGTAGAGCATATCGAGCGATTTGATGTCCTTGAGCAGGTTATGCTCGTGGCTCAGCAACTCGTCGGTGACGCGGTCGATCTGGCCCTGCACCTCCTCGAAGCGGGCGACGAAATTGCCAAACGGAGCGGCGCGGCCCAGCAGTTTCTCCCACCAGCTGCGCTTGCGGCGTACATCGAGTTCCGACACCGAGAAGCCGCGGATCGTGGTGACGATCTGGCGCAGGCTGTCCCCGGCGGGGCCGACATCCTTGTTCTTGACGCCCGAGAGCATTTCCTGGCTGATCGATTGCAGATCGGTCTGCGCGCGCGAACCGAAGCGGACGATCGAATTCGTGTCGCTCATGTCCAGCTCGGCCATGCGCTTGCGGATTTCCTCGGCGGTTTCCGGCGGAGCCTGATCGAGCGGGGTCACCGCCTCTGCCGGGCCCGGCTCGGGCAGCAGGGAGCCGCTGACACCTTCCACTTCGGTCATCAGCTCGGTCGCCTTCTGGCGGGTCGTCTCGGTCATCTCAGGGCCTCCTTGCGCCTGTCGGGACAGATCCCGGGGTCACGTGTCACGTCACGCCTCGTCATGTCTTTCGGGTCGTCGGCACGACCCCTTCGCGCGCCAGCCGGTCGCGCAGAACGTCGATCTCGATTTCCAGCCCTTCGCGGCCGTCTTCCAGCATCTTCCTGGTGCGCGCGGTGAAATTCGCCTCCAGATCATCCAGCAGCGCCGCGTAATCGTCGCGTGCGGTCTGATCGCGGGTGTTGCGCCACAGGTCGGCGAACTTGATCGTCGCGTCGCGCGCGCCCTGCAGATAGACCGTCATGTAGCGCCGCGCCTGCGCCAGATCGCCGGGGTCTTCCTCGACCGCGCGGAACAGATCGCGGGCAGTGGTGGCGAATTGCTCGACCCGGCCGATCAGGACACGCTCGCCCGAGGGGGTGATCGCCTTGCGCATCTCTTCCAGATAGGCCTCGCCCTCCTTGACCACGCGGGCGACGCGCTCTTGCTGAAATTCGTCGACGCCGTCCATCCCCTTGTCCTTCAGCGGATCGAGACCGAAGGCCACGAGCGAGACAACGGTGCCGATCGCGCCGATCCCGGCGGCTCCGATCACACCGAGGCCGGGCGCTTGTGCGCCGATGGCGAGGCCCAGCCCATAGGCGACCGAGCCCAGAATCTTCCGAGGAAAGGCGGGCCGCTTGGCCGAGGCGCGGGCGACATAGGCGAATTCCGCCCGCAGCCCCTCGCGGATCGTCCAGGCGGCGCCCGCGATCAGCGCGAAAGCCGCGAGCGCGCGGGCCAAGGTGAGGGGCCCGTCGCCGAAAGCGCTCAGCAGAAAGGGCAGGGCGGCGGCCACGATCCAGAACGGACGGCCTTCCTGGGGGTGGCGAGCATCGGGACGGCGATGGGGAGGTACGCTGCGGGGATCGTGCAGGTCGGGCCCGCTGGCCGGGCCTTGGGGCGAGTATTTTCCGCCATAGCGTTGAGCCATCACACGCTCCCGGTGAACGCGACCGACAGCGTCAGCGCGATCATCAGCCAGAAAGCGATTCTCTTTTGCGCTTCGCGCGACATCGCCAGCCCCTGCCATCGGACGCGAATTCCGGCGTCCTGATAATATTTTATAAGCAGGCTGGCGGGTCTATGCCAGAGAGACGGTGTGAAATTCGCGTAAACCCGCCGAGGAAAAAAGTGAGGGGAAAACCACGGCGGTTTTCCCCTCACTCAAAGCGTGTTTTCGCCGGTCAGTCGCGGTTGCCACCGCGCGGCTTGCCGCCGAAGGGCTTGCCGCCGGGTTTTCCGCCCGGCTTGCCGCCATGCGATTTGAAGCCGCCGGAACGTGCGGGCCGGTCGCCGCGCGCGTCGCCGTGGGATTTGAACCCGCCCGAACGCGGTTTCCCGCCCGGTTTGCCACCATGCGATTTGAACCCGCCCGAGCGGGGCTTGTCGCCGCCACGGTCGTCTCGGCCCGCTTCGTCGCGATCCCGGCTGAAGCGCGCCTTGTCGCCGAACTTCCCACTGGGCTTGCCGCCGAACTTCCCGCCGGAGCGGTCATCGCGGTCGCGGTTGAAGCTGGGCTTGTCGCCACGCGGCCCACGATCCGGACGGTCTCCACGATCCTTCGAGAAACGCGGACCCCGATCGCCGCGCTCGCCTTCATCGCGATGCGACTTGAAGCCACCGGCCCGCGGCTTGCGTGGCCCGTCGCGGAACGGGCGATCCTCGCGCCCGCCCTCGTCGCGGTCCTTGCGGAAGCGCGGCTTGTCGTCGCGGCTACCCTCGTCGCGGTCCCGGTTGAAGCGCGGCTTGTCGCCACGCGGCCCGCGATCCGGGCGGTCGCCCCGGTCCTTCGAGAAGCGCGGCCCACGATCGCCGCGCTCGCTCCGATCACCGCGGTCGCCCTCGTCACGATGCGATTTGAAGCCGCCCGTGCGCGGCTTGCGCGGACGATCCTCACGGCCGCCGTCATCGCGATCCCGCTTGAAGCGCGGCTTGTCGCCCCGGTCCTTGCGCTCGCCGCGCTCCGGGCGATCCCCACGCTCCTTGCGCTCGGGCTTCGCTTCGCCGCCCACCGACTTGTCGTCGAGCAGGCCGCCCAGCTGGTCGCGCAGCATCTTGCGCTTCACTTCCATGACGTCGCCTGCCTTCATGTCCATCAGGCGGAACGGACCATAGCTGATCCGGATCAGGCGGTTCACCTGGAAGCCGATCTCGGTCATGGCGCGACGGATTTCGCGGTTGCGGCCTTCACGGATGCCCACGGTCAGCCACGCATTCGCGCCCTGCTGACGGTCGAGCGAGACCTCCATCGGCAGGAATTCTTCGCCGTCGATGGTTATGCCTTGGCGCAGCGGCTCGAAGCTCTGCTCGGTCGGGCGGCCATTCACGCGAACGCGGTATTTGCGCAGCCAGCCGGTCTCGGGCAGTTCCAGACGGCGCTTGAGGCCGCCGTCATTGGTCAAGAGAAGCAGGCCTTCGGAGTTGAGGTCGAGACGGCCCACGTTCAGCACGCGCGGCATGCCTTCGGGCATTTCGTCGAAAATCGTACGGCGGCCCTGTTCGTCCTTCTCGGTCGTGACCAGACCCAGCGGCTTGTAATAGAGCCACAGCCGCGTCTCCTGCGGTGCGTCGATCGCCTTGCCGTCGATGGTGATCTTGTCCGAGGCCGCCACGTCGAGTGCGGGCGAGTCGATCTGCTTGCCGTTCACCGCGACCTTGCCGGCGAGGATCATCTTCTCGGCGTCGCGGCGCGAGGCCACGCCGGAGCGCGCGATCACCTTGGCGACGCGTTCCTTCGCGGCGGATTTTTCGACGGATTTCGGGGCGGAATTTTCGGGAGTGTCGGTCATGTCCGGTTCCTTCTAGGGGAGGGGGCGCGCGAGTCGCTCGGGCGCGAAAGACCGCGATCTACACCTTTCCGAGGCGCGTGGGAAGCGTCTTGATAAGCGCGGGTTTGCAGGCGATGAAGAGCCATGGAATTCCGGTCTTTCATGCAACAGGCGCTGGCAGAGGCGCGCGCGGCGGCCAAGCGCGGCGAAGTGCCCGTCGGCGCGGTGGTCGTCTCCCCTGACGGTAGGGTGGTGGCCTCTGCGGGCAACCGCACGCGCGAGCTGGGCGATCCGACGGCCCATGCCGAGATTCTCGCGATGCGCGACGCCTGTGCGCAGATCGGCTCGGAGCGGCTGCCCGGTTACGACCTCTATGTCACGCTCGAGCCCTGTCCGATGTGCGCCTCGGCGATCTCTCAGGCCCGGATCGCGCGGCTCTATTATGGCGCGGCCGATCCGAAATCGGGCGGCGTCGCGCAGGGGCCGCGCATCTTCGCGCATCCGCAGAGCCACCACGTGCCGGAAATCTACGACGGCATCGGGGCGGCGGAGGCCGAGGCGCTCCTGAAGGATTTCTTCGCAGCGCGCCGCTGAGCCTCGCCCGTCTGGACGCGTCTACTTTCATGTGGCATATCAAGCGTATCGCAGGCCCGAGGGGTCGCGATCCCCGATATCGAAGACGACCAGAAGGAGCAGGAATGCGTTCGGCATTGCGTCTGCGCGAAGGTGGCCTTGCGGCCTATCAGCAAGAGATGAAATGGGTCGCGCTCGCCCTCGGCATCGCCTCCACCATTGCCATCGTGCAGAACTGGTACCCGCTCAACCTGTTTCTCAGCCTGCCATTCTGCCTGATCTGGGCCTATCACGCCTGGCTGCATACAGAGCGCCAGCTGAAATATCTCAACATCATGTTCACCGGTTTCTACCTCTACGGGATCGCGCGCTATTTCCTGATGTCGCAGGGGCAGGGCTGAGGCGCGGGTCTTGTAACCCCGTCGGCCAGCGGGGATAGTCGCGCAAGACATTCGGGGATGATTTTATGAGCGACGAGAACGACAAGATACTCGAACAGGCGCGCCAGTTCATCGAGGCGATCCCGCATTCCCGCGCGCTGGGAATGGAGATGGACGAGATCCGCCCCGGCTGCGCGACCCTCTCGATGCCCTATGACACGCGCTTCGTGGGCGATCCGCGCACCGGCGTGATCCATGGCGGCGCCGTCTCGGCGCTGATGGATACCTGCGCGGGCGCCGCCGTAATGAGCCACCCGCAGGCGGGCGCCTCTACCGCGACGCTCGATCTGCGCATCGATTACATGCGCCCCGCCACGCCCGGCCAGCGGATCACCGCGCGGGCCGAATGCTATCACGTCACTCGCTCGGTGGCCTTCGTGCGTGCGACCACCCATGACGAGGACGCGGAGCGCCCCGTGGCGACTGCCACCGGTGCCTTCACCGTCTCGCGGCCCGACAAACCCAAATCGGAGGGCCAGACATGAGCCGTCCCAAGCCCGAACCCGTCCAGCAGGTCAAGCAGCGCCGTGACGGCGCGCTCAAGATGCTCGTCGAGGGCATTCCTTACGCGCAATTCCTCGGCATCGGTTTCGACCGGCGCGGCGACGAGCTGACCGGTGTTCTGTCCTATGATGACAAGCTGATCGGCAACCCGATGCTGCCCGCGATCCATGGCGGGGTGACGGCGGCCTTTCTAGAGGTCACCGCGATCATCGAGCTCAGCTGGTCCTACCTCTGGGACGATATCGAGGCGGGGCGGATCGATTTCGACGCGCTGACGCCCGAGAGCCTGCCGCGGCTGCCCAAGACGATCGACTTCACGGTGGATTACCTGCGCTCCGGCCTGCCGCGCGACGCCTATGCGCGGGCGCGGGTCAACCGCTCGGGGCGGCGTTACGCCAGCGTCCATGTCGAGGCGTGGCAAGACAACCGGACCCGGATCTTCGCGCAGGCGACCGGACACTTCCTGATGCCCGCGCGGGACGATACCTCCGCCAATGGCTGAGATTACCCATGCGCGGGTCCTGAAGATCGCGCTGCCCATCGTCCTCTCGAACGCCACGATCCCTATCCTCGGCGCGGTCGACACGGCCGTCGTCGGCCAGATCGGCCTGCCCGCGCCGATCGGGGCGGTGGGGATCGGAGCGGTGATCCTGTCCTCGCTCTACTGGATCTTCGGCTTCCTCCGGATGGGCACAACCGGGCTGGTGAGCCAGGCGCATGGGACGGGCGACACGGGCGAGGTGTCCGCCGGGCTGATGCGCGCGCTGATCATTGCGGGGATCGCCGGGCTGAGCCTCATCGTGCTGCAACTTCCGCTGTTCTGGGCCGCTTTTCAGCTTGCCCCAGCGAGCGACGAGGTCGAGGGTCTTGCCCGCGACTACCTGCAGATCCGCATCTGGGGCGCGCCGCTGACGATCTCGCTCTACGCTTTCACCGGATGGTTGATCGCGCTGGAGCGCACGCGCGGGGTCCTCTTGCTGCAGATGGCGATGAACGCGTTGAACGTCGGGCTGGATCTTCTGTTCGTTCTCGGCTTCGGTTGGGGCGTGCAAGGCGTAGCCGGCGCCACGCTCATCTCCGAAATCGGCGGTGTGCTGCTGGCGCTTTGGCTGTGTCGCGCTGCCTTTGCGGGAGGGCTGTGGCGCGCGCGCGCGATCTTCGACCGCGTGAAACTGGCGACTATGGCGCGGGTGAATACCGACATCATGCTCCGCTCGATCCTGCTGCAGGCGAGCTTCACCTCCTTCCTGTTCCTCGGCGCGGGACAGGGCGATGTGACCCTCGCGGCCAATCAGGTGCTGCTGCAATTCCTGCAGATCACGGCCTTCGCGCTGGACGGGTTCGCCTTCTCCGTCGAGAGCCTCGTGGGGCAGGCCGTGGGCGCGCATTCCGCGGCACGGCTGCGCCGGGCGAGCATCGTGTCCTCGCAATGGGGGATCGGTGGCGCGCTCGTGCTGGGCGCGGTCTTCCTGCTCGCAGGCCCTGCGATCATCGACCTGATGACCACCGCGCCGAATGTCCGCATCGAGGCGCGCGATTACCTGTTCTGGATTGCTGCCGCGCCGCTGATCGGGGGACCGGCCTGGATGCTCGACGGCATTTTCATCGGGGCGACCCTGACGCGCGAGATGCGCAACGCGATGGTGATCTCGGTCGCGATCTACACGGCGGCGCTATTCGTGCTGATCCCGCTTTTCGGCAATCACGGGCTCTGGGCGGGGCTGATGATCCTCAACGCCACGCGCGGCCTGACGATGGCGCGGCTCTATCCCCGGGCCGAGTCGAAAGCTTCATCCGGGTAGAGGCGCGGCCCCTCTGGCTGCGCCCCGCCTCTCCCTTCCCCTTGGGAGAAATATCCCGGGGGTGAGGGCGAAGCCCGAGGGGGCAGCGCCCCCTTCAGACGGTATCCAGGTAAAGCTCGGTCTGTTCCTGATCCGAGAGCTCCGCCATGTAATGCAGCTCCTGCCGCTTGGTCATGGCGAAATTGGTGATCAGTTCGCGGTCGAAGATGCGCGGCATGATCTCGCAATTCTGGAAGGCGTCGATCGCCTCTTCCCAGTCGGTGGGCATCTGCGGCAGGTCGAGCGCATAGGCGTTGCCCTTGATCGGCTCGGGCGCTTCCATCTTGTCTTCGATCCCGATCAGCGCCGCGCCTAGGATAGCGGCGATCATCAGGTAGGGGTTCACGTCGCCGCCCGCCACGCGATGCTCGATCCGGCGCGCCTGCGGGCCAGAGGCCGGGATACGCAGCGCCGAGGTGCGGTTCTCGTAGGCCCAGGCGATCCCAGTTGGCGCATGGGCGTCGGGCACCAGCCGGTCATAGCTGTTCTCATGCGGCGCGAAGATCAGCGCCGAGCCCGACATCGCAGCCAGACAGCCGGCGACCGCGTGGCGCATCTGATCCGAGCCCTGCGGCGTGCCGTCGTTGAAGATGTTGTTGCCCTCGGCGTCGAGCACGGAGAAATGCATATGCATGCCGTTGCCGGGCCATTCGTCGTACGGTTTCGCCATGAAGGACGCGGCGAAACCATGCGCGCGGGCCAGCCCTTTCACCAGCATCTTGAACAGCCAGCTGTCATCGGCGGCCTTCAGCGGGTCGGGTTGGTGGCTAAGGTTGATCTCGAACTGGCCGGGACCCGCTTCGGAGATCGCGGTATCGGCGGGAATATCCATCGCCTCGCAGGCGTCGTAGAGCTGGCTGAAGAAAATGTCGAACGCGTCGAGCGCGCGCAACGATAGCACCTCGCCGCCGGTGCGGCGTTTACCCGAGCGCGGCGAGGGCGGCACCCGCAGGGTCTTGCCGCTATCGTCGATCAGGAAGAATTCCAGCTCGGTCGCGACCACGGGGGTCAGCCCCAGAGCCTTGTAGCGTTCCACGACGCGGGCCAGCGCCTGCCGGGGATCGCCCGCATAGGGCGTGCCGTCCATGTGGAACATCCAGATCGGCAGCAGCGCCGTCGGCGCCGAGAGCCACGGCATCGGCAGGAAGCCCCGCTCTGTCGGCATCAGAAGGCCGTCGGCATCGCCGGATTCGAAGACGAGCGGGCTGTCTTCGACATCCTCGCCCCAGATGTCGAGGTTCATCACCGAATAGGGGAAGCGCGTCCCTTCGGTGAAGACCTTATCGGCGAAGCGGGCTGGCAGGCGTTTGCCGCGCGCCACCCCGTTGAGATCGGCCGCCGCCACGCGGATCGTGCGAACGTCGGGATGGTCGTGCAGCCAGTTCATGTGTCACCTGATAATCTGCGGCCTGAACCGGAAGCGCTTGCGGCTTTCCTGCGGCAGATGGCGGTTCAGGCGGCGGTTGATCACCCCGAAGACCGCGATGACGCAGAGCGTGAGCAGGATGAAATAGAACGCCGCGATCGGGTAGGGGATGAAGGGATTGAAGGTCTTGTCCGCGAAATATTTCGCGTAATAGAGCGCGTCGCCCTCCTGCCGGAACGCCGGGAAGCCCGAGAAGAACACGAGCGTGGTGGCGTGGAACAGGAAGATCGCCTCGTTGGTGTAGGACGGCCAACCGAGCCGGAGCATCGTCGGCCATGTCACGCGGCGGAATTTGGTCCAGCCGGTCATGCCATAGGCGTCCGCGGCTTCCATGTCGCCTTTCGGAACCGAGCGCAGCGCGCCGTAGAAAATCTCGGCGGCATAGGCGGAGGTGTTGAAGAACAGCACGATCAGGGCGCCTGCCCAGGCCCGCGTGATCCAGTCCGTCGCGACCGTGATGCCAAGGATCGGGAAGCCAGCCCGGGGCAGCATCGCGAAGGCCTCGTAGGCGAGGAAAAACTGGATGAAGAGCGGTGAGCCGCGGAACAGGAAGATGAACCAGTCCGCGGGTTTGCGGAAAATTGCACGTTCGGAGTTCTTCGCCACTGCCAGCGTGGTCGCGAGGAAGAAGCCCGCCAGAAGCGCGAGGATGCCGAAATAGAGGTTCCAGATCATCCCCGAGCCGATCAGGGTGAATTGCTGGCACATGGTGAAATCGGAGCGCGGCAGCAGCCGCTCGCCGATGCCCACGGACCGCAGACCGTAATCCGCGATGGTCTGAATGCAGCTCATGCGCCCGCCTTTCTCAGCGCTTCACCGGCAGCCGTGGCCTGCCCGAAGGAGAGGCGGCGGTTGATGCGCGCCAGCACGATCTCGGAGAGCTTGGTCATCACCAGATAGAAGACCAGCAGCGCGAGGAAGTAGTAGAGCCGCCAGTCGGGGTGTGGATAAGAGTAGATCTGCGACTTGGTCGCGCCGAGTTCGCGCGCCCAGTAGACGATATCCTCGATGCCCAGAAGGAACAGCAGAGGCGTCGCCTTGATGAGGATCATCCATAGGTTTGACAGGCCGGGGATCGCATAGGCCCACATCTGCGGGATCAGTACGCGGCGGTTCACCTGCGCGCGAGTCATGCCGTAAGCCTCGGCGGTCTCCAGCTGCGCGCGCGGCACGGCCTGCATCGCACCGAACAGCACGTTCGCGGCGAACGCCCCGTAGACGATGGAGAAGGCCACCACGGCCAGCGCGAAGCCATAGGCCTCGTGGTAGAATTGTGGGGAGGTACCGAGCGGGATTTTCGCCGCGGCACAGACGTGGAACTCGTTGCCCGTCCAGGCGGGGCCGGGGTCGGGGCAGATCGCGCGCGATTTCAGGTATTCGAGCCCCTGGTCCATCGCGATCGGCACGAAGAGGAAGAAGATGATATCCGGCACACCGCGCACCATCGCGATATAGCCGCGTCCCAGAAGCTTCAGCGGTGCGAGGGTCGACCGCGCGGCGAGCGCGCCCCCGAAACCGAAGATCAGCGCCACCGGCGCCGTCACGGCCAGCAGGATCAGCACGATCCCAAAGGAGCCATAGAACATCATGTGCTTGCCCGTTGTCAGGTAGCACAGAAGCCAGGAAAGCCCGTGAAGGGCGGAAGGATCGGAACAGCTGTTGAGCATCTGGATCGGTCGGGGGGCGCGCCGCGTGACCCGCCCCCCGCTTTCTGGATCAGTTTTTGAAGGTCAGCGCTTTGTCGCCGAAATACTTCTTGATCATCTCGTTGAGCGAGCCGTCGGCCTTCATTTTCGAGATCCCGTCATCGAGCTTGTTCTTGAGCTCGGTGTCGGACTTGCGCAGGCCGATGCCGATGCCCTTGCCCAGCGGCACGTCGTCGCCGACGAATTGCAGGTTGTCCTGACCGTCGAAGGGCTTGAGCGCGTCCTTGTCGGCGAAGACCGCGTCGGCCTCGCCGTTCTTCACCGCCGCGATCGTGTCGTCGAGCGTGGCGTATTCGGCGAGCGTCGCACCGCTTTCGGCGACATGGGCCGCCTGGATCGTGCCGGTCTGCGCCGCGACCACGGCGCCCTTGAGATCGACGTTCGGATCCATCGCGAGATAAGCGGAGGGCGCCGGCGGGTAGTAGGGCTGGGTGAAGTCGATCGATTTCTCGCGCTCGGCGGTGATCGACATGCCAGCGATGATGGTGTCGTAGTTGCCGCTCAGCAGGTTCGGGATGATCGAATCCCAGTCATTGGTGACCCAGGTGCAATCGAGGCTCTCCATCTCGCAGAGCTTGTCGCCCAGTTCGCGCTCGAAACCTGCAACTTCGCCGTTGTCGTCGATGTAGTTGTAGGGAGGGTAGGCGCCCTCGGTGCCCATGCGGACCGTTTCAGCCGCGGCAATGCCGGCCGACAGGCCGAGAATGGCGGCGGTCAGGATCAGTTTTTTCATCTTGGGTTCCCCGTTGTTTGTTCTTGGGTTGGTTCACGCCGGCGCGGTGGCCGACAGGAATTGTTGCAGGCGCGTCGATTTCGGCGCGCCGAACAGAGCCTCTGGCGGGCCCTCTTCCTCGATCTTGCCCTGGTGCAGGAAGACGACGTGGTCCGAGACGTCACGCGCCAGCCGCATGTCGTGGGTGACGAGGATCATGGTGCGGTGTTCGGCGGCGAGGTCCTTGATGACCTTCACCACCTCCTGCTGCAATTCGGGATCGAGCGCCGAGGTGGGCTCGTCGAAAAGAAGCGCCTTGGGCTCCATGCACAGCGCCCGCGCGATCGCCGCCCGCTGCTGCTGGCCGCCCGAGAGCTGCGCGGGCCAGGCGTCGCATTTGTCGCCGATGCCGACCTTCGCCAGTAATTCGCGCGCCAGCTTCTCGACCTTTGCCTTGTCGCGGCCCAGCACCGTCACCGGCGCTTCCATCACGTTCTGCAGAATCGTCATGTGGGCCCAGAGATTGAACTGCTGGAACACCATCGACAGGTTCGTGCGGAAGCGTGTGACCTGCGCGCGGTCGGCGGGACGACGATTGAGTCCCTCGCCACGCCAGGCGACGTGCTCGCCCTCGAAGATCACGTCGCCCTTCTGGCTGTCTTCGAGCAGGTTGCAGCACCGCAAGAGGGTCGACTTGCCCGAGCCCGAAGAGCCGATCAGCGACACCACATGGCCGCGTGGGGCGGTGATCGAGACGCCCTTGAGCACCTCGAGCGAGCCGTAGCTCTTGTGAAGGTCACGGATTTCGATGACGGGCGCGTCTTGGGGCGCAGGCTCGTTTCGGGTCACGCAGGCAGCTTCTCTTTGTCCATCCGCGCAATCTGGCGCGATTTGGCCGATGATTGCAACTGCGTCTGCCCGGTTGACGATGGGGAAGGGGCCGAAATCACGAGCATCTGAGGAAAAAATATGCGTGAACCGGTCGCGCCTCCACGCCGGCCTGTCCCTCTAACTCAGCTTCGGCGGGCCTCGACGCGCTGCCGCGCCACCGCCGAATCGACATCGTTGACGCCCAGAAGCTTCGCCGCGAGACGGATCAGCGCATCCTCATGGGCGTCGCGCACCCCGTCGGCCAGCGCCACGTCCCACAGCGCCTCGATCACGCCGGTGCGGTCCTCGTAGGCGACCTTGTCCTTCAGCGCGCGGGTGAAGCGGACGGTATCGGGCGCACCCGCCTCGACCTCTTCGGCGCGCTTGCGCATCTCGGTCGCCTCGAAGCTCGAAAGCCCGTTGCGCTGCGCGAGAACCCGGTCGATCCGGATCTTCTCGTCTTCGGTATAGTTTTCATCCGACCGCGCGAGCCGCACCAGAAGTGCGCCTAGCGCCAATTCACGATCTTCCCCCTCCATCGGATCGGGGGCGGGATCGTTGAGCATATCGAAAAGGCGTCCAAACATAAGCGTAGAGATAAGCGATGCGCGGCGCAGGGCAAGTCACGGATGCGAAAGCCCTGCGCACATCTCTCGCCTTCAGCCGACTTTCACGACCATCTTGCCGAAATTACGGCCCTCCAGCAGATCGTAAAGCGCCTGCGGCGCGGCCTCTAGGCCCTCCACCACCTGCTCCTTGTACTGAACTTTGCCCTCTTTCAGCCAGCCGGTCATCGCCTCCGAGAATTCCTGATAAAGCTCGATCGGGAAGCTGTCGAAGATGATGAAGCCCTGCACCTTCACCTTCATGCGCAGGATAGTCGACAGGATCTGCGGCCCGTGATCGGGTCCCTCGGGCAGGCCTTGCAGGTTATACCACGCGACCATGCCGCAGACCGGCATTCGCGCGAAGGGGTTGAGAAGCGGCAGCACGCCGTAAAGCACCTTGCCGCCGACATTCTCGAAATAGACGTCGATGCCGTTGGGGCAGGCCGCGGCCAGTTGTTCGGCGAAATCCTCGGCGCGGTGATCGATGCAGGCGTCAAACCCCAGCGTCTCGGTGACATGGGCGCATTTCTCGGCTCCGCCCGCGACGCCGACGACGCGGCAGCCCTTGATCTTGGCGATCTGGCCGACCGTTGCGCCCACGGGCCCGGAGGCGGCGGCCACCACAACAGTCTCGCCGGGTTTCGGCTCGCCGATCTTCAGCAGGCCCGCATAGGCCGTGTAGCCCGGCATCCCGAGAATCCCCAAGGCCCAGCTCGGGTTCTCCGGCTCCGGCCCGAGATTGAGTACCTGCGTGCCATCCGAGACGAAGAAATCCTGCCAGCCTGAGGGCGAGAGCACGTAATCGCCCTTCGAGAAGCCCGCGACATCGCTCTCCATGACCTCGGCCACGACCTGACCGGTCATCACGCCGCCGATCTCGACCGGGGTGGCGTAGGATTTCGCATCCGACATCCGCCCGCGCATATAGGGGTCGAGCGACAGATAGACGGTGCGCAGCAGCATCTCGCCCTTGCCGGGCCGCGGCACGGCCTCGGTTTCCAGTTTCAGCGTGTTCTCGTTCGGCGCGCCTTTCGGGCGCTCGGCGAGGATGATCTTGCGGTTGGTGTCTTGGGTCTGAGCCATGAAAGCCTCCTGTTTGAGAGGCCAGCTAGCACGCGGTTTGCACGGGGAAAGGGGGCGCTGCCCCCTCGGGCTTCGCCCTCACCCCCGGGATATTTCGACAAGCCCGAATGCCAGAGGTTTCCGGGGCGTCCTCGGGCTTGCGGAAATATCCCTGGGATGAATTTCCGAAGGAGAGAAGGGACAGCGCCCCTTAGCTGCGCGCGGCTTTCTCGGCAATGCCGGAGGTGCCCTCGCGGCGCTCCAGTTCCGCCAGCACATCGGCC
Source organism: Thioclava sp. JM3 (assembly GCF_002213185.1). Lineage (NCBI taxonomy): Bacteria > Pseudomonadati > Pseudomonadota > Alphaproteobacteria > Rhodobacterales > Paracoccaceae > Thioclava > Thioclava sp. JM3. The sequence continues at coordinate 362,374 of NZ_NBOB01000002.1, forward strand.
AGCTTCACGTCGCGTGCCGCCAGCATCACCAAGAGGTGATAAAGGACATCCGCCGCCTCGTAGGTCAGGTTTTCGCGGTCGTCCTTCGCTGCGGCGATGATAGCCTCCACCGCTTCCTCACCGAATTTCTCGGCGCATTTCTCCGGGCCCTTGGCCAGCAGCTTCGCGGTCCAGGAGGTGTCGGGATCGGCGCCCTTGCGGCTCTCGATGGTCGCGGCGAGTTGGTCCAGAATGCTCATTGCAGCCTCATCGGAATGCCCGCGGCGGCCATATATTCCTTGGCTTCGCGGATCGTGTATTCTCCGAAGTGGAAGATCGAGGCGGCGAGTACGGCCGAGGCGCCGCCTTTCGTCACGCCTTCCACCAGGTGATCGAGATTGCCGACACCGCCGGAGGCGATCACCGGCACGTCCACCGCGTCCGAAATCGCCTTCGTCAGCTCCAGATTGAAGCCCGCGCGCGTGCCGTCGCGATCCATCGAGGTCAGCAGGATTTCCCCCGCGCCCTTCGCGGTCACGATGCGGGCGAATTCCACCGCATCGATGCCGGTGGGCTTGCGCCCGCCATGGGTGAAGATTTCCCAGCGGCCCGGCTCCACGGTCTTTGCGTCGATCGCGCAGACGATGCACTGACTGCCAAAGCGGTCGGCGGCCTCGGTGATGACGTTCGGATCGGCCACGGCGGCGGAGTTGAACGAGACCTTGTCGGCGCCTGCCAGCAGGAGTGCGCGCACGTCTTCATGGGTGCGCACGCCGCCGCCCACGGTGAGCGGCATGAAACATTGCTCGGCGGTGCGGGTCACCAGATCGAACATGGTGCCGCGGTTTTCATGGGTCGCGTGGATGTCTAGGAAACACAGCTCGTCTGCGCCTGCCGCGTCATAGGCCTTCGCGGCCTCGACCGGGTCGCCCGCGTCGATCAGGTTCACGAAATTGACGCCTTTCACGACGCGGCCATCGGCGACGTCGAGACAGGGAATAATGCGGGTCTTCAGCATGGGCGGCGCTCCTTTGGCGCTTTCATAACGCGCAGGTGCCGCGAGGCAAAGGGGCAGAGTGCTCAGATCGGCTCGACGGGGCAATGCGGCAGAAGGCGGCGCACCATCGCGGCGGAACACAGGTCAGTGGCGGGGGTGGTCACGGTGGCCGCCGCGCCTGCCGCGCCGTGCTGCAACGCCTCGTGGAAAGGTTTGCCGCGGGAGAGCGCGAGTGTGAAAGCCCCGACGAAACTGTCGCCCGCGCCCACTTTCGAGACGACATCGACCTTAGGCGCCACGGCAAACCAGCGCGCGTCCTTGGTGGCGAGCACGTTGCCATCCGAGCCGCGCGCGACGATCACCGCATGTGCCAGTCCGCGCTGCACGAGGCTTTGCGCGAAGTCGGCGCTGTCGCTGCGCTCGGGCAGTTTGCGGCCCGCCAACTCCTCGGCCTCCAGTTCGTCCATCCGCAGAACGTCGGCGGGTTGCGCCTTGCTTTCCATCAACTGGTGCAGAGCCTTGCCGGAGGTGTCGAGGAAAAGCCGCGCCTTGGTCCGGGCCATTTTCGTCGCCAGCCGCGCGGGGAAATCCTCGGGCACGCCGGGCGGTTGCGAGCCGGACAGCACGACGATCCCGTCTTCAGGGGCGGCGCGCGCGATCCGGCTGAGCGCCTTGGCGACATCGCGCGCGCCCCAGTCCGGCCCCGGCATCACGAAGCGGTATTGCGCGCCCGTGCTCTGGTCGGTGGCAGTCAGGCTCATCCGCGTCTCGCCCGGCGCGGGGTAGGGGAAGAGAGCGATCCCGGCCTCGGCGAGGAGCCGCATCACCCGGTCCCCGGTGGTGCCGCCAAGGGCGACGAAGGCCGTGGAATTGCCGCCCAAGGCAGCGATCGCGCGGCTGACATTCAACCCGCCGCCCCCCGGATCGGTCAGCGGCCGCGTGCAGCGCAGCTTGCGCTCGGGCGCGATTTCGGGGGTTTCGATCGACAGATCGACCGTCGGGTTGAGCGTGATCGTGAGGATCGAGGTCATCGCAGGCTCCGAAGCCGTGGTGGGTATCGGGATCATCGCAGCTAACGATCTGCGATCAAGGGGGCGTGCGGGATTGAGGTAGTGGGCGCCCGGACGGCGAAAGGACCGTCCGGACAATCGAAACGATGGATCAGACGTTGAGCTGATAGGTGATCGGGTGGAAGTGGAAGCCGGTGTCGAGTGCCTCGAGATGACCTACGCCCGGGAAGGGCATGTGGTAGCCGATGAAAGCCAGTTTGTCGGCGGCGACACGGCCCAGAAGCTCCTTGCGAGTCTTCGCGGCCATCTCCTTGTCCATATCGTATTTCACTTCCCATTCCGGGCGCTGAAGCGACCAGACATAGTGGTTCGACGTGTCGGCAGCGAGCATCAGCCCCTTGCCGCCCGACTCCACCATGAAGGCCATATGGCCCGGCGTGTGGCCGAAGGCTTCGACTGCCGAGATGCCGGAGACGACCGAATCGCCACCCTTGAGGTAGCTCATCTTCTCGGCCAGCGGACGGACCTTGGCCTCGAACGTGTCGTTGCCCGCGTTCGACCAATGGTCGAATTCCTTTTGGCCGGTGATGTAGGCAGCATTGGCGAAGGTCTCGCCGCCATCGCCCATCAGCCCGCCGATATGGTCGCCATGCATATGGGTGATCACGACATGGGTGATGTCCTCGGGCGAATGCCCAGCGGCGGCGAGCGCCGAGGTGATCCCCTCGGGCGACAGGCCGGTGTCGAAGAGGATTTTCTCCGAGCCGGTCTCGATCAGGGTCGGGGTGAAGAAGTTAAGCGACTTGTCCGCAGGGATGTAATTGGCCTCAGAGAGCTTGGCGAAGTCCTCGGGGCTGGCGTTCATACCGAAGATAGTCTGCGGCTCTTCCAGCTCGCGCGATCCGGCGAGCAGCGTGGTGATCGTCAGATCTCCCATCTGCATCCGACGATAGCGCGGGATCGCGGGCGGGGCTTCGTTCGCGCTTTGCGCGGCGGCGCCGGTCCCGGTCAGAAGCGCGGGGGCGGCGGGCAGGAAAGCGGCGGTTTTCAATGCTGTACGGCGGGTCATGAAGGTCCTGGTCATCGGGTCTCTCCCTCTCGATGGTTGATCTTCGCATGTCGAAGTCGAGCGCTTCGCGCCGCTCCCACAGACTCGTGAACGTAGCGTGAGCCGCTTCGGTTCACTCCCACCAGCGATCGATCGAAGAAATATCGCCGTCGGACCACCCGAGGTGATGCGCCAATTCGTGCACGAAAACATGGGTGACGAGGGCACCGAGGGGCTCGTTGCCGCGCGAGACCCACTCGTCGAGGATCGGACGTCGGAAGAGCCAGATCACATCCGCGTGGCCACCGGGGTCCATCACGGATTTCTCGGTCAACGGGATGCCGTCATAGAGCCCGGTCAGCTCGAAAGGGTCTTCGATGCCGAGATCGGCGAGCATCGCTTCGGAGGCGAACTCTTCCACCCGGATCGCGACCTCTGCCGCAGCTTTCGCGAAAGCCGGGGGCAGGGCGGCGCGCGCGGCCTCGGCCAGCGCCTCGATCTCCTCGATGCCCGGCGCCGTGACATCCGCCCAATCGTAACCCTCGCCCATCGCCACCTCCAAACCGCTCTGCACCTCTCGCATGGCCCCTCATATGGACAAACGCACCGCCTTGTGAAAGAGCAGGCGCCAACAGGAGTTTGCCCAGATGACCACCGTTACCCGTTTCGCCCCGTCGCCCACCGGCTATATCCATGTCGGCAACCTGCGCACCGCGCTGATGAACTACCTGATCGCCCGCAAGACCGGCGGTCAATTCATCCTGCGCCTTGACGACACCGATCAGGAGCGCTCGAAGCAGGAATATATCGACGCACTGAAGCAGGATCTCGAATGGCTCGGCATCGAGTGGGACCGGGAAGAGCGCCAGTCGCTGCGGCTCGACCGCTATGCCGAGGTGGCAGAACAGCTGAAGGCCGACGGTAAGCTTTATGAATGCTTCGAGAGCCCGACCGAGCTGGACCTCAAGCGCAAGAAACAGCTGAACATGGGTCGCCCGCCGGTCTATGACCGCGCCTCGATGCATCTGTCGGATGCCGAAAAAGACGCGCTTCGCGCCGAGGGCAAGGAAGGATACTGGCGCTTCAAACTGGAACTCGAGCGGATCGAGTGGAAAGACGGCATCCTTGGCGATCTGTCGATCGATGCGGCAAGCGTGTCCGATCCGGTGCTGATCAAGGCCTCGGGGCAGGTGCTCTATACCTTCGCCTCACCGGTAGACGACGCGGATATGGGCATCACCCATATCGTGCGCGGCGGCGATCACGTCACCAATACCGCGACGCAGATCCAGATCATCGAGGCGATCGGCGGCAAGGTTCCGAACTTTGCACACCATTCGCTGCTGACCGGCCCGCAGGGCGAGGAACTGTCGAAGCGTCTCGGTGCGCTCTCGATCCGCGATCTGCGCGCCGAAGGGATCGCCCCCGAGGCGCTGCTGTCGATGATGGCGCGTCTGGGCTCGAGCCAGCCGATCGAGCTGAAGATGTCAATCGACGAGCTGGCCGACGGGTTCGATCTGAACCATTTCGGCTCGGCGCCCACGAAATTCGACCCGGCGGACCTGATCCCGCTGACCCGCGCGCGCAACCAGCACCTGCCGTTCTCGGCCGTGGCGGATCGTATCGCTGATCTCGGCATCCCCGAGGAGCAGCGCGAGCGCTTCTGGAAGGTCGCCTCGCAGAATATCGACAAGCTCGACGATCTGAAGGGCTGGGCCGATCTGTGTCTGAACGGCGCGGAGCCGGAGATCGACGAGGAAGATCGCGACTTCATCGCGCAGGCCATGACGATGCTGCCCGCGCCGCCCTATTCCGACACCACGTGGAAGGACTGGACCTCGGAGGTGAAGGAGGCGACCGGGCGCAAGGGCAAGGGCCTGTTCATGCCGCTGCGCAAGGCCGTGACCGGCATGGCGCACGGGCCCGATATGGGCGAGCTGATGCCGCTTCTGCACAAGGTTCCGGCGCGCGGCTGACGGCTCCGCCGCAGGCTCGTGAGATCAATTCGAAAGGCGCGAGGGATTTTCCTCGCGCTTTTTGTTTGGGCAATTCGCGACCTCGTGAGGTCGTTTTCGGCGGCAAAGCGGCGGTTTTGGCGATTGGGGCTTGTCAGTCGCGCGGGGCCTCAGGTAATCGGAAGAAGTCGGATACGGGAGAATCCGGGGGTAACCTCGGTGCCGAAGGAGCAACCGCCCCGGTAAACTCTCAGGCAAAAGGACCGTGCCCGACGAAGGACTCTGGAGAGTGATGCTGCGTGCAATCGCGGCATCCGCCGAAGGGATAACGATCTCAGGCGTCTGCATCGCAGGCACGGACAGAGGGGGCATCGGGCGAGCCGGAGGGCTCATGAATCGATGCCGGATCATCCGGCTGAAGGGGAGGCCGCGATGAGCGAGTTGAAACGCACACCGCTATACGATCTGCATCTGGAACTGGGCGCCAAGATGGTGCCGTTCGCGGGCTACGAGATGCCCGTGCAATATCCGCTGGGCGTGATGAAGGAGCACCTGCACACCCGCGCCAAGGCAGGGCTGTTCGATGTCAGCCACATGGGGCAGGTGATCGTGCCGGGCGAAGGCGCTGCCGAGGCGTTCGAGGCGCTGGTGCCGGTCAGCCTGATGGGCCTGAAAGAGGGTCGCCAGCGCTATGCGATGTTCACCGATGAGAATGGCGGCATTCTCGATGACCTGATGGTGGCGAACCGAGGCGATCATCTCTTCGTCGTGGTGAACGCGGCCTGCAAGGAAGACGACATCGCGCATATGCGGGCGCATCTGGAATCGGTCGAGGAACTCACCGACCGCGCGCTACTGGCGCTGCAAGGGCCTGCCGCCGAAGGCGTTCTTGAGGCTCTGGTGCCCGGCACCGCCAAGATGCGCTTCATGGATGTGGGCGTCTATCACTGGAACGGGACGGAGCTTTGGATCTCGCGCTCGGGCTATACCGGTGAAGACGGCTACGAGATTTCCGTGCCCGCGGACCGCGCGGTGGAATTTGCCCGCAAACTGCTCGCCGATGAGGCGGTCGAGCCGATCGGTCTGGGCGCGCGCGACAGTCTGCGGCTCGAAGCGGGGCTTTGCCTCTACGGCCATGACATCGACACCACGACGACTCCGGTCGAGGGCAACATCGCCTGGGCGATCCAGAAGGTGCGCCGCAAGGGTGGGGAGCGCGAAGGCGGCTTCCCTGGGTCGGATCGTATCCTGAGCGAACTGGAAAACGGCCCGAGCCGCCTCCGTATGGGGCTTCGCCCCGAGGGTCGCGCGCCGATGCGCGAAGGCGTGGAAATCTTCGCCGGACCCGAGGGCGGTCAGCCTATCGGGCGTGTGACCTCGGGCGGTTTCGGCCCCTCGATCGAGGCACCGATGGCGATGGCCTATCTGCCCGCAGGCACGAAGGAAGGCGCCACCGTCTATGGCGAGGTGCGCGGCAAGCGTCTGCCCGCCAGGGTCGTGGCGATGCCTTTCCGCCCTGCAACCTACAAACGCTGAACAACCAACCGGGAGACATTCCATGAAATTCACCGAAGACCACGAGTGGCTCAAGACCGAAGGCGACGTCGTGATCGTGGGCATCACCGAGCACGCCTCCGAGCAGCTGGGCGATGTCGTATTCGTCGACCTGCCCGATGTGGGTGACACGGTCGAGAAGGGCGACGAGATCTGCGTGATCGAGTCGGTCAAGGCCGCCTCCGACATCCTCGCGCCGCTCGACGGCGAGATCGTCGCGATCAACGAGGATCTGGCCGAAAACCCGGCGCTCGTGAACGAAGACCCGCTGGGCAAGGCGTGGTTCTTCAAGATGAAACTCACCGACGCCTCCGCGCTCGACGGCTTTATGGACGAGGCCGCTTACAAAGACTTCATCGGGTAATATCCATGACCTTCACCCCCACGACTTACGACAGTTACGATTTCGCCAATCGCCGCCATATCGGCCCGTCACCGGCCGAGATGGAGGAGATGCTCAAGGCCGTGGGGGCGCCGGACCTCGACGCGCTGATCGCCGAGACGGTGCCGAAAAGCATCCGTCAGGCCGAGCCGCTGGGCTGGGCGCCGCTGACCGAATACGGGCTGCTTCAGAAGATGGAAGGCGTCGCGAAGAAGAACCGCGTGATGACCAGCCTGATCGGGCAGGGCTATTATGGCACCGTCACGCCGCCCGCGATCCAGCGCAACATTCTGGAAAACCCGGCTTGGTACACGGCCTATACGCCCTACCAGCCCGAGATCGCGCAGGGGCGTCTCGAGGCGCTTCTGAACTTCCAGACGATGGTGTCGGATCTGACCGGGCTGCCGGTCGCCAATGCTTCGTTGCTCGATGAGGCGACGGCGGCGGCGGAAGCCATGGCGATGGCGCAGCGCGTGTCGAAATCGAAGGCCACTGCCTTCTTCGTCGATGAGAATTGCCACCCGCAGACCATCGGCGTGATCCGGACCCGCGCGGAGCCGCTGGGGATCGAGGTGATCGTGGGCGCGCCCGAAACGCTCGAAGCCGAGAAGGTCTTCGGCGCGATCTTCCAATATCCGGGCACCTATGGCCATGTCCGCGACTTCACCGCCGAATGCGAGGCGCTTCATGCCGCGAAGGCCGTCGCCGTGGTCGCGACCGATCTGCTCGCGCTGTGCCTGCTGAAAGAGCCGGGCGCGATGGGCGCCGATATCGCCGTAGGCTCCGCGCAGCGCTTCGGTGTGCCGATGGGCTATGGCGGCCCGCATGCGGCCTTCATGTCCTCCACCGACGCGATGAAACGCGCGATGCCCGGGCGGATCGTCGGCGTTTCCATCGACAGCCGAGGCAACCGCGCCTACCGCCTGAGCCTTCAGACCCGCGAGCAGCATATCCGCCGCGAGAAGGCGACCTCGAATGTCTGCACCGCGCAGGCGCTCCTCGCCGTGATGGCGAGCTTCTACGCCGTGTTCCACGGTCCCGTCGGTCTGCGCGCGATCTCCGAACGTGTGCACCTGCTGACGGTGCAACTGGCCGAGGCGCTGAAAGCCGCAGGCGCCGTGGTAGAGCCCTCGAATTTCTTCGACACGATCACCGTCGAGGTGGGCGTGGGCCAGCAGGGTATCCTCGCCGCCGCCCGCCATCGCGGGATCAACCTGCGCAAGGTGGGCCGCGATCGGGTCGGTATCTCGCTCGACGAGACCAGCGATCCGGGCGTCGTCGCCAAGGTGCTCGACGCCTTCGGGATCACCGATCCCGCGCCGAAGGCGACGCAGCCGGCGGTACCCGATGCGCTGCTGCGCGAGAGCGACTACCTCACCCATCCGGTCTTCCACATGAACCGCGCTGAATCCGAGATGATGCGCTACATGCGCAGGCTCTCGGATCGCGACCTCGCGCTCGACCGCGCAATGATCCCGCTGGGCTCGTGCACGATGAAGCTGAATGCAGCGGCAGAGATGATGCCGCTCACATGGCCGGAATTCGGCACGTTGCATCCGTTCGTGCCGCTCGATCAGGCGCAGGGCTATGCGGAGATGATCGACGATCTGACCGCGAAACTGTGCGAGATCACCGGCTACGATGCCTTCTCGATGCAGCCCAATTCGGGCGCACAGGGCGAATATGCAGGGCTTCTCACCATCGCCGCCTATCACCGCGCCAATGGCGACGATCAGCGCGATGTCTGCCTGATCCCGATGTCGGCGCATGGCACGAACCCGGCCTCGGCGCATATGGCGGGGATGAAGGTCGTCGTCGTGAAATCGGCGCCCAACGGCGACGTCGATCTCGAAGACTTCGAAGCGAAGGCTGCAGAGGCGGGCGACAAGCTCGCGGCCTGCATGATCACCTATCCCTCGACCCATGGCGTGTTCGAGGAGACGGTAAAGCGCATCTGCGACATCACGCACGAATATGGCGGTCAGGTCTATCTCGATGGCGCGAACCTCAACGCGCTGGTGGGGCTGGTGAAACCGGGCGAGATCGGCTCGGATGTGAGCCACCTCAACCTGCACAAGACCTTCGCGATCCCGCATGGCGGTGGTGGCCCGGGCATGGGGCCGATCGGGGTGAAATCGCACCTCGCACCCTACCTGCCCGGCCACCCCGAGACCGGCGGCGAAGAGGGACCGGTGAGTGCCGCGCCCTATGGCTCCGCCTCGATCCTGCTGATCTCCTGGGCCTATATCCTGATGATGGGCGGGCCGGGCCTGACGCAGGCGACCCGCGTGGCGATCCTCGCTGCCAATTACATCGCTGCGAAGCTGAAAGAGGGCTACCCGATCCTCTTCATGGGCAATCGTGGACGTGTCGCGCATGAATGCATCATCGACACGCGGCCCTTCGCGGAGGTGGGCGTGACGGTGGACGACATCGCCAAGCGCCTGATGGATAACGGCTTCCACGCCCCCACGATGAGCTGGCCGGTCGCTGGCACGCTGATGGTGGAGCCTACCGAATCCGAGACCAAGGCCGAGATCGACCGCTTCATCACCGCGATGCTCTCGATCCGTGATGAGATCCGCGACATCGAGGCGGGCGAGATCACCCCCGAGGACAGTCCGCTGCGCCACGCGCCGCACACGGTCGAAGACCTCGTGGCCGATTGGGACCGGAAATACACCCGCGAGCAGGGGTGCTTCCCGGCAGGCGCCTTCCGCGTCGACAAATACTGGCCGCCCGTGGGCCGGGTCGACAACGTCTTCGGCGACCGCAACCTGATCTGCACCTGCCCGCCGGTCGAGAGCTACGCCGACGCGGCAGAGTAACCGCCAGCCAAAATGACGAAAGGCCGGAGCACCGCGCTCCGGCCTTTCTCTTCTTCTCGATAAAAATATCTAGGCGCGCCGGTTACTTCACAGGGTTGCGGTAGATCACGCGGCGCAGCGAGCCGGTCTTCGACCGCATCAGCATCGTCTCGGATTCGATATAGGTCGGCTCGCGCTTCACGCCCTTCACGATGGACCCGTCGGTCACGCCGGTCGCGGCGAAGATCACGTCCGAGCGCACCATGTCGTCGCGCGCATAGACCTTGTCGAGGTCGGTGATGCCCGCCTTCTTCGCGCGGCCCCGCTCGTCGTCGTTGCGGAACAACAGCTTGCCCCACATCTGGCCGCCCATGCATTTCAGCGCCGAGGCTGCCAACACGCCCTCGGGCGCGCCGCCCGAACCCATATACATGTCGATGCCAGTGAAATCGGGCTCGGCGCAGTGAATGACACCCGCCACGTCGCCATCGGTGATGAGGCGGATCTTTGCGCCGGTCTCGCGAACCTCGGCGATCATGTCTTCATGGCGCGGACGGTCGAGGATGCAGACCGCAATGTCCTTGGTTTCGACGCCTTGCGCCTTGGCGAGCGCCTGAACGCGCTCGGTCGGGGTCATATCGAGCGAGACCACGTCCTTCTCGTAGCCCGGGCCGATCGCGAGCTTGTCCATGTAGACGTCGGGCGCGTGCAGCATCGTGCCGCGCGGCGCCATCGCGATCACGGTGAGCGCGTTGGGCATGTCCTTCGCAGTAAGCGTCGTGCCTTCCAGCGGGTCGAGCGCGATATCCACCTCGGGGCCGACGCCCTGGCCGACTTCCTCGCCGATATAGAGCATCGGCGCCTCGTCGCGCTCGCCTTCCCCGATGACCACGGTGCCCCGGATTTCCAGCTTGTTGAGCTGATCGCGCATCGCGTTCACCGCCGCCTGATCGGCGGCCTTCTCGTCGCCGCGACCGATCAGGTCGGCTGATGCATGAGCCGCCGCTTCCGACACGCGGGCGAGGCCCAGCGAAAGCATGCGGTCGTTGAAATCAATCGGAGGGGTCATTTAGGTCTTCCTGTCTGCCTGGGCGTTACGGGCTGCGGACAGGTAAAGCCTGTGGGAGACCGAAGGGCAACCCCGGGAGCGCTAACATGCGGGGCGAGCCCCTGTCGCGGCGAAAAATGGCGCGCAAGCCGGGGTCTTATGCCGTTTGCGGTGTGAAAAGATACGGCGATGTAACCGGCGTGAGAGGATAGGGCGCGCCTTATGGTGCCGCCCGGCGTCAGATCAGCAGGAATGCGGTGCGCGGCGAAATGGCTCTCGCCGCGCGATGCTCAGACTTCTTCGATGCGGATTGCGACCGGCTCGCCCTCGACGACGCGGGTCGCGGGCAGCGCGTTGATCGCCGCGTCGATCGCGTCGCGCGTCGTCTTGTGGGTGACAATCAGCACCGGAGCCGAGGTGTCGGCATGGCCGTATTGGCGCATCCGGCTGATCGAGACGCCCGCCTCGCCCAGAACGGTCGCGACTTTCGCCAGCGCGCCGGGTTTGTCCGACAGCTGCAGGCGCAGGTAATAGGGTGCCGCAATCGCGGTCACGGCGGGAGTGGGGGCCTCGAGCTTGTCGGCGGGCTGGCCGAAGACCGGCAGCCGCAACCCGCGTGCGAGGTCCATCACGTCGCCCATCACGGCGCTCGCGGTCGGGCCTTCGCCCGCGCCTGCGCCACGCAGCACGATCTGGCCGACCGAGTCGCCTTCCAGCACGGTCATGTTCGTCCCGCCGGTCAGCTGTCCCAGTGGCGAGGTGGCGGGCACGAGGCACGGCGTCATGCGCTGCTCCAGCCCGCGGCCGGTCATCTGCGCGACGCCCAGCAGCTTGATCTTGTAGCCCATATCGCCCGCGCGGCGGATATCGTCGATCGAGATGCGCCCGATCCCTTCCAGCGTCACGTCGTCGAAGGCGACCTGCGTGCCAAAGGCGATGGCGGCGAGGATGGCAAGCTTGTGGCCCGCGTCGATGCCGCCCACATCGAGGTTCGGATCGGCCTCGAGATAGCCAAGCGCGCGCGCCTCCTCGAACACCGTGTCATAAGGCAGGCCAGCATCTTCCATCCGTGTCAGGATGTAGTTGCAGGTGCCGTTCATCACGCCCATCACGCGGCGGATGCCGTTGCCCGCAAGCCCTTCGGTCAGCGTCTTGATGACCGGGATGCCGCCTGCGACGGCGGCCTCGTAGCGGATCGTGCGGCCGAGGCTTTCGGCGAGTTCCGCCAGCGCCTGACCGTGATGCGCGAGCAGCGCCTTGTTCGCGGTGACCACGTCCTTGCCCGCTTTCAGCGCGGCTTCGGTGGCGTCCTTCGCGGGGCCTTCATGGCCGCCCATCAGTTCGACAAAGACGTCAATATCGTCGCGCTGCGCGAGCGTCACCGCATCGTCTTCCCATGCATAGCTCGACAGGTCCGCATCGCGGTTCTTGGTGCGGTCGCGCGCCGAGACGGCGGTGATTTCGATCGGGCGGCCCGCGCGGGCTTCCAGCAGATCGGCATGGCGCTGCACGATCTTCACCACACCGATGCCCACGGTGCCGAGACCCGCGATGCCAAGACGCAAGGGTGCGGTATCGGAGACGGCGGACATAGGGACCTCATGAGCGAAACTTGGTGGTTTGCGCCCTGTTAGCGGGAAAGCGCAGGCAGGGCAACGCGGCGTGCGGCTTCAACCGCGCCGTGGCGAGATTTTATTGGCTGCGCATCGTGTCTGCGCGGGCGCGCAACGCATCGGCGCGCGCCTCCAGCTCGGGGGCCGGATCGGGGGTGAGAGGTTGATCGGTCAGGATCTCGTCCATCGGCAGCAGCGCCGGATAGCCCTCCGTCGACCGCTTCGAACAGGCGGTCAGCGAGGCCAGCAGGGCAAATAGGGCGATCAGGGCAGGGGCGCGCATGGTCTCTCCTCTCGGGACGCTGCCAAACTATTGCGCGCGCGGCCCCATTGCCAGTGCCGATTGGGCCGCAAATCGGGTTTGATATTGAACGCTTGTTCAGTTAGCGTCGGTATCATGGCACGCAAGACAGGCTCCCATTCCGAGATTACCGGCCCGAAGATCCGCGCCGAGGCGCAAAGGCTCTTTGCGCGGTACGGCTTTGCCGCCGTTTCGATGCGCCAGATCGCGGGCGCGGTGGGGGTGCAGGCGGGGGCTCTCTACCTCTACACGCCCGACAAGGAAGCGCTGCTTTTCGATCTGCTCAAGACCCATATGGACGAGCTGATCGCCGCATGGCGCGCCGAGCCTGCCCGGGGCGACGCCCATGCGCGGCTGGAGCGTTTCGTGCGCTTCCACATCCGCTTCAACCTCGAGCGGGCCGAGGCTGTGTTCCTCAGCTACATGGAACTGCGCAACCTGAGCCCGGAGAATTTCGCGGTGATCGAGGGGCTGCGCAAGACCTACGAGACCGAGCTGGAAGAGATCCTGAAGGCCGGGCAGGACGAAGGCGTGTTCCTAATCCCGGACACGAAACTCGCGACGATGGCGATCATCGCGATGCTGACCGGCGTGAATACATGGTTCCGCGAAGGCGGACGCCTGAGCCGCGCCATGGTCGCCGATATCTACTGGGATATGGTGCGCAAGTCCGTGGGCGCCTGAGCCATGTGAAAGGGCGGCCGAAGCCGCCCTCTCTTTATGCGATCGATTGCCCGATTTGACTCAGCCGGGCGACAGCGGAGCCTTCGGAGGATCGAATTTCAGGCTGTGAATACCGCCGAAGCCTTCCCAACCGCCGTTGAAGAACAGATCGCCGCCAACGGTCCAATGTTTGCCCATCAGCCCGCCCGTGCCGAACCAGCCACGGCTGCCATAGCCCATGCCCAGCTCCGCCATGGCGTTGTCCTGACCGGCGACTCCCGTCAGCTTGATCTTGCCCTGCACCGGTCCCGGCCCCATGCCGAGATGCAGTGACAGCTTTGCCCCGTTGATGTCGCCATCCGGATCGAGGTCGTAATTCATCGCGCCGAACACCCCTTCAAGGCCGCTCGCGCCCGGGCCGAAGGTCCAGTTCAGACCCACAAACCCCTTTGTATCATTCGCTAGCGCGGCGCTTGCGAGGCAAGCAGTCACCGCGGCAATCGTCATCATGCGTTTCATGGCACACTCCACACTTGGTGTTAACGCTGGCTCCAGCCTCACGCGGAAAATCACACCACGCAATGATTTGTGTCACTTTTGCGGGATTTCCTCTGCGCTGCGTCAGGCGCGCAACGCTGCCAGCGCCTCGGTCAGATCGAGTGCCCCGTCATAGATCGCGCGCCCCGAGATCGCGCCCGCGATCACGCCGGTGTCGCGCAGGGCGATCAGGTCGGGCAGGGAGGAGACCCCACCGCTCGCGATCACCGGGATCTCGACCGCGCGCGCCAGCGCCTCGGTCGCGGCGATGTTCGGTCCACCCATAGCGCCATCGCGCATGATGTCGGTGTAGATGATCGCGGCGACGCCCGCGTCCTCAAACGATTTCGCCAGATCGGTGACCATCACATCGGTCTCTTCCGCCCAGCCCTTGGTCGCGACTTTGCCGTTACGCGCGTCGATCCCGACGGCCACCTGGCCGGGGAAGGCTTTCGCCGCCTCGCGCACCAGATCGGGGTTCTCGACTGCGACGGTGCCGAGGATCACCCGCGCAAGCCCTTTATCCAGCCAGCGCTCGATCGTCGCCATGTCGCGGATACCGCCGCCCAGCTGTGCGGGCACCTTGATGCGCGACAGGATCGCCTCGACGGCGGCGGCGTTCACCGGCTCGCCCGCGAAGGCGCCGTTGAGGTCCACAAGATGCACCCATTCGCAGCCCGCCGCCTCGAATTTGGCCGCCTGCGCCGCGGGGTCGTCGCCGAAGACCGTGGCCTTGTCCATCTCGCCATGCAGCAAGCGCACGCATTGGCCATCCTTGAGGTCGATCGCGGGGTAGAGGATCATCGGGGCTCTCCTGATTTGTCGCGTCGCCTCTTGCCACGGGTTCGCGGATTTTCCAAGCCTGACGCGGACGTCACGTCAGTCTTGCCGGGAATCGGTCTTGCATGGCCTGATGCGGCCAGCAGGCAAAAGGGAGGAGATTTGCCATGAAGACATTGATGATCGCCGCGGTGACTTTGGCATTGGGCGCAGGCGCGGCGCTGGCCGACCCGATCGAGGGCACCTGGAAGACGCAGCCCGATGACGGCGCCTATGCCTATGTGGACATCGCGCCCTGCGGTGCGAAATTCTGCGGTACCATCGTGCGCACCTTCAAGGGCGGCAGCGAGTACAAGTCGGAGAACCTCGGCAAGCAACTCGTGATCGGAATGGAGCCCCAGGGCGACAACAAGTACAAAGGCAAGGTCTGGCGTCCGTCGAACAACAAGATCTACCTCGGCAAGATTACCGTTCAGGGCAACGCGATGGCGCTGGCGGGTTGCGTGGCCGGCGGCCTCTTCTGCAAATCGCAGGACTGGCAGCGCGTGAAGTGACTTTTCTCCCCGGCCTTGCGCGGATGCGGCGGGCCGGGATTTCTCGCCGGAGTTACTCCGGGATCAGATCGGCATAGGCGAAGCCGTCGCGCATAACGGTTTCGCCCACCCGCACCGGGATCGCCGCGTCGAAGATCGGGCCCGCACTGACGGCGGTGTGAAACTCGCCATTCTCGCCGCAGGGATCGACGCCTTCAGGTAGATCGGCCAGCAGGCTTTCATCGAAACGCCGCCCCGCGAAGCTTCGGTCGAGCTTGCTCGGGTCCACCGTCACCAGATGCGTGACGAACCCCGCCGCGATCATCTCACGCGCCAGCTGATCCGTAGGGCGCTGCCAGAGCGGAAACAGCGCCTCGACGCCGAGCGGCTTCAGCTTCGCGATCCGGTAATCGCGCACGTCTTCGAGGAAAAGATCGCCGAAGACCATCGTCTTGACGCCAAGCGCCTTCACCTGATCCATGGCAGAGGCCATCCGCGCCTCGTAATCCTCGTTTGAGCAGGGCCAGGGCAGCGGCACCTCGATCAGCGGCAGGCCCGTGGCCTTCGCCTGACGGCGCAACAGCTCATTGCGCGTGCCGTGCATCGCGACCCGGTCGAAAGCCTCGTTGGTCGTGGACAGCAGCGCCACGACATCCGCGTGGCCTTCGGTCCGGCAAGCATGCAGCGCCATCGCGCAATCCTTGCCCGACGACCACGACAGAACCGCCTTGGGGGCCATCAGGGCTTCCAGCCGAGGAAATTCGCGATCAGCCGCAACCCGGTCGCCTGCGACTTCTCGGGGTGGAATTGGGTGCCCACGATATTGTCACGGCCCACGATCGCGGTGATCTCCACACCATATTCGGCATAGGCCAGACGGTGCTCAGGCTCGGCTACGTTGAAGTGGTAGCTATGCACGAAATAGGCGTGATCGCCGGTGTTGATGCCGCTCAGAACCGGGTGATTGTAGCCGACCACCAGATCGTTCCACCCCATATGCGGGACTTTCATCGACGGATCGGAGGGTTCGATCTTCACCACTTCGCCGGGGATCCAGCCGAAGCCCTCGGTCTCGCGGAATTCCAACCCGCGCGTCGCGAGCATCTGCATGCCGATGCAGATCCCGAGGAAGGGGCGGCCCTTCACGGTCACCGCCTCCTCGATCGCCTGTGCCAGCCCCTCGAAGCGATAGAGCGCCGCGCTGCAGGACGGAAACGCCCCGTCGCCCGGCAGCACGATCCGGTCGGCGCGCGCGACGACGTCGGGCTCCGAGGTCACGACGATCGTGCCGTGACCCGTCTCGTTCGCCATGCGCTGAAACGCCTTCTCTGCCGAGTGAAGGTTGCCCGAATCGTAATCGACCAGTGCCGTGAGCATCAAAGCGCCCCTTTGGTCGAGGGCAGCACGCCGCCCATGCGCGGATCGGGCTCGACCGCCATGCGCAGGGCGCGGGCGACCGATTTGAACGCGGCTTCGGCGATGTGGTGGCTGTTGAAGCCATGCACGCGGTCGATATGCAGCGTGATCCCGCCATGGGTGGCGAGGGCCTGGAAGAACTCGCGCACCAGCTCGGTGTCAAACGTGCCGATCTTGGCCGTCGGCATGTCGCAGTTCCACACGAAGAAAGGCCGCGCGGACAGATCGAGCGCGCAGGAGACCTGCGTGTCGTCCATCGCCAGAGCGAAATGGCCGTAGCGCCGGATGCCGCGCTTGTCGCCAAGCGCCTGCACCAAGGCCTGACCCAGCGCGATCCCGGTATCCTCGACCGTGTGGTGATCGTCGATATGCAGGTCGCCCTTCGCCCGCACGGTCATGTCGATCAGCGAGTGCCGCGCGAGTTGGTCGAGCATGTGGTCGAAAAAGCCCACGCCCGTTTTGTTGTCATACTGACCGGTGCCATCGAGATCGATCTCGACGCTGATCTCGGTCTCGGCGGTGTTGCGGCTGATCGTGGCCTTGCGCATTGGGCGCCTCCCTGAAACTCATCGCCTTATAGGCCGGGGCAGGGGGCGCGCTCAAGCAGGCTGCTGTCGATTGCAGGATCGGTGCGGCGGAAAAACAAAAGCCTCCCCGAAGGGAGGCTTTTTTGTATTGGAGCGGGCGAGGCGATTCGAACGCCCGACCCTAACCTTGGCAAGGTTATGCTCTACCCCTGAGCTACGCCCGCATCCTTGGGTATTTGACCGAACTGGAGCGGGCGAGGCGATTCGAACGCCCGACCCTAACCTTGGCAAGGTTATGCTCTACCCCTGAGCTACGCCCGCGCCGGTTCGGTGGAGGCGGATTTAGGGGATAGCGGCGTAGGCTGCAAGAGGAAATTTTGCGCGAAGGGGAAAATTTCTGCCTGACGTTTCGGCAGGCGGCAGTGAGGTGCGTTGGAAGCGCCTCGCGAGGTAAGAGGACCGCAAGCCGGCGGGATCAGGATGCGCCAAGCGAGGGGGCTCTGCCCCCGCTGGCTGCGCCAGTCCTCCGGGATATTTGACCCAAGCCGAAAACGAAAAATGCCCGACTCGATCCGCAGAAGGGCGGGCGAGCCGGGCACTTTCGTCTTGGGCGGTCATCGGCGTCCCCGCCTGTTCCGCGAATTCTTGTTAGCGCAGGCATCGTTAAGACTTCGTTGCGCGCCTTCGACTTGGTGGAAATATCCCGGGGGGCGCGCGGAACGCGAGCGGGGGCAGAGCCCCCTCCATGCATCAGGTCAGTGCAGCGCCCGCCAGCCGATATCGCGGCGGCAGAAGCCTTGGGGCCAGTCGATCGCATCGACCATCGCGTAGGCGCGGTCGCGCGCTTCCTGCAGGTTCGCGCCGCGGGCTGTCACGTTGAGAACCCGGCCGCCGCTCGCGACGATCTTGCCGTCTTTTTCGGAGGTGCCCGCGTGGAAGACCATGTGCGAGCCGTCCTCGGGCAGCGTGTCGAGGCCGCCGATCACCGAGCCTTTCTCATAGGCGCCGGGATAGCCCTGTGCCGCCATAACCACCGTCATCGCATGATCGGGCGCCCATTGCGCCTGCACTTCGTTCAGCCGCCCTTCCGCGCAGGCCAGCAGCAGGTCGAGCGCCTGCGCGCCGAGCCGCAGCATCAGCACCTGACATTCGGGATCGCCGAAGCGTACGTTGTATTCCACGAGACGCGGCTGGCCGTTCTCGATCATCAGACCGGCATAAAGGACGCCCTGAAAAGGGGTGCCGCGCTTGGCCATCTCGGCGACGGTGGGGCGGACGATCTCGTCCATCGCCTTGGCCTCGATCTCGGGGCTCAGGATCGGGGCGGGGGAATAGGCGCCCATACCGCCGGTATTCGGGCCGGTATCGCCTTCGCCGACACGTTTGTGATCCTGCGCGCCGCCCACGGCCAGCACGTTCTCGCCGTCACAAAGCACGAAGAGAGAGGCTTCCTCGCCCTCCATGAATTCCTCGATCACGACTTCCGCGCCCGCGCTTCCGAAGGCGCCGCCGAAAATCTCGTCGATGCCGTTGAAGGCCTCATCGAGCGTCATCGCGACGATTACGCCCTTGCCAGCGGCAAGGCCGTCTGCCTTGACCACGATAGGCGCACCCTGTTCCCGGACATAGCCCTTCGCGCCTTCCGCGCTGGTGAAGCGGGCATAGGCTGCGGTGGGCGCGTTGCAGGCGTCGCAAATCTCTTTGGTGAACGCTTTCGAGGCTTCCAGCTTCGCGGCCTCCGCCGAGGGGCCGAAGGTCAGGATGCCCTGATCGCGCAGCGCATCGGCCACACCCGCGGCGAGCGGCGCTTCCGGCCCGATCACCACGAAATCGATCGCATTCGCTTCGCAAAGTTCGAGCACCGCCGCCGTATCGCTCGGGTCGATCGCCGCGCAATCGGCGATCTGCGCGATCCCGGCATTGCCCGGGGCCACGATCAGCCGGTCGCATTTCGGATTTTGCTTGATCGCCCAAGCAAGTGCATGTTCGCGCCCGCCGCCGCCCAGAACCAGAATGTTCATCGCTCGCCCCCTTGGCCTTCGCTTTGCTGCCTTCTAAGCTGCGCGAAACCCCGAGGCAAGGCGCCCCGGACCAACGCGAAACAAGGCGGGCAGATGGACCTTCTCGACGACGAAAACGGCTCGAACGCGCATGACTACACGGTCTCCGAGATCTCGGGGGCGGTGAAGCGGGTGATCGAGGGGGAATTCGGCCGCGTCCGGGTGCGCGGCGAAGTAGGCCGTGTCTCGACGCCGCGCTCGGGCCATATGTATTTCGACCTAAAGGACGACCGCTCGGTGATCGCTGCCGTCAGTTGGAAGGGGCAGGTGGCGAAAATGCAGGTCCGCCCAGAGGAGGGGATGGAGGTCATCGCCACGGGCCGGATGACGACCTTCGCGGGCCAATCCAAATACCAGCTGATCGTCGACAATGTCGAGCCGGCGGGCGCAGGCGCGCTGATGGCGATGCTGGAGGCGCGGCGCAAGGCGCTGGCCGCCGAGGGGCTGTTCGATGCGGGCCGCAAGAAGCCCATTCCGTGGCTGCCGCGGGTGATCGGGGTGGTGACCTCGCCCTCGGGGGCGGTGATCCGCGACATCCTGCACCGCCTCGCTGACCGCTTCCCGCGCCATGTGCTGATCTGGCCGGTGGCGGTTCAGGGGCAGGCTTGCGCTCCGGAAGTGGCGCGCGCGGTGCGGGGCTTCAACGCGCTGGCGCCGGGCGGGAAAATCCCGCGCCCCGATCTGATCATCGTCGCGCGCGGCGGCGGCTCGATCGAAGACCTCTGGGGCTTCAACGAAGAGGCCGTGGTCCGCGCCGTGGCCGAAAGCGACATCCCGGTGATTTCGGCGGTGGGCCACGAGACCGATACGACGCTTGTCGATCACGCCTCCGACCGGCGCGCGCCCACGCCCACCGCTGCAGCTGAGATGGCGGTGCCGGTGCGCGCCGAACTGGCCGCGTGGCTGTCGGAGGCGCAGACGCGGATGATGCGGGCGGCGCGTGGGCGGCTCGATCAGCGGGGCCAGCGACTGCGCGATCTGGCCCGTGGTCTGGGCCGTCCCGAGGCGCTGACGCAACCGGCGAGGCAAAGCTTCGATCTCTGGGCCGAGCGGCTGGGGCCTGCGCTGCGCACGCTGGTTCTGCGCAAGAATACCCGTTTCGCGCCGCTGGCTGCGCAAATCTCGCCGAACCTGCTTCGGCGCTTCATCCGGGATCGCTCGCGGGAGATCGACGGACTGTCGGCGCGGCTCGCTCCGGCACCTGCGGCGCGGATGCGGCGCGCCAAGCAAGATCACACGCAGCTTGCGCGGCGGTTGGATGCGGCGCGGGTGCGGATGATCGGCGATGCGCAAAGGCGCAACCGCGAAGGGGCGGAGCGGCTGACGGGACTGGAAACCCGGCTGGAGCGCTGCCTGCCCGCACGGATCGAAGCGCAGCGCGAACGGCTCGAGCGGCTCGACCGGATGCGCCAGACGCTGGGCTATCGAGAGACGCTCAAGCGTGGTTATGCGGTGGTGCGCGGGCCCGACGGCGTGGTGACGTCGCAGGTGGTGGCGGAGAAACAGTCCGGTCTCGAGATCGAGTTCGCCGATGGCAAGCTTGCGGTCATTCCGGGCGGTGGCGGCAGTGCGACGCCGCCGAAGCCGAAGAAGAAAAAGCCCGATCCGGGACCGTCTCAGGGTAGCCTGTTCTGAAACCTATACGCCGACGTCCGGCCCCTGACAGATCAGCGGGTCGTGGCTTTCCGACAGGCTCACCAGTGGTTCCTGCGAGGGATCGCCCTTGAACTGCGCGACCAGCCCTTTCGCCGTGTCATAGAAGGTCCAGCATTGCAGCGGCGCGTATTCGCCGTAATCAAAGCAGATATACTGCCCGTCCTGATACCAGTCACCTTCCTTGCATTCGCTTTCGGTGAAGGCCCAGATCACCTTGTGGCCGGGCTTGTATTGCTCGGACCCGTAGGGCTGGCCGAAGACCGAATAGGTGATGGTGCGCCCGACGGTGCGCTGATCGAACTGCTCTGCATTGAGAGGCGGACCGAGCGGGTCGGCCGCAGCTGATAGGTTCGGCGCGAAGGCCAGCATCAGGATCAGTATCGGCCGCATCGAGGGAGGCTCCGGCTGTTGCATTGACCCAACCTGCCAGATCGCGGCCCGCTTGCCTAGCGCGCGCTCGCCCCTTCGGCGCCGCGTGGCTTGTCCTGCTGCAGCGCCTTCACGCGCTTGTCCATGACGCGGCGCCAGAGTGGCGGGAACAGCGCCAGCGCCGCCATCGCGGGTAGGCTGCGCGGCAGGACGGGCCGTTGCGGCTCGGTCAGATCGCCAAGCCGAAGGGCGGGATATTCCCGCGCCGGATGCGCATGGTGATCCGAATGGCGCGGCGCGTTGAGCATCCACAGCGAGGTGATCGGCGCGGGCGCGTCCCAGCTGTGATGCGCATCGACCGGATCGAAGCTGCCATCGCCCCGCCGCCGCCGCGACAACCCGTAATGCTGGACGTAATCGGCGAGCAGGATCTGCAGCTGCGCATAGGCGCAGAGCAGGATATAGGCCACCACGCCCTCGGCCCCGAAGAGCAGTCCGAACAGCACCGCGAACCACAGACCGCCCAGCAGATAGGACGGGTAGGGGCCGAGCCGCGCGATCCTCGCCTTGATCTGCGCGCTCAGCGGTGCTTTCGGATCGATCGCGGGCAGGCGGGCGAAGCGGTTGCGCTCCATCTCGTAGCCGCCGACGAAGCTGCCGATCCAGGCGCGGGGCGCAAAGGACCAGAAGCCCTCGCCAAGCTGTGCCGAGTTCGGATCGTCCGGCGTCGCGACGAAACGGTGATGGACCAGCCGATGCGCCGAAGTGTGATGGCCGAAGAGCAACGAGATATAGACCCATTTGCCCAGCAGAAACAGCCGTTTGTCCGGCCGGTGGATCAGCTCGTGCGCGTTGGAATTCGACACCTGTCCGAAGAACAGCCCGAAAGCCAGCCAGACCGCGATCCAGCTCGGGCCCTCCAGCATCGTATGCCCTGACATCGCCGCCACGCCGAGCACGAGCAGCACGAAATGCACCACCGCCAGCGTCGTCGACAGCGCATCGGCCGCCGGGAATTCCGAGCCTTCCGGCGCATCTGGAGTGGGATGCTTCAGCGTCTCGTCGAGGAGGAACATGCACAGCGCGATCCAGACCAGCGCCGCCCAGGCCGCGAGCCCGCCGAAGACGCCCGCCACCAGCAAAACCGGCACCGGCAGAAGCGTCACGACCGCGAAGCTGTCGACGCCCGGGATCTCGCGCGAGAGCCGCAGCAGATTTGCAAACGCACCGCGAAGGCGGCGCTTGCGCGTCGGGTCATTGCCTTGGGTCACGTGCTGCGGGTCCGGTTCGCTCGACATGGGAAGTTCCATCGTTTTGCGCCATTCTTTCGGCGATTTCGACCATTTTGTGACTCAGCTTGCGGGGGCGGGGCTTTTCTGCGCCAGATGTGGCGATGATGTCCGCAGCTCCGATCAGCCTCGTTATCGCCGCCGTCTTCGCGGCAATCTACCTCGTACGCCATGCGGGGGCGGGGGAAAGCAGCGCGAAAACCCTCGTGAAGACCGCCTCCGTCGTAGCGCTGATCCCGATGGCGGCCGCCCTGGGCGCGCCGCTTGCGATCCTCGCGGGGCTCGCCCTTGGTGCAGCGGGCGACTTCGCCCTGTCGCGCTCTGGCCAGCGCGCCTTCCTGATCGGCATGGCAGCCTTTGCGGCGGGGCATCTGGCCTATCTGATCGGCTTTCTCGAGATGGGCGCGCAGCCCTCGGCATGGACCATCCCTCTCATCGCCCTGGGGCTCTCGGCGGAGTTCTGGCTGCTGCCGCGGACGGGCGGGCTGTGCTGGCCGGTGCGGGCCTACATCTGGATCATCGTCGCGATGGCGGCGGTGGCGATGGGCCTGCCCGCGGGCTATCTGCTGGTGATCCTGGGTAGCCTCGCCTTCGTGCTTTCCGACCTGATCCTCGCGCTGCAGATGTTCGTGCTGCACGACGCCGAACGTAAGCGGATCGCGGCGCGCGCGCTCTGGGTGCTCTACTGGGGCGGTCAGGCGCTGATCGGCTGGGGCGCGGGATCGGGTTTTGCCGGGGGATAAGCCTTCCATCCGGGACTGCGATGAACTAGGTGGAGCGTAAGGAAAGGCCTGATCCATGTCGTTTTTCAAAAAGCTCAAATCGCGTCTGACGCGTTCTTCCTCAAAGCTCGAGCAGGGGCTCGAGGATATTGTCGCCGAGAATGCCTCCAGTGAAGACGAGGTCGCGGAGACGCCCGAAACCTCCGCTGCCGAGACGCCGGCAGAGGCGCCGCCGAAGACCCGCGCTGAACACGCTCCGAAGCCGGAACCCGAGCCCGAGCAGGAACCCGAGCCCCGGCATGATGAGACGATCAACCTCCCCGATCCCACGCCGCCCGCACCCGGCTACGTGCCCGCGCCGGTGACCGAACCGGTCGAAGAGGAACACGCGCAGATCGCAAAGGCCCCGCTCGACGTCGAGCCCGCGCCCGAGCGTCCAAACCCCGAGCCGAAGAAGCCGAGCCTTCTGGGCCGCATCTTCGGCGGCGGAGAGGCGAAACCCGCCGAGCCGCGCCGTGTCCTCGATGACGAGATGCTGGAAAGCCTCGAAGAGCTGCTCATCGCCTCAGACATGGGCGTCGACACCGCGCTGCGCGTCTCGGCAAACCTTGCCGAGGGGCGGATGGGTCGCAAGCTCTCGGTTTCCGAGATCAAGGGGCTTCTGGCCCAAGAGGTCGCCCGGATCATGGAGCCGGTCGCGAAACCTCTGCCGCTTTACCCCAAGAAGCCGCAGGTCGTGCTGGTGGTGGGCGTCAACGGGTCGGGCAAGACCACGACGATCGGCAAGCTCGCCTCACAATTCCGCGCAGCCGGCAAGCAGGTCGTGATCGCGGCGGGCGACACGTTCCGCGCAGCCGCCGTCGAACAGCTGCAGGTCTGGGGCGATCGCGCCGGCGTGCCGGTCCTGACCGCGCCCGAAGGTTCCGACCCGGCTTCGCTTGCCTATGACGCGATGAAGAAGGCCGAGGCCGAGGGGGCGGACCTTCTGATGATCGACACGGCTGGCCGGTTGCAGAACCGCGCCGATCTGATGGAGGAGCTGGCGAAAATCGTCCGCGTGATCCGCAAGGTCGACGAGACCGCGCCGCATAACACGCTTCTCGTGCTCGATGCGACGACGGGGCAGAACGCGCTGCAGCAGGTCGATGTCTTCCGCAAGATCTCGAACGTGTCGGGGCTGGTGATGACCAAGCTCGACGGCACTGCGAAAGGCGGCGTGCTGGTCGCGCTGGCCGACAAGTTCGGCCTGCCGATCCACGCGATCGGGGTGGGAGAGCAGCTCGACGATCTGGCGCCCTTCGATCCGGAAGAGTTCGCGCAGGCCCTCGTGGGCCTCGAAGACTGAACCCGCGATTGGGGGCGCCGCCCCCCGCGCTTGCGCGCGCCCCCCGGGATATTTGTGCAAGCCCGAAGAGAGCCCTGCGCCTTTCCTCTTCCCCTTGGTCGAAATATCCCGGGGGTGAATGGCCCTGAGGCCAGAGGGGGCAGCGCCCCCTAGCGCCCGAGATCACGAAGGACTTCCCCTTGAGCGACTGGATCATCTCTGTCTCGGGCACCGAGACCGGCAAGCACCTCGCGCTGGGCCTCGCGCTGCTCGCGGCCTTTCTGCACGCGCTGTTCGGGGCGTTGCAGAAGGGGCGGCACGACCCGTGGCTCAGCCGCGCCGCGATCGATGCGAGCTACGGGATCATCGCGGCCCCTTTCGCGCTCTTCGTGGTGCCGTGGCCCGAGCCCTACATGTGGCCGATCTTCGTGGGCGTGTTCTTCATCCATGTCGGCTACAAGCTGCTGCAGGCGGCCTGCTACCAGCGTGGGGCTTATACGGTGGTCTACCCGGTCGTGCGTGGTACCGGGCCGCTTTTCGCGGTGATCGGGGCGGGGATTATCTTCGGAGAGCATTTCACGATCGGCCAATGGGCCGGGGTGGCCACGCTTCTTGCCGGGATCTACGGTCTTGCGATCTACAACCTGCGCAATGTGACGGTCGATCGAGAGACGATGGTGCCGGCGCTGATGCTCGCCGTGGCGACCGGTGCCTTCGTCGCGCTCTACACCACCTATGACGCCTATGGCATCCGCGCGACCGCCGATCCCTTCACCTTCCTGGCGTGGTTCTTCTTCATCGACGGCTGGTTCATGCCGATCTTCACCGCGCGGCGCTGGACGAAGCTGCCGAGTTCGGAAATGGTGCCGCTCATCAAGAGGGGTGTTATCGGCGCGATTGTTGCTTATTTCTCCTTTGGCTCGATCATGTTGGCGACACGGCTCGACAAGGTGGGCGAGGCGGCGGTGCTGCGCGAGACCTCGACGGTCTTCGCAGCCCTCATCGGCTGGCTCGTGCTGGGCGAGAAAGTTGGGCCGCGGCGTACGGCCCTGATGGCGCTGATCGCGGCGGGGGCCGTGATCGTTGAGATAGCAGGCAGGTAAAGGCAGATGGCAGAGAAAAAGATTTCCCCGTGGGTGAAAGCGGCGCTCGACTGGGGGCCGCTCATCGTCTTCTTCGTCGCCTTCAACCGGCTCAAGGACGGCACCTACACGATCCTCGGCACCGACTATTCGGGCTTCGTCGTGGCCACCGCGCTGTTCATCCCGCTGATCGCCGCCTCGACGCTGATCCTGTGGGCCTTGACGCGCAAGATCTCGGCGATGCAGATCGCGACGCTGGTTCTGGTGCTGATTTTCGGCGGGCTATCGGTCTGGCTGAACGATCCGACCTTCTTCAAGATGAAGCCAACCATCATCTACCTGCTCTTCGCGGGTATCCTCGGGGCGGGGCTGATCCGCGGCAAGGCGTGGCTGCAGCTGGTGATGAACGAGGCGATCCCGATGGCGCATGAGGGCTGGATGATCCTGACCAAGCGCTTCGTGGGGCTGTTCCTCGCGCTCGCGGTGGCCAACGAGATCGTCTGGCGCACGATGTCGGACGAGATCTGGGTCGATTTCAAGACTTTCGGCCTGCCGATCATCCTGATCGTCTTCATCATGTCGCAGACCAAGCTGTTCGAGCGTCACGGCATCGAAAAGGAAAAGGGGGACGAGGCGGAGAAGTAACTCCGCCCTGTCCGCGCCCGCCGCGATCCGTTACACCTGTCGCGACTGCCAAAGCCGGAGCCGCTCATGAAAATCGCCACCTTCAACATCAACGGCATCAAGGCGCGCCATCAGGCGCTGGTCGATTGGCTGAAGGAAGCCGAGCCGGACGTGGTCCTGCTGCAGGAGATCAAGTCGGTCGACGAGGGTTTCCCGTGCGAGCTGTTCGAGGATCTGGGCTATTCCGTCGAGACACATGGGCAGAAAGGTTTCAACGGCGTTGCGATCCTCTCGAAACTGCCGCTGGAGGATGTGACGCGGGGGCTGCCCGGCGATGAGGGTGATGAGCAGGCGCGCTGGATCGAGGCGACCGTCGTCGGCGAGAAGGGCGCGGTGCGGCTCTGTGGCCTCTATCTGCCCAACGGCAACCCGGTGGAACTCGACGATGCGGGGCGACCTGTCGCGGGCGGCAAATACGCCTACAAGCTCGCGTGGATGGAGCGGATGAAGGCGCGGGCCGAGGCGCTGCTGGCGCTGGAAGAACCCTTCGTGATGGCGGGCGATTACAACATCATCCCGCAGGACGAGGATGCCGCGAAGCCCGAAGCGTGGCGCGGCGATGCGCTGGCGCTTCCGCAAAGCCGCGAGGCGTTCCGCCGTATCCTCAATCTTGGCTTCACCGAGGCCTTCCGTGCCCGGGTGCAGGGGCCGGGGCACTACTCGTTCTGGGACTATCAGGCGGGCGCCTGGCAGAAGAACAATGGCATCCGGATCGACCATCTGCTGCTGTCCCCGCAGGCGGCGGACCTGTTGCGCGATGTCGGCATCGACAAGGAAATCCGCGGCCGCGACAAGCCCTCTGATCACGTTCCGGTCTGGATCACGCTCGACGTCTGATCGCGATTGCCGCAACGTCATTTCCTCGGCCTCGCCGCGACTGTGCATAGTGGCGGCGAAAGAGAGGAGACCCCAGATGCAAGACCAGATCAGCCGGCACCCGGTGCCGCAACTCGCCGACATGCCAGAGGATATCCGCACGCGGATCGAGGCGGTTCACGAGAAGGCCGGGTTCATCCCGAACATCTTCCTCGCCCTGGCGCATCGCCCCGACGAGTTCCGCGCCTTCTTCGCCTATCACGACGCGCTGATGGAGCGGCCTGGCAACCTGACGATCGCCGAGCGCGAGATGATCGTCGTGGCGACTTCGGCGGCAAACGAGTGCCAGTATTGCGTGATTGCACATGGGGCGATCTTGCGCATCCGCGCCAAGAACCCGCTGATCGCCGATCAGGTCGCGGTGAATTACCGCAAGTCCGACATCACGCCACGCCAGCGGGCGATGCTCGATTTCGCGATGAAGGTTAGCCTGCGGGCGCAGGAGGTCGAGGAGGCTGACTACGAAGCGCTGCGCGCCCATGGTTTCACCGATGACGATATCTGGGATATCGGCGGGATAACGGCGTTCTTCGGCCTGTCGAACCGGCTGGTGAACATGGCTTCGATCCCGCCGAACCCCGAGTTCTATGCGATGGGGCGCTGAGCGCCTCTGGTCTTCGCCCATCCGCGCGGTCTAGGGTCTGGCAAGATCAGACAGAGGGCCAGCTAGGAGGAACGCGCGATGGGCGAGATCTTGATCCGGAGCGCCGAGGTGGTCGTCACGATGGACGGCGCCCGGCGCGAGTTGAAGGGCTCGGATCTGCTGCTGCGCGACGGCCAGATTGCAGCTGTCGGGCCGGGGCTGGAAAGCATGGGCGAGGTGGTCGAGGCCAAGGGCTGCGTCGTCACGCCGGGGCTCGTGAACACCCATCATCACCTCTATCAGACGCTGACCCGTGCGGTGCCGGGCGGGCAGGATGCGCTGCTCTTTGGCTGGCTGCAGACGCTCTACCCGATCTGGGCGAAGATGGGTCCCGAGGAGCTCCGCGTCTCGGCGCAGGTCGGACTGGCGGAACTGGCGCTGACCGGCTGCACCACCAGTTCCGATCACCTCTACATGTATCCGAATGGCGCGCGGCTGGAGGACACGATCCACGCGGCGGCGGAACTGGGGTTGCGCTTCCATCCCACGCGCGGCGCGATGAGCATCGGCGAGAGCGACGGCGGCCTGCCACCCGATAGCCTGGTTGAGCGCGAAGAAGCGATCCTGAACGACTGCATCCGGGTCGTCGACGCGTTCCACGATCCCAACGAAGGTTCGATGTGCCGGGTGGGGATCGCGCCCTGTTCGCCGTTTTCCGTCTCGCGCGAGCTGATGCGCGACGCGGCGCTGCTCGCGCGCGACAAGGGCGTTATGCTGCACACCCATCTTGCCGAGAATGACGAGGATATTTCCTACAGCTTGGAGCAGTTTGGCTGCCGGCCGGGGCAATATGCCGAAGATCTCGGTTGGACCGGCGAGGATGTCTGGCACGCGCATTGCGTGAAGCTGGATGCGGGCGAGATCGACCTGTTCGCGCGCACGCAGACCGGCATTGCGCATTGTCCGTGCTCGAATTGCCGTCTGGGCTCGGGCATCGCGCCGGTGCGCCAGATGCGCGATGCGGGGGTTAAGGTGGCGCTTGGCGTCGATGGCTCGGCCTCGAACGATGCAGGGAGCCTCATCGGCGAGGCGCGCATGGCGATGCTGCTGCAGCGGGTGCAAAACGGCGCCGACGCGATGGCCGCGCGCGAGGCGCTGGAGATCGCGACGCTAGGTGGCGCGCAGGTTCTGGGCCGCCCCGATTGCGGGGTCCTCGCGCCGGGCAAGCGGGCAGATGTGGCAATCTGGGATGTCTCGGGGCTGGCGGCGGCAGGCGCGTGGGATCCGGTCGCGGCACTGGTACTCTGCGGGCCGCCCAAGGTGAAACACCTCTTCGTCGAGGGCCGTCAGGTGGTGCGCGACGGGCAGGTTGTGACGATCGACCTGCCGCGCGTGATCGAGACGCAGAACCGCCTCGCATCAGCGCTTATGGGCTGAATTTCTCGCGCCGCACGGCCCCGGCGGCGCTGGCGATCCGCAGCAGGCGGCGACGGTCGCCTGCAAGGGCAGACTCCATCAACCCCGAGAGGCCTCCGCGCGCCTTCAGATGCGGTGCGAGGTCGGAATGGCCGAGATCGGGGAAGATCAGGTGATCGACATTTGATGGGTGCGGGAAGGGCATAGCCTGCGCCAGATCGTCCTGCGCGCCGTGACACAGGATCGCCCAGCAGGTCGCGGGCGGAAGCGGAGTCGTCTCGCGGGCGAAATGTTCAATCTGAGAGGTCCACTCGCTCCATCGAGCCTCCCCCGGCACGACGCCCGGTTTTACCGAGAATTGCGGAGACAAGGCCAGCACCACGTCAACCGGGAGCACCTCCGCTGCGACCAGCGCCGAGACCGCGCCCATCGACAGCCCAATGGCAGCGATCCGGGTCACGGGGCGGCGGCGCCGCACCTCTGCCAAGGCTGCACGCAGGGCTGGGGCGAAGCCAGGATCGTTCGTCCAGCTTCGGCTGTCGTCGCTGATGAACAGCGCCCGGCGTGGGAAGCCCAGCGTGCCGCGCCCCGTGGCGGTGGCGACGAATTCCGATGCGGGCGGGCGGCTGGGATCGTGTCCGATCGAGGCGAAAGAGATGACCAGATCGTCGCCGCCACCGTCAAGAAAATCGACCGTGAAAGGCGCGCGGGCGTAGATCCTCTCGAAGGCAGGATCGGTCAATGCAGCCGCTTGCCTGCGACCCAAGTTCCCGCGATGGCGCGGTCGTCGCCCATCATGATCGTCGGGAAGATCGCCTCCCAGACGTCGTTCGCACGGTCGGCACGCTGCGAGATGGCAGGCGTCGAGGCGAGGTCGACCGCGATGAAATCCGCCTCCATTCCCGGCGCCAGCGCGCCGATCTTGTCGCTCATCCGCATCGACTTGGCCGAGCCTTGCGTCGCCAGCCACCAAAGCTGCGCGGGGTGCAGCGGCTGATACGTCAGCTGGCCGATCTCGTAAGCTGCGGCCATGGTGCGCAGCATCGAGAAGCTCGACCCGCCGCCGGTATCGGTGGCCAGCCCGATCCGCTGCCCCTCGGCAAGACGTGTCGGCCAGTCGAACAGCCCCGAGCCGATGAAGGTGTTAGAGGTCGGGCAATGGATCAGCGCCGCGCCGACCTCCTTGATCCGGTCGGCTTCGCGCGGCTCCAGATGGATCGCGTGGCCATAAAGCGCGTTCTCGCCCAGTAGATCATAGGTCTCGTAGGTGTCGAGGTAATCGCGCGCGGTGGGATATAGCTCGCGGACCCATGCGATCTCGTCCACCTGCTCGCTCAGATGGGTTTGCATCAGGCAATCGGGATGTTCCGCCCAGAGCGCCCCCAGCGCGGCCAGCTGATCGGCCGACGAGGTGGGCGAGAAGCGCGGCGTGATGACATAGCTCAGCCGGTCCACGCCATGCCATTTCTGCAAGAGGACTCGGCTGTCGTCATAGGCCGATTGCGGCGTGTCGCGCAAAGCCTCCGGCGCGTTGCGGTCCATGCAGGTCTTGCCCGCCGCCGCCCGCATCCCGCGCGCCTTCGCGGCTGCGAAGAAGGCTTCGACGCTGACGGGATGGATCGTGCAATAGCTGCACATCGAGGTGGTGCCGTTCATCAGCGCCAGATCGAGATAGCGTGTCGCGATCTCTTCGGCATGGGCGGGATCGGCGAAGGAAATCTCCTCGGGGAAGGTGTAGGTGTTGAGCCAGTCGATCAGGCGCTTGCCCCAGCTCGCGACGATCGCGGTCTGCGGATAATGCACATGGGCGTCGACGAAGCCGGGCGACAGCAGATGATCGCCGTGATCGGTGATCTCGGCCTGCGGATGATCCTCGCGCAGGTCGTCGGCCTCGCCTACGGCGGCGATAAGGCCGCCCTCGACCAGCACGCCACCGCGCCGGCGATGTGCAACCACTTCGGGCCCTTCGACGAGCGCGTCGCCGCGATATTCCAGAACCTGCCCAAGATGCAGTTCAGCCATCATTCTCTCCTGTCCGACGCGTCATGCTAGGGCGGGGCGGGGCGAAGGTAAATCTCTGCCGTGGCGGCGCTTCTTTTTCGGCTCCGCCCCCTGTCCATCTGCGAGAAAACAGCTATGTTTCACGCGCGATCCGAACGGGGGCGATATGGCCGAAGCACTTGCCGAAGAGACAGAGCGCGAGGAAGAGGATTATCGGCTGAGCGGGGAGCTGGTCGAGGAAATTCTCGATGCCGTCGAGCAGGAAGATGCGGAGCGGTTGAGCGAGCTTCTCGAGCCGCTGCACGCCGCCGACATCGCCGACCTTATCGAACAGGTCTCCGGCCACGAGCGGCGCGAAATCCTGCGGCTCTGGGGCCGCCAGATCGACGGCGAGATCCTGACGGAGATCGACGAGGGCATTCGCGAGGAAGTTCTCGCAAGCCTGCCGCCGGAAGTCCTGGCCGACGCGGTGCGCGAGCTCGACTCCGATGACGTCGTCGACCTGATCGAGGACCTTGAAGAGCCGCAGCAGGAAGCGATCCTCGGCGCTCTCGACGAGACCGACCGGGCCGCGGTCGAGAAATCGCTGGGCTATCCCGAATATTCCGCCGGTCGTTTGATGCAGCGCGAGGTCGTGACCGCGCCCGAGCATTGGACAGTGGGCGAGACGATCGACTTCCTGCGGAAAGCGAAATGGCTGCCCGACCAGTTCTATCACGTGACCCTTGTCGATCCGGGGCACCACCCGATCGGAAATGTCACCTTGGGACGAATCCTGTCGGCCCCGCGTGCCTCGAAGCTGACCGATATCTGCGAGGAGGAATTCCGCAAGATCTCGGCCTATCAGGACGAGGGCGACGTGGCCTATGCGTTCAACCAGTATCACCTGATCTCGGCCCCGGTCGTGGACGAGGATGACAGGCTGGTCGGCGTGATTACCATCGACGACGCGATGTCCGTTCTCGACGAGGAACACGAGGAAGACATCCTCCGCCTCGCCGGTGTGGGCGACGAATCCGCGATCTCGGATACCGTTCTGGAAACCGTACGTCAGCGCCTGCCGTGGCTTTTCGTGAACCTGCTGACGGCGATCCTCGCCTCGGCGGTGATCTCGATCTTCGAGGGCACGATCCAGCAACTTGTGGCGCTGGCCGTCTTGATGCCGATCGTGGCTTCGATGGGTGGCAATGCGGGCACGCAGACCCTGACGGTCGCGGTGCGGGCGCTGGCGACCCGCGACCTGACCGACAGCAACGTCTGGCGCGTCGTGCGACGCGAAACCATCGTCGGGCTGCTGAACGGTCTCGCCTTCGCGGTGGTGATGGGAGCAGTTGCCGCCTTCTGGTTCTCGGGCGCGCAGCTTGGCATTGTGATCGGCTTGGCGATGGTCATCAATCTCGTTGTCGCCGCGCTGTCGGGCATCCTGATCCCGCTCGCGCTGGAGAAGCTTGGCGCGGACCCGGCGCTGGCCTCGGGCACGTTCGTCACGACAATGACCGATGTGGTGGGCTTCTTCGCCTTCCTCGGCCTCGCCTCCGTCGTGTTGCTATGAGCAAGGATCTCGCGCGCAAGGACGCTTTCGCGGCGCGCAAAGCCGCCCATGCCGCCGATGAAGGGGCCGCGACCCGCGCGCTGACGGCGGCGCTGGAGCCTTTCGCGGGCAAGGTGCTGGCGGGCTATTGGCCGATCCGGACCGAGCCCGATCCGCGCCCTGCGATGATCGACCATGGCGGGCCGCTCTGTCTGCCGGTTGTGGTGGAGCAGGCGCAGCCCCTGGTCTTTCACCGCTGGACACCCGAGACCGAGATGATCGCGGGCGCTTTCGGGGCGCATGTTCCGGCGGAAGGCGAGGAGATCACGCCCGAGGTGCTGATCGTCCCGCTGCTGGCTTTCGACGCGCAGGGCTTTCGGCTGGGCTATGGTGGCGGCTTTTACGACCGCACGCTGGAGGGGCTGCGCGCACGCGGCCCCGTCACAGCGATCGGTTTCGCCTTTGCCGCTCAGGAAGTTCCGCAGGTGCCCACCGAGCCGACGGATCAGCCGCTCGACATGATCGTGACCGAGGTGGGCATCCTACATTTCTGATTAGCCCATCCGCTCGGAGGCGTAGGCGCCGGGCGAGGCGGGGAAGACAACCGTCTTGTTGTCGTTCAGGAACACCCGGTGCTGCACATGGGCATGGATCGCGCGCGACAGCACCTGCGCCTCGACGTCGCGGCCCAGCGAGACGTAATCCGACGGGCTCTGCGCATGGGTAATGCGCACGGTGTCCTGCTCGATGATCGGGCCTTCGTCGAGATCGGCGGTCACGTAATGCGACGTCGCACCGATCAGCTTCACGCCACGCTCATAGGCCTGCTTGTAGGGGTTCGCGCCCTTGAAGCTCGGCAGGAAGGAGTGGTGGATGTTGATGATCCGGCCGGACATTTTCTGGCACAGCGCATCCGACAGAATCTGCATGTAGCGCGCCAGAACGATAAGTTCCGCACCCGACTCATCGACCACGTCGAGCAGGCGCTTCTCTGCCTCGGGCTTGTTCTCCTTCGTCACCTTGATGTGGTGGAAAGGCAGGTCATGGTTCACGACGACCTTCTGGTAGGTCATGTGGTTGGACACCACGCCCACGATCTCGATCGGCAGCGCGCCGATGCGCCAGCGATAGAGAAGATCGTTCAGGCAATGGCCGAAATTCGACACCATCACCAGAACCTTCATCTTCTCGCGCGAGTCGCGCACGGCCCAGTCCATCTCGAACTCCTTGGCGACCGGCTCGAATGCAGCGCGGATCGCGTCGGCATCCTTGCCTTGCTCCGAGACGAAGCTCACGCGCATGAAGAACTGACCGGTCTTCTGGTCGTCATATTGATGCGAGTCGGTGATGTTGCAGCCCTGATCGGCCAACACATTCGCGATCCCCGCGACGATCCCCCGCGTGGAGGGGCAGGCAACGGTGAGAACGTAGGCGTCGGCAGTCTGGGTCATGTCGCATCCCTTTTGATCTTTCGCCCGGTTTCCTAGCGTGCCGGGGGTGGGGACACAATCACCCCGTGTCAGGGGAGGAGCGCGGGAGAAAGCGACGGCGTTGCGGTGAAAAGCGGCATCGCGTCGGGGGCGAGGCGCGCGGAGTCAGGCTGCAGCGTTTTCGTGCTGTGTGCCGCGCAGGGATTCGATCTCAAGGAAAACGCTGGAGACCTCGGGATGGGCCTCGTGGATTTTCTTTTGAACCTCCTCGACCGCGTGGAAGATCGCCTCGGGTGACAGGCCTTTTTGCATTTTCAGTTCGATATTCACCAACACCTGCTCGGGGGCGAAATGCATTGTCAGAAGCCGTTTGACCTCCGCGACTTCGTCGAAACCGGTCGCGATCTCCCGGATCGATTTGCGCACGTCGCGGTCGGCGGCTTCGCCCATGATCAGCGCGCGAGTCTCGTAAACCAGAATGATGGCGACCACGATCAGGATGAGCCCGATCACGATCGAGGCTGCGCCGTCGAAGAACGGGTTCTCGAAGGTCACCGAGAGATAGACGCCAAGCGCTGCAGCGAGGATACCCAGAAGCGCCGCACTGTCTTCGGCGACGACGACGAAGATCGACGGATCTTTGGAGCGGCGGAACGCCTTGAAATAGCCTTCCCCCGGTTTGCGTTGCTTCAGGAGCTGGCGGATCGCGATCACCCAGGAGGTGCCCTCGGCAAAGAACGCCACGAGCAGGACGCCGTAGTTCCAGATCGGCTTCTCGATCGGCTCTGGATGCTGGATATGGACCATGCCCTCGTAGACAGACAGCCCGCCGCCGATCGCGAAGAGCAGCATCGCGACAACGAGCGACCAGAAATACAACTCTTTGCCATAGCCGAACGGATGTTTCTCGTCCGGCTCCTTGCGGCTGCGCTTGTGGCCCAGAAGCAGCAACCCCTCATTGCCGGTATCGACCACCGAGTGGAACGCCTCCGCCAGCATCGACGAACTGCCCGTGAACGCCGCGGCCACGAATTTCGCGATGGCGATCAGAAGGTTCGCTGCGAGCGCGCCATAGACGGCAATCGGCTTTTCTTCGGAGGCTTGGGCTTCGGCCATGAACGGAATCCTGGATCGGGGCGCGAGACGGGGAGGAACGACCTCGCGCCGGTGTCGTCGTGCTGGATCAACACGGTGCGGGCAGGCCGGTTCCCGAACCGCCCGCGTGCGAGGTCAGATGCCGCAGCCGATCGCCTTCGCGAAACTCGCGGGCGAGGTGTCGTCAGCGATGCGTCTCCATGCCACGGTTTGCTTGGGCGTGACCGAGAGAGACAGCAGACCCGACCAGTCGAAACTGGCGACGATAATCTCCGGCCCGGCGCCGCAATCGCGCAGGCCGCCCATGATCGTGTCCGAGCCGAAGTGGTGATTGGTGAATCTCCCGCCCGCGAAGCTCGGGTGCAGCGCGCCGTCGCGATATTCGAAAATCCGCAAGACGCCCAGCCGATGCGGCGCGTCGATCAGCGCGATGTCGCGATGTCCGTTGCCATCGAAATCCGCGACGCCGATGGGCGCGAGCCAATGGTTCGGCTCTCCCACGAAATCGGTCGCGGCGAGGAACTTCGGTTTGCCGGATTTTAACGTGAGCACGAGGAGCCGCGAACCCAGCCGGAGATGCGATTGCACCACGATCACCTCGTCGATCCCGTCGCCGTCGAGATCGCTCAGGCGTGGTGCCGTGTCCTCATAGACGAGATCGGGATCGAGGCGCAGGTCGTAGGTCAGCGTGCTGTGGCCTGAGAACAGCCCCTTGGCGTCGCCTGCCTTGCGGGTCACGTCGATCTGGAGATTCGCGAATTCATGCTCGGGGCCGAGTGCGCGGTGACCGTAGCGATCCGTGGGCTCGGTGAACCGCGCGGCGACCGACATTTCGGCCCGCGCGGGCAGGGCGGCAGCGGTGACCAGCGCAAAGGCGAGGGTCACCGCGCGGCGCATCAGATCTGCTTTTCGGGAAGGTTGACGATCAAGCCGTCGAGTTCGTCGGTGACCTTGATCTGGCAGGTCAGGCGCGAGGTGACGGGATCGGGTTCGTACGCGAAATCAAGCATGTCTTCTTCCATCGGATCGCGCGGAGGCAGCTTCTCGATCCAGTCCTTGTCGACATAGACGTGGCAGGTGGAACAGGCGCAGGCGCCACCGCAATCGGCGTCGATGCCGGGCACGCCATTGTCGCGCGCGCCTTCCATCACGGTCATGCCGGGCTTCACGTCGATCTCGTGACGGGTGCCGTTGAATTCGACATAGGTGATTTTCGCCATAGCTCGGGGCCTCTTGTTCGTGATCAAAACGCGAATGCCGGCGGGGCCGGTCGCAAGTGATCTAAGCTGCTTTCGGCGATTTGGCCAGAGGTGGGCGGTCACGGGCAAGGGATTGCCGCGGCGTGGATATTGGCTACTCTGCGCGCCGAGGCAGGCGGAGACGAGAATGCGGCAGATCGCTGAAAACTTCGGCACGGCGCGTGCGATGCTGGTCGCGCTGGGTGTTGCGATGGGGCTGGCGGGCTGTCAGCCCGGCACGCAGGGGGCGTACGCTACTCCGAAGGACCCGCCCGCCAAGACGCTCGCCCATGTGCTGCAAAGCCGTCCGTCCGCTGATGATGCGCGGGGCTGCTTCACCGAACTCAAAGGCCCTGCCAAGGTCGAGACCGTGACTGGACAGGTAGAGGTGATCCCCGAACAGCGCGATCCGAAGACCGGCAAGGTCACGCAGCCCGCGATTTACCGCGAATTGAGCGGCCAGAAGCTCGTCGATAGCGGCAAGCCGCGCTATTTCGAATCCGTTTGCTCGGAGGATCTGACGCCCGCTTTCGTCGCGATGACCCAGCGTGCGCTGGCGCTGCGCGGGCTCTATTCCGGCCCCGCCGACGGCAAGCTGGACCCGGCGACGGGCCGCGCGATCGCGGCCTATCAGGCGCCGCGCGGCCTCGACAGCCCGACGCTCTCGGTGCGCGCAGCACAGGAACTCGGCCTCTATATCTGGTCGGACTGAGCCCTCTCACGCCGCCATCGCGGCGCCGCACAGCCCTCTGCGCAGGCGGCGGGGTTGTGCCGGTCGGCGGAAC
The DNA here is from genome assembly GCF_002213185.1 of Thioclava sp. JM3. Lineage (NCBI taxonomy): Bacteria > Pseudomonadati > Pseudomonadota > Alphaproteobacteria > Rhodobacterales > Paracoccaceae > Thioclava > Thioclava sp. JM3. The sequence goes on from NZ_NBOB01000002.1 coordinate 399,665, forward strand.
CGTCTCTAACCGGGGATCAAGGGATCAGGGGGCACCATGCGAAAGTTATTCGGCAGTAACCTGCGCTTCATGCGCGACAACGCCCGCTGGCTTGGCGCGGGTTTCCTGCTGACGCTGTTCTCGTCCTTCGGGCAGACTTTCTTCATCGGCCTGTCGGGCAATGACATCCGGGCGACATTCGGCCTGTCGGGCGGCACCTTCGGCGCGCTCTACATGGTGGCGACGCTGGCCTCGGCCTCGACGTTGCCCTTCCTCGGGCGCACGCTCGATCTGATGCCCGGCTGGAAGGTGGTGCGCTTCACCATCCCGCTTCTCGCGCTGGCCTGTGTCGGCATCACGCTCGCGCCGAACCTGATCTTCCTGACGCTCGCGATCTACATGCTGCGGCTCTTCGGGCAGGGCATGATGACCGAGATCGCTTTCACCGAGATCGGTCGCTGGTTCGTCGCGAGCCGCGGCAAGGCGATGTCGCTGGTCGTTCCGGGCCAACCCTTCGGCTCCGCGGTGCTGCCGGTTCTCGTGGTGTTGGTCGCGCAGGCGAGCGGCAACTGGCACCTCGCATGGTGGCTCTCGGCGGCGCTGCTGGTGATGATCGCATGGCCGCTCCTGATGCGCCTGATGCAGGTCGAGCGGGTGCCCAACGCCACCGAGGTGCAATCGAGCGCATCGGGCACAGCGCGCGACTGGACCCGCGCGGAGGTGATCCGCGATCCGGTCCTCTACATGCTGCTGGCAGGGCTGCTCGCACCGCCCTTCATCGGTACGGTGATTTTCTTCCATCAGGGCTACCTGACGGAGTTGCGCGACTACTCCCCGCTCGCCTTCGCCGCGGCCTTTCCGGTGATGTCGGCGGCCACTGTGGGCTTCGGCTTTGTCTGCGGCGGGCTGATTGACCGGTTCGGCGCGCTGCGCCTGCTTCCATTTGTTCTGGCGCCGCTGACGCTGGCCTCGCTGACGGTCGCGCTCGTGACGCCGGTCTGGGGCGTCTATGTCTTCATGGGCCTTCTGGGCATGTCGAACGGGTTCACAGGGACGCTGATGGGCGCGCTCTGGCCCGAGGTCTACGGCGTGAAAAACCTGGGCGGCATCCGCGCGATCATCGTGGCCTCGATGGTGCTCTCGACCGCAGTGGGGCCCGGGATCACCGGCGTGCTGATCGATATGGGGGTGGAGCTTCCGACCCAGATGCTGGGCATGGCGCTGTGGTGCGTGATCGCCGCCGGAAGCCTGACCATTGCCGCCCGCCGGGTGCAGGCGCGCGAAGCGCAATGAAAAAGGCGCCCAGCGGGGCGCCTTCTCATTCGTCTTGAACGGTGCGGATCACTCCACGGGGAGTGCCACGAAACGCGGCTCGCCGGCGCGGCGGATCAAGAGCAGGATCGACTTGCGCCCGGCCTCTTTCGCTGCCTGCACGCGCTCTTCGAAATCGCCGACCGCGGAGACAGGTTTCTGTCCGACCTCGGTGATCAGGTCACCGACACGCAGGCCCTTCTCGAAGGCCGAGGAAGTCTCGTCGATCTGCTTGATGACGAGGCCGTTCGCTTCTTTGGTCAGGCCCATCTCGGTGCGCAGGTCATCGGTGAGCGGCGTCACGGTCAGGCCGAGCATGTCCTTCTCGACCTCCTGCGGGGCCTGAACGGCTTTCGGGGGCTGCTCGCCCTCGGCAGCCTCACGGCGGCCCAGCGTCACCAGAAGCGTCTTGGTCTCTCCATCGCGCAGCACGGTCACGCGGACTTTCTCGCCCACCGGAGCATCGGCCACGCGGCGCACCAGATCGCGGGTATTCTTGACCTCGCCGCCATCAAACGAGGTGATCACGTCGCCCGACTGGATACCGGCTTCCTTGGCGGGGCCGTCCGGCACTTCCGAGACCATCGCGCCTTCCGGCTTGGGCAGGCCCATCGCCTCGGCCATGTCGGCGGTGACGTCCTGAATCTTCACGCCTAGCCAGCCGCGCCGCGTCTCGCCGTATTCCTTGAGCTGTTCAACAACCTTCTGGACCACGTTCGATGCCATCGAAAAGCCGATCCCGATCGAGCCGCCATTGGGCGACAGGATCGCGGTGTTCACGCCGACGACCTCACCTTCCATGTCGAAGAGCGGGCCGCCCGAGTTGCCGCGGTTGATCGCCGCATCGGTCTGCAGGTAGTCGTCATAGCTGCCCGAGAGCTCGCGGTTGCGTGCGGAGATGATCCCGGCCGAAGCGGAGAAGCCCTGGCCCAGCGGGTTGCCCATCGCCATCACCCAGTCGCCCACCCGCACGGCGTCGCTGTCGCCGAACGCCACGAAGGGCAGGGGGGAGTCGCTCTCGACCTTCAGCAGAGCGATGTCGGTTTTCGGGTCGGTGCCTACGAGTTTCGCATCGAGCCGCTTGCCCGAAAAGAACTCGATCTCGATCTCGTCTGCATCTTCGATGACGTGGTTGTTGGTGACGATGTAGCCGTCTTCCGAGATCACGAAGCCCGAGCCGAGCGCGTTCGAGCGGCGCGGTGCGCCCCGCCCGTTCGGGCCATTTGGCCCGTTCGGGTTCGGCAGGCCGAAATCGCGGAACAGATCCTCGAAGGGCGAGCCGGGCGGAAAATTCGGCATGTTGCCGGTCGGTGCGGCCACCGTGGTCGAGGTGGTGATGTTTACCACCGAATTGGACACCTGATCGACAAGTTCTGCAAAGCTTTCGGGGGCGGCGCGGGCATAGGCCGGCGCGGCCAGCGGTGCGAAGGCGAGCGCGACGGCAAGCGTCGCGGCGCTGAATCCGGCGCGCAGAGTCGATCCGGGTCCGGTGAGGAAATTCATGTAGCTCTCCCTTGCTTCGCCGGTCCGGAGGCCGGCGCGATGCTCTCTTTGAGTTGAAATGTAGGAGCAGCGAGGGACGAAGGGAAGTTATTCGCCAAAATTCACGACAGGAAATTGCGTCGCAGGGGGGCGAAGCGGGCGCTCTCTTGCGCCTAAGATGCGGGGAACTGAGCGGTTATCCGAAGACGCGCAGCGCCCAGAGGATCGCCACGCCCGCTGCCAGAGTCGCAAGGCCAAGCGTGCGCCGCTGCCCCGCCGACATGGCGCGCAGCGCGTCCAGCGCCTGCTCGATACGTGAAGGGGCCAGCGCAAGCGCCAGCCCCTCGATCACAAGGACCAGTCCCAGACCGGTCAAAAGCATCGCCATCACTGGCCGACCTGGCTCGCAGATCCGTTGCCCCGGCTTGCACCGGTTTCGGGCCCCGGGTTCTCCCCGATCGAGCGCAGGAAGCGCCCGTAATCGAAGTAGAGGCTGTCGGGCTGCGTCACCAGCGACGAAGTCTGCGTCTTCATCGACTGCGCGTAGAATTGCAGCGCGCGGACGAATGCGAAGAACTGGCGATCCTTGCCATACGCATCCGCATAGACCTTGTTGGCCTGCGCGTCGGCTTCGCCGCGCACGATCTCGGCCTGCTTCTTGGCCTCGGACGTGACCTCGACCGCAGTACGGTCGGCGGTTGCGCGGATGCGCTGTGCGGCCTCGGCGCCGCGGGCGCGCTCGTCTGCGGCCTCGCGCTCACGCTCTGCCCGCATCCGGCCATAGGTGGAGGCCAGGTTCTGCTCGGGCAGGTCGGTGCGGGTCAGACGCACGTCGATCACGTCGACGCCCAGCGAGAGCGCCTCGCGCCGTGCCAGATCGCGGATCCGGTTCATCAGCGGCGTCCGGTCGTCCGACAGCACCGCCGTCGAGGGGACCGAGCCCAGAACTTCACGGATCGCGTTGTTCAGGATGCCATCGATGCGGCTCTTGGCGATCTGCTCGCCGCCCCCGCCCACGGCTTCGCGGAATTTCACCGCATCGACAATGCGCCAGCGCGCGAAGGCGTCGACCACGAGACGGCGGTCGTCCTCGGGTGTGACTTCGAGCGGTTGCGTGGTGAGGCTCAGGATGCGGTCGTCATATTTGACGATCGTATCCACGATCGGGATCTTGTAACCGAGACCCGGCTCCGTCTTCACCTGCTGCACCTCACCGAAGCGCAGCACGAGTGCTTTTTCACGCTCGTCCACCACGAAGACCGAGTTCAGCCCGAGGAAGATCAGAACAACGATAACGGCAATTGCGATAGGTCCGCGCATCAGTTGCTTCCTCCATTGTTGGCGGTCGATTTGGTGGTGCTGGGCGCCGAGCTGTTCGACGTCGAGCTGGAGTTCTTGCGCAACTGGTCGAGCGGCAGGTAGGGCACGACCCCACCGGCGCCATCCTTGGTGTCCACGACAACCTTGTCCACATTTTGCAACAGCTTGCCCATGGTCTCGTAGAACATCCGGCGCTTGGTCACTTCGGGCGCTTTCTCGTATTCCGTCAGAATCGAATTGAAGCGCGCGGCGTCACCTTCGGCTGCGTTCACGATCTGCGCGCGGTAGCCTTCGGCCTCTTCCTTGACCTGAGCGGCCTCACCACGGGCACCTGCCGTCACCTTGTTGGCATAGGCGTCGGCCTCTTTCTCGAGACGGTCCCGCTCCTGCTGCGCGGCCTGCACTTCGCGGAAGCTGTCGATCACCTCGCGCGGCGGATCGGCGCGGTTGAAGTTCACGCGGACGATGTTGATGCCCGCATCGTAGCTGTCGAGCGTCTTTTGCACCGCCGTGCGCAGATCGGCCGCGATCTCGCCACGCGCGGTCGACAGGATCGGCGCGAGGTTCGAGCGCGCGATGATGTCGCGCATCGCGGATTCGGAGACCGCGCGGATCGTGTCCTGCGGATCGCCGAGGTTGAACAGGTATTTCGCCGGATCGCTGATGTTCCAGACCACCTGGAACTCCAGATCGACGATGTTCTGGTCGCCGGTCAGCATGAGGCCGGTATCGTTCGTGCCGGCACGGCCGGAGCCGATATCGACGGTCTGTTCGCGGGTCACCGGAACCTTGGTGTAGGTGAGGAAGGGCCACGGCGCGAGATTCAGGCCGGGGCCCTTGGTCGCGTGGTAGCGCCCGAACATGAGCTCCACCGAGCGTTCTTCAGGGTTTACCTTGTAGAGCGAGGAGCCGAGCCAGATCGCCACCACGGCCACGAGGCCTATGATCACGGCGATCTTGGTCGGGAAGGGGGGCTTGCCGCCTCCGCCGCCATTGGGACGGTTGGGGCGATTGCCGCCGCCCTTGCCGCCCATCAGCACGCGGAGCTGCTCGGAGCCCTTGCGCATGAATTCCTCGATTTCGGGGATCTGGCCGCCCTCACCGGGACGTCGCTGACCGGGGCGTTTGTCTTCGCGGTCGTCATCGCGGTCGTCGCCGCCACCGCCTCCGCCGCCCCAGGGGCCTCCGTTGCTCATATGCTCCTCACCTTTCCGTTATCTTCTCGGACAGTTGGGTATCTTTTCCGTGATTTCAATAATGTCTTACCGGGTTCCGCATGGTCACGAGCTCTTCGCCCATCGTCGGGTGGACCGCGCAGGTCGCGTCGAACTGTTCCTTGGTCGCACCCATCTTGACGGCGATGCCGACCATCTGGATCAATTCGCCCGCTTCGGGCGCGACGATATGGCAACCCAGCACGCGGCGCGTTTCGCGACACACGATCAGTTTCATCAACACACGCGCGTCGGAGCCCGCAAAGCTCGAGCGCATCGGCCGGAAACTGGAGACGTAGACCTCGGCATTGCCGCGCTCCTCAGCCTCTTCCTCGGTGATGCCGACGGTGCCGAATTCGGGCTGGGTGAAGACGGCGGAGGCGACCAGTTCGTGGTCCGAGGGCCGGGCGTTCGCGCCGAAGACGGTATCGGCGAAAGCGTGGCCCTCGCGGATCGCGACCGGGGTCAGGTTGATGCGGTCGGTCACATCGCCCACGGCGAAGATCGAGGGCACGTTGGTCTGCGACCATTGGTCGACCATGACCTCGCCGCGCTCGCCCAGTTCCACGCCTGCTGCTTCGAGGCCGAGCCCCTCGGTGTTCGGCGTGCGACCCGTCGCGTAGAGCACCGCGTCGAACTCGTCCTCGCGCCCGTCGCCGCAGGTCACTTTCAGGCAGTTCTCGGTCTTCTCGATCTCGGTTATGACGACATGGGTGTGAATTTCGATGCCGCTCGCCTGCATCTGGTCGACGATCAGGTCGCGTGCCTCGCCGTCGAAGCCGCGCAGCAGCGGCGAGCGGTTGTATTGCGTGACCTGCACGCCCAATCCGTTGAGGATGCAGGCGAATTCGCAGGCGATATAACCGCCGCCGACGATCAGGATGCGCTCAGGCAAGGTGTCGAGCTTGAAGATGTCGTTCGAAGTCATCACCAGGTCGCAGCCCGGGAACTCGGGTACGAAGGGCCGTCCGCCGACCGCGACGAGAATGTGCTTGGTGGTGATCTTCGTGCCATCGGCCAGCGTGACCTCATGCGGACCCGAAACCGTCGCGCGCTGGTCGAAGACCTTCACGCCCGCGTTTTCCTGTCCCCGGCGGTAGATCGCTTCGAGCCGGTCGAGCTCCGCATCCAGCTTGCCGCGGAACCCGGGCCAGTCGAATTGACCTGCATCGGCGCTCCAGCCATAGGCGCGCGCCTCCTCGATGGCCGCCGGCGCGGTGGAGGCGAAGACCATCAGTTTCTTCGGGACGCAGCCGCGAATGACGCAGGTGCCGCCCATTCGGTATTCCTCGGCCAGCGCGACGCGCGCACCGTGACCGGCGGAAATCCGGGCCGCTCGCACCCCGCCCGAGCCGCCGCCGATGACGAAGAGATCATAGTCGAAGCTCATGGGAGGCCTTCCTTCCTTGTGGTCCTTGCGCATTGGCTTAGCGGTCCATGCGCTCAGGAGCAAGGCGGGGGAGGGAGGGTGAGGCGCGCGGAACGGGGATGCGGCGCAGCTTTGCATCCCCGGGCGCGCGCCGCGCGGATCAATCCATGTCGCGGAAGATATTCTCGTCCTCGGCGAACTCGATGGTCTCGTTGGCGACCGTGCCCTCATTGATGTCGCGGATCTCGACCTTGCCGTCGGTGCCGCCGATGATGACCTTGTCGCAGATGTCGATGAAGAGGCCGTTCTCGACGACGCCGGGAATCTGGTTCAGCACCAGCGCCAGCTGACGCGGGTTGCCAATGCGGTTGAGGTGCAGATCGACGATATAATTGCCCTCGTCGGTCACGAAGGGCTGCTGACCGTTCAGGCGCAGTGAAGTCTGGCGGCCCATTACATCCATCGAGTCCAGCAGTTCCTCGATCAGCGCGCGGGTGACCTGCCAGCCGAAGGGGACGACCTCGACGGGCAGGGGGAAGGCGCCCAGATGGTTCACTTCCTTGGAGGCGTCGGTGATGACGATCATCTGGTCCGACGCGGTGGCGACGATCTTTTCCTGCAGCAGCGCGCCGCCGCCGCCCTTCACGAGGTTCAGGTCGGGGTCGAATTCGTCCGCCCCGTCGATCGTTATATCAAGCCATTTCGCCTCGTCGAGGGCCACGACCTTGATGCCGACCTGACGCGCGAGATCGGCGGTGCGGGTCGAGGTCGGAACCCCGATCAGTTGCAGGCCTTCATCGCGAATACGCTCGCCAAGGCAGCGCACCATCCAAGCGGCGGTCGAGCCGGTGCCGAGGCCCACGCGCATCCCGTCTTCGACGAAGTCAACGGCACGGCGGGCGGCGGCGAATTTCGCCTTGTCGATCGGGGAGAGGTCGGCAGCCATTTGGCACTCCATTCATGGGCAGTCTGAGTTGCGGATGCTTATAGGCAATCCGGGGCGTTCAGGCGAGGGCTTTGTCGATCCTTGCTAAGCGCAGGAGGAATTGTCGCATCCCGCCCGCCATCAGCCGCGCGGCATCGGATCGGGAGTCGGTGCCGTGCCTGATCCGCGAAGGCGTGGTCATTGCCGAGCGTCCTTTCGCCCGTCAGGTTGCGCGAAACTCCTCCATATCGCGTCAACGATGTTGCTTTTGCGCGTGGCGGGGTCGTTTTGGGGCTGTTGGTCGGCGGGCGAAACCGGCAGTCTGGGCCCAAATCAGGGCAGGGAGGTCGCATGTTTCTGAGCGTCTTCGATATCTTCAAGATCGGCGTCGGGCCGTCCTCGTCGCATACGATGGGGCCGATGGTGGCGGGCGCGCGGTTTCTCGACGCGCTCCGGGCCTCGCCCTTCACCGCGCATGGGGTGCGGGTACGGCTGCACGGCTCGCTCGCCTTTACCGGCAAGGGCCATGCGACGGACCGCGCGGCGATCCTCGGGCTCGCGGGCGTGGTGCCCGAGAGCTACGATAACGATCTGGCCGAGAAATTGCTGGCCGCGAATGCGCGCGATCACCTGTTGAAGCCTGATGGGCTGCCGCCTTTGGCCTTCGACCCCGAGGCCGATCTGATCTTCGACTACGACACGTCGCTGCCCGGCCACGCCAACGGCATGGTGATCGAGGCGCGCGACGCGCAGGGCGACGTGTTGATGCACGAGGTCTATTACTCGATCGGCGGTGGCTTCGTGCGCACAGAAGCCGAACTGGCCGCGGTCGACGATGCGGCCCGCGACGCGCCGAGCCCGGTGCCGTTTCCCTTCAAGACCGCCGAGGAAATGCTGGCGATGGCCCATGCCTCCGGGCTGAGCATCGCGCAGATGAAGCGGCGCAACGAGGCGCGCTTCCGTGGTCCTAAGGAGATCGACGAGGGTCTCTCGAAAATCTGGGTCACGATGCGCGATTGCATGGAGCGCGGATTGACGAGCGAGGGCGAATTGCCAGGCGGGTTGCGGGTCAAGCGCCGTGCCAAGGCGATCCATGAGAGCCTGAAGGCGGATTGGGGCCAGAACCTCGCTCCGCCGCATCAGATCAACGACTGGATCTCGGCCTATGCGATGGCGGTGAACGAGGAAAATGCCGCCGGCGGGCAGGTCGTCACTGCACCTACGAACGGAGCGGCGGGTGTGTTGCCTTCGGTGATCCGCTACTGGCTCGATCATGTGCCTTCCGCATCCTCCGCGAAAATCCCCGATTTCCTACTGACCGCGGCGGCGGTCGGCGGGCTGATCAAGACCAACGCGTCGATCTCGGGCGCCGAATGCGGCTGTCAGGCCGAAGTCGGATCGGCGGCGGCGATGGCGGCGGCGGGACTGGCCGCCGTGCTGGGAGGCACGCCTGAGCAGATCGAGAACGCGGCCGAAATCGCGCTGGAGCACCACCTCGGCATGACCTGCGATCCGGTAAAGGGGCTGGTGCAGGTGCCCTGTATCGAGCGCAACGGTCTGGGCGCGATCAAAGCGGTGTCGGCGGCTTCGCTGGCGCTGCGCGGAGACGGCACGCATTTCGTGCCGCTGGACGCGGCGATCGAAACGATGCGCCAGACGGGCCGCGACATGCACGAGCATTACAAGGAAACGAGCCTGGGTGGGCTAGCGGTGAACGTGCCGAACTGCTGAGGATGCATTATCCGTGCTGAGGGCCTCGCCCGATCGCGGGTGGGCGCTCACGCGATAGGTGGCGGGTACTTAATCGTGCCATTTCTCCCCAAGACCGAGCGCGCGCAGGTTGCGCGAAAGCGCCCTGGGGGGCGGTCGGGCGCGGCCCGGGATGGTCGCCCGGGCGGGCCATCACTTCGAGGGAAGCCACCAAAACACGCTCCCCCTTGACTTTTAGCGCCATCACGCGCATTTAGCCCACATCGCCGCGCTGCCGCGTGAGCAAGCCGCGCCCGAGAGAGGCGCACCGGCGATACCTCCCGAGTTCCCATTCACGCAGGGTTCTGACACGCGAGACCGGACCACGCGGGACTAGCCCGCCTGTCCCGAGGTCTGCGTCAACCTGCGCTCCGGACACTCCCGTCCGGGCTGATCGCCGTGCGCATCCCCGCGTGGGAGCCTCGGCCATAAAGGATAGGCATTGTCCGATTTCTCTTCGCTGGGGCTCTCCCCGGCCATTCTCAAGTCGCTCGCACGCGCAAAATTCACCCAGCCGACCCCGATTCAGGAAAAGGCGATTCCGCTGGTTCTTGCGGGCCATGACGTGCTGGGCCTCGCCCAGACCGGCACCGGCAAGACGCTGGCATTCGGCCTGCCGCTCATCGACAAACTGATGGCGCAGCCGGGCAAACCTTCGCCCAAGACCTGCAAGGCGCTGATCCTCGCGCCGACCCGCGAACTGGTGAACCAGATCGCCGACAACCTCTCGGGGCTCGTTCAGGGTACCAAGATGAATGTCGCCACCGTCGTCGGCGGCCAGTCGATCAACCGTCAGATCACCATGATGCATCGCGGCAACGACATTCTCGTCGCGACCCCGGGCCGTCTGATCGACCTTATGGATCGCGGCGCGGTCGACCTGCGCTACACCCGCCATCTGGTGCTCGACGAGGCCGACCAGATGCTCGACCTCGGTTTCATCCACGCGCTTCGCAAGATCGCATCGCGCCTTGGCACCCCGCGCCAGACGCTGCTGTTCTCGGCCACGATGCCGAAGCAGATGGAGGAGATCTCGCAGGCCTACCTCACCGATCCGAAGCGTGTGCAGGTCTCGCCCCCCGGCAAGGCCGCCGACAAGATCACCCAATCGGTGCACTTCCTCGACAGCAAGGCCGAGAAGGCCCGCAAGCTGCGCGATATTCTCTCGGCCGACATGGGCGCGCTGACGCTCGTCTTCGCCCGCACCAAGCATGGCGCGGAAAAGCTGATGAAGAGCCTCCGCGCAGATGGCTACAACGCGGAATCGATCCACGGCAACAAATCGCAAGGCCAGCGTGACCGCGCGATCAAGGGCTTCCGCGATGGCAAGGTCAACGTGCTGGTCGCGACCGATGTGGCTGCGCGCGGGATCGACATTCCGGGCGTATCCTATGTCGTGAACTTCGACCTGCCGGACGTGCCGGATGCCTATGTCCACCGTATCGGGCGCACCGCGCGCGCCGGTCGCGAGGGCGAGGCGATTGCCTTCTGCTCGCCGGACGAGGCGGATAACTTCCTGCAGATCGAAAAGCTGATGAAGATCGAGATCCCGACCGCGAGCGGCGAACGCCCCTCCGAGGCCGTGCGCCCCTCCGCGCGCGCAGGTCGTGGCCGCGGTCGCGGCGGTCCGCGCTCCGGCGGCTACAAGGGTCGCGGCGGCAAGCCCCAGGGCAAACCGCAGGGGCAAGGCCAGGGTCAAGCTCAGGCCCAAGCGCGCTCGAAACCGCGCGCGGAAGCCAAGCCCAAGGTCGACGCCGGCGGCAACGCTACGCCGAAGCGGCGTCGCCCGCGTCGGCGCAACGCAGGCGCCGCATGAAATTGACACCGGGCCGCATCGCAAGATGCGGCCCGTTTCAGTTCGACCGTCCGGTCTATGTGAGGCGCGTCCGAACGATCCAACCGAAACGCATCCACTGCCTTCACCTGCATCGCTTCAATGTGATGTCCAACGCCGCGGCGAAGCCGTTTGCAGAAAAATCGAAAACGCCCACTTTCGGAATGGAAACGTAGAAATTCGCCTTCCCACCTGCCGCCTCGACTCGTTTTAGCGCGTTGATCGCAAGCTTGTCGGTCCGTTCATCCACCCAGGCATATTATCCGGTCGAACGCAGACGGAAATTTCTCTGCCCGATGGTGATGGTCATTCCGCCAGAGCGCGGCAGTCGTCGGTCGGCATAAACGGACACCTCCGGTTGCCTCCCCGAATGCTTCGTAACCGCGACGTAGAGAAGCGAGCCATTCAGCAGAATGCGCCGATCATTCGCGGTCGCGACCCAGCAGGTCTTGATGGTGTCGTTTCTCTCTTCGAAAACGCTCCACTTCCCGACATTGCCGATGCTATCGGCGGCGTGAGATGGCGAGAGCGCACCGAGAGCAATCAGGGCGGCGCAGGAAAGTACTCTGAGAAGAAGGCTCATGCGCGTTCCTCCGACCAACGCCATCTACCTCGCCCCATAAGGGCAAGGTAATGATAGGATAATTTTAGTTAGTTGCGCCGAGTTATGTGCCGGGGCGCCTAACGGGAGAACTGGTGTTCTCGCGGCTTGGAGGCTCACCCCACCTCGGCGAACACCTTCTTCAGCGCCGTCTCCAGCTTCTCAAACATCTCGTCCATCTGCGGCTCGGTCAGGATGAACGGCGGACACAGCACCACCGATTGCCCCAAGGGTCGGCAGATCAGCCCCTGATCGGTGCAGGCATTGGCGATGCGTTCCGAGACCGAGAGCGACCCGTCGAACGGGGTCTTGCTCTCGCGGTCCTTCACCGCTTCCAGCGCCCACATGTAGCCCACGCCGCGCAGTTCGCCGATATTGGGGTTTTGCGCGATCTGGGCGAGGCCCTCCTCCAGTCGCGGGCTCAGGCGGCGGACATTCTCGGCCAGCCCCTCGTTCATCACCACGTCGATCGCTTTTAATGCGATCGCGCAACCGACCGGGTGGCCCGAAGCGGTGAATCCGTGGGGGAATTCCTCGATCGCCTCGGAGGCGGCTTGCAGGCGGGCTGACAGTTCCGGGCCGAGGATCACCGCACCCATCGGGAAGAACCCGGCGGTGAGGTTTTTCGACGAGATTATCGCGTCGGGCTGGAAGTCATAGGTTTCGCAGCCCCATGTGTTGCCGGTGCGCCCGAAGCCGCAGATCACCTCGTCCGAGATCAGCGGGATGTCGTATTTCTTGAGAATCTTCGCGACCGCCTGGAAATAGCCCTTCGGCGGCGTGATCACCCCGCCCGCGCCCATCACCGGCTCGGCGAAGAAGCCCGCGATCGTCTCCGCGCCTTCCTTGATGATCGTCGCTTCCAGCTCGTTCGCGAGGCGGTGGGTGAATTGCTCCTCCGTCTCGCCCTCATGTCCCTCGCGCCAGTAATGTGGGCAGGTGAGATGCAGAAACCCCGGCAGCGGCAGGCCGAAGACCGAATTATAGGGCTTGCCCGTCATCGAGGCCGAGACCGCCGTGACCCCGTGATAGGCGTTCTTGCGGGTCAGGATCTTGCGCTTCTGCGGCTTGCCCTCGGCGGCGTGCAGGAACCACAGCATCTTGACCATCGTGTCATTCGCCTCGGAGCCGGAATTGGTGTAGAACACCTTGCCGTCGCCGAAAGGCGAGACCTCGATCAGCTTCTCGGACAGCATCACCGTCTGGTCCGACATCCGCCCGAAGAACGCGTGATAGCCCGGGAAGCGCGCATATTGCGCCTGCGCCGCCGCGATCAGCCCTGGATGGTCGAACCCGGCGACCATGTTCCAGAGCCCGGAATTCGCATCGAGATATTTCCGCCCCTCGGTGTCGAAGATGTACGGCCCCTCGCCATGGGTCACGACGACCGCGCTGCGATCGTGGATCGTGGGCAGATCAGTGAAACCGTAGAAGCTATGCGCATCGGCGCGGGCCTGCCAGCTTTGGTCTTTCATCTCGCGACTCCTTCGGGATGGGCGATGGATGGAAGCGAGGCTATCCGCGGCGCGGTCGGCGTCAATGCTCTACGATGTCCCATGGTTGCGCGCGGCTTGCGTACCGGGGCGGGGCAGGGCAGTCTGCGCGGCAAGACTTATCGCCTCCCCGACCACGGAGCCTCCCATGCCCGCCGCCCATCCCCGCATCAGCCTCTGGGCGGTCGAGGTCTTCGTGGCCACGGCAGAGGAAGGCGCGACTACCGCCGCCGCGCGCCGCCTCGGCGTTTCGGCCTCGGCGGTCAGCCAGCAACTCGCAGGTCTGGAAAGCGCTTTGGGCGCGGAGCTTGTGGACCGTTCGGCCCGGCCGTTCGCGCTGACGGCTGCCGGGCGGGCTTTCCTGCCTCATGCCGAGGCGATGTTGGACGAATTGGCGCGGGGCCGCGCCGGGGTGGGCCAAGCCGATCCGGCGGGGCTCACGAGTTTCCGGCTGGGCATGATCGAGGATTTCGAGGCCGAGGTGACGCCGCTCCTGCTGGCGGGGATGGCGGATGAGCTCAGCACCTGCCGGTTCGAGCTGGAAACCGGGCCGAGCCACCGCCTGCTGTCGAAGCTCGAAGCGCGCGGTCTGGATGTCGCCGTCGCCGCCGAGCCGCAGGGCGCCGCGCTCGACGGGATCGAGCTGCATCCGCTTCTGACGGAACCGTTCCTCGCCATCCATCCCGCCGATGCGCCTGCGCAGAGCGATCCGCCGCTGCCGCTGATCCACTATTCCCAGCGCACGCTGATGGGCCGACAGATCGCCGCGCATCTCGCGCAAACGGGCAAGGCGCCGCCGCATCAACTGGAACTCGACAGCTACCCAGCGATCCTTGCGCTGGTCGCGGCAGGGCGGGGTTGGACGATCCTCACGCCCTCGGCAGTGCGCCATGCGCCGCGCGCGGGGCTGGCGCTCTCGCCGCTCGACGGGCCGCCTTTGACCCGGCGGATCGTGCTGGCGGCGCGCGACGGGATGATGGCGGATTGGCCTGCGAAAGTGGCGGGCCGCCTGCGGACGCTGCTGCAAGAACGCGTGGTCGAACCGGCTCTGGCGGAAGCGCCGTGGCTGGAGGAGACGTTGCGGGTCGAGGCGGGCTAGGGCGGCTCAGCCGATCCCCAAACCGGCCAGCGCGGCAGCGAATTCCTCGCGCGGCAGCATCATCAGTGCCGGGCCGTCCATCACGATCCTCACGGAGCCCGTCGCGCGGTTCGAGGTGCCGACCCGCTCGGCGGGGGTAAAGCCGATCCCGTCGAGCGGCCAATGGAGCCCTTCCGAGCGCGCCTTTACCTCGCCGAAAGGAAACAGTGATACGCGCGTGCCTTCCGCCAGATCGAGCGAGAGCGACGGAGGGCAGCGGAAGATCACCTCCTCCTCAGCAAGCATCACCACCCGATGCGGCGTGCGGATCAGGTCGGTCATCGCGGCCAGCGTGTGATCCAGCCGCATCCCCGTGAAACCGAGCGCGAGGATGAACGGTGCCTCGATCCGTTGCAGGGATTTCGCGAAATCGGTGCTGTCCTGCTCGGCCACCTGATGGACGCGTGGGCCCAGCGATGCCCGTGCCGCATCCGACAGAGAATCCAGATCGCCGATCACCGCTTTCGGGGTCAGGCCCATCGCCAGCGCGCGATCTCCGCCACCATCGGCGGCCACGAGGCAGGGGGCGATTGTCAACGCTTCGTCAACATCCGCCTGTTTGATCGCGCCGGCGCCGAGAAGCGAAACCCCGGTTGACGAATGGACAATACTGCTAATCATGGATTGATTGATGACGATTGTGGCAAAGAAAGACAATCGAGACCGGTAAAAAACCTTTCAAATGCCTTCTTTCGTCCACGCGAAAGAACCAGTTGGACAGGAATGTCGACGCATTGAGGTCCAATAGAAAGCGAGTGGTCCATGGTTGGTGCGAGCAAGATCCTGACCGTATCCTACGGCACCTTTTCGTGCACCTTGGAAGGATTTGACGAGCCTTTCAACACGATGAAGGCGATTGCGGAGTATTTCCGCGATCTGGCCGCCGACGACCGGTATTTCGGCGCAGAGCCGCCCCAACCCGATGCGGAGATGCTTCACCGTATCGCGGAGCGGGAGATTCAGCGCCGGGTCGAGGCAAAAATTCAGGAAAACGGCGTCGTGCTGCGCCAGCAAGACACCCTTCTGGGGGGCGAGGCCGCGGCGGACGAAACGCTCGCGCCGTCGCAGGAAGAGCCGCTTGTGACGTCGGAAGCGCCGCAAGAAGCCGCGCCTGCCGCCGAAACGCCCGCGCAGCCGGAGGTCGCCGAGACGCCCGAGCCGGTGACAGCGCCCGAACCGGTCGCAGAGCAGCCCGAAGCCGAGGTTGCGGCGCAGCACGCCGAGCCCGAAGCAGGCTTCGCGCAGCCGGAAACCGTTGCCGCCAAGCTGCAGCGTATCCGCGAAGCCGTCGCCCGTGCTCGCGAGGTTCAGGCCGACAGCTTCTCCGAGGAAGACGAACCCGTTTCCGCCCCCGAGGCGCTTCTGGGCCGCTTCGAGGCTGAACCGTCGAGCGAAGCCGAGGATTTCGGCTACGACCTTGACATCTCCGGCCCGCTGAGCGCCGAGGAAATCGAACCCGAAGCCTCCGAGCCTTCGCAGCCCGACGCCGAGATGCCCGAAGAAGACGTTGCAGAAGAAGCGGCGGAGGTCGCGCTCGAACAGGCCGCGGAAGACATCGAAGCGGCTGAAGCCGAAGAGCCCGTCGCCGAGCAGGGTGAGGCTGACGCGGACGAAGACGAGGAAGCCGACACCGACTTCAACACGAGCGACGATCAGATGCAGCGCCGTCAGGCGACCCGCCGCGCGCGCCGTTCGGCCAAGCGTGCCAAACGCATCGCGGCGCTCAAGGCCGCTGCGGACGAACTCGGCGCGACCGAAGAGACCGACGCCGATCAATCCGAGGACAGCGCCGAGGCGGCCTCGGCAGATGTCACCTTCGACACCGAAACGCCGGTCGACGCACCCGCCACGCCGCGCTTGCGTGCCCGCGTGATCAAGGTGCGCCGCCGCGAAACCATCGAGTCTGCGGAAGCAGCATCGGCCGCTACTGACGAGGGTTCGGAGCAGACCGAAGACGGTGCCACCGCCGAAGTTGCCACCACCGAAGTTCAGGAAGATCAGGCGACCCCGGCCGAGGCGCAGGTCGAAGCCGAGGCCGATGCGGCGCAAGAACAGCCTGAAGTCGCCGCAGAGGCCGAGCAGGAGGTGGAAACCGAGGCAGAGTTGGAAGCAGAAGCCGAGGATGACGACCTCGCCGCGCGACTGGCTGCGGAACTGGGCGACGCCTCGTCGGAGGCAGGCCCGGCGCCGAAGGCAGAGCAGCCACGCGCCCGGGACGATGCCGATCACGGCAGCCGTGTGCCTGGCGGCCTGTCGCCGGAAGCCGAAGCCGATCTCATGCGCGAGCTCGCGGCACTGCAGATGGAGAACCTCTTCACCGGGTCCGAGATCGAGACCGACGACGAGGCTCCGCAAGAGGCCGTCGCGCAGGGCGAAGTGGCCGAAGACGACGCGATGCCGGAAATCGACCTGTCCGAACTGGAAGACGAGTCGGTCGACGCCCCGCTGGTTCTGACGCAGGACGATGCCGAGGCGCCCGAGGCGGAAACGCCTGAGGCACACATGGAGACCGCGTCGCTCGACGCGCAGGACGTGCTGGTTCTGGGCAACACGATCATCGAGGCCGAGGAAGCCGAGGTCGAGGCGATGTCGGAAGATGACGCCATGGCGGAAGCGGAGGAAGATACCCGCGCCGACACGTTCGCTGCCGAGGCATCGGAAGAAACCGAAGCCACCGGGACCGCAGACGCGGAAGACACGGAAGAGGCGCAGGCCCCGGCCGAGCTCGCCGCGCGCGAGGTCGCGTCGCTTTCCGAAAGAGAGACCGACCGCGAGGCGGAGATGGATCGTCTCCTCGCCGAGGCCGACAAGCAGGCCGAAGGTGTCGAGACGCGCCGCCGCTTCTCCGCGATCGCGCATCTCAAGGCCGCCGTGGCTGCGACCGTCGCGGATCGTCTGGCCAAGGGGCAGGACACCGCGAAAGGCGGCGTCGAGGACGAGGACGGGTCCGAGCCCTATCGTGCCGACCTGACCCAAGCCGTGCGCCCGCGTCGCCCGGTCAGCTCGGGCGAGACGGGTTCGCGTCGCCCCGAACCAATGCGACCGGCGCCGCTGGTACTGGTCTCGGAACAGCGCGTCGATGCGGAAGAAGAAGCCGCCGATGAGCAGCCCGCGCCTCAGCCCACCGCCGCGATCCGCCCGCGCCGTGTCTCGGCAAGTCAGTTCGGCGCTGGCGGAGCGGACGAGGCCGAAGCCATGCCGATGAACCCCGAGCAGGCGACGAGCTTCGCCGAATTCGCCGAAAGCCTTGGTACGCAGGGTCTCTCCGATCTGCTGGAAGCCGCTGCGGCCTATACCTCGGCCGTCGAAGGGCGTCCGCATTTCTCGCCGCCGCAGATCATGCGCAAGCTGTCCTTCATGGACGATGCGGTTGATGTGCCGCGCGAGGAGCGGATGCGTGTCTTCGGGCGTCTGCTGCGTCAGGGCAAGATCACCAAGGTGAAGCGCGGCCAATACGCGATTACCGAAGCCTCGCGCTACTGGGACGAGGCGAAGATGGCCTCGGGACAGTAACCCCGGCGAAAGATCAGAAAAGGGCGGTCCTTCGGGGCCGCCCTTTCTTATTGGATCAATAGAGCCGTGCGCGCAGGCATTGGATCAGCACGCGCGCGCCGGGGGCGATCAGCTCGTCGGGAAAGTCGTAATCGGGATTGTGCAGGGCCGGGCGGTCGCCTGCGCCCAGAAGCGCCATCGCCGCGGGGCCGTGATCGGCAAAACGACCGAAATCCTCGGAGGCGCGCATCGGTAGATCGGTCTCGGTGGTCTCTATCCCCTCGGCCTGAAGCGCCCCCCGCAGGATGCCATTCGCTTCGGGGGCGTTTTCGCAATGGCGAAAGATATCATGATAGGTGATCTCGCGCTCCAGCCCGAGCGCATCGGCGGCGTCACGCACCATCGCCTCGGCCTTGTCGACTAGCCCCGCCATCCCCGCATCGCGCTGGGTGCGCAGGGTCGCCCAAAGCTCCGCCGCGCCGGGGGCGACGCCGAAGGCAGGCTCACCGAGCCGCGCATGGGTG
Source organism: Thioclava sp. JM3 (assembly GCF_002213185.1). Lineage (NCBI taxonomy): Bacteria > Pseudomonadati > Pseudomonadota > Alphaproteobacteria > Rhodobacterales > Paracoccaceae > Thioclava > Thioclava sp. JM3. The sequence continues at coordinate 418,096 of NZ_NBOB01000002.1, forward strand.
ACGGTGACGCGCGCGAAATCGGGATCGCTTTGGTGCAACGCGTTGCCGAGCGCCGTTAGATCGGTCAGCAGCCGGGCCAGTGCCGGGGCAGGGGAACGACCGCTTTCTGGTAACGAAGCATGAGCGGTCCAGCCGGTGAGCGTGATCTTCATGCCGCGCGAGGCGCAGTTCATTACCCCGTCCTGCAGCGCCGCCGTTCCGAGAGGGACACCCGGCATGTTGTGCAAGGCGAAGGACAGGTCGGGCGCGATCTCGACAAAGCGCGGATCGGCAATCACGGCTGCAGCCCCTGCGCCGGTCTCTTCGGCCGGTTGGAACAGCAAGACCGCGCGGCCACGGGCGGGACGATTGCGCGACAGCCAGCGTGCGACTCCCGCGAGAATCGCCATATGCCCGTCATGGCCGCACAGATGCCCTTTGCCGGGAAAGTTGGAGCGGTAGGGCGGGGCGCCGGTCTCATGGATCGGCAGCGCGTCCAGTTCGCAGCGCAACAGGATTGTGGGTCCGGGCTCCGCGCCGTCGTAGATTGCGGCGACCCCGTGCCCGCCAAGCTCGGTCAGCGTCCGGTCGGGTGCGGTTGGCAGCAGCATCGCGACGACCCGCGCGGCGGTGTCGCGTTCCTCGCCCGAAAGCTCGGGATCCTGATGCAGGCGGTGCCGCCACGCGGTCAATTCCGTGATGTCGGAATTGGTTAGGCTGTCGGGCGGGAGGGGGGAAGGCGCGCTGGTCATGAGACTAACCTGCCCGTTTTCCGGCGCGCCCGCCAGAGGGTGTCACTCGCGCGGTGGATCATCCGGATCGTCCTTGCCGACACCTTTGAAGATCGGCTTGAGCGGCGCGATCCAAAGCACGCCGAGCACGACATAGACGCACAACTCCGCCCAGATCGGCAGCCGCCCCCAGCGCGCGCCCGCCCAGTTCACCACCGTGACGGCGACGACGACATAGGCGGGCAACCCCACGACGAGGGCCAGAAGCGAGAGGCGGCGACGGGCCTTGTAGCTCAGCGCCATTGGATCAATCCGCGAAGGGGTCGGTCACGAGGATCGTGTCGTCGCGCTCGGGCGAGGTCGAAAGCATCGCGACCGGGCAGTCGATCAGCTCCTCGATCCGGCGAACATATTTGATCGCGGCGGCCGGAAGATCGGCCCAGCTGCGCGCGCCTTCGGTCGATTCGGCCCAGCCTTCGATCTCTTCATAGACGGGGATGCAGCGCTTTTGCTCTTCCGCGGCGGTTGGCAGATAGTCGAGCTTCTCGCCATCGAGTTCGTAGCCGGTGCAGATTTTGATCGTTTCGAACCCGTCGAGCACGTCGAGCTTGGTCAGCGCGATGCCGTTCACGCCCGAGATCGCGCAGGTCTGACGCACCAGGGCCGCGTCGAACCAGCCGCAGCGACGCTTGCGGCCCGTGACGGTGCCGAATTCATGGCCGCGCGTGCCGAGGCGGTTGCCGTCCTCGTCGTCCAGCTCGGTCGGGAAGGGGCCTTCGCCTACACGGGTGGTGTAGGCCTTGACGATCCCGAGCACGAAATCGATCGCGCCCGGGCCCATGCCGGTGCCGGCCGCAGCCTGACCTGCGACCACGTTCGACGAAGTTACGAAGGGGTAAGTGCCGAAGTCGATATCCAGCAGCGAGCCCTGGGCACCTTCGAAGAGGATCCGCTTGCCCTGCTTGCGCTGCTCATTGAGCACTTTCCAGACGGGGGCCGCGTATTTGAGGATCTCGGGGGCGACTTCCTTGAGCTTGGCGATCAGCGCGTCGCGGTCGATCGCTTCGATGCCGAGCCCCTTGCGCAACGGATCGTGGTGCTGCAGCGCGCGGTCGACGCGGGCCTCCAGCGTCGCGTCATCGGCGAGATCGGCCACGCGGACCGAACGGCGACCCACCTTGTCTTCGTAGGCCGGGCCGATACCGCGGCCGGTGGTGCCGATCTTGGTGCCTTTCGAGGCCGCTTCCTCGCGGGCGCGGTCGAGCTCGCCGTGAATCGGCAGGATCAGCGGGGTATTCTCCGCGATCATCAGCGTCTCGGGGGTGATCTCCACCCCCTGGTCGCGGATCTTCTCGATCTCGGCGAGCAGGTGGAACGGGTCGAGCACGACGCCGTTGCCGATCACCGAGAGTTTGCCGCCCCGCACCACGCCCGAAGGCAGTGCGTTGAGCTTGTATACCTTGCCGTCGATCACGAGCGTATGGCCCGCGTTATGACCGCCCTGAAAACGCGCGATCACGTCCGCGCGCTCGCTGAGCCAGTCCACGATCTTGCCTTTCCCCTCGTCACCCCATTGGGCGCCGACGACGACGACATTGGCCATTGCTCTCTCCTTGGCAGGTGTAAAACCGCGCGAGGTATAGCGGCTGAGCGCGCGGGGCGAAAGACCGCATTTGCGAGAGGCGATCGCTCTATCCATACGCCTCGCGCAGGCGGGCAGCGCAGGAGCCTCCGGCTGGGATATTTGGGCCAATACGAAAGTCAAAGCGCGCGTGTAGGCCGGGCGTGGGCCGATTTGACCCCGCGAAAGCCGAAAATCCGCCTATGCGGCCTTGCGCCCTCAGCCTCATCCGCCTAGATAGGCGCGTCGCAAGAAAGAAGGCCCGGACCCGTTCATGGAAAACGTCGTTCTCTCGATCCACCTGATCCTCGCGCTGCTGCTGATTGGCGTGGTGCTCCTGCAACGCTCCGAAGGGGGTGGTCTCGGCATGGGGTCGTCCAACAGCTCCGGCGGTGGCGTAGGCGGGTTGATGACCGGTCGGCAGGCCGCCAATGCGCTGACCCGCGTGACCTGGGTTCTGGCCGCCGGCTTCTTCGCGACCTCGGTGACGCTGACGGTTCTGGCCGCGCAGAAAGCGGGCACCGGCTCGGTGGTCGACACCGCTGCGCCCCAGCAAAGCGCGCCGGCGGATACCGCGCCGGCCAATGACACGACCGGTTCGACGCCCTCGCTCGACGTGGTGATGCCGCCGCCTGCCAGCGGTTCGGACGCCTCGACCGGCGGAAACGCGGGCGAAACCACGACGGATACGCAAAGCGGTCCGGTCACGCCGCCCGCCGCCAACTAAGCCGTCACTTCAGTCAACCATCGGTTCGCACCCACAAAAACTTGCGGGTGCGTCCTATCCAAACTCAATAGCTTGCGGTCTGGTTGCGGGCAGGCCGCGAATCGTGTAAGCATTAAATCCCGTGATCCTGACCCTCTTGGGGCAGGGAAACCATTCGAATTTCGCAGATCACGGGGGTCTTCATGGCACGTTATGTCTTCATTACCGGCGGCGTCGTCTCGTCGCTCGGAAAGGGTTTGGCATCCGCCGCCCTGGGGGCATTGCTGCAAGCACGCGGCTTTTCGGTTCGGCTGCGCAAGCTCGATCCCTATCTGAACGTTGATCCGGGCACGATGAGCCCGTTCGAGCATGGCGAGGTTTTCGTCACCGATGACGGGGCGGAGACCGATCTCGACCTTGGTCACTACGAACGATTCACCGGGGTTTCGGCCCGCAAGACCGACTCGATCTCCTCGGGGCGGATCTACACCAACGTGCTCGAGAAGGAGCGCCGCGGGGAGTATCTGGGCAAGACGATCCAGGTGATCCCGCACGTGACCAACGAGATCAAGGATTTCCTCGATGTCGGCGATGACGAGGTCGATTTCATGCTGTGCGAGATCGGCGGCACGGTGGGCGATATCGAAGGTCTACCCTTCTTCGAAGCGATCCGTCAGTTCAGCCAGGACCGACCGCGCGGTCAGGTGATCTTCATGCATCTCACGCTGCTGCCCTATCTGGCGGCGTCCGGCGAGCTGAAGACCAAGCCGACGCAGCACTCGGTCAAGGAACTGCGCTCTATCGGCCTCCAGCCCGACGTGCTGGTCTGCCGCTCGGAGCAGCCGATCCCCGACAAGGAGCGCGGCAAGATCGCGCTGTTCTGTAACGTGCGCCCCGAGGCGGTGATCCCCGCCTACGATCTCAAGTCGATCTACGAGGCGCCGCTGGCCTATCACCGCGTCGGTCTCGATCAGGCGGTGCTTGACGCGTTCGGCATCTCTCCCGCGCCGAAGCCGGAGCTGAGCCGCTGGGAAGACGTGATGGACCGTCTCGATCATGCCGAGGGCGAGGTGCGCGTCGCGATCGTGGGCAAATACGTTCAGCTCGAAGACGCCTACAAGTCGATCGCCGAGGCGCTGACCCATGGCGGGATGGCGAACCGGGTGCGCGTGAAGGCCGAATGGATCGACGCCGAGATTTTCGAGAACGAAGATCCGGCACCTTATCTGGAAAACTACCACGCGATCCTTGTGCCCGGTGGCTTCGGTGAGCGCGGCACCGAGGGCAAGATCCGCGCCGCCCAATTCGCGCGCGAAAAGGGCGTTCCTTACCTGGGCATCTGTCTGGGTATGCAGATGGCCGTCATCGAGGCCGCGCGGAACCTCGCGGGCGTCAATGATGCGGGCTCGGAAGAGTTCGATCACGAGGCGGGCAAGAAGCGCTTCACCCCGGTCGTCTATCACCTCAAGGAATGGGTGCAGGGCAACCACAGGGTCGAGCGCAAGGTCACCGACGACAAGGGCGGCACCATGCGCCTGGGCGCCTACACGGCGGCGCTGAAGGAGGGCTCGAAGGTCGCCGAGGTCTATGGCGCGACCGATATCGAGGAGCGTCACCGCCACCGCTATGAGGTCGACATCAAGTATCGCGAGCCGTTGGAGAAATGCGGGATGACCTTCTCCGGCATGTCGCCGGATGGCCGCCTGCCCGAGATCGTCGAGCACAAGGATCACCCGTGGTTCATCGGCGTGCAGTTCCATCCCGAGCTGAAATCGAAGCCCTTCGCTCCGCATCCGCTGTTCGCGGGCTTCATCAAGGCCGCGTTGGATCAGAGCCGGTTGGTGTGATCCCGGCTTCCCTCTGAAATCGAGAAAGCCGCGCCTATCCCTGCGCGGCTTTTTTCTTTTTCTTCTTGGAGGTTTTCGGTGCGGGTTTCCCGGTCTGACCGCCGCCGCGTGCGGGGTCGATATGCCGGGCCAGTTCGGTCGGATCGAGGCGGATCAGCGCCTGTATATAGCCCGAGGCCGCGTCGAGGAGTTCACACAAGGCCGCCGCCCGCGGATCGGCGCTGCGGGCCTCCAGGGCGGATAGGTGATCACGTGCGGGGCCGATCACGCGACGTTCGCGCTCGGCCAGCATCAGCCGCGCCAGTTCCCACGGCTCGGTCGGGGCGACGAAGTAATCCTTGCGCGAGCCAGGGGACCGGGCCGCCTGCACGAGGCCCGCATCGCGCAATTCCTTCAACGCGGTCGAGACGTTGGAGCGCGACAACCCAAGCTGCGCGACCAAATCGTCGGCCGAGGGCGCTTGAGCCGCGCGCCAGATCGCGCCGAGGCAGCGGCCGGCGGGGCGGGAAAATCCGAAACGGGGGGCGAGTTCGGCGAAGGCTTCGGGCAGTTCGGTATCACTCATGCATTCATCCTCTGCCGCCTGTCTCCGCCGCCGGGTTACGCGCCGGGCCGGCGCGCCGCGGACAGTCCCGCGATCAGCGCGGCCTCTCCGTCGCCCAAAGTGACCTGCGCGCCCTGCGCTTGCAAGCCACGGGCGCAAATTTCCGACCAGCCGGGGGCGGAGGCGGAGGACAGCGCCAGCACGGTCTGGCCCAGCCACCACGGTTTCGCCGCGGCGAGTTCCGCGCCCAGCACGGCGCCGGCGGCGCGCGGGGTGGGGCGTCCAAGGCTGAGCGGGGCCAATTCGCGGGCGAGGCGTTCGGGGCGCGAAAGCGTATCGGCGAGAGCTGCGTCGAACCCGTCGCCGGCTTCGAGCGGTGCGCCGAGCGCGGCCAGCATCGCGGCGGAGCCTGCGCGCATCGCGCTGACGACTTCGCCCGCCGAGATATGCGCCCAGATCGCGCTTGCGCCGCAAATCCAGATCACGCCATCGAATTGCGGGATGCCTGCGAGGATACCGGCGATTCGGGCGGCCTCGGGGGCCGTGATCTCGGTGCCGTCGCTGTCTTGGATGAGGCCGGGCAGGGCGGGGTAGCTTTGCCCGCCGATCTCGGTTAGCGGCAGCGCTCCGTCGGGGCGAGGCGTGCAGGGAAGCGCGCGAAGGTCAGGGCCTGCAGTGGAGGCCGCCACGATGGCAGCAGCCCCTTCAGGCAAGAGCGGGCGCGCGGCGGGCCCGGTTTTGCGGTCGGTCACCGCCCCGTCCGACACATGTGCGGCGCGCCAGCGCCCGAATTCTTCCGTGAGTGCGATCCAATCAGCCATGGCGCATCAGATCGCATGGAGGTGGTGCGGGATCAACCCTGCGACAGGCAGGCGGTGATCGTGTCCGCCATTCCTTGCATCAGGTCCTCATAGAGACCGGGGCCATAGGTCAGCGCGGTGCCGGAAGGATCGAGCGACTTGCCGAGCCTCACCGGCGTCCCATCGACGAGGATTTCGACCATTTTCGGGTCGTGGTTCGCTTCCGGGAAGGCGCAGACGGCTTCCTTGGCCGACGCCTCTTCGCGCAGGCTCACCAGATGGGCGGCCCCCGGGGTGGAGGCATCGCTTGGGGAAAGCGCGCCCATGATGGTCAGGCCGTAATGATCGGCGAGATAGCCGTACGCCGCGTGATAGACGAGGAAAGGCTTGTCCGCGACCGGCGCGAACTCGGCCTTGAGCTTGGCGTCGAGCGTCTCGATCCGCGCTTGCGCGGCTTCAGCGTTGGCCGCGTAGGTCTCGGCATGTTCGGGATCGGCCTTGGAGAGGTCTTCGGCGATCAGACCGAGCCAGAGCTTCGCATTGTCGGGGTCAAGCCAAGCATGCGGATCGGTCATCTGGTCGACTTCGGCGTGGTCCCCATTCCCGGCCTCGGCGTGATCCGCGTCGGCGTCGACGCTGTGATCATGCGGGTCCGGCACCGAGAAGCTTCGCAGGGTCGTGCCGGGCGCGTGAAGCAATTCGACCGACTGGCCCTTCACTCCCACGCCGTCGATCGCGCGTTCGAGCCACGGCGTCAGCCGCGGGCCGACCCAGAAGACGAGGTCCGCGTCTTGCAGATCGCGCGCCTGGCTGGGCTTCAGTTGATAGTGATGCGCGTCGGAATTCTGGCCGAGCAGAACCTCCGGCTGCCCCAGATCGCCCATCACCTGCGCGACGAGTGATTGCACCGGCGGAACATCGGTCACCACACTGGGCACCTCGGCTTGGGCGAGGGCGGGCAGTGCGGCAAGGGCGCTCACGAGAACGGGAAGGGTGGGGCGCATCTGATGTCTCCTGTCCAGCTTGATCTGAGGAGCGGAAAATGTATGTTATAAAATCACTCGTCAAGAAGAAATGTGATAAGGTAACATGCTCGTGGGTTCTTCGACCTCTTCCGCAAAGGCTTTCACGCCGCATGACCACAGCCGATGCGCCGGCGCGACGCTGGCGCGCGCCGAGGCTGTCGCCGCCGAAAAGGGCGCGCGGCTGACTCCTGTGCGTAAGCGTGCACTGGAAATACTGCTGGAAGAACATCGGGCTATGGGGGCCTACGAAGTGCTCGACCGGCTCGCGGCGGATGGGTACGGCAAGCAGCCGCCCGTCGCCTATCGCGCGCTGGAATTCCTTGTCGAGCACGGTCTCGCGCATCGCGTGCGTCGCCTCAACGCCTTCGCCGCCTGCATGAGCCCGGGCGAAAAACATGCGCCGGTTTTCCTGATCTGCCGCAACTGTGGCGAAGTCGCCGAGGCCGGCCCCGAAGAAGGGGCCGACGAGGTGCGTCACGCGTTGCAGGGCGCAGCCGAGCGGTTGAATTTCCATGTCGAGCGGGCCACCGTAGAGGCGCTGGGGCTCTGCCCCAACTGCGCCGCCGAGGAGGCGCAATGAGCGAGTTGATCACGGCGCAGGGTCTGAGCGTGCGCCATGGCGAGGTCGAGGTGCTTCACGGCGTCGACTTCACGATTTCCTCCGGCGAGATCGTTACCGTCGTCGGGCCCAACGGGTCGGGGAAATCGACGCTGATCCGCGCCCTGATTGGGTTGGAGCGTGCCGCGCGGGGCAAGGTGAACCGTCAGGCCGGGCTGCGGATCGGTTACGTCCCGCAAAAGCTGCATGTCGATGCGAGCCTGCCGCTGACCGTGCGCCGGTTCCTGTCGCTGCCCAAGCGCGTCTCGAACGCCCGCGCCGAGGCCGCTTTGGAGCGCACCGGCGTTCCGCATCTCGGTGGGCGGCAGATTTCGCGGCTCTCGGGCGGGCAGTTTCAACGTGTGCTTCTGGCGCGCGCCCTGCTGTCCGAGCCGCAGATCCTGATCCTCGACGAGCCGACGCAGGGGCTCGACCAGCCCGGCACGGCGGGGTTCTACAAGCTGATCGAGGAGGTCCGTCAGGAAACCGGCTGCGCGGTGCTGATGGTCAGTCACGATCTGCATGTCGTGATGTCGGCCTCGGACAGGGTGATCTGCCTCAACGGCCATGTCTGCTGTCAGGGGACGCCGAAGGTGGTGGCCGAGGCGCCGGAATATCGCGCGCTATTCGGGATGGGCACGCAAGGAGCCTTCGCGCTCTATCAGCACAGCCACGATCATGGCGAACATGCGGATCACGCAACCTGCAACCACGATCACGATCACGCCGACGACGCGGCGAAGGACGGCACTCACACGCACGGGCAGGCGCATGTTTGACGATTTTCTTTTCCGCGCGGCATTGGCCGGGATCGGCCTGACCTTCGCGACCGGGCCTCTGGGCTCTTTCGTTGTGTGGCGGCGCATGGCCTATTTCGGCGATGCGACCGCCCATGCGGCGATCCTCGGCGTGGCACTTAGCTTCGCCTTCGGCATCTCGGTCTATCTCGGCACGCTTGGCGTGGCGCTGGCGATGGCGCTCACCGTCGCGCGGCTGTCGGGGCGCGGCCATGCGATGGACACGCTCTTGGGGGTGCTCGCCCATTCCGCGCTCGCCTTCGGCCTCGTCGCGGCGTCGCTGCAATCGGGGCTGCGGGTCGATCTGTCGGCTTGGCTGTTCGGTGATATCCTCGCCGTGTCGCGCAGCGATCTGGCCGTAGTCTGGGGTGGGGCCGCAGTCGTCGCAGCACTTCTGGCATGGCGCTGGCAGGGGCTGCTGACCGCGACGATCAATGACGAGCTGGCGATGTCTTCCGGGCTCGACCCGCGACGCGAGCAGATGGCATTGACCATCGCGCTGGCGCTGACCGTGGCGGTGGCGATCAAGATCGTCGGTGCGCTTCTGATCGCGGCGTTGCTGATCGTCCCGGCGGCTACGGCGCGGCAATTTGCGCGCGGGCCGGAGGCGATGGCGGCGGGCGCGACCGGGGTGGGGATCGCCTCGGTGCTGCTCGGGCTATGGGGCTCGTTGCAGTTCGACACGCCTGCGGGTCCGACGATCGTGGCGGCCTCCGCTGTGCTCTTCGTGCTGTCCCTGCCGCTGCGTCGCGCGCGCTAAGCCGCGCTGCCGCTTGCCAATTCCCGTCCCGCGCGGTGAGATGCGCGACAAAGGAGCCTCGATGGATCATCGCAGTTTCAAGACCCCGTCGCAGATTTTCGTCGACCTAGCGGCGGGCAACCCGCAGCGCCGCATGGCTTTCGATCCGGCGCAACGGCGCGCGGCGCTGCAGGCGCTCTCGCGCGCGATCCATGATTGCGAGGCGGAGATCCTCGCCGCGCTGGCGGAGGATTTCGCCAAGCCCGAGGCCGAAATTCGCCTGACCGAGATCCTGCCCGTTCAGGCGGAGATTTCGCACGCGTTGCGCAATCTGAAAACGTGGACGAAAGTGCGTCGGGTGCGCCCGACCCGTGCGATGTTGGGCACCCGCGCGCGGATCGTGCCGGAGCCGAAGGGCACCGCGCTGATCATCGCGCCGTGGAACTACCCGCTGGCGCTGTCGCTCGGGCCGCTGGTTTCGGCCATCGCGGCGGGCTGTGCCGCGATCGTCAAACCCTCAGAGCTGGCCCCGGCCAGCGCCGCCGTGATCGCGCAGATCGTCGACGAGGCGCTACCTGCCGATCTCGTGCGTGTGGTGCAGGGCGGGGTCGAGGTCAGTCAGGAACTGCTAGAGCAACCTTTCGATCATATTTTCTTCACCGGCTCGCCGCGGGTGGGCAAGATCGTGATGGCGGCGGCGGCGAAGCATCTCACCTCCGTGACGCTGGAGCTGGGCGGCAAATCCCCGGTCATCGTCGGCCCCGGCGCCGACCTGAAAAAGGCCGCGCGGATGATCGCCTGGGGCAAGTTCGCGAATGCCGGTCAGACCTGCATCGCCCCCGATCACGTCTATGTCGCCAAGCAGGTCGAGGCCCCGTTCCTGGCCGAGCTGAAAGCCGCGATTGCGCGGATGTATGGCAAGACGGAAGAGGCGCAGGCGGCCTCGCGCGATCTCGCGCGGATCATCAACCCGGATCATTTCGCCCGGCTCATGGACATGATCGAGAGCGCGCAGTCAGCGGGCGCAAAGGCGCTGACCGGCGCAACCGGTGAGGCGCAGAGCCGCTATATCGCGCCGACCGTCCTGATGGGCACCGATCCGTCGATGACGGTCGAGCAGGAGGAGATTTTCGGTCCCGTCCTGCCGGTCATTCCCTTCGACGATGCGGTGGATGTGGTGACGCGGATCGAGGCCGGGCCGAAGCCGCTCGCCCTTTACATCTTCGAGCGCGACCGCGGCTTGATCGACCGATTGCGCCGCGCAACCAGTTCCGGCGCGGTGGGCATCAATGTCGCGCTGGTTCATTACCTGCACCAGAACCTGCCCTTCGGCGGGATCGGCAATTCGGGCGTGGGTGCGGCGCATGGCCATTGGGGCTTCGAGGCATTCACTCATCTCAAACCCGTGCTCGAGAACCGTTTCGCGCCGCTCGCGATGCTGATGCCGCCCTATCGCAGCGGACGCATGGCGAAGCTCGCCCAGAAATTTCTGCGCTAAGGCTGACTGCGGATTTCACGCGTGATCGCGTTCCGCCACAAGCCCGTGTAATCGCTCCGGTTGGCGAGATCGCGCCCTAGTTGAACTCCTGTGATCAATAAGAAACAGGGGATTCACCAATGGCATCAACCGAAACGATGGCGGGAGGAGGCAAGCTGCGGCGGGACGCCGGGGTCATCGGGCTGCTCTTCGCCTCCACGACGTCGATGATCGGCTCGGGCTGGCTCTTCGGGGCCTATCACGCCTCGAAAATCGCTGGGCCGCTCTCGGTCTGGTCCTGGGTGGTCGGGGCGGCGATCATCATGCTGATCGCGCTGTGCTTCGCCGAACTCTCCACGATGTTCTCCAAATCCGGCGCGCTGGTCCATATGAGCCACGCGAGCCACGGTGCGACCTTGGGCAGGCTCTGGGGCTGGATGCTGTTTCTCAGCTATGCGCCGGTGCCTGCGGTCGAGGCCGAGGGGATCGTGACCTATGCGAACAATTACCTGCCCTATTTTCTGCGCGGAGACGGGACGGGCACGCTGACGCTGGTGGGCTTCATCACCTCCGCGCTTCTCCTGAGCGTTCTGGCGCTGCTGAACTTGCTGGCGATCAAGGCGCTGCTGAAGGTGAACAATACAGTGACGTGGTGGAAGATCGCGGTGCCTCTGATCACCGTGGTCGGCCTGATCGCGGCTTCGTCCCATTGGGGCGTCTGGCATGCGGCTCCGGGTACCTACAAGGCGCAAGGCATGTTCACCGCGATTCCGGCCGCAGGGATCGTGTTCTCGTTCCTCGGCTTTCGCACGGCGATCGACTTGGGCGGCGAGAGCGCCAATCCCGGCCGCAATATCCCGATGGCTGTGATCGGCTCGGTCATTCTTGCCGCGATCGTCTATATCCTGCTGCAAGTGGCCTTCATCATGGCCCTCTCGAAGGGCGATCTGGCGAATGGCTGGTCGTCTCTGAGCTTCAAAGGTTCCGCGGGTCCCTTCGCCGGTCTCGCCGCGACGCTCGGCATGGGCTGGCTGGCGCTGCTCCTCTACGTGGACGCCTATATCTCGCCCGGCGGGACGGGGCTGATCTACGTCACTGGCGGCTCGCGCATCCTCTATGCCGTGGGCGATACCGATAGCGGGCCGAGCGCGCTGACGCATACCACCCGTCACGGCGTGCCGTGGCTGGCGGTTGCGGTGATGTGGGCCGTGGGCGTTTTCTTCCTGCTGCCCTTCCCGGCGTGGCAATTGCTGGTGGGCTATATCAGCTCGATCACGGTTCTGACTTATGGCCTTGGTCCGATCGTGCTGATGGTGCTGCGCCGGTCGCAGCCCGATGCCGAGCGTGCGTTCCGTCTGAAAGGGGCGGAGTTCCTTGCACCACTGGCCTTCATTGCCTCGAACCTCGTGATCTACTGGACCGGGTTCTACACCGACTCGATCCTGTTCGGGATGCTGCTCGTGGGCTTCGCCATCTACGCGCTCGTGTTCCACGTCGTGCAGAATAAATCCGCCTCCGAGTTCGGCTGGCGCCATATCGGCTGGCTCGCGCTGTGGTTCGGCGGGCTCTGGATCATCACCGCGCTCGGCACTTCGGATCACGCGCTGGGGGTGCTGAACTTCTGGGGTGGGATGGCCCTCGTCGCGGTGTGGTCGCTGGTCGTGATCTGGTTCGCGCTGCGCGCGGCACTTCCGGCGGAGGAAACCGGCGCGCTGATGGAGCGGATCCAGCGCGGCAACTGAGCCGGTCCGAGAGGCCAAAAAGGCGCGCGAGAAAATCTCGCGCGCCTTTTCTTATTTGCGTTTCCCCTTCCAGCGGCGATGAATCCAGAGCCATTGCTCCATGTGCTTGAGGATCATCTCCTCCAGCCCGTCATTGAGGGTCTGGGTCATCGTTTCGGGGTCGGTATGGGGCACGGGCTTGTCAGCATAGATCCTGAAGCTGAGTCCGTCGGGCTGGCGGACCGCGTAGATCGGCACCAGATCGGCCTTCATCTTCAGCGCCATTTCCGCCGCAGACAGAGGTGTGAAGGCGGGCAGGCCGAAGAAGCTCAATTCCGCGCCCTTGCTGAAATGCTGATCGAAGCCGAAGGCGACCATCCCGCCATCGCGCAGGAACTTTATCATGTCGCCCAAACCCCGGCGCGAGCGCGAGAACAGCGGCTCGGCGATGGCGGAAATGGTCGAGACATATTGTTCGTTGAAGAGCGGGTTGTTCATCGGGCGGTAGATCGCGCCGACCCGGTAGCCGCGCCCTGCAAGCGCCGCGCGCCACGCGTCGTAATTGCCGAAATGGCCCGCAGCCAGAACGACCGGACGCCCCTCGCGATGGGCGGCTTCCAGCGTCTCGGCCCCGGGGCCTTCGATCGGCAGATCGCGCACGCGGGCCACGAATTCCTCGCCGGAATAGATCTCCGCCAACATGCGGCCCAGATTGTCGGGCATCTCGCGCTGCAGCCGCTTGATCTCGTCCTCGGACAGATCAGGACAGGCGATCGCCAGATTCTCGCGGATTTTGCGGGTGAAGCCAAGGACCGGCGCGAGCCGCGCCACCATCCGCCCCGCCGCCGGGATGCGCCGCTCGTACGGTAGCCGCTGGACCAGCCGCATCACCGCCACGAAAAGGGCATTCGAGACGCGGTCGGACAAGGTGGGTTCGCGGTACTTCATCGTGTCGGGTGTCAGGCTCTGGCTTGGCGCGCAGCTCGGCGCTCACGCGACCAGACATAGAGGCCAGCCCCCACGATCACAAGCGCCCCGGCGATCGTGAACCCGTCAGGAAACTGTCCGAACATCAACCAGCCCCAGAAGGACGCGAACAGCAGACCCGAATAGCCGAACGGTGCCAGCGTCGAGGCCTCGGCCAGCGCGAAGGCGCGGATCAGCAGAAATTGCGAGAGGCTACCCGCAAGCCCGAGGCCGAGGAAAACCCACAGATCGGAGAGCGCGATCGGCTGCCATATGAAGGGCAGGGCGAGCGAGGAAAGCGCAAGCCCGGTATAGGCGGACCAGAGCTGCGAGGTGGCCGCGCTATCGCCGCGCAGGTAGCGCGTCAGCAGCACCGCGCCCGCGAAGCTGAAGGCGGCGAGTAGCGCCAACAGTGCAGCCGGATGAAAGCCCGCGAAACCCGGGCGCAGGATGATCATCGCGCCGATGAACGCGGCCGCGATGCCGAAGATGCGGTGTGGGCCCAGCCGCTCGCCCAGAAACAGGGCGGCGCCGAGCGTCACGATCACGGGGTTCAGATCGCCAAGCGCGGTCGCGGTGGCCAGCGGGACATGTTTCAGCGCGTAGAAGAACGAAACGATCGCGCCCATCTGGAACAAGGCCCGGCCCAGTTGGAACTTCGGCTGTGCGCTGCGAAGCCTGCGCGGCAGGCTGCCGCGATAGATGACCGCCAGCACGGCGGCATTCACCGCGAAGCGCGCCCAGACGATCAGAAGCGGGTGGTAACCTTGCCCGAGAAGTTTCGCGAAAGCGTCCATCAGAGTCAGCATCGAGAACGCGCCGAGCATCAGCGCGATCCCCATCCCGGGGCGATCGCCCTCGGGAAGCAAAGAGGGGGCCACGCCGGGCCCCCTCGCTGTCGCTTTCAACCCGGGCAGAGCCATCAGAGGAGGCTCTTGACCTTCTCGGCCACGGCCTCGGGGGTGATCCCGAACTTCTCGTAAAGCTCGCCTGCCGGGGCGGAGGCGCCGAAGCCCTCCATGCCCACGAAGCCGGCTTTCGCCTCGCGGCCACGCTCGCCCAGAAGCCAGCGGTCCCACGGCTGGCGCACGGCGGCCTCGACCGCCACGCGGACCGAGTTCGGCGGCAGCACGCGCTTGCGGTAGGCCTCGTCCTGCTCGGCGAACAGCTCCATGCAGGGCATCGAGACGACACGGGTACCGATCGCTTCCTTCTGCAGCATCTCGCGAGCTTTCAGCGCGATTTCCACTTCCGAGCCGGTCGCCATCAGGATCACCTGACGCTTGCCATCGGCTTCGGCCAGAACATAGGCGCCGCGCGCGGTGAGGTTCTGCGGCTTGTACTCGGTGCGCAGCGTCGGCAGACCCTGACGCGACAGCGCCAGAACCGAGGGGGTGCCCTCTTGGTTCATCGCGATTTCCCACGCCTCGGCGGTCTCGATGACATCGGCGGGGCGGAAGGTCAGCGTGTTCGGCGTCGCGCGGCAAATCGCGAGATGCTCGACCGGCTGGTGCGTCGGGCCATCTTCGCCCAGACCGATCGAGTCATGGGTCATGACATAGACGGTCGGCACTTTCATCAGAGCCGAGAGACGCATCGCGCCGCGCGCGTAGTCGGTGAAGCAGAAGAACGTGCCGCCATAAGGGCGCACGCCGCCATGCAGCCACTGACCGTTCATCGCGGCGGCCATGCCATGCTCGCGGATGCCGTAGTGGATGTAGCGACCCTTGCGGTTCTCCGCGTTGAAGACCGTCATGTCCTTCGACTTCGTGAGGTTCGAGCCGGTGAGGTCGGCCGAGCCGCCGATGGTCTCGGGGCAGGCGGCGTTGATCACGCCCAGAACCATTTCGGACGCCTTGCGGGTCGCGACCTTCGGTTTGGCCTCGGCCTGTTCCTTCTTGAACTTGCGGATCGCGCCGGTCAGCTTCTTCGAGACGCCGCCTTCCATGATGCGCGTGAACTCGGCCTGCTTGGCCGCCGAGAGCTTGCCGAAGCGCTCCTCCCATTCGGCGCGCTCTGCTGCGCCGCGGGTGCCGATCGCTTCCCATTGCGACTTTACGTCGGCGGGGATTTCGAACGGGCCGTGATTCCAACCGTAGATCGCCTTGGTGCGCGCGATCTCCTCGTCGCCCAGCGGCGAGCCGTGGGCGGAGTAGCTGTCGGCCTTGGTGGGGGCGCCGAAGCCGATGATGGTCTTGCAGTCGACCAGAACCGGACCCTTGGCTTGCTTCGCCTTGGTCAGCGCCTCGTCGATGGCAACCGGATCGTGGCCGTCACAGGCGAAGACAGTCCAGCCCGACGCCTCGAAGCGCTTGCGCTGGTCGGTCTTGTCCGACATCGACACGCGGCCGTCGATGGTGATGTCGTTGTTGTCCCACAGCACGATCAGGTTCGACAATTCCTGCATCCCGGCAAGGCCGATGGCCTCCTGGCTGATGCCTTCCATCAGGCAGCCGTCGCCTGCGATGACCCAGGTCCGGTGATCGACGAGCTTCTTGCCCCATTGCGCGCGCAGCGCCTCTTCGGCGATGGCCATGCCGACCGAGGTCGCGAGGCCCTGGCCGAGCGGCCCGGTGGTGGTTTCCACCGCGTCGAGCAGGAAATTCTCGGGGTGGCCCGCGGTCAGCGCGCCCGACTGGCGGAAGTTCTTGATCTGGTCGAGCGTGACCTGCTCATCGCCGCAGAGATAGAGCAGCGAATAGATCAGCATCGAGCCGTGGCCGGCCGAAAGGATGAAGCGGTCGCGGTCAGCCCATTTCGGGTTCTTCACGTCGAATTTCAGGTGGTTCTGGAACAGAACGGTCGCCACGTCGGCCATACCCATCGGCATGCCGGGGTGACCGGAATTGGCGGCCTGCACCGCATCCATCGCCAATGCGCGGATCGCGGAGGCAAGTTTCCAATGCTCAGGATGGGCGGCGCGCAGCTCTTCGATTTCCATGAAACGTCCTTTCGCGGGGCAGCAGTTGGATGGGTCCGCGCCCCTGATAGCAGGGATCGGCCCAAGATCAAGCGTGGCCCACAAGTGCTTGGGGCAAAAGGGTGGGCTTGCCCTGTCGCAAAGGGTTAGACTGATCGAAATCCGCAGCCGGGCCGCGATTCGGCCATGGCAAGCGAAAAACATGAGGACGAGGAGGCGTGCATGAGTGATATCGCCGAATACGAACGCCGCATCGCTTTCGCGCTCGAACGGATCGGGCGCGGGGTCGAAGCGCTCAAGCAGCGCGAGGCAATGCAGGCCAAGGCAGCGCAATCCGCAGCGCAGCAAACCGAGCCGGAGGCCGCCGAGGCGGAACTGCCCCCGGTACCGGAGCCGCCGCCCGAAGTTGTCGCAGATCCGGCGGAGGTGGCCGAACTGAAAGCCGCGCTCGCCGCGGAGCAGGAAGCGAACGCACAACTCTCCGAACGCGTCCGCGCGATCCGCGAGAAACAGGACACCACGCTGGGCGCGATGGAGCGCAAATACGGCGCCGCCGTCCGGGCGCAGGAATCTGCCTTCAAGGAGGTCGCTGCCCTCAAGCAAGCCAACGCGGCGCTGGTCGCGGCCAATCGCAAGCTGATGGACGAGGGCGTGGCCTTCTCCGACGAGGCGCTGATGGCCGAGTTGCAAAGCCTGCGCGCCGCGCGCGACGGCGAAAGCGCCGAGCTTGAGCAGATCATCGCGGGTCTCGACCCGATCATCGAAGCGGCGAACCGCGAGGAGGGGACCGATGCCTGAGGTGACGATTTCCGTCGGCGGCCGCGATTTTCAGGTCGCCTGCCAAGAGGGTGAAGAACATTTCCTGCGCTCGGCTGCCGGGATGCTCGACAGCGAGGCGCAGGTGCTTCTGGGCCAGATCGGGCGCGTGCCCGAGAACCGGATGCTCTTGATGTCGGGGCTGATGCTGGCCGACAAGGCTGCGGGTATCGAGGATCAGCTGCGCGACGCGATGAACCGTCTTGGCGAATTGCAGGCGAAGATCGACGAATTGCAGTCGAACCCGGCCCATGTCGAAGTGCCGATCCTGCCGCCCGAAGTGACCGAGACGCTGGCCGAGATCGCCGCACGCGCGGAGTCGCTCGCCGACCGGGTCGAGGACGACGCGTGAGACGTACGCTATTTGGGGCGCTGCTCGCGGGCGCCGCGCTGACGGGGCCGGTGGAGGCGCAGGATGCGGCGGCGCCATCGGGGCAACACGACACGCCCGTCGAGCGGCTTGAGCCGCTCAACCCGACGACCGGCGATACGGTAGAGCCGGTAGTGACCGTCACCTATCATTGCGAGCGCGGCGCGGAAGTGCACGCGGCCTACATCAACGACACCGATCCCCAGCGCGTCGCCCTGTTCCTGCAGGGACGGCTCGTCGTGATGAGCCATATCCGCTCTGCCGACGGCGCGAGATACGCCGAGGATGGCGAGGGCGAGGCGGGTTATGTGTGGTGGACAAAGGGCCACGGCGCGATGCTCGACTGGATCGCCGAGGATGGCGAGGCGCAACCGCTGTTCCGCGCCTGTCAGGAAGACTGAGGGCCGCAACGCGATACGCGCGGCGGCCCTGAAGAAATCGTATCAGACGAACGGAAAGCGCCGCGCGCTTACTCGGCCGCCTTCATCTCGAAACCCTTTTCCAGCTGATCCGAAGGCGTGATCGGATACTCGCCGGAGAAGCAGGCATCGCAATATTGCGGGCAGGAATTGTCGCGGCCCTTGGCCTCGCCCACCGCGCGATACAGCCCGTCGAGCGAGATGAACTTGAGGCTGTCCACGCCGACCCATTCGCGCATCTCTTCCTCGGTCATCTGCGCCGCCAGCAGCTTGTCGCGGTTCGGCGTGTCGACGCCGTAGAAGCACGGCCATGCGGTCGGCGGCGAGGCGATCCGGAAATGCACCGATTTCGCGCCCGCATCGAGGATCATGTCCTTGATCTTGCGCGAGGTGGTGCCGCGCACGACCGAGTCGTCGACAAGGACCACCCGTTTGCCGCGAATGAGCGACTTGTTGACGTTCAACTTGAGGCGCACACCCATGTTGCGGATCTGCTCGGTCGGTTCGATGAAGGTGCGGCCCATATACTGGTTGCGCGTAATCCCGAGCGCGAAGGGGATGCCGCTTTCCTGACTGTAGCCGATCGCGGCGGGGGTGCCGCTGTCGGGCACGGGGCAGACCAGATCGGCCTCGACCGGGGCTTCGCGGGCCAGCTCGACGCCGATGGCGCGACGGGTCTCGTAGACCGAGCGGCCGCCGATCATGCTGTCGGGGCGCGAGAAATAGACATGCTCGAAGATGCAGAAGCGCCCGGTCGAGGGGCCGAAGGGACGCGAGCTTTCGATATGGCCGTCCTGAATGACCACCATCTCGCCCGGATCGATCTCGCGGACGAATTCCGCGCCGATGATGTCGAGCGCACAGGTCTCGGAACTGAGCACATAGCCATGTTCGCCGAGCTTCCCCAGCACCAACGGGCGCACGCCCAGCGGGTCGCGCACACCGATCAGCTTGGTGCGCGTCATCGCGACGATGGAGAACGCGCCTTCCACGCGGCGCAGCGCGTCGGCGATCCGGTCGGCGTGCTTGCGCTGGATCGAGCGCGCCATCAAGTGGATGATGCATTCGCTGTCGGACGACGACTGGAAGATCGCGCCGCGCTCGATCAGTTCGCGGCGCAGCGCGTCGGCATTGGTGAGGTTGCCGTTATGCGCGACCGCGCAGCCGCCCATCGAGAACTCGCCGAAGAAGGGTTGGATATCGCGGATCACCGCCCCCTTGGAGCCTGCGGTGGAGTAGCGCACATGGCCGATGGCGATATCGCCCGGCAGCGTTTCCATCAGGCTCGACTTGGTGAAATTGTCCCGGACGTAGCCGAAGCGGTGAGCGGAATTGAAGCCGGTTGCGGCATCATGCGCGACGATACCGCCCGCTTCCTGACCGCGGTGTTGCAGGGCGTGCAGACCAAGAGCCACGAAATTCGCGGCGTCGGAAATGCCGACCACACCAAAGACGCCGCATTCTTCCTTGAGCTTGTCGTCGTCGAAAGGATGGGCGAAGTGGGTCTTCTGGGCGGCGGGGCAGGACATGGCATCAGCTCCGTATGACGCAAGGGGAGGGCGCTTGCGCTCATTTATATGCAAACGCGAGAGGTGTTAACCCCTCGCGCCTGCAAAAACCGTCATGTGGCTGTCATCAATTCGCCGTTGCCGGGGGCAATTCGTCCGTCCGGGCCGGGGCATCGGCACCCGGAGGCGCGGGGCAGGCGGCTACGAGTTGCTCGTAGCGTTGCACGATCCAGCCGGGCGCATCGGCGGGCATCGATTCGTCGAGCTGTCCGGAGGCGCGCGAGAACACCTTGGCCGAGCGCGAGTCGTCGACCACTGGCACGGGGTCGTTGCTCATCACGCGGTCGTAGACCACGAAGGCCACCGCGACGAGGATCACGCCGCGCACCACGCCGAACAGGAAGCCAAGCCCCTGGTCGATCCCGCCAAGGGCCGAGCGTTGCACGGCGGAGGCGAACAAGGGCGTCAGGATCGAGAACACGACGAGCGCCACGGCGAAGACCACCGCGAAGCCGCCGATCATGCCCAGCTCGCAGCTTTGGCCGATGAACTTGTCGAGGCCGGGGATCTGCTGCACCAGAGGGCGCGCCTCGTTGGCGAAAATGTAAGCGACGATCGCCGCCGCGATCCAGCCGACGATGGCCAGCGCCTCACGCACGAAGCCCCGCGAATAGGCGAGGATCGCCGAAAGAATGATGACGACCGCCACGATGGCATCGACAATGGTGAACCCGTCCATTTTCGCTCCTGTGTTCTCGGCGTTATCCGGCGCCGAACATCTCCCCGGTAAAAGTCACGAGATCGCCCAGCTTGCGCAGGGACATCCCGCTCGACCCTTCGGCTTTCGTTCCCGAGGGTGCGATCGCTTGTGAAAAACCAAGTTTCGCCGCTTCTTTCAACCTGTTTTCCGCTTGACCCACGGGACGCAGCGCACCCGACAGGCTGATTTCCCCGAAAATCACCATGTCCGCTGGAAGCGCCACATCTTCGCGCGCACTGAGAAGCGCGGCGGCCGCGGCGAGGTCGGCTGCGGGCTCAACCACCCTCATCCCGCCCGCGACATTCAGGAACACGTCGAGCCCCGCGAAGGGGATGCCGCATCGCGATTCCAGCACCGCGAGAATGGTCGAGATCCGCCCGCTGTCGAGCCCGACTACGGTACGACGGGGCGAAGCAAGCGTGGAGGGTGCAACCAGCGCTTGAATCTCCGTCAGCACCGGTCGCGTGCCTTCAATTCCTGCGAAAACCGCCGATCCCGGCGCGGGTTGGCCGCGCTCCGACAAGAACAGCGCCGAGGGGTTGGCGACCTCGGCCAGACCCGCCCCGGTCATCTCGAAGACACCGATCTCGGAGGCCGGGCCGAAGCGGTTCTTCACCGCGCGCAGGATGCGGAACTGGTGGCCGCGCTCGCCCTCGAAATAGAGCACCGTGTCGACCATGTGCTCGATCACGCGCGGGCCCGCGATCTGGCCTTCCTTGGTGACGTGACCCACGAGGATGACGGCGGTGCCGCGCTTTTTTGCGAAGCTCACCAATTCGTGTGCGGCGGCGCGCAGCTGGCTTACCGAACCCGGTGCGCTGTCGACATTGTCCGACCACATGGTCTGGATCGAATCGATGATGACGAGGTCGGGGCGCTCGGCTTCCAGCGTCGTCAGGATGTCGCGAAGCGAGGTTTCAGCGCCCAGCCCGACCGGCGCGTCCGCAAGGCCCAGCCGTTGCGCGCGCATCCGCACCTGGCTCGCCGCTTCCTCTCCCGAGATATAGAGTGCCTTCACTCCCTTGCGGGCGAAGCTGGCGGTCGCCTGCAGCAGAAGCGTCGATTTCCCGATGCCCGGATCGCCACCCACGAGCACCGCCGAAGCCGCCACGAGACCGCCGCCCAGAACCCTGTCCAACTCCTCCATGCCCGATTTCACGCGGGCGGGCGGGGTTTCCTTGGTGTCGAGCGCGGTGAGCGGGATCACCTTGCCCTTAGCGCCTTTCATCCCGGAGCCGGGCGTGGTCGAGATCGGGGCTTCCTCGTGGATGGAGTTCCATGCGCCACAGGCGTCGCAACGCCCGGACCATTTGGCATGCGTCGCGCCGCACTCGGCGCAGCGGAAGATCGCGGATTGCTTGGCCATGAGGTCAGCTACGTTCCAGATTGGCGGCGATGAGGCTCGCGCATTGTTCGGGATGAGTGGCTGGCAGCATATGGCCCGCGCCCTCGACGCAGGCGACGCCCACATCGGGCAGGCGCGCGGCAATCGCCTCGGCCACTTTCGGCATCGTCGGCGGCGAGCGGTCGCCATGGATGATCATTGCGGGCGCGTCGATCTGCTCGATCCCGTCGGGCCGTGCTATCTGCGCCGGATCCGCGAAATTGGCGCGAGAGATATTCTCGACCATCGGCATGCACGCGGTGAAACGTTCGCGCTGCGTTTCGGTATAGCTGTCCCACGGCTGGCCGGTGCCCCAGTCACGCATGAAGCCGCGTGCGGCCGGCTCGTAATCGCCCGCTTCCATCAATTGCTCGAAGTGATCCTGCTTGGCGCGCAGGTCCTGCCAATCCGGGTCGTCCTCGGGCAGCGCCGCGAACAGCACCGGCTCGATCAGCGTCAGCGAGCGGACGGCCTCTGGCGCGCCGACCGCGATGCGCAGCGCAACCGAGGCGCCGAAACTATGCCCGATCAGATCGACAGGGCGCTCAATGAAGCTTGCAGCGATCCGTGTCACCTGCGTCTGGAAGCTCCCGGGCTCGCTCGCATCGCCGCGCCAGGGTGCGGATTGCCCGTGGCTCGGCTGATCGAAGGCGGTCGCCGTGATCTGCTGGCCCAACGGCATCAGCGCCTTCGCCCAGAGGTTCGAACTGCCGAGCGTGCAATGGATCGCGATCGCCGGACGTTCGCCCTGACCGAAGCTCTGCCAGAAGACTTCGGCCCCTTGTCGTTGGTCGCGCGGCATTCAGAGCGTCCCCAGGTAGTCGTCGAGCAACTCCAGGTGATCCTGCCCCCAGAACCGCTCGTCGGTGTCGGTGACGATATAGAAGGGCGAGCCGAACACGCCGGCCTCGACCGCGTCCTCGAGGTTCTTCTCGTAGGTGACCGCGCCGTCGAAGAGGCCGGTGGTCGCCAGATCGCCGTCGAAACCGTTGGCTTCCAGCGCCTCGCGGATCACCTCGTCCGAGGCGATGTCCTTGTCCTCCGCCCAGCAGGCGCGCAGGATCGCGTTGACCAGCCCGCCGACATCGCCGCCGCCCGCTTTCTGCGCCGCGATGATCGCGTAAGACGACGGTGCGGGGTTCGGCGGATAGCCGGGAGGCGTGTAGTTCATCTCCATCCCGAGCCGCTTCGACCAGCGCTTGAGCTCCTGCATCCGGTATTCCATCCGGCTCTGGTGACGCTGCGCCGGGCGCACGCCGCCGGTGCGGTCGAACAGGCCCAGAAGGTCGAGCGGTTTGTAAGTCACGTCAGCGCCGTGACGCGCCGCGATCTCTTCGAATCGCGGGCCGCCGAGATAGGCCCACGGGCTGAACGTGCCGAAATAGTAGTCGATCCGTGCCATTCATAACACTTTCTTGACAGTCGAAATTGCCGCCACGCTACCCCGGTGCTAAGGCAGGCGCAATCAAGCGAATCCCGCCGGGGCTGCCCGGCGTCACGAAGGAACTGGCCCATGTCCGTCGTCACCGAACCGAAGCTCATCTCCGGAAATTCCAACAAACCGCTCGCGCAATCGATCGCGCGCCGCATGTCGATGCATCGCGGCATGTCCGTCGGTTTGGTGGATGCGCGGGTCGAGCGTTTCAACGACGGCGAGATTTTCGTCGAGGTTTTCGAGAACGTGCGCGGCGAGGATATGTTCATCATTCAGCCGACCTCGAACCCGGCCAATGACAACCTGATGGAGCTGCTGATCATCACCGACGCGCTCAAACGCTCCTCGGCAGATCGCATCACCGCCGTGATCCCCTATTTCGGCTATGCACGTCAGGACCGCCGCACCAAGGCCCGCACGCCGATCTCGGCCAAGTTGGTCGCGAACCTACTGACCGAAGCGGGCGTTGACCGCATCCTGACGCTCGACCTGCACGCAGCCCAGATCCAGGGCTTCTTCGATATTCCGGTGGACAACCTCTACGCCTCGCCGGTCTTCGCGCTCGATATCCTGCACAACTTCAAGGGCCAGACCGACGATATCATGGTTGTCTCGCCCGACGTGGGCGGCGTGGCCCGCGCCCGTGAGCTGGCCAAGCGGATCGACGCGCCGCTCTCCATCGTCGACAAGCGCCGCGAAAAGGCGGGCGAGGTCGCGGGAATGACCGTGATCGGCGACGTGAAGGGCCAGAAATGCATCATCGTCGACGACATGGTCGACACGGCAGGCACGCTGTGCAAGGCCGCCGACCTGCTGATCGAGCACGGCGCGACCGAGGTTCACGCCTATATCTCGCACGGCGTGCTGTCGGGCCCGGCGGTCGAGCGGGTGACCAATTCGGCACTGAAGACGCTGGTCATCACCGACTCGATCGAGCCGACCGAGGCCGTGAAAGCCTGCCCGAATATCCGCATCGTGCCGACTGCGCCGATGTTCGCACAAGCGATCCTGAACACCTGGTCGGGCACCTCGGTGTCCTCGCTCTTCGAGACAGACACGCTCGTCCCGATCTACGAGGGCATGTACACTCGCGACTGAGCGGTCGCGCCGCTGGACGCGCCGCGCTCGCTTGTTTGGATCGACCCGGGGTACATGCTCCGGGTCATTTCATTTCGTCGGAAAGCCCGATGGACATCGGCGCATTCCGCGCCATTCTGGCGGCATGCGCCTTTTCGCTCTCACCGCTCTCGTCATGATCGCTTTCGCGGCCAATTCGGTGCTCAACCGGATGGCGGTGCATGATGCTGGCTGGGGGCCCGCTGCGACGGGCTTCGTGCGGCTCGCCTCGGGGGCGCTTGTTCTGCTGCTTCTCGCGATGCGGGCGAAAGGAGTGCGGGGCCTGCGTCTGCCAAGGGCGGTTCTGAGCGCCGGGGTCGCGACGCTCGCGCTCTATATCTTCGGGTTTTCCATCGCGAGCGGGCTGATCGACGCTGGCGTCGGCGCGCTGACGCTGTTCGGGATGGTGCAGATCACCATGTTCGCGGGGGCGCTGTGGCTGCGCGAGGCGATCTCGCTCTGGCGCTGGATCGGGGCGGGGCTGGCCTTCGCAGGGCTTATGGTCCTGCTCCTGCCCGCCTCGGGCGACGCCCATATCGATCCGCGCGGTTTCGCGATGATGGCGCTCGCCGGGATCGGATGGGGGCTCTATTCGCTCAACGGGCGGCGCACGCACGATCCGCTGGTCGCGACCGCGCTTAACTTCGCTCTGGCCACACCGCTGGCGCTGATCTGGATGCTCGGCGCGGGCGACTGGGGGCAGGGCGCAAGCTGGGGCTGGGCGCCCGCGATCCTCTCGGGTGCTGTGACCTCGGGGCTGGGCTATGCGCTGTGGTATCGCGTGTTGCCGCAAATCCCTGCGAGCCTCGCCGCGATCGCACAACTTTCCGTGCCTCTGATCGCGGCGCTGGGCGGGGCGGTGCTTCTGGCCGAAATCCCGTCGGCGCGCTTCTGGCTGGCCGCGGCGCTGGTGATCGGCGGCATCGCGCTCTCGCTGCGGCGGAAAACCTGAGCACAACCGTCGGATGTTCGCCGCGGAAACGTCTTGACCTCGGAACTTCCAGCGCTTCTTTAGTGTTTGACGTACGAACCTTCGAACTCAAGAGAGGACATCATGGCTTTTGAACTTCCCGATCTTCCCTATGCCCACGACGCACTCGCGGATCTCGGCATGTCGAAGGAGACCCTCGAATATCACCACGACATTCACCACAAGGCCTATGTCGATAACGGCAACAAGGCGATTGCCGGTACCGAATGGGAAGGCAAGTCGGTCGAAGAGATCGTGAAAGGCACCTATCAGCCGAACGCCGTCGCGCAGAACGGCATCTTCAACAACGCCTCGCAGCACTGGAACCACACCCAGTTCTGGGAAATGATGGGTCCGGGCAACTCGGCCATGCCGAGCGAGCTGGAAAAGGCGCTGACCGAAAGCTTCGGCTCGGTCGACAAGTTCAAGGAAGACTTCGCTGCCGCGGGCGCTGGCCAGTTCGGCTCGGGCTGGGCATGGCTCGTGAAGGACAGCGACGGTTCGCTGAAAGTGACCAAGACCGAGAACGGCGTGAACCCGCTGTGCTTCGGCCAGACCGCGCTTCTGGGCTGCGACGTGTGGGAGCACTCCTATTACATCGACTTCCGCAACAAGCGCCCGGCCTATCTGTCGAACTTCCTCGACAAGCTGGTGAACTGGGAAAACGTCGCTTCGCGCATGTAATCTCCGCGAAACGAGCGAATTGGAAGGGCGTCCCGTGGGGCGCCCTTTTTCTTTGCGCGCTTCACGACGCCCGTTTGTGAGCACGTTTGTGTGCCGGGGCGATTGCCGGGACGGAAAGACCGCTAAGCAGGAACCGCGACGCCGCCGGATCGGTTTTCTTGACAGAAACCCGTAACCAAGAGGAGGATACGATGGCTGAACGCATTCGCTCCAATGACGGCAAGCGCGAAACCGAAGAGGTCCTCGGCGAGAAGCCCGAGAATATCGAGACGCCGGAAGGGCAAGGCAGCTCGGGCGGGAACCTGAACCGCAAGGTCGGCACCCGCGATGAGAAGAAGCAGCTCGATGAAACCTCCGCAGGCACGACGCGCCCGCTCGGTGGCGACGAGCGAGATAGCGGCGAAAAGGAGAAGATGTGATGAAGAAACTCTCCAAGGGTACTTGGGTCGTCATCGCGGATGGCGAGAAGGCGCTGTTTCTGGAAAACATGATGGATGACGAGGATCCGAACCTCGTCGTGCGGCGCGTCGACGAGCAGGACAACCCGCCCGATCACGAGCAGGGCACCGACAGCCCGGGTCGGATGGCTGATGACGGCCCCGGCCAGCGCTCGGCTTTTCAGGAGACGGACTGGCACGAACTGGCGAAGATGCGCTTCGCTGACGATCTGGCCGAACATCTTTACAAGATGGTCCACAAGGGTCGGATCGAGCGGCTGGTGATCGTCGCGGCACCCCGTGTTCTGGGGGAAATCCGTCACGCGCTGCACAAGGAAGTCGCCGACGTCGTGGTGGCCGAGATCGACAAGACGCTGACCAATCACCCCCGCGACGAGATCGAGAAGCTGGTGAAAGAAGAGCTTGCGACCGTCTGATCGCGCCTCGCTGCGATTGACAGACAAAGCGCCGCGCGGTTGTTCGCGCGGCGCTTTTTTGATGGGGCTTTCCCGAAGGAGCGCTGCGGGGAAGCGGCGAGACCCGCAAGGGGAGTGCAGTGACCGGGCCTGTGATGCGGGCACATCGCGCGCGCATCGGCAGAGCGCAAGAAAACGCCGCGCGAGATGGGCGCGGCGTTCCGTCGACGGGGCAGGGCGCGCCTCAGTCGTCGCTCTCGAGGCTCTGCTTGAGCGTTTCGATGTCCGGGTCGCTGGCACGCGGCACGATCCGGTAGACCGCGTTGACGAAGCAGAACACCGCGAAGCCCAGCAATCCGACGCAGATCGCCCCGGTCAGGAATTGCCCGAACGGGTGGCCCCGCACCCAGTCAAAGACCTTGCCCAGACCACCCGCGCTCGACGGATCGTAGCGGTAGGCGGCATAAACGATAAGCGCGCCGATGATCGCGACCACCACGCCCTGCGCCGCAAGCCCCGCCTGCAGGACGAAATTGGCGCGACGGGTGACTTCGTTGGCCATCAGATGCTTCAGATAGGCCTTGGTGAGCCCCTTGTAGAGATAGTAACCGCCAGCCCCGATCACGATCAGGCCGATCACGCCGAGCGCGATACGACCCATCGGCGCGCTCAGGATCGTCGAGACCAGCTTGTTCGTCCCGCCATCGCTGCTCGCCCGCGCGACGAGCGCCGTGACCGCAATGCCGCCGATGCCGAGATGGACGAGACCGCTGACCACGAGGCCGATACGGGCGATCCACCCTTTCATCTCGGAGCCATAGGCCTCGAGATCCCAGACCGCGTCCACCACGCGCCAGATTGCGTAAGCCGCCATGCCAAGGGCGATGCCGACGAGCACCACGGCGCCCCAGCCGCTTGAGAGCTTCTCCATCACCTGTTTGGTGCCCTCGGCGCTGCCGCCATGAAAAAGCGACCAGAGCGAGACACCCGCGACGACGAGATAGACCAGACCGCGCCCGCCGTAGCCTGTGCGCATTACGGGCACTGCCCAAGCGAAATCGTCGGGATCGTGGCTGTTGGTGGCGGACATTGGCGGTCTCTCTCGGCGTTGTGAATTGACGCAGACCCAATGCGTGGACAAGCGCACAGGTTCCGCCGCGCCGTGGTCTTTCCTTTCGCCCGCCGATCGGTCAGGGTCACGCGGTTGAGAGAAGGGAATTTCGATGAACGAGGCGGTCAAAGGCTTCTGGGCGATGGTGACGACCTGCGTCATCTGGGGGCTCTCGGGTCTCTATTACAAGATGCTCGACGGGATGCCGCCGATCGAAGTGCTCGCCCATCGCACCTTATGGTCCTTCCTGTTCTTCGCCGTGATCCTCGGGTTGAAAGGCCGCCTCGGCGAGCTTTGGGCCGCGCTGGCCGAACGTCGCGGGCGCGGGGCGTTAGTGATCGCGACCGCGGCGTTTATGATATCGGCCAACTGGTTCACCTTCATCTGGTCGGTCCATTTCGGCCACGCGGTTCAGGCGTCGCTCGGCTATTACATCTTCCCGCTCGTCGCCGTCGTTCTCGGGCTGATCGTCTATCGCGAGGCGCTGAGCACGCGGCAATGGATGGCGGTCGCGCTGGCCGCCACGGCGGTCATCGTCCTGACGATCGGGCTGGGTGTCGCGCCCTGGGTTTCGCTGATCCTTGCCGCGACCTTCGGCACCTATGGGCTGATCAAGAAGGGGTTGCGCGCGGGCGCGATGGTCTCGGTCTGCGCCGAGGTGCTGCTGCTCTCGCCAGTCGCGCTGATCGTGCTCTGGGGCTATCACGCGGGATGGTGGGGCAGCGCGCCCGGCGCGGGCCATTTCGGCGGCGATTGGAAGACCACGGTTCTTTTGATCTTCTCCGGCCCGCTCACCGGCACACCCTTGCTGCTGTTCGCCTATGCGGCGCAGCGGGTGCGGATGGCAACCGTGGGTCTGGTGCAATATCTCAATCCGACGCTGCAATTCGCGGTGGCGACGCTGGCCTTCGGCGAGACGGTCACCATCTGGCACGCGATCGCGCTGGCGCTGATCTGGACGGCGCTCGCGCTCTATTCGAGCGCCAATCTGAAGATGCGCCGACCGCAGCCGGCGGCGCAGCCCGCGACGCAGCGCGGTTTAGGCGAAAGCTGAGACGAGCGCGGTTTCCAGCTCCGCCACGCTATCGACCGTCACCACCAGCTCGCGCAGCGACGGATCCGCGAAGCCCTGCTCGATGATATGGTCGATCAGGGACCCGAGCGGCGCCCAGTAGCCCTCGGTGTTGAGCAGGAAGATCGGCTTCTCGTGCAGGCCGATCTGACGCCATGTCAGCACTTCGAACAGCTCGTCGAGCGAGCCCGCTCCGCCCGGCAGTACCACCACCGCATCGGCATTCATGAACATTACCTTCTTGCGCTCGTGCATCGTCTCGGTGACGACGAATGTGGTCAGGTCACGCTTGCCGACCTCGCGGGGGAAGAGATGCTCGGGGATCACGCCGAAGGTGCGCCCGCCCGCGGTTTGCGCCGCGCGGGCGACCTCTCCCATCAGCCCGACATCGCCCGCCCCATAGACCAGCTGCCAGTCGCGCGTGGCCAGCATCTCGCCGGTGTCACGCGCCGCTGCCGCATAGGCAGGCTTCGCGCCCGAACGCGAGCCGCAATAGACACAGACGGAACGGGGAATGGTCATGACGGTGTCTCCGGAAATGCATTGTTATTGAGCGGTGATACCGGGGTTGCTAAGTTCCCTCAAGGGATCGGGTCACCTAGCCGCAGATAACAACAGGCGGCAGGGCCCTGGGGATGACGTTAAGGCGGGACTTAGATGAATGAAAACGTAACGGATCAACCGGCCGGGGGCACCGGGCTCGGTGTGGTGAAAGGGGGGGCGGCGGCGCTGCTCCTCGTGATCTTGGGGCTGGTGCTTTGGGGCGTCCTGCGCCCGGTGGAGCGCGAAGGGGCGCAACCGTCGGGCACGGAGACGACTGCCGCGACCGGTTCGGCCGAGGCTGATAAGGCGGCCGGCGGTGTGAATGCGGCGGCGAACAACGCAGCGCAAACCGCGCAAACGGGGAGCGCCGATGCGACCTCCGGGACCGCTGCGCCGCAGACGCGAAGCGCGGAGACGGTGGCGCAGGAGGCTGAAGAAGCGGCGAGCGCCGCGGCGCCGCTGGCCCAGGAACCCACCGACAAGCTGGTTGAAACGGTCAAGGATCCGGGTGCGGAGGCCGCGTCGGGAAGCTCTGCCACGGGCGCGGATATGGCGACTGACGGCACCACCGCGAAGGCGCTACGTGACGGCAAGCCGCTCGCCCAGGTGCAATTCGACGCGCTGCGGGCCGCACCCGATGGCTCGGTGACGCTCGCCGGGCGGGCGGAGCCGGGCGCGAAGCTCGATATTCTCGTCGACGGCAAGGTCGTGGCGAGCACGCAGGCCGATGGCGGCGGCAGCTTCGCCTCGCTCTTCGATCTGCCGCCCGCCGACGGCCCGCGCGCGCTCTCGCTGCGGGTCACCGGCGCGGATGGCTCCGCGCGCGACAGCGCCGAGACGCTCGTGCTGCGCGGACAGCCGAAAACCGAGAGGATTGCCTCTGCAGAGCAGAGCGTACCCTCCCAGACGCCCGTTGGGCCGGCTGCGGACGGTGCGACAGATAGTAGCGCCGATGCGACGGCCTCGGCGGCAGATGGTACGGCGATGAGCGGAAGCGCCGCGAACGGGACCGATGTTGGCACGTCCGCCGGAACTGCGACCACGACGCCCGCTACGGCGACCGAGGTGACACAATCGACGCCCACGCCGCCCGCAGCGCCGCTCATCGCCGATGCAGACGGTGCGCGGCTGCTCGCCCCGAAAAGCGATGACCTGGTGATCGATACGATCTCCTTCGGCTCGGGCGAGGTCGCACGCAGCGAAGGCCGTGGCGCACCCGAGGGCACGACGCTCAGCGCCTATCTCGACGACACGCTCGTCGCCGAGGCGCAGCCGGGCGCGGATGGGCGTTGGTCGCTCGACCTGCCGGGCTTGGGCACGGGCGAGCACAAATTGCGGATCGATGCGCAGGACGCCACAGGCAAGGTCGTCGCGCGGGCCGAGACCGGCTTCGACCAGCCCGACGAAATCCTCGTGGCGAATGCCGCCGATCCGACTGGTGCGCAGGCAGCCTCCGTGCGCGCGACCGGTGAGGTCGGCGACGCGGTGAAGGTCGTGCAGATCGTGAAGGGCAATACGCTTTGGGCGATCGCGCGCGAGGTCTATGGCGACGGGTTCCTCTATGTCCGGGTCTTCGACGCCAATCGCGACCAGATCCGCGACCCCGACCTGATCTATCCGGGGCAGGTCTTCAATATCCCGTCGCCCGAGACGGACGTCTCGGGGGCTGCGCAGTAGCGCACACACCGCTTGCATGGCTGGACTCCTTCGCGCCGCCGAGTAGGTTGCGCGCAGGTTCCACCCGTGGAGGGGCGCTGCCCCGCTCCCTGACGGGAGCCCCCGGGATATTTTCGTCAAGAGGAAGAGGAGGGCGCGATGCCTCCGGCACAGATCACGACCAAGGGCAAGATGAATGCCGAGGAGCGCGCCCGAGGTTGGCGCACGATCCGCGCGGTGCTGCCCTATCTCTGGGCGCATGAAGCCCCGTGGGTGAAGCGGCGTGTCGTCTTCGCAATGGTGATGCTGGTCTTCGCCAAGATCATCTCGGTCGCAACGCCCTTCGTCTATCGCGAGGCGGTCAACGCGCTCTCGGGCGAGGGAACCTCGGCGGCCTGGGCACTGGGCATGGGGGCGGTGGCGATCACCGTGGCCTATGGCGTCGCACGGCTGATGACGGTGGCCTTCGGCGAGCTGCGCGATGCGATCTTCGTGAAGGTGGCGCAACGCGCGCTGCGCCATCTGGCGCTGCAGACCTTCACCCATATGCATCAGCTCTCCTTACGCTATCACATCACCCGCAAGACCGGCGGCCTCAGCCGGATCATCGAGCGCGGGGTGAAAGGCGTCGAGTTCCTGCTGCGCTTCATGCTGTTCTCAGTCGGCCCGCTGATCGTCGAACTGACGCTGGTGGCGATCATCTTCGCGGTGGTGTTCGACTGGCGCTACGCGGCGGTCGTGCTGGTCACCATCGCGGCCTATATCAAGTTCACCTTCAAGGTCACCGAGTGGCGCGTGAACATCCGGCGCGAGATGAACAAGGCCGACACGGCGGCGAACCAGAAGGCGATCGACAGCCTGTTGAACTTCGAGACGGTCAAGTATTTCGGTGCGGCCAAGCGCGAGGCGGACCGCTACGACGAGTCGATGAAGGGCTACGAGACGATGGCGGTGAAGACCGGCCAGTCGCTCGCGGCGCTCAATGCCGGCCAGACGCTGATCATTACGATTGGGCTGGTTACGGTGATGGTCATGGCCGCGATGCAGGTGCAGGCGGGTACGCTGACGGTCGGCGATTTCGTCATGGTGCAGGCCTACATGATCCAGATCACCATGCCGCTGGGCTTCCTCGGCACGGTCTATCGCGAGATCCGGCAGGCACTCGTCGATATGGGCGAAATGTTCGATTTGTTGCAGCAACCGGCCGAAATTCAGGACAAAGAGGGCGCCGATGTTCTGAAAGTGAAAGGCGGGCATATCAGTTTCGACCGGGTCGAATTCGCCTATGACCCGACGCGGCCGATCCTGAAGGGGATTTCCTTCGACGTGCCTGCGGGGCAGACCGTGGCGCTGGTCGGGCCCTCGGGCTCGGGCAAATCGACGATCGGGCGTTTGCTGTTCCGGTTCTACGAGGTGACTGGCGGGGCGATCCGCATTGACGGTCAGGACCTGCGCGACGTGACGCAGGAAAGCCTGCAGCAATCGATCGGCGTGGTGCCGCAGGATACCGTGCTGTTCAATGACACGATCCGCTACAACATCGCTTACGGCCGCGCCGATGCAACGGACGAGGAGATCGTGGCGGCTGCGAAAGCGGCGCGGATCCATGACTTCGTGACCAGCCTGCCGGAAGGCTATGACACGGCGGTGGGCGAGCGCGGTCTTAAGCTTTCGGGCGGCGAGAAACAACGGGTTGGCATCGCGCGCACGATTCTGAAGAACCCGCCGATCTTGTTGCTCGATGAGGCGACCTCGGCGCTCGATACCCAGACCGAGCGCGACATCCAGATGAGCCTGAAGGCGATGGGCGAGGGGCGCTCGGTGATCACCATTGCGCACCGTTTGTCGACGGTGGCGGATGCCGATCAGATTCTCGTGCTCGACAAGGGCGAAATCGTCGAACGCGGGCGCCACGAGGAGCTTCTGGCGCAGCGCGGGCGGTATGCCTCGATGTGGGCGCGGCAATCGGCGGAAGAGGAAGACGAGGCGGAGCAGGGGGCGGCGTAACGCGTGAAGGGCGGCGCCTTACCCTTGGGTAGGCGCGACCATCCCGACGAGGCTTGGCGCTTTATCGCGAAAGTCCGTAGGTCGGTCGTGCCTGCGATGACATTGCCAATGCGCCCTCCCGGGGAGGGTCGGGCGCGGCCCGGGCGTTTTCGCGGGTTCACTCCGCCGCGTCGGGCCGTGTCACGAGATGCGGCTTCACGCCGCCTTCGGGCGCATCGTCATCCCAGATGATCTCGCGGCCACGCATCTTGCGCATCGCGCGTTCCAGCGCCAGATCGCGTGCAGCCCGGCTGTCAGCCCCTTGCATCAGCGCCGAAAGCGCGCGGGTCGAGCGGTAGGCGCCGGTCTTGAACCAGACGCGAAGCGCAAGCAGCGCGGGCGTCAGAACCAGCGTCAGGACAGTCGCGGTGCCGAGCCCAAACACCACCGCCGTCGCCAGTTGCTTCCACCAAAGCGCGGTCGGGCTGTCGATCGAATAGCCGCCATTGAAGAAGTCGAGCGACAGGCCGAACATCATCGGCGCGAGCCCCGTCATCGTGGTGATCGTGGTCAGCAGCACGGGCCGAAGACGCGCCTCAGCGGTGCGGATGATCGCCTCGATCTCGGGCATGTAGCGCGAGAATTCCTGATAGGTGTCGATCAGGATGATGTTGTTGTTCACCACGATCCCGGCCAGCGCGACGATGCCCACGCCGGTCATGATGATCGAGAATTGCTGGCCCATCACAAGCATCCCGATCAGCACGCCCGCAGTCGACAGGATCACCGCCAGCAACACCAGCACCGAATTGTAGAAGCTGTTGAACTGCGCGAGCAGGATCACGAACATCAGCGCCAGCGCGCCGCCGAAGGCGGTCATCAGGAAATCCTGACTCTCGTTCTGCTCGACCAGATCGCCTGACCATTCGTAGCTGACGCCCGGCGGCAGCGCGGCCTCCGTCTCGAGCCACTTCCCAAGCGCCGCGATCCGCTCGTTGCTTGTGATCGGCTGCCCGTCTTCGTTGGTGAGCCCTTCCTGAACGCCGGCCTTGATGTCGTAGAAGCGGGTCTGGTCGATCCGGTCGATCTGCCCGATCTTCGGCTGCGGGGTTCGAGTGATGAAATTCGCAAGCGGTACCAGCCCCTCGGAGGTGCGCAGCTTCAGCGTATCAAGTGTCGACAGCACCCGGTCTTCCTCGGGCAGGCGCACGCGAATCTCGATCTCTTCGTCCGACGATGGTACGCGCATCGTGTCGAGCAGGATGCCGCGCGTGACCAGCTGCACCATGCCGCCGACGGTCGCCACATCCGCGCCGAAGCGGCCCGCGCGAGTGACGTCCACGTCGATCACCCAGTCGATACCGGGCAGGGGGCGCGTGTCTTCGATGTCGGTCACGCCTTTCATCTGCGCCATATGCGCCTCGACCTTCCGCACCGCTTGATCGAGCGCGGCAAAATCATCGCCCTCGAGCCGCAGCTGGATCGGCTTGCCCGAGGACGGCCCGCGATCCTGCGCGAGATATTCGGACTGGATCCCCGGGATGGTGGCGATCTTTGCCATGATCTTCTCCATCACCACATCGCCATCGAGCGAAGGATCGTTCTTGCGCTCTTCCCAGGGGATCATCTCGATCTGTATCTGGCCGATCGTATCGCGCGGGGTCTGCGCGCCGCCGGTGTTCTGGTTCAGCCCGCCTTCGCCCGCGAAGGAGAAGACCGCGCCGACGCCGGGCGTGCCGATCACCATGTTCTCGGCTTGCTGAAGGAGCGCGTCCTTCTCTGTCAGCGAGAGGTTGCCGCGACCGCGGATATAGACGATCGCCTGTTCCACCTCGCTATCGGTGAAGAATTGGGTGCCGTTATTGTTCTTGCCGTAATAGCCGAAGGTCATGAATACGCCCGCCACGATCACCGCGACCACGATCAGCGGCATCACCGGATTTCCTGCGATGGCGGCGGTGAAATGCCCGAAGGGGCGGCGGCGATACCCCGCATCGATGGGCTTCGGTTTGCCTTGGGGCTTGGCCGCCGTGAATGTGATCGAGCTGAGCATCGCCGCGAGCACGAAGAGGATCACGCCGGGCAGCGAGGCCAGCAGGTTGCCCGAGGCGGTATGCGTGCCCGTGAAGAAGGCCGGGTTGAGCGTCAGCAGCGCGCCGAGGAACACGAGTGCGGCGGAGACCACGGCCAGAAGCAGGCGCAGCCAATAGGGGCGCCCTTTGAGGTGCGCGGCCCCGTTATCCAGTCGTCGGCTCACGCGGCCCGCGACGCCGCCCACGACAGGAAGATAGATCAGCGCCACGACCAGCGAGGCCGAGAGCACGAAGATGATCGTGACCGGCAGCATGCCCATGAACTCGCCTGGCACGCCTGGCCAGAACAGCATTGGCAGGAAGGCGCAGAGCGTCGTCGCGGTGGAGGAAACGACCGGCCAGAACATGCGTTTCGCGGCTTCCGTATAGGCGGCCATCGGGCCGGAGCCCTCGGAAATACGCTTGTCGGCATATTCCACCACCACGATCGCACCATCGACCAGCATTCCCACGGCGAGGATCAGGCCGAACATCACGATATTCGAGATCGGCACGCCCATCGCGCCCAGCAGCAGGAAAGTCAGCAAAAACGACGTCGGGATCGCGAAGCCCACCAAGAGCGCAGAGCGCGTGCCCAGCGTCGCAAGCACCACGATCATCACCAGCGCGATCGCGGTCAGCACCGAGCCTTCGAGCTGGCTGACCATTGCGCCCACGGTTTTCGACTGATCGAGCGAGATGCCGACATCGACCGCGCGTTGCAGTGGCTCGGGCCACTGGCTCTCCGCCTCGGCCACGGTCTTTCGCAGCAGGTCCACCGTGTCGATGACGTTGTAGCCCTTGCGCTTGACGATCTGCAGCGCCACCGTCGGCTCGCCGTTGAAGCGCGCGGTGCCGGTGCGATCCTCGAATGTCAGGCGGATATCGGCCAGATCGCCGAGTGTCACGACGCTTTCGCCGTTCTTCTTCACCGGCAGGGCGTAGACATCCTGCGCGGTCTCGAAGGTCGCAGGGATCTTCACCGAAAACGCGCCGCCATCGGTCTCGACCTCGCCCGCCGCGATCAGCTGGTTGTTCGCTTGGACGACATTGATCAACTCGGGCGCTGTGACGTTATAGGCCTCTAGCTTCAGCGGATCGATCACCACTTCCAGCATCTCGTCGCGCTGGCCTGCGATCTGGGCTTCCAGCACTGGCTCCAGCCCCTCGACCTCGTCCTGCAACTCGCGGGCGAGCTTTTGCAGGGTGCGCTCGGGCGCATTGCCCGACAGCGTCACCACGACGATCGGAAATTCCGAGAAGTTGATCTCGTTGATCGAATATTTCTCCGCGCCGTCGGGGAATTTCGCTTCGGCGGTGTTCATCGCGTCGCGGACATCGGCGAGGATTTTGGTCTTGTCCCAGCCGAAGTCGAATTCGAGCATGAGCCCCGCGTAATTCTCCTTCGCGATGCCGGTCATCTTGTCCAGACCGTCGAGCCCGGCCAGTTCGGTCTCCATCGGCTTGACCAGCAGCTTCTCGGAATCGGTGGCCGAGATGCCGGGGAAGGGGACCGAGATGAACAGCATCGGAATCTCGATATCCGGCTCGCCCTCCTTGGGCAGGCTCAGATAGGCGGTCAGCCCCGCGAGGATCGAGATCGCCACGAAGGCGATCACCATCCGCGCGCGCGCTGCGGCCCAATCGACGATGCCGGTCATTGCGCGGCCCCGTCGGTGGCGTCTGCGGCACCACCATCGGTTTGCGGCGCGGGCGTCATGGGGTCGGGCGTGTCTTTGGCCGCATCGCCCGGCGCGTGATCGACGAGGGTCACGGCCACGGGCGAGCCCTCGGTGACGTAGTCCTGCCCGACCACGATCACCGTGGCGCTTTCCGGCAGGCCCGCCAGCCAGACGCCCTCGGGCGTGTCGCGCAGGAAGTCGACCGGGGCGAAACGGGCCACGCCGTCCACCGCCAGCCGCACGCCCAGCTTGCCCTGATCGTTCAGCGACATCGCGGA
This sequence comes from Thioclava sp. JM3, assembly GCF_002213185.1. Taxonomy (NCBI): domain Bacteria; kingdom Pseudomonadati; phylum Pseudomonadota; class Alphaproteobacteria; order Rhodobacterales; family Paracoccaceae; genus Thioclava; species Thioclava sp. JM3. Next base: position 455,282 of record NZ_NBOB01000002.1, read on the forward strand.
GGCGGGCAGGAAATGAGCCTTGGTCCCGTCGGCGGCGACGATCATCTCGACCGTCTGGCCCTCGCGGATCGATTGGTCGCCATTGGGCGCCTCGGCTTCGATCCGGAAGGTGCGCGTGGCGGCATCCGCCGATTGCGAGACAAAGGTGACCTTGCCCATCACCTCGCGCCCGGTCGCAAGCCGTGCGCCGACCATCGCGCCGGCCTTGACCCGGTCGATCTCTGTCTCAGGGACGTAGCCGACCAGCTTGATCGGATCGAGCTGGATCACGGTGGCGCAAAGCCCGCCCGCCGAGAGTAGCGAGCCAAGTTCGGCGGTATCTTCCTCGATCAGCCCGGCGAAGGGCGCCGTGATTTCGAGCCGCGCCAATTCGGTCTGCGCGGCCTCGACGGCGGCGGTAGCCGCTTCGAGCGCCGATTGCGCGGAAGCGGTTGCGGTTTCAGAGCGGTAGCCGCCTTCCTTCAGCCTCTCGGCGGCGGTGGCGTTCAGCCGGGCCTCGGTCAGCCGTGCCTGCGCCTCGGTCAGTGCGGCCGGGCGCGTGCCGGGGTCGAGCTTGCACAGCAGTTGTCCCTTTTCGACCTGCGCGCCTTTGCCCAGCGGTTCGGAAATCACCTTGCCCGTCGTCTCGGCGCGCACTTCGACGCGGCGCGCAGCCTCGGTCTGCCCGCGCGTCAGAACGCCTTGGTCGAGCGGCTGCGCGGTCGAGACCATCGCCTGCACCGGCACGGCGGGGGTGCCGGTCTCCTCTACCTGCTGCGCTTTCTCGGCAGGCGTCGCGGCATCGCCGAGATAGCCCATCAGGCGGTCGCGCTCGAACACCAGAAGGTAGAGCGCGACAAGAACGAGGATCGCGTTGAGGATCGGGACCGGACGCATCGGCGGGCTCCTGTAAATGGGCGCGGCGTTCCGCCTAAATGGGGACTGAACCGCAGAGTTCAACTTACCGAGAGCGAGGCGTGATCTCAAGGCTTGCATTCCTCAGCGATGCGCGGACCGGAGCGGTCCGTGCGGCCCTTGGCAGCGCCCGGGGAGCCGTGTAAGAGGGGCGCCAAAGCTACGAGGAGACCCGCGCGTGAGTGATACCGACAGTTTCATCGACGAAGTCACCGAGGCGGTGCGTCAGGACAAGCTCTGGGCGGCGTTCAAGAAATGGGGCTGGATCGGCGCGGTGATCATCATCGCGATCGTCGGCGGCACCGCCTGGAACGCGTGGCAGAAGGAAAAAACGCAAGCCGAGGCGCGCGCCTTCGGCGATAAGGTGATGGCTGCCGTCAACGGCGACACCACGGGCGCGGACCTCGCGAAGATTACCCCCGACGGTCCGGGCCGCGCAGCAGTTCTCAAGATCATGCAGGGCGACGCCGCTATCGAGGCGGGCAAGCCCGACGAGGCGATCAAGTTCTTCGATGCGGTCAGCGCCGAGCCGGGGCTGCCGGCTTCGATCAGCGATCTCGCCAAGCTCAAGGCGGTGATCGCGGCGGGCGACAAGATGGACGCCGCCAAACGCGACGCGACGCTGCAGGAACTGGCCACCCCCGGAGCGCCTTACCGCCTTCTGGCAATGGAGCAGCAGGCGGCGGCGGCCCTGTCCTCGGGTGACAAGGAGGGCGCAATCTCGATCGCTCAGCAGATTCTTGAGGACGCCGGCCTCACGCCGGGCTTGCAACAACGCGCGACAGAGTTGATTGTGGCGCTGGGTGGCGAAGTGCCGACCCAGCCGGGGCAGGGCGCTCCGGCACCGCAAGAGTAAAGGGTTGAACCGGCGCGCCTTTCGGATGCGCAGGAGCTGCAAGAGAGCCGAGACAGGCAGGGGGAACAGGCGTGAAGCTGAGTAAGACGATCTGCGTGCTGAGTGTGGCGGCTTTCGTGGCAGGCTGTACCAAGGAAACCATCCTCCCCGGCGAGCGTCTCTCGCCCCGCGACGCGCTGCGCGCCGAAGAAGGGCTGCCGCTGGCTGATGCGCCCGCCCAGCAGTCGCTGCCGATCTCGCTTCCACGTCAGGTGAGCAATGCAGAATGGCCGCAACGTGCGGGTTCGGCGACCCATAGCCTGTTCAACGCGGCGATCGGAAACGGCACGACGCCGGTCTGGTCCGCCGATATTGGTGCGGGCAATGCGCGCCGCTACCGCATCACCGCCGATCCGATCGTGGGCGGTGGCAAGATTTACACCCTAGACAGCCAGGCCCGCGTCACCGCAACCGCGACGAATGGCGGGCGCGTCTGGCAGGCCGACATCACGCCGCCCGGCGACCGCGAGGGCGACGCCTCGGGCGGCGGGATCGCCTATGCCAACGGCACGGTCTACGTGACGTCCGATTTCGCCGAGCTCGTCGCGATCGACGCGGCCACCGGCGGCATCAAGTGGCGGCAATATTTCGACGCAGGCATCGGCGGTGCGCCGACCGTGAAGAATGGCGTGGTCTACGTGGTCGCCCGCGACTCCTCGGCCTGGGCGATCCGCGCCAGCGACGGCAAGGAAATCTGGCAGGTGCCGGGTGCGCCGTCCGCTTCGGGCATGACCGGCGTCTCCTCGCCCGCGGTGACCGACCGCATGGTGATTTTCCCGTTCTCCTCGGGCTTCCTGAGCGGCGTTCTGCCGCAAAGCGGGATGCAGATGTGGAACTCCAAAGTGCCGGGCGCACGTCCGGGCGTGGGCTATGCCAATATCGTCGATCTGACGGGCGATCCGGTCGTGGTGGGCGATACCGTCTACGCGGGCTCCTCGGCGGGCAAGCTGGCGGCCTTCGACGTGAATTCCGGCGATCGTATCTGGACCGCGACCGAAGGGGCCAACAGCCCCGTGCAGGTTGCGGGCGGCTCGATCTTCCTCGTTTCGGATCAGGGCAAGATCGTGCGGCTTGATGCCAAGACCGGCGATCAGATCTGGTCGAAGGATCTACCGTACTACACCAAGGACAAGCCGAAGCGTCAGCGCGACATCGTCGCGAGCTACGGGCCCGTTCTTGCCGGCAACAAGCTGTTCGTCGCGTCTTCCGACGGCGTTCTGCGCGTGTTCAGCCCGATCGACGGCAGCCTCATCGGCCAGGCGAAGATCCCGGGCGGGGCTGCGACCGATCCGGTCGTGGCGGGGCGCACCCTCTACGTCGTCGGCGGCGATGGGAAACTGCACGCTTTTCAGTGAGCCCTTTAGGGTGTAAGGGGGCCGCTTACGACCGCCCAAGGAGGGCATCATGAGCTTTACCCTGGCCATCGTGGGCCGCCCAAATGTCGGAAAATCGACGCTGTTCAACCGGCTTGTCGGCAAGCGACTGGCGCTTGTCGACAACATGCCCGGCGTCACGCGTGACCTTCGCGAGGGCGATGCGCGTCTGGGAGATCTGCGTTTCATCGTGATCGACTCGGCCGGTCTGGAACTGGCCGAAGACGACAGCCTTCAGGGCCGTATGCGGCGCCTGACTGAACGCGCCGTCGAAGAGGCCGATATCTGCCTGTTCATGGTCGACGCGCGCGTGGGCGTGACGCCGGCCGACGAGATTTTCGCCGATATCCTGCGCAAGAAGAACGCCAATGTGATCCTCGCGGCCAACAAGGCCGAAGGGGCGGCAGGCGATGCCGGCGCGATGGAGGCATGGAGCCTTGGTCTCGGCGAGCCGCTGCGGATCTCGGCCGAGCACGGCGAAGGTTTGGACGATCTTTACACCGCGCTGGTGCCGCTGGCGGACGAATTCGCCGAGCGCAATGCCGCCAACGCGCCGGTCACGGATGTGGTCATCGACGAGGAGCTTGAGGAAGGCGACATTCCCGCCTACCAGCCGCCCTCCGTCACGAAACCGCTGCAGCTTGCCGTGATCGGACGCCCGAATGCGGGCAAGTCTACGCTGATCAACAAGATTCTGAACGAAGACCGCCTGCTGACCGGCCCCGAGGCAGGCATCACCCGCGATGCGATCTCGGTCACGGCCGATTTCATGGGCACGCCGATGCGGATCTGGGACACGGCGGGGATGCGCAAGAAGGCGCGCGTCACCGACAAGGTCGAGAAGCTGAGCGTGGCCGATGGGTTGCGCGCCGTGCGCTTCGCCGAGGTGGTCGTGGTGCTGCTCGACGTCAATATTCCGTTCGAGACGCAGGATCTCCGGATCGCCGATTTCGCCGAGACCGAGGGCCGTGCGGTCGTGGTCGCCGCGAACAAGTGGGATCTCGAAGAAGACAAGCCCGAGAAGCTGAAGGAACTGCGCGAAGCGTTCGAACGCCTGCTGCCGCAGCTCAAGGGTGCGCCGCTGGTGACCGTCTCGGCCAAGACCGGCAAGGGGCTCGACCGGCTGCACAATGCGATCCTGAAGGCCCATGAGGTCTGGAACCGCCGCGTGCCGACCGCGAAGCTGAACAACTGGCTGACCGCGATGACCGAGGCGCACCCGCCACCCGCGCCCGGCGGTCGCCGGATCAAGCTGCGCTACATAACCCAGGCGAAGACCCGTCCGCCGGGCTTCGTGGTGAAATCGACCCATACCGACAAGATCCCGGAGAGCTACGAGCGTTACCTGATCAACGGCCTGCGCGAGAGCTTCGACATGCCGGGCACGCCGATCCGCCTCTACATGCGCGATCAGGGCAAGACGAACCCTTACAAGGATCGCAAGAAGTCGATCCCGTCGCGTCTGAAAAAGCACGTCGATGCGAAGAAGCGCTCCGCTCACAAAGAATCGGCGCGTAAAGCGCGCGAGGCGAAGAAGGGCGAGTAAGCGACTGAGCTGGAATGAAAACGCCCGCCGGAGGATATCGAGACTCCGGCGGGCGTTTCTAATTCGGGAGATGTGGACGCGGCTTAGAGAAAGCCCAGCCGATCGAGCGCCGCCCGGGCCCGCGCGCGCTCTTCGGTCGAGCCCGAGAGCGCACCCGCATTGATCTCCGCCATCAGTTTCGAGAGCGTCTTTTCCCGACGCATCGCAATGATCTGCTCGGGGATCTGGTCCTCGCCGATCTCAAGGATGCGGGTCATCAAGACGCTGTCCCGCTTACGCGTGATCGTTACCGACATATGCAGTTTCCCCTGCGACTCACTTCGTACACGGAAACGTTAACAGCGTTCCCGCCCCGAGTCTCGCGTCGCCGCGTCGCAGCGTCAGACCAGTTTCCCGTCCACCAGCCGCGTCTTGCCGCCCAGATAAGGGTGCAGGCAGGCGGGCAGGGTGACCGAGCCGTCCTCTTCCTGACCGTTCTCCAGCACCGCGATCAGGCAGCGCCCGACCGCGAGGCCCGAGCCGTTGAGCGTCGCGATGAACTCGGGCTTGCCGCCGCCTTCGGGCTTGTAGCGCCCGTTCATCCGCCGCGCCTGGAAGGTGCCGCAGGTGGAGACCGAGGAAATTTCGCGATAGGTGTTCTGCCCCGGAAGCCAGACCTCGAGATCGTAAGTTTTCTGCGCGCCGAACCCCATGTCGCCGGTGCAGAGCACGATGCGGCGATAGGGCAGTTCCAGCGCCTCCAGCACCGCCTCGGCGCATTTGGTCATGCGCTCGTGCTCGTCGATGGCGGTCTCGGGGGTGCAGAGCGTGACCATCTCGACTTTCTCGAACTGGTGCTGACGCAGCATGCCCGAAGTATCCTTGCCCGCCGAGCCCGCCTCCGAACGGAAGCAGTTGGTATGGGCGCACATGCGCTGGGGCAGGGCGGAGGCCTCCATCACCTCGCCATTGGCGTAGTTCGTCAGAGTGACCTCGGCGGTGGGGATCAGCCACCAGCCATTGGTGGTCTGATAGCTGTCCTCGGCGAATTTCGGGAGTTGGCCGGTGCCCATCATCGCCTCGTCGCGCACCAGCACGGGGGTGATGTTCTCGGACAGCCCGTGTTTGTCGACATGCAGGTCGAGCATGAATTGCGCGAGCGCCCGGTGGACGCGGGCGACTCCGCCCTTGAGCACCACGAAGCGCGAGCCCGACAGCTTCGCCGCCGTCTCGAAATCCATCTCGCCACCCACGGCGGACAGCTCGAAATGCTCTTTCGGGTCGAAGGCGAACGCGCGCGGCGTGCCCCAGCGGCTGACCTCGACATTCTCGTCCTCGTCCGCGCCGGTGGGCACGTCGGCCAGCGGCAGGTTCGGGATCGTCATCAGCAAATCGCGGACCTTCGCGTCAAGCTCGCCCGCCTCGGTCTGCATCTGCGCCACTTCGGCCTTCTTCTCGGCCACCAGCGCGCGCAGGCGCTCGAACTCGGCTTCGTCGCCCTTCGCTTTCGCGGCGCCGACCTGCTTCGACGCGGCGTTCTGATCGGCTTTCGCGGTCTCGGCTGCGTGGATCGCCGTGCGGCGTGCTTCGTCCATTGCGAGAATCTCGCGCGAGAGCGGCGAGAGCCCGCGCCGCGCCAGTTGCGCGTCGAATTCTTCGGGGTTTTCGCGGATTGCGCGGATATCGTGCATCTCACCATCTCCAAGACTGTTGCGGGAACGGCTTTAGCGCATGAAAGTGAAAGCGAAAACCCCCGGCGATGCGGCCATGACACAGGTCAAGGCAATAGAAACTGTGCGGTGCTTGTATTCTGTCGGGTGAATACATATTCAATAACCGGAATATAAAACCGCAGGCGCAGGGGCGCGCCGGTAAGGGAAGGGAACCCGAGATGACGTTGAAGCTTCTGCCATTGGCATTCGCCGCGTTGATCCTGCCGGGAATCGCGCTGGCGCAGGACGGGGCGATCACGGTCGAACCGCAGGTCGTGACCGATTGGAAATCTGTCTATGGGCAGGTCGAGGCGAAGAACACGATCGCGGCGCGTGCACGGATTTCCGGCACGATCACCGCGCTGGACGTGACCGAGGGCGACGAGGTGAAAGCCGGTCAGGAGATCGGCAAGATCACCGACCAGACGCTCGATTATCAGATCGGCGCGGTTGATGCGCAGATCAATGCGCTCGAAGCGCAGCTGGAGAATGCCAAGACCGAGCTCAAGCGCGGGCAGGAATTGCAGGCCCGCGGCGTGTCGACTTCGCAGAATGTCGATCAGTTGCAGACGCAGGTGAATGTCTACGAGGGCCAGATCGCGGCGCAGAAAGCGCAGCGCAAGGTCTATGAACAGCAGCAGGAGTTCGGCACCGTTACGGCGCCGATCGACGGCAAGGTCGTGACCGTTCCGGTCACCAAGGATGCCGTCATCATGGGCGGCGAGACGATCGCGACGATCGGCGGCGGCGGGTTTTTCCTGCGTCTGTCGATCCCCGAGCGCCACGCCGACACGCTGCACACCGGCGACACGATCCTGATCACCGATCCCGACGGGAAGGAGATCGAGGGCAAGCTCGCCAAGATTTACCCCGAGATCGAGGGTGGCCGGGTGCAGGCCGATGTGGAAGTGCCCGATCTGGATTCGCGCTTCGTCGGCGCGCGGCTTCTGGTGAAGCTGCCGATGGGCGAGCGAGAGGCGCTTCTCGTGCCGCAGGGATACGTCTTCAACCGCACGGGGCTCGATTTTGTCCGCGTGAAGGAAGAGGGGGGCACCTATCTGCGTACGGTCGTGCCGGGGGTGCATGTCACGAGCGATGGCAAGGACATGGTCGAAGTTCTTACCGGTCTGAACGCCGGCGACACGGTGGTGCCGAACGATGAGCAATAACCAAGGCACCGGGCCGGAGATGCCCGAGGACGACGAAATCCACGGCAAGCTGGGTATCGCGGGCGGTCTGACGAAATCCTTCATCCGCTCGGCGCTGACGCCGCTGATGATCCTCGCCGCCGTGGCGGTCGGTCTGGTCGCGCTGATCTCTCTGCCGCGCGAGGAAGAGCCGCAGATCTCCGTGCCGATGGTGGATATCCACCTGCAGGCCCCGGGTCTGAAGGCGCAGGACGCGATGAAGCTGGTGACCGAGCCGATGGAAACCATCGTGCAGGGAATCAACGAGGTCGAACACGTCTATTCGCGCACTCAGGACGACTATTCGCTCGTGATGGCGCGCTTCAAGGTCGGCACCTCTTCGGATGCCGCCATCCTGCGCGTGCATGAAAAAGTCCGCGCCAACATGGACAGGATCCCAAAGGGTATCCCCGATCCGGTGATCGTGGGTCGCGGGATCGACGATGTGGCGATCGTCTCGCTGACGCTGACCGGCAAGGACGGCGCGCAGGTCGACAGCGATGAACTCACCCGCGTCGCGCGCGAATTGCAGACCGAGGTCACGAAAATCGAGAATGTCGGCCTGACCTATCTGGTGGGCGACGCAACGAGCGAGATCCGTATCGAGCCCGAGCCCGACAAGCTCGCGCTCTACGGGGTCACGCTGCAGCAGCTGTCGAACAAGGTCACGCAGGCGAACCGCGCTTTCAACACCGGCAATATCCGCCATGAGGGCAAGCAGATCAGCCTCTCGGCTGGCGAGACGCTGACCGCGCCTTCCGAGATCGCGGGGCTCCTGCTGACCACCCGCGACAATCGCCCCGTCTATGTCGCCGATGTCGCGAAGGTCTCCTATGTGCCGGACGCCTCGGATCATATCGTCTCGAACGTCCAGCGCGACGCGGACGGCAAGATCGAGCGCACGCCGGCCGTCACTCTCGCCATCGCCAAGCGGGCGGGATCCAACGCCGTGGTGGTGGCCGAGCATATCCTCGACCGCATCCACGAGCTGCACGGCCAGCTGATCCCCGACAATGTCGAGGTGAAGGTCACCCGCGACTATGGCGAGACAGCGAACGAGAAGGCAAACGAGCTGCTGTTCCACCTTGGCCTCGCGACGATCTCTATCGTGGGTCTGGTGCTGCTGGCGATCGGCTGGCGCGAATCCATCGTGGTGGCGGTGGTCATCCCGGTGACGATCCTGCTGACGCTGTTTGCCGCCTATATCATGGGCTTCACCCTCAACCGCGTGTCGCTTTTCGCGCTGATCTTCGCGATCGGTATCCTCGTCGATGACGCCATCGTGGTGATCGAGAATATCGCGCGACATTGGGCGATGAAAACGCCCGGCTCGCGCGTGACCAAGGCGATCGAGGCCGTGGCCGAAGTAGGCAACCCCACCATTGTCGCGACCCTGACCGTTGTGGCCGCGCTGCTGCCGATGCTGTTCGTGTCGGGACTGATGGGGCCTTACATGTCGCCCATCCCGGCGGTGGCCTCGGCGGCGATGATCTTCTCGTTCTTCGTGGCGGTGATCATCACCCCGTGGCTGATGGTGAAGGTCGCGGGCAAGGCGCAGCTGCATGGCCATCACGGCGATGACGACACCTATGGCGGTGAACATGCGGGCGGCAGGCTCGGCCGGATGTACAGCGCCGTGGCGCGCCCGATCCTGAAAACGAAAGCGCGCTCGGGGCTGTTCCTGCTGGTGGTGTCGGTGCTGTCCTTCGGCTCGCTGGGGCTTCTCTACACCAAGCATGTCACGGTGAAGCTGCTGCCCTTCGACAACAAGTCCGAACTCTCGGTCGTGGTCGATATGCCTGCGGGCACCTCGGTCGAGGGTACGGATGCGGTCGCCCAGCAGGTGGCCGAGATCGTGACCGAACTGCCTGAGGTGCTCTCGGTGCAGACCCATGCGGGTACCTCCGCGCCGTTCAACTTCAACGGGCTCGTGCGCCACTACTACCTGCGTGCGCAGCCCAATCAGGGCGATGTCGAACTTCAACTCGCGCCGAAAGGGGAACGCGATCGCACCAGCCACGAAATCGCGCTGGAGATCCGCGAAAAGATCAAGGCGATCAAGCTGCCCGAAGGCGCAAGCCTGAAGACGGTCGAACCGCCGCCCGGTCCGCCGGTGATCGCGACGCTTCTGGCCGAGGTCTATGGCCCCACGCCCGAGGCGCGCCGTGACGCGGCCCGCCGGATCGAGGACGCCTTCAAGCAGGTGCCCTATATCGTCGACGTGGATAACAGCTTCGGCATCCAGCCCGACAAGCTGCGCGCCACGGTCAATTCCGACGATCTGGAGTTCTATTCGGTCTCCGAAGGCGATGTCTGGGACACGCTCGGGATGCTGAACGGTTCGACCACCGTGGGCTATTCCCATCGCGGGCAGGAGCGCCAGCCGATCCCGATCGTGATGGAGCGTTCGAAATCGAACAAGGTGATGAACGAGGAAACGCTCTCGACGCCGATCCCGGCCAACGTCCTGCCCGGCGCGCGCGGCGTCGTGGAGCTTGGCGACGTGGTCAGCGTGGACAAGGAGAAGGCGTCCTATCCGATCTTCCGCCATAACGGGCGCGAGGCCGAGATGGTCACCGCGGAACTCGCCGGCAAATTCGAGGCGCCGCTTTACGGGATGCTCGCCGTCGACGATACGATCAACAACATGGACTGGCCGAAGGGCGAGAAACCGGTCGTGTCGCTGCATGGCCAGCCGCAGGACGAAAGCCACGTGACGCTCCTGTGGGACGGCGAATGGGAGGTGACCTGGGTGACCTTCCGCGACATGGGCGCGGCCTTCGCCGTGGCGCTTCTGGGGATCTACATCCTTGTCGTCGCGCAGTTCGGCTCGTTCCGCCTGCCGCTGGTGATCCTGACCCCGGTGCCGCTGACCTTCCTCGGTATCATGCTGGGCCACTGGATCTTCCACGCTCCGTTCTCGGCCACGTCGATGATCGGCTTCATCGCGCTGGCAGGGATCATCGTGCGTAACTCGATCCTGCTGGTGGACTTCATCCGCCACGGCAGCCATGAGGGCAAATCGCCGATCGAGGTACTGATCGAGGCGGGCGCCATCCGCTTCAAGCCGATCCTGCTGACCGCGATCGCGGCGATGATCGGTGCGGTGGTGATCTTGGCCGACCCGATCTTCCAGGGTCTTGCGATCTCGCTGCTGTTCGGTCTGCTCAGCTCGACCCTGCTGACCGTGCTCGTGATCCCGGCGATCTACCGGATCTTCAAGACCTGATCCGGTCACTGACCTGAAACGCAAAACCGCCCGCACGTTTCTCTCGTGCGGGCGGTTTTCGTTGCGCGGTCGACGCGCCCCCTTTTCCTTCGCATAAATATCCCGCGGATGAATGGCGAAGCCAGAAGGGGCAGCGCCCCCTGCCTAATCGATAGTTGCCTCGTAGCACTGAAAATATCGACGATACTCGGCGTAACGCCCCCCGCGGAAAGCAAAGCGCCGAGATCAGAAACGATCTCGGCGGCAAGCGCATCGGGTGCGTCTGGGTCAGGTCTCAACTCGACCCGCCTTATGAGTTCTCGAAGATGCTCATTGGCTTGGTGAACAAGCTCGGGATCGGCGAGCAATGTCTCAAGTTCCTGAACGGCGCGTGCGAAGAGCGCGGCACTGTCGGTCGGAAGCTGCGGCAGGACCGCGCGGGTCTGCTGATGCTGAGCCAGCTCGGCTTCAAGATCGCCGATCTCTCGTTCGAGTTCTTCGGCGCGCGCTTTGTAGGCGCTGTAAGGTGCGCCTTGCTCGATCGCATCGAAGATCCGCTGGCGGCTCGTACGCGCTTTCTTAAGACGACGCTCGAGCCGCGATACGGTGTCTGCTCCCTGAGCGCTCGCCAGCGCCTTATACTCAGCCTTAAGCGCGGCGTCGAAGCTCGCGGCCAGTTCCGGCGTCAGGAAGGTGCCCCGGAGCTTCGAGAAGATACGAGCCTCAATCCGGTCGCGGTGGATGGTCGTCTTGTTGTTGCACGCCCCCTTGCGTGCTTCGCGGCAGCCGAAATGGGTTCGGCCGACTTTCACATAGGTCGCGCCGCAGCAGCCGCAGACCAGCAGACCGCTCAGCAAGTGCTTACTGCGCCGGGCCCCGACGGGGTTCCCCTTGCTTTTGGCTTTTACAGCTTGGGTCGCAAGCTGCACCTCAACGCGATCCCAGAGATCTTGATCGATGATCCGCAGCGCCGGGATCTCAATCTCCGCCGCCGCGCTCGGGGTTTCGTAGACTTCTTTGCTGCCGGTTTCCGGATGGTAGCGGCGTGACGTCTTCGCGACGCTTGCGATACCAATATAGAGGCGATTGCGCAGCATGCCTTCGAAGCGTGTCGGGTTGCCTCGGATGGTACTGATGTCCCAAGTGCCGCCACGTGGGGCAGGAATGCCGTCTTTGTTCAGCCGCTTGACGATCGCCTGCGTCGAATGCCCGTCGGCGAATTCGCTAAAGATGCGGCGCACGATCTCCGCCTCCTCGGGGTCGATCTCGCGGTTGAGGCCTTCGTCGCGGTCACGCTTACGGTAGCCGTATGCGCTCGTGTGAAGCCGTTTCCGGGTGAGCCCTTGAACCATTCCGCGGCGCGTGTGTTCACCGATCATCTGCGCATAAAGCTGTGCGCCGAGCGCATTTATCAGGACTTTGAAGAAGTCCTGCTGACCTTCAGCGACAGAGTAAAGCTCGGCCTGCTGGAACTGGAACAGCTCGTAATGATTGAGCGCGTCGGCGATCTTGCGGGTGAGGCGGTCGACAGCTTCGATGACGATCGCATCAACCTGCCGCGCATTGACCGCAGCACACAGCGCCTGAAGACCCTCGCGGCGCGTGTTGCGGCCCGACTTCTCGTAGTCCGTGAAACGATGTGCCACCACCCATCCGCGCTTGGCTGCAAAACGCTCCGCCATCGCGATCTGATCGTCGATCGACGTTTGCTTTTGGAGACCCGAGCTATAGCGAGCATAGATCGCAACGCGTTTCGTCATTGTGCTTCTTCCTTCTGAGGCGCGGCGGGGCAGTTGGCGGGGATCGCACTCGCGAGATCTCGGACAACTGCGCGCGCCAGCAGCCGCGCGATCGCGTTGCAGGCGGGCGGAACGATCATGGCTTCATCGAGCGTATCGTTGGCGGCGGGAATGGGGGCGGATGGCATGGTAAGCTCCTTCGTTCGGGGTCCTACGAAGAAGCTGGGTTCATCTGTCAGAGCGCGGAAACGCGATCACGAAGAAACTGAAATTCGCGATGCGAAAAGGTCGGCATGAAGCCTCAAGTTCCTTGCGAACGAGCCCGCCCTTCCTTGCGAACGAGCCCGCCCTAGCGTTCGTCTCAGGAGCGGACTCGTGCTCAATAAGGGCGGAGAGCTGACGGATGCGGATGCAGCGGCACGGTCGCGGTCTCCGCCTGAAGCAGCCATTTAAGCAACGCACCGCGAGCGCGAGGCTGAGAAACACCCCGACGACCCCGGTAAGCCCATGGCCTTCGACCATCACCAGGATGTGGAAGCTCGGCTGCGCGATCGCGATCAGCGGCACGAACTGTATCCAGCTCACGGTACCGACATCTGCCTAGCACAAGGAATGGAGGCGCGCGTAGATGCGTAGGGCATGCAAGCGCTATGGAACACTAGGACGCCCTCATTGGCGGCGGAATGAAACTGACAGTCAAGTGCCATAGCCTAATCAAAAAACACCCCGCATCCGACAGGCTGCGGGGTGTTGTGTTAGTGCTTTACTTAGGTGCGATCGACGACGCTCGCGCTTGGCGCGATCCGCTTGGCGGTTTCCGCCCCGCGTTCAGCCGACTGTTTGGTCGTATAGACCTCGGAGTGGCAGAGGATTTCTCCGTTGCCACCCTTCAGGCGCCAGAAGTAACCGGTAGATGCTTTCAACACCTCGAACATGGTGATTGCCCTCCTTGGGGCCAAGTTGGCGGCCTGACGAAGCTTCAGGCCGTTGACTGTGATCGAGGGGCCAGCTAGAAACATGGTGTTCAAGCATATTTGCTAGCGGGGCTTCGCCCCCTTTTTGGAAACCGGCTGTTACAGCAGCCGGTTTTCCATCCATGCGACCTTCGGGGTCATATACGGCCCCTTAGGCGGCAGTTCCTCTTCGTCAGCGGCGGGAATCCCCGGGAACCGGGTTCCGTCCTTGATCTCCGCGACCCTTCCTTGGTTCACTCCGAAGAAAGCTGCAATGTCGTGGTGACGATCGCCGCGGCGAACCATTCCGCGAATGAGGGCCGCATCTGATGCGGTGAGTTTGAGCCCGCTGGGCTCAGCGCGTGTTGCCATGTTGTACTCCATAGCTGTTTCAGTTGTGTCCAGATCGCGCTGGACATCATGTATATGACAGACTCAGACTCGGATTTCAACTCCATTTATTTAGGCCAAAAAAACAATGTATGCGACTACGTTTGCGTAGTAAGTTCGAATCGTATTGACATACGTAAAGTTATGCACGATATCAGCCCTCATGACAGAGAGCATGAAGAAACCGAGAATTGATGCCACCGCCGCGCGCCTTGGCGATGTTGCTGAGGTGTTTGCGGGAGCGGGTGTTTCTCGCGAGGAGGCTGTGCAACGTGATGGCGAGCAGTTGCCGATGATTGGCGTCCGAGACCTCGTGGACGATGCCGTAACACCGATAGGCGTGCTCGACACGGTTGGCTTCGATAAGCCGGAACGCGCAGAAAACTACCGCGTGCGAACCGGCGACACACTTCTGACGGGCCGGGGCACCGCGATGAAGTTTGGCCTGGTCGGGGAAGAAACAGAAGGGGCGGTTGCAAGTAGCAACATTATCGTCGTGCGTCCGGGGGGGAGCATCATTGGGGCCGCTCTCTATGCTCTACTTTCTAGCGAGGCGTATCGCCCCAAGATCGAACTGCTTCGTCGGGGCTCGACCACGCTGCTGTCACTGTCTGCCAAGGATTTGAAGCGGCTGGAGTTGAACCTTCCGCCTATGGATGAGCAACATCGCATCGCGGCTCTGATGCTTGAAGCGCGCGACGCTTACAGGAATGCAATCCGTGCGGCGGAGCTACGGCGCGACATCGCTCGCCAGCTGCTGAACCAGCGGCTCTTCGGCGGAATGAATTGAGGGAGATAGAAATGGAAAAACTGACGCGCGATGCGCTGAACAATCATCTTTGGCGCGCTGCGGACTACCTCCGTGGGTCGATCGACAGTTCGGACTACAAGGTCTACATTCTTGGCTTTCTGTTCCTCAAGCGCCTGTCGGACCGCTTCGAAGAGGAGGCGCAGGAGCGTATCCGCGACGGCCTGCCGGAAGACATCGCCTACAATGACCCGGATGAACACGAGTTCTTCGTGCCCGAGCGCGCGCGGTGGGACAACATCAAGAAGACAACCGTCGAAATCGGCCAATCCCTCAACAAGGCCTGCGAAGCACTGGAAGATGCCAATCCTGCCATTGAGGGCGTTCTGGTAAACATCGACTTCAACAGCGAGTCGCGGCTGGGCGATCCCAAGAACAAGGAAGTCGTCCTTGCTGGCCTGATCGACCATTTCTCTCGCATTGACCTCGCCAACCGGTCGTTGTCCGAACCGGACATGCTCGGGCGGGCCTATGAATATCTGATCGAATATTTCGCGGACGACGCGGGCAAGAAGGGCGGCGAGTTCTATACCCCCCACCAGGTGGTCAATCTGATCGTGCAGTTGCTCGATCCCGAACCGGGCATGCGCATCTGTGACCCGACATGCGGTTCGGGCGGTATGCTGATCCAATGCGCGGAATATGTCGGCTCCAAGCAGGGCAAGCGCTTGGGTGAGCCGATCAACGTCACACTGCATGGGCAAGAGCGCAATCTGGGGACGTGGGCCATCGCCAAGATGAACCTGTTGTTGCACGGCCTGCGCGATGCCCGGATCGAGAAAGGTGACACGATCCGCAACCCGCGCCTGCTGGATGGTGACGGCAATCTAATTCTCTATGATCGGGTGATCGCCAACCCGCCCTTCTCGCTCGACAAGTGGGGCGCCGAAGAGGCAGGGGGCGAGGGTGAGAAGGCGAGCTTCAACCGTTTCAAGTATGGCATCCCGGCCAAGAACATCGGCGACTATGCATTTGTGCAGCACATGCTCGCGACACTGAACAAGGACGGCATGTGCGGGGTGGTCATGCCGCATGGCGTGTTGTTTCGCGGGTCAGGCGACGGGCGCATCCGCAAGGCGCTGCTGGAAGAAGACCTGATCGAGGCGATCATCGGCCTGCCTGAGAACCTGTTTGCGGGCACCGGCATTCCAGCCATCGTGCTGATCCTCAACCGCAACAAAGCTCCGGAGCATCGCGGCAACGTTCTCTTCATTCACGCTTCCAAGGAATATGAAGAGCGGCCGAAGAAAGCGGTTCTCGCTGACAAGAACATCAAGACGATTGTCGATGCATACCGGGCAAGGACTGAGATTGATCGTTTCAGCCGTGTCGTGCCCATGACTGAGATTGAAGAGAATGACTTCAATCTCAACATCTCTCGCTATATCGACACGCTTGAGCCGGAAAAGCCGATCAATGTGAAAGCCGAACTGGGCAAGCTTTGGGAGGCGGAAAAAGCCCGTGACGAAGCCGAGGCTCGCATGAACACACTGCTAAAAGAGATGGGTTATGTGGGCTGATTTTCCAGATGATTGGGAGCAGCTGCACTTCTCCGACGTTCTCTGCGAACAAGTGAGACGTGAAAAGCCAGTTTCCGAAAAACAATATCCGTTATTGGGCGTAAAGTGGTACGGTCAGGGGCCGTTCCACCGCGAAACTCGTTTAGGTGCTTCGCTCTCGGCACCGTACCTTTTCGAGGTCAGCTACGGCGATATCATCTACAACAAGCTATTCGCCTGGAAGGGCTCTTTTGGGGTGATTGTTAGAGACTACGCCGGCTACTTCGTCTCTAATGAATTCCCACTATTTTCATTAGATCGTAGTCGGGTTGTGCCTGAGTTCTTCGCGTGGGCACTCAGGTCGCCACGATTGGCAGAGCGAGCGAACGTCTTTTCAACTGGTACCACATCAATCAGCCGAAATCGACTTGATGAAAATGATTTCTTGAGCTTTCCGCTTGCGCTGCCGAGTTACCCTGAACAGCTGGCAATCGCCGAAGTTCTTCAGTCCGTCGAAGATGCGATCGCGCGCAAGCGTGTGCTCATTGCGCAGTTGGAAAGAACCGCTAACGCTGTGTTTCAAGATGCGCTGTATCCGGGAGGTGTTCCTAGATTTCCACTAGCCAAATTTGGAGACGCAATCGAATCCATAAAATATGGAACTTCGGTTAAAGCAGACAAGCACTCAGAGGGTTATGCGGTTCTGGGAATTCCAAATATTATCGGCCGCCGTGTTAAAGCGGACGCTTTGAACCGAGCCGAGCTGGGTGAAAAAGAGGCCAAGAGATATTCGCTCAACTCAGGCGACCTGCTTGCTGTTCGAACGAACGGCAACCCTGAATATGTAGGACGTATGGCTCTGATCCGAGACCCAATGCCCTCAACGATTTTCGCTTCCTACCTGATCCGTATCCGCCTCAAAAAATCAGTAACTTTACCCGAGTATATTGAGGCTTGTGCGCCCCGTTGGCCCCTTCGAACATCATTGACAAAATCTGCCACAACGTCGGCTGGAAACTTCAACATCAACACGGATGGCATATCGCAGGCGAAGATCATTCTTCCCCCGATTGATGTGCAGCAGGAAGTTGTGAAAATTGAGAGAGCATTCCAGGACCGCATCGAAGCAGAGAACCGAACACTCTCGGAGCTGCAAAACACGCGCGCCGCGCTTGCGCAGGAGTTGCTTTCTGGCCGTCTGCGTCTGCCTGCCAGCATGGTTGCCCGCTTCGAGAACGCTCCGCCAAGCGGCAAGACGTCCAAGGCAGTGACGGCATGAGCTCATCCCGCGATCGGTTGGAAATCGAGTTTGTCGAAGACCCGGCTGTAGACCTGCTTCGGGTCCTGTTCGACTATCGTGAGCTGTTGCCCGCTGACGTATCCAGGCTGAGGGAAAGCACGACCGATGTCTTGCTGACCCGGCGCTTGGAAACGCAGCTCCAGGCGCTCAACCCATGGATTGACCAAGATGGAATCCGTCGCGCCATCGCCGCCATTGCACGCGTCTCGGCCATCGATCTGATCGACGCCAACGAAAAGGTCCACACGGCGCTGACCTATGGCATTACCTTGCCGCACACCGATGCAAACGGGCGCAGGCAGGACCGGAGCGTCCGCTACTTCGACTTTGAAACCGTCGAAAAGAACAGGTTCGAGTTCGCGCGCCAGGTCACGATCAAAGGCCCGCGACAGGAGATTATCCCCGACATCATCGTCTATGTGAACGGCATCCCGCTCGTCGTCATCGAGTGCAAATCGCCGGGCCTCTCTGACCCGATCGGTGACGCACTTCGCCAGTTCCGTCGCTATGAGGGGCGGGACGAGTTCCAAGGGTTGGGCGCGCCGCGTCTGTTCGAGGTGTCGCAGATTTCACTCGCGCTCGCGCGCGATGTCGCCAAGAGCGGCACAACAATGACGCCGACGCGGTTCTGGGCGGACTGGCGCGATCCCTATCCATTGAGCAGCGATGCACTTGCCTCGCGCCTTGGCCGCACACCGACACCGCAGGATACCCTCCTGGCTGGCATGCTTGCGCCTGAAAACCTGCTCGATCTGGTGCGCAACTTCATCATCTTCGAGACCATTGATGGCAAACGGATCAAGAAGATCGCCCGCTATCAGCAATATGTGGCGGTGGGCCGGACCATCGAGCGTATCCGGACCGCTTCGCGGCCAGACAAGCGTGGCGGTGTCATCCACCACACTCAGGGCTCTGGTAAGTCGCTGACAATGGTCTTTTTGGCGATAAAGCTTCGTCGCTTGCCGGAGGCGGAAAACCCGCGCCTCGTTATCGTGACGGACCGGACAGAACTGGATGGCCAGATCACCGGCCAATTTCAACGCGCTGGATTCCCCAATCCCGCCCAGGCTGAAAGCGGCGAACACCTGCGAGAGCTTTTGTCCGGCGGCGCAGGTACGACGGTACTGACGACCGTCCACAAGTTCCAGTCGGCTGTACCGAAGCGGACGGATGTCATTTCGGACAGCCCGAACATCTTCGTTATGGTCGATGAAGCGCACCGAACTCAATATGGCGCGCTTGCGGCACGGATGCGCGCGGGCCTGCCGAACGCCACTATGATCGCCTTCACCGGTACGCCTATCGACAAGAAAGACCGGGCGACGCGTCGCGTCTTTGGCGACTACATCCATCGCTATCTGATCCACCAAGCTGTCAAGGACGAGGCGACGGTTCCGATCTACTATGAAATGCGGGATGCTCGCATGCGTGTCCATGGCGTTGAATTGGAATCTGCAATCCGACGTGCCTTTCCCGAATTGAGCGACGAAGAAATCCAGAAGCTGAAACGCGGAACTCGTTTGCAGGAAAAGGTAGCTGGTGCCGAAGAACGCGTCCGGATGATCTGCCAAGATATACTCCAGCACTACCGCGAAACCATTGAGCCAAATGGGTTCAAAGCACAGATCGTGACGGTCAGTCGAGACGTAGCGGTCACCTATGTAGAGACACTTCGTGATCTTGGTGCTCCGGAATGTGCCGTCATCATGTCGACCGCGAATAACGACAGCGCGCGGCTGCAACGACATCACCATTCCAAGAGAGAACGTGAGGACCTGATTGCCCGATTCAAGCGCCAGAACGACCCTCTGAAATTCCTTGTCGTCTGCGATATGTTGCTGACGGGGTTCGACGCCCCAATCGAGCAGGTTCTTTATCTCGACGCACCGTTGCGAGAGCATACTTTGCTGCAGGCAATCGCACGCGTTAACAGAACTGCCGACGGTAAGAAGTACGGCTTGGTTGTAGATTATTGGGGCGACAATCAACGTATCTCTGAAGCGCTCGAAATGTTCTCAGAGGATGATGGTGTCCTTTCGGCAATGCGTCCTGCCTCGGAAAAGTACCAACTTCTTGAAAGTCGCCATCGAGCCGCAATGCGCCTGTTCGATAATGTCGATCGCAACGACGAAGAGGCTTGCGTCCTGTTGCTCGAGCCAGAGGATGTGCGTGCCCGTTTTGAATTAGACTTCCAGCGTTTTGCGGAAGCATTTGATATGGTTCTTCCCGACCCCAAGGCATTGGAAGAACCATATTTGGCTGATCTTAAGTGGCTGTCTCGAATTCGCGCTACAGCTCGCCGAACGTTCAGCGACGAGCGGTTTGACGCTCGGCCCTATGGCGCAAAGGTGGGTGAACTCATTACATCACATCTTCAGTCGGAAGGCGTGGAACAACTGCTTCAGCCGACGGACATTCTTGATCCTGCATTCCTTCGAAGTGTGGCCGAGCTTCATTCCGACGAGGCCAAGGCCGCGAGGATCGAACATGCGATACGCCATGAAATACACGTCCATCGAGATGAAAACCCAACAGCCTACTCTTCACTTTGGGAAGAACTCGAGGAACTCATTTCACGTCGCCGAACTGATCGTGTCAGCGCTGCTAGCCAGCTAGCTCGATTGGAAGAAATGGCTACGCGCTCCGCCGAGCTGCGTAGTGATGCAGGCGGCATACGCCTGTCGGGCACGTCTGGTGCCATCCTGCCTTTGATAGAGTTCCGGCCTGATTTGGATGCTGACACGCGCCGAGAAATCGCATCTAGCATTGCGACAGACCTCGAAGCCATGACGCAAGTGATCGACTGGCACATGAAAGAAGATGTTCAACGCCAGATGCGGCGTAAGATCAAAGAGCATCTGCGCGCCGCGCAATCTGATTTTCAGGCAATGGAAGCATCTACTGCAAAGATTATGGATGTAGCCAGAGCGCGATTTGCCAAATGAGACAAATCGACAAGCACGATGTCAGTTATGGTGGCGAGAATATCAGCTTTCGACTGGAACGGACTGCGCGCCGAAAAACCATCGCTATTTCAGTGGGTTTTGATGGAATTCGAGTTCTTGCGCCAGTTGATATGATTGACCAAGACGTGGCGGCGTATGTCCGAAAAAAGGCACCCTGGGTAATCAAAAAGCTTGCGGATTATAGGGAATTGGCTTCGGAAACACAGCCAAAGGAGTTCGTTAGCGGTGAAAGCTTCCACTATCTTGGAAGACCTTATCGGTTGCGAGTTATTGAAGATCCGAACGCTGTCGTGACACGAGTTTTGGCGCGTGGACAAACCCTTGTAGCGCCAGTTCTCCCAAATCAGCACTATCTTATCCGTCGCGCGTCAATCCGCTCTGGTTTGCGCCAATGGTATGTCGAGAAGGCAATGAGGCGGTTTCCGGAAAGGCTCAGTGCAGTAAGTACGAAGCTTGGAATTGACACCCCGCGGATGCTGGTAGTTGAGCAATCAAAGCGATGGGGAAGTTGCGACAAGAATGGAAAAATAAGGCTGAACTGGCGCCTAGTAATGGCACCTGCATCACTCATTGACTATGTCATAGCACATGAAGCCTGCCACATTCTTTATCACGACCACTCCCATCGGTTCTGGCGCTCTCTCGAAACAATTATGCCCGACTATGAAAGTCGCATTAACCGCCTGGACAAAATCGGTCACCGGCTAATCTGGTAGGGCGTCGATCTGCGAGGCGTTGCTCATGCGAAATCGGGTACTTGTCACGCGCGCGCGGTTGATGAGGAATTGCTCGAAGGTGGCGGCCTGCAGCGTTTGGGCGCTGGCGTCCGCGTTGGCGACCTTCATCCTCCGAAAATGCTGCGCCATGGATGAATGGCCGGCCTGGTGAAGCTGTACCGCGGCGATGGCTCCTTGGCAAATGGAAGCAGTGGGCCGATCGCGTCTTGTTCTAAGAGCCATCACGCTCCGAGCATCGTGCAAACCAACAGTCTTGAACGCCGCGTCGCTTGGATTGGAGGGAGTCTGGGCGCGCCGATTCCGGTGGAGTTTGGAGCATATGCGGAAAGGATTTGTTGGCGCGCCCAGGCGGATTACCACCGCCACCTCTTCGAGCCCGTTCGGCGTCATATCTTCATCATGCGGCTCCCTGGATGCTGGTCGCGCGCTCGACGCTGAAAGCAACGGCCGTACGATAGGAGCCGTTGATCGCGTCCCGAAGTCGACGCATGGCCCTGTCGAGCTCGCGCGCAATCGTCTCGTCCGGCTCGATCCGCGCGAGGTGGCGCAGGATCTCCGCGCCCGCCTCCCGGAAGTCCTCGCCAAAGACGTCGCCCTCGACCACAAGTTGCTCGCAGAGATCGCGATCGCGCTCTGCGCCCCGGAGAACGTCAGCCGGCAGTGCCTCGAGAGCGTAGATTGCCTCGCGCGCCATCACTTTCACAGTTTCGATCCGCTTCGGTTGTTGAAACATCGGACATCCTTTTCAAAGCTGAACTGCGGGCGCTGCGGCCCTCATCGAGGGGCCGCAGCGGTTGCGGTTCAGCCGATCCCGTCAGGATCATTTCCAACCATCACGAAATCAGGCATCGCAGCGTATCTCGCCGAGCGCATCGAGCGCCTTCTGCGCCCAATATGCTTGCCCCTCGAGCTGCGTGCGGATCCCTCTCAGATCGGTCGCGACGGCTCGCATCGCGAGATGCGGCGGGGCCTCTTCGACGGAAAACCGCGGTCCGAGGCGCATGTAGCCATCTTCGAGGTAGGCCCATTCGAGGTCGTCATCGAGGGCGATAAGTGCCCTCGTGATCAGCTTTCGGGTCCGGCCGTTGGCTTCCGTCAGGCGGCCGAAGAGCGAGACGTCCTCGAAGCCAGTGAAAAGCATCCAGTCTTCGAGTAACGGCGCGTTCTCCAGGTCTTTCGGGGAGGGCTTGGCGGTCGCTCCGTGAATGACGTTTGCGAGCACATTGCGCTCTTTGCGGAGCTCTTCGGGGGTAAGTTCGGACGGGTGTTTATCGTGGGTCATGTGTGATCTTTCGAAAAATTTGGGGTTCAGAAGACGAAGCAGGGCTGCAAGATCCGTCCGCCTCGACAGGCAGGCGGACGGACGCTGCAGCCCCAATCGACGGCGCGCGTTACGGTTGGATGAGAGGTTTGGGGCGGTAGATCGCGACCCGCGGCCTCAGCCGGGACCGAACCTCGCGCGGTGCGGTCGCGAGTAGCGTCTCGACAGCCTCGAATTGTTCGCGCTGCGCGGGGCCGAGGCGCCCGATACGAGCATTGCGTTCAAACAGGTCGGAACCGGTCGCGATGAAGAGCCGATGCGATGCGCGGAACATGGTGGGGCGATAGAGCCCGCAAGCGGCAGCTTGATCGTCATCAGCAATGACGATGTCATCTTCGCGCAGCAGTCGGCCTTCCGGGCTGACACCGGGCGCGACGATGTTCATCGGGGTATCACCGATCAGCCCGCGCGAGAGCAGCAAACAGGGACGCGTGCCGGGCGGGATGTCGAACTCGCCATCACGCCTGCGGTCGGAGCCGTAGGGGAAGCGCATGAGGAAGATATCGCCCGGTTTGAGCTGGCCGCCCGGAAGCAGCCGAAGGTATCGGTCGTGGAGCATGAGTGCCTCGTGTCGTTGATAAGAAGAACGACGCGCCGAACCTCACCAACAAACCCCGATACGCGGCCTCGGGGCGTGGCTTGATTGCGTGCGTCAAAGACGCTGCACGCAAGCAAGACATGCGCCGAGGCCTGCCCTCCCGCGACCCATTGATCGCTCGCCTGCGGGCAGATCGCGCGGGTGCCGGGGAGAGCGTCGAGAGGGGTGACATCCCTCTCGACCCGCCGGAGGCGCCGGGAGAGTTCGGAGAGGGTGGCGCGCGCCTCTTCGATCCGTCGGAAGGACGCCGAGAGGGTCCGGGGAGATTGGCGAAAGTCTCCCCCGGTCCGCCGGATGGGCGCCTTAGGGTGCAGGGAAAGTGGCGAACGATCCCTGCCCTGGGGGTTTGGGGGATGTGGAGCTTCCCCCATGCGGCGCGCAGCGGCGCCGGGTCTGGGGCTGTGCCCCAGCGAACGCACGGGACGCGCTATCGGCCGGAGGACGATTGCGCGGGCCGTCTAGTGAGTAGATGGCCCTGCGCACCCGTTGAGCGATGGCTTCCGGAATTAGGGAGTGTCTATGCCAGCTGCGTTTGGAGAGCGGGTGTAAAGACCAGTCGTTGGGAAGGAAGGTCGACGGAGACTGTCATCTGCATGAGACTCCGGCAATCGAAGGGTCACAGCCCAAAGTTGCCACCGGCGAGGGGCGCAGCGTGATTCCCCGCGCCGTTTGGGCGATCGAAACGTGAGTTTCGATCACTAACTTCACGGCCTCAATCTTGAACTCGCGGCTATGCTTCCATCCGATCATATTGTGTCACCAGTTCCTTGGTTACGGACTGATATCCGTGTCCAAGAAACAGGCAGCAGGCCTCATGTGCGATCTTCTGGATGGAGACGATTTCTCATTTTCCCCACTCTTCATGCATCTTGGCGTTGATTAAACCTCACCCTATCGGCTTGGCCGAGTTGAATTCAAACCAAACCCAAAGGGGATAGATATGTCGACGAAAAGTGACATGGACAACCACTCCAACCAACTGAACCCGAACAATGATGCCTACTGGGAGAGCCGGGGCTACGAAGATGGTCGGCCGGACGATTGGGAGGCTCACTCTTGCGACCCGCAAGAATGCTACCTGTTCTGATCTGAAGCCCGCGCAGGCATCGACCTCGGTTCCAAGATAGCTTGCAGCGCCACAAAATAATTATGATATAGCTGGCAGACGTCGAAACTCGAGGCGCCTGCCAGTTCCTCAAGTTTCCGACTAGATCGAGCTATAAATTGGGCGACCATAACAAACATTCTACAAGCCCGCCTATCGTCAGGATCCATATCGATACCGACATCCAGCGCATTCATGGTTTGAGCGTGGGAAGGAATTTCAGCTCCTGACAAGAATTTCTTCGCCTCCCGGACTCTAGTGCCCGAAGTGCCGAACGCTTTATGGATAAATTCAATTCTAGTTTCGCATTTGGTTTCTTGGCGAGCATACTCCAAAATGTTAGCCACTGACATTCTCGGATTCGCTTGTCCATCGGCATGGGCAAAAAGCAGTTCGATTGCATTCTTAACAAGGACTTTTTGCCCTTTTTCATCTAAGTCTTGATTCCGGGCGCCTTCGGCAACCCAAACCAGTGCAAGCCCCAATACGCCCATCACACAGAGAGCCAGACAAACTTCCTCGGGGATCGAATTTTGTCCATGCAACCGTCGGGCCAAATACTCGAACCATGGACGCCAAATTTGATCATCTGCCGCCTCACATCGCTCCGCAAGGCAACCTAGCCCGCCCTTTTCGATCTCTCTCAGCGTGGCCTGAGAGGCCGCAAGTAAGCTGTACAGACGCTGCTTCGTTTGGGGAGATCGTGCCTCCGGTATCGACAGATATAATTGATACCAGAGCCCCAAACTCACCACTTCCCGCGACACTTTTCTTGACGGAGAGTTTGACGCAATGGCCTTAAGTGATTGCCTCAGCACGTCCTCGCGAAGTGCCTCATCATCTGGAAGCAGATGCTCAATTATCGCACTGGAAAGTTTGGCCATCCGGTTTGCCGATATCGGCTTCCCGTCACAGAGATCTCTCAAAGTCTTGTGGAGCGCCCCGTTCCCCCCCTTCACGCGCACTTCGCTAGGCAGAAGCACCTCTCCAAGAGAAGTGACCCCACAAAGTTTCGTAAATAAATTGATATCTGGGAGTAACATGCTGCCCGAAGCGCGCTCGTAAAGTGAAGAACGGAAACGGCGCTTCAATGCCAAGCAGCATTTTCCGCGTCATTTCTGATGATACTATGTAAAGACAACGCCCTCAGGTAGCAATCCGCCACGACATCCGCTTTTCCGCCCGCTCGCCGTGGACCGACTACATCAATCGCACAAGGCGCGTTTCCCTAAGCGCACTGTTCGCAACCTGCGTATTGCTGTCGCTCGTCGAGACAGTAGCGAAGGGCCGCTCTCTGCCCTTAAATGCGAGGTTGCTCGCGGACTACACCCGTCATACATGCGCCGGGCGTCTAACGACCGCTCCCAGTCCCAAACATGTCGTTCATCTTGACCCATATCGGTTTTGTGCATCAATCATTACGCGGCAGTCTAGGTCTCATTGGTACCTATGCTGTAAGCGCCAGATGAAACAGTATAGAATTAAGGGAAATGTTTTTTTATCTTCTTCCAGCCAGCGCACAGGCGGCACTCATTTCATATCAGACCTCACGTCTATCTGAAAAAATTTTGCTTATTGTGGAAGCCACCTCCGCCGTCATCGCTCTCCCAGCGCTCGCCCAGGGGGTTCTACCCTTGATTGAGGCTTTCCGGGGCAACGGCATAGGATCAATGCAGAGATCAGATTATGTGGGAGTTTTTTTGACTCTCGCTCCAACGTCTCTGTTTCTTGTCATATACATCGCCAGAAAGAGATGGCGCGATGGAATCCTTTATCGATTTTCTTCACAAAATTTGCTGACGGGTCGGCCCGGAAAGACCCTTCGGGAAGAGATGGTAGATGCCAGTTCCGGGCGCATAGACGACTTTGCACCCGAGTTTGGGTGGACCGACCCTAAGCTCAATGCCTGGATCGCTAAGCAATCCTTCACTGGTGCTGTGCTGAAATACGAAATAGAAGGTTCATATTACAGCTACAGACCAACCGACGGTAGCGAAAATAAGGCTCAGCAACTTCGAACTTTTGCCCTAAATGCCAAAATGAAACAGAATGTAAAAATCTTCAATGGCATGAAGGTTCGCATGGCAGGCGATTTGTTTCCTGGTCGCACAAATGCGATCCCATTGCAGAAGACTGATTATGTTTCATCATTGATGTCCGATCAACTCGCATTCCATCGAATAGCGGATGAAAACTCTGGGCAAGTCTTGTCTGATGGAATATCTAGCTTCCTGGAGCACATGAATGGCGATTCCGGTCAAAAAATTTATAGACTTAAGTCATTGTCGCAAGCCGATGTTTCAAACCAAATAGGAGTCTCGACGATTGCTTTTACAAAGGATGGCATGATCCCTTTCGTCGTTCAGACGAACAAGAATGCTCAAAGTCACGGAAAACTGGCACCTTCAGGGTCTGGGTCGCTCGATTGGAGCGACATCTATGAAAGTAGCGTCAATCATGACTTCTGGTCCTTAATCCGGTATGGTGCCGCGCGTGAACTTCTTGAGGAGTGCGGTATCGGTCAAAGGTTGGATGTCGAGGAGTTCAGTCGTGAGAATGTTAGAATTTATGCATTTGCAAGAATGATTCACAGAGGAGGAAAGCCTGAGTTCTTTGCAATCGCTCTCCTACCTTACACGATGCGCCAGCTGAGCGAAATGAAAGTTTTTGGCAGCGAAAGAGCTTACTCCATACGCACGCGGGCTTCTGACGGCCCACCAATCGAAGCCGGAACAGACATTCGCGCGAGCATCATTCAAACTTGCGAATTTTATTCCGACGAGCGTAACATTCACAAGATTATGCAGGGAGCTATCGCCCTCTCCTATCCGTTGCATCACGGTTTGGAGCTACTTGTTGAAGCTGCAAAAGACCGGCAAATTGGCGTCGAGATTGCAGATTTTGTAAAGGCCAACTTGTTGGCCCGCTAGAAACAGAAGAGCTTAAATTATCATGGCGCCCCCAGGGGCCGTTTTTCAAATTGCCTCTGCCCGTAAATTAGGTGCTACTATATACAGCTTTTTCAGGATTAAATCATCAGAGCCCGGGAAATTTAGCTTCGGGTCGAGTGTGAATACCATTTTTACCCAGCAAACCGGATTTTCAAAATTTAGCTTCCCTGAGCATAGCGGTGCTTGGTGCAGAGCGCAGAAAATTAGCGCTTTCTTCCCTTTCCACGTGGCGTCATCCTCAGCCCATAGCGGATTCTCGCGAAGCAGCCCCTTGCTGCGGCGCGGCTTCGCCGAAGCCCCCCTTCATCACCCTGTCAGCATTATTCCGAGGGTCGGAGTACGCAGCCTGTGCCAACCGGGCTCTTCAAGGCAAACCGCCGAAAGACAGCTCAATCTAAACCGTTCAGATTTCCAGAAATCCAGGGCACCTAATCCCTTACCGGTGCGCCCGCAATTGCCTTTTCGCTCCCTGAAGGCCATGATCGAGTAAATGTAGCAATTTGAGGCGATATCCGTGTTACCTGACGTCCCCTCCCCCGAGCAGAGAGAATTCCATTTCGCCGTCCGTACTAACGCCGAACAAGCCGAAATCGTCCGCCTCCTCGAAGAAACACTCGAAGTCGCCGGCGCGCTCGAAGCCGAGATCGACGCCCTCCGTAAATCAATCCTGAAAAAAGCGTTCTTCGGTCAGCTCGTTCCGCAAGGCCCCGAGGGCGAGTCCGCCTCGGCCCTGCTCGAGCGGATCAAGGCCGAGAAAGCCAAGAAATGGAAAACCTCCCATGCCTGACGTCATCAGCTTTCAGGATGCCATCAATGCGACGCAGGGCGACGACAAAGCGCTGCTCATCGGTAACGGTTTCTCAGCGCAATACTTCAACTACGCCAACCTTCTGGCAGAGGCCAAACTGGACGAAGGCAGCCCGATCAAAGAACTGTTTGACCAACTCGGCACTGTAGATTTCGAGGCGGTGATCCGCGCCGTGGAAGATGCCTCTGTTGTAGAACGCGCATACGGCAACGACGATCATGCAGAGCAACTGATTGCGGATGCTCAGACTGTCCGTGAAGCGTTGGTTACAGCGGTCAACGCGACCCATCCGGCTCATCGAGAAGACCTCGATTTTCAATATGAGAGCGCCGCCGCCTTCCTGAAGCATTTTTCAAAGGGTCAGGTTTTCACCCTGAACTATGACCTTTTGCTCTATTGGGTGAATCTCGAAAAAGGCCTTCTTACCGATGGGTTTGGCTTGGGCGACTATTCTGAAGACGGTCGGTTCAAAGGTCCATTTGTGGAAGGAGCTTATTGCCGAACCTTTAATCTACACGGTGGCCTTCACCTCTTTCAGAATGAGATAGGTGAAGTCTACAAGGCGCTGAACGATGGCGATGGCGTCATCGCCAACATTACCCATGAAATTGCGAACAATGGGCGCCTTCCCCTCTATGTCGCAGAGGGGACTTCGACGTCAAAGCTGCGAAAGATCAACTCCGTCGAGTATCTCCGCCATTGCTACCATACATTACAGGAAACCACTGCCGCTGTTTTCATATTCGGGCACAGCGCAGACCCTAACGACGCCCACATCTATCATGCGATTTTCGGTTCAAAGGCAAAGCACGTCTATTTCGGCCTATTCCAGCCGAACGAAGAAAAGGTGACGGCCTTGGATGCAGAACTCGCAAAATACAAGAAGCTCGGAGGGGATGACGTCCCCTACAGCTTTTTTGACTCGGAGACAGCACACGTCTGGGATGGCTCGTCGGTTGAGTAATTTTCAGAGAGTCGGCTCTATCAGCAACTCCCATGTCGGGAGGGCATTCGAACTGCGCGCCCAGAAGATCCTTGCCGCGCACGGCTTGTCTCTGGAGTTGAGCCACAAGGTACCCTGTGGCCTGTGTAACCTGAAAAAGGATCATACCTTCGATCTTGGATCAGAGACGCCCAAAGTGATTGTCGAGTGCAAGTCCCAGACATGGACCGCCAGCGGCAATGTGCCCAGCGCCAAGATGAAGAATTGGGCAGAGGCCATGTTCTATTTTCATATGGCGCCGCCCGAGTATCGGAAGATATTCTTCGTGGAGATGAGCCTGCGGGCTGGACGCGAGGAAACTCTACTCGGCTATTTTCGCCGGACACAGGCCCATATGATTCCGCATGATATTGAGTTTTGGGAACTGCCGCGCGACACTGACGAACCCGTAATTCACGAGGACTGAAATGAGCTCATTTGACAGCACAAAACTCCCGCTGCCCCAAGTTCTATCCGATGTGACGAGCGGCATAATTCAACTTCCTGATTTTCAGCGCGGCTGGGTCTGGGATGATGAACATGTGAAATCCTTGTTGGTCAGTATTTCCCGGTCTTTTCCCGTCGGCGCGGTTATGATGCTCGATACCGGTGGCGATGTGCGTTTCCAAGTCCGACCGGTCGAGAATGTCGAATTCGAGGGTGCCGTTCCGGAGCCAGAAAAGTTGATCCTGGACGGCCAGCAGCGTCTGACATCGCTGACCCAAGTCCTGTCACTCGAAAAACCAGTCAAGACGTTCAATGAAAAGGGCAAAGCGATAAATCGCTACTATTACATCGACATCGCGGTGGCGCTGGAAGATGACCGATTGGAAGAGGCCTTCATTTCGGTGCCAGACGACAAGAAGATCAAGACCAATTTCGACCGCGATGTGGTTCTGGACCTCTCCGCACGCGAGCTAGAGATCAAGAACTTCCATTTTCCCTGCTCACAAATCCTGAGTTCAGATGCTTGGGAAGAGGCTTTGCATGAGTTCGCACCCGAAAAGTTCGGCGACTTCATGACGTTCCGAAAGAAAGTTTTAACCGCATTCCGGAGTTACCAGCTTCCTGCAATCACGCTTGGCAAAGCAACGTCGAAAGAGGCAGTTTGCCTTGTCTTCGAGAAGGTGAACACCGGAGGTGTCCCGCTTTCGGTGTTCGAACTGATGACCGCGACTTTTGCCGCGGATGGGTTCAACCTTCGCGACGACTGGTACGGCAGCACATTGCGAAATGTTGAGGGGCGTTCTCAACGCCTAAGCAAAGAGCCGATCCTGAAAGGCACTGAGCCGGCAGATTTCCTTCAAGCGATCTCGATCCTGCAAAGCTCGGAAAGGCGTAAAGCGGACATCGAATCCGGCAAGAAAGGCAAGATGATTTCCGCGGTAAGCGCCAAGCGTGTTTCCGTGCTTTCCCTAACGCTTGAGGACTACGAAAAATGGGCTCCACTTGTCGAAGAGGGCTTTAAACTGGCCGCAAAATTCATGCGGAAGGAGTGCTTCTACGACGGTCGAGAGTTGCCTTATCGAACACAGCTTGTGCCCCTTGCCGCCGTTCTGTCTCAGGTCAGGGAGCGATGGCTAGAACCTAGGGTCCATGATCGCCTTTCGCGTTGGTTCTGGTGCGGCGTCCTGGGTGAGCTTTATGGCGGGGCCGTTGAAACGAGGATCGCGAACGATTTTGAAGAGCTGATGCCTTGGCTGTTAAGTGATCTAGATGACGAGTATTATGAACTGATTCATGGCCTTCCAAGGACAATCAGCGAATCCGCATTTCAGGAAAGCCGCCTAGATACGCTTCGCTCTCGAAACAGCGCAGCCTACAAGGGGCTGAATGTTCTTGTCCTTCGGGAAGGTGCCCGCGACTTCTTTTGGAAAGCGACGATCAAGGAGCTGGATGACGAAGATATTGCGCTGGATATTCATCACATATTTCCCAGGGCGTGGTGTGAGGACAATGGGATCAAAGCGAACACTTACAATGCCATCGTCAACAAGACGCCCATTTCCTACAAGGCAAACCGGATGATTGGGCGCAAAGCGCCATCCGAATACCTGACCGCCCTTCAAAAGCACAAACAGGTCACGTTAGACGACGCGTCAATGAACGCCTTACTCGCCTCGCACCGTATCCCTGCCGATCTGCTTCGTTCCGACGATTTCGATGCGTTCTATTCTGGTCGAAAAGCTGAACTTCTCAGTTTGGTCGAAAGAGCGATGGGCAAAGCTGCACAACTGGATCAGACAGGAGTTGTATCGAACGTAGGTGAGGAACAATGAACATCGCCTTTAGGGTATGGAGTTTCTGCACCACACTGCGCGACGACGGCGTCGAGTATGGCGACTAGTGTCTTCGTACCCGCGGCGAGGGTCCGGTTCCCGCCGTTTGTGACTGAGCCTCCCGTAGTGGCCTAGCCGTCCCGACACCCGCCTCGCCAGCAGCTCCCGGGTAGACACCGGGGGAAATTCGCCCCAATTTCCGCGCGGAGTGACATGAACCCACCTCGATCTCACAAGCACGGAGATCGACTATGTCATCAGCACCTAAAACCCACTACCCAATCGTCATGCGCATGCAAGGCATGCACCCGCGCAATCTTGCGGGTTACGAGAAGCACCGGATGCGCAGCGGGGGCGATAACGGCCATTGCGACAGCAGCCTCATGGCACACAACCGGCGCCTCATCGGCTCGAATACCTGGGCACAAGATGCGTGGGACGAGATTCAGGACATGCGCCACGCGAACCATCTTCTCGAATTGGAGCAACTGCGCCGACGGCGTCGGAAAACAGAGCTTAAGAATGCGCTTTTCCGTGGGCCGCGCGATCCCTGGCGCGCAACCCGGCATGGTCCGCTGCGTGAAATCATTCTGACGGTAAACAAAGAATGGTTCGACAAAGACCTCACCGAGTTTTTCGGGGAGAGCGGACCGACGCGAGAAATGCAATTCGAGACGCGAGCCAAGCAGTGGCTCTTGACCAACTTCGGCGACGACTGCGTTCATGCACGCGCCGATCTCGACGAAACAGCATATCATATCCACGCTGTGATCATTCCCCGCGCAGTGACAACCGATGGTCGGCGTATGCTGCAGCCGGCAGTCCATCCGCTGATCCGGAGCTACGAGAAGGCGCAAGATAGCGTCGGCGAATGGTTCGAGGAGATTGGGCTCCAGCGCGGCGAGCGTCGCAAGCAAGCCCTGAGGGAGGCTCTCAACCACAACAAGAAAGTCCGCGAAGCGCGTGCGAATGGAGTGGCCGATCCTGGAACCGAGATCGCACTGCCAGAACATCGCGAACACGTCAGCCCACGGAAATGGCGCGAGAGCCAGGAGATTGAGCTGGCCAGCCGCGACAAGGCGGTGAAGCAGACCGAGGAAACCCTCGCTGCCGAAAAATCGGCGCTCGCAGATCAAGAGCGTACCGTCACGCAGCGGCAGCGAGAGGCTCAGTCAGTGCTCGAAGTCGCGGCTGCGGTGGCCGATGGCCACGTGGATATCGTGTCCGATTTGAACGAGACGGCGTCACAGGTCGCTCAAGCCGATACGCCATCGCCGGTGCGGGCGCTTTTCGGACGCGCTTTGGAAGTTCTCCGCCAACAGGCACGCAAAGAAGCGCGCGCGGAGCTCACTGATGAGTTCACGCAGATCGAGGCGGCGGACGCTGCGCTTCGCGAGATCGCGAAAACGCTGCCCGGCAAAGCTAGGCACCGTCTCGCACAAGCGCGCAGATCACTGTCTTTGCCGCTGAATGCGCTTCGCCGCCGCTCGTCGCGCGCCCGGTTCGACGACGTCGATCGGGGCTCTGATGAGAAAACGTGAAAAAAGTTCGCGAATTCGATTTCCGCGCCCTGCGCGATGAACCCACCTCATCATCAGCGGCCAAGAAGCCCCGCGATAGGCGCGGGGCAGGCGCTGCAAAGACCGCCACGAAAGGACTCGACTACATGGCACAGAAACACCGGCATCCCGTCATCGACTGGAACCGTATGACCGACCGCCAACGGCAAATGAAAGCGCGCGCGGAAAACCTCACCGCGCAGATCGCTCTTGATCAGCACCGCGAACATGACCGCGCGAACAAAGCGCTCTTCGCAAGCCTCGAGAGCGTCTTGGCCCAACTGGCGGGTACGCCCAAGGCAGTCGAATTTTTCCGCCTCTTCAGCGAGACCGCCACGCAGGCAAACGCCAAGCGGATCGCAAATCATCCCGACTGCCCGGATGTCGTGCGCAACGAAATCGCGCAGCGGATCGAGACGGCTGGTGCCACCCGTGGCCACGAAGGCGTTGCAAGCGCTGTGCCCGGGAAATCGGTCAACGCCAGCGAAGGCTGACGGGGCTTAGATCGCCCAACACGAAAAGGAAGGGGGCGCGGTGTATTCCGCGCCCTTTCTCGTTATCACGGGCTACTCATTGGCTGGGCAGCGATCGGAATGTACCGGCGCAGTCCGGTACCATCAGCTAATTAAGCACTGCAGAGGCTCTCCGCTGACAACTATCGGTCGGGTTAGGCCCCTTACCCCGGCTGCCGTTCGGCCCAGCCTGCGAAGATCTTCTCCAGCGCGACGACGGCGTAATAGAGAAGGATTCCGAGGAAGGCCAAGGCGATCAGCACCGCGAACATCAGCGGGTAATCCCCGTTGGTCTGGCCCGACAGGAACAGCGCGCCGAGGCCCTTGCCGTGGGGCGAGATGATCTCGACGAGGTTGGTGCCGATGAAGGCCAGCGTCACCGAGACTTTCAACGCGCCGAAGAACTCGGGCAGGGTTTTGGGCAGGGCGATCTTGCGGAAGATGGTGAATTTCGAGGCCCCCAGCGCGCCGAGGATATCGCGATATTCGGGCTCCAGCGTGGACAGGCCGATCCCTACTGACACGGCGATCGGGAAGAAGGAGATCATGAAGGCCATAAGCACGGTGTTGAAGTCATGCGCGCCGATGAACAGCAGCGCCAGTACCGGCACGACTGTCGCCTTCGGCACCGCGTTGAAGCCCACCAGAAGCGGATAAAGTGCATCGCGCGCGGTGCGCGAAAAGCCCATGAGCATGCCGAGGAAGGTGCCAAACACGATCGAGATCGCAAGCCCTGCTACCGTCCGCCATAGCGTCTGCCAGCTATCGATCAGGAACAGGTTCCAGTATCGCATATAGGCGGCGGGCAGGTCCGACGGCGAGGCCATGACGTAGTTCGGCCAGCCATTCGCCCAGACGATGAATTCCCAGATCGCGAGGAAAGCGACGATCGACAGGATCGGGGTGAAGATTTTCTTGGCGTCCATCAGTGTACCCCCTCGTCGCGGCCCTGCGCGATCCGGATTTGGTCGCGCAGGAGATGCAGCATCTCGACGGCTTTCGGCTCGTAGAGAACGTCGATCGTGCGATCCTTCGGCAGGTCCACATCCAGAACGTATTGCGTATGCGCCGGGCGGCCCGAGAGGACGATGACCTGATCGCCGAGGAACACGCTCTCGCGCAGGTCATGGGTGATCAGAACGGCGGTGAAAGGCTCGGCGGCGCGCAGATCGCGCATCGTCTGCCACAGATCCTCGCGGGTGAAATTGTCGAGCGCGCCAAAGGGCTCGTCCATGATCAGCACATCCGGCTTGTGCACGATGGCGCGACAGAGCGAGGCGCGCTGGCGCATCCCGCCGGACAGTTCCGACGGGCGCTTGGTCTCGAACCCCTTCAGGCCCACCATCTCCAGCAAGTGCTCGGCGCGCGCGGCCTTCTCGGATTTCGCCATGCCCGGAGCCACGATCTCCAGAGGCAGCATCACGTTCTCGATGATCGAGCGCCATTCCAGCATCACCGGGTTCTGGAACGCCATGCCGACAGTCTTGCGCGGGCTGGTGACCTTCTCGCCATGAAGCCAGACCTCGCCCCGGTCGGGCTTCATCAGCCCCGCCACCAGACGGGTGAGGGTGGATTTGCCGCAGCCCGAGGGGCCGACCACGGCGCAGAACTCGCCCTGCGGTACGCGGATGTCCAGTTGGTCGAGCACGGGCAGGGGGCCATGCTTGGTTTGATAGGCGTGGGTCACGCCGCGAATGTCGATGAGATTTTCCATGAGGGTCCGGCGCGAGAAGGCAGAGAATAGGGGCGGGTGCATCCGCGGCGCCTGCCCCTGAAGGATGTCGGATCAGTCGATCTTCCGCTCTGCCGCGTCGGGCAGGTACGCGCTGTCGAAATAGAGAGCCGCATCGGGCGCGTTCTGGAACTCGTAGACGGTTTTCGTCTGCTCGATCGCGGTGGCCATCCGGTCCGCGTCGATCCCACCCATGCCATTTTCCTTCACGTAATCGGTCAGGACATTGGCATCGATTGCCATTTGAAGTCGCTCGGTCTCCAGATCCTTGTCGGCGGCTGGGTTGCGCTTGAGAAGCGCGTCCACGGCCTTGCCCGGATCGGCCACGGCGGCTTTCCAGCCCTCGGCGGTCGCCTTGATGAAGCCGGTAATCTCTTCGGGATGCGCCTTCGCGTAATCCGTGTTCACGATGATCGCGTTGCCGTAAAGCGCCACGCCGTAATCGGCCATCAGCAGCACCGACTGGTCCTCCATGCCCACGCCCAGACGCTTGAGATTGAGCGTCGAGGAGAAGGAGAAGCCGGTGACTGCATCGACCTTGCCCTCGGCTAGCATCGGCTCGCGCGTTGGGAAGCCGACCGGTTCGACCTTGATCTTGTCCATGTCGAGGCTGGCTTCCTTGGCGAAGATCGGGAACTGTGCCCAGGCGCCATCCGGGGGCGGCGCGCCCAGCACTTTGCCTTCGAGGTCTTTGGGCTCGTTCACGCCCTGCGACTTGCGGCCGACCACCGCGAAGGGCGGCTTGTCATAAACCATCATCACGGCGGTGACGGGCGCGCCGGGGTTCTGGTCGAGGAATTTCATCAGTGAGTTGATATCGGCGAAGCCCACCGGATAGGCGCCGGTTGCCACTTTCGGGATCGCGTCGAGCGAGCCTTTGCCCTCTGAGATTTCGACCTCCAGCCCGGCCTCGTCGTAGAACCTCTCGTCGATAGCGAGGAAATAGGGCGCCGAGGGGCCTTCGAATTTCCAGTCCAGCGCGAAAGGCATCTTGGTTTCGGCCTGTGCCAGCGTGGCCGAGAGGCCGAGCGCGAGCGTGGCGAAAAGCCCCGGTTTGATGTGCAGCATGATATCCCTCACTTCGTTAATCCGTTTTCGCCCCGATCCTGACCGGCGGCGCGCGGGGGTAAACTCAAACCGCGCGCGCCATGCGAGCAGGCGAGGTGCTCACGGTTCCGTGATTAAGTTTTGTGCGGGGTGCTGCGTAAATGCAAGAAAATTGGGCGCCACATCGGCGGGCCCTCAGAGGGCGATCTCGAGTGGAAGGAACCCGTTCGCATCGACCGGTCCGGGGTCGGCCTGCAATCCGACTTGCGCGAGCTCCGACAGGTAGGCCGATGCGCCGGGGCCCGTATGATACAAGGCGCGCGCGCCGGGCAGGGGAGCGAACCGCCAGATCGGCGGCGCGTCGATGCGGAGCGGTCCTTGCTGCGCATCGATTTCCTGCAGCAGCAGGTCGCGCACGCGCATCGGCTCCGGAGCGAGGGAGACGGGGCGACCCCGCTGCTTGAACCCGCCGCCGCCGGAGAGGCGGAAATCGTTGCTCACGACGATGAACCGGTCTGTATCACTGACGCGAGCACCCTCGTGGCGCAGGTCGCGGATGCGTCCCCGTGCGGCCGTGTTCAGGCTGCCATCCGGGCGGAAGCGTGGTGGCTGCGACAGGTCGATCTCGTAGGTAAGCCCCGCGATCACGTCGAAATGGTAACTCGCGAAGGCGAAATCGCAGAGCATCCGCAACCGCCCGTCGGCGCGCTGCTGGTTGTAGATCGAGACCGCCTGTTCGAGCCAGTCGCGCAGTTCCGCGCCACTGAGTTCGACCGCGGCGACCATGTTGTTGAACAGGTAGATGTCGTCGAGATGGCTCATCCGCAGCGGGCCGGCAGGGATGTCGATGAAATGCGCAGAGCCTGCCGTACCGCCCGATTTGAAGCTCGACGCAGCGCCGAGTAGGGGCAGGTCCGCTTCGGGGCGTCCAGCGAGCTTTTCGCGGGCATATCGCCGTTTCGCCGCGATGGTCAGGGCGAGTGTCCGGTCCGGCGCGATCTGGGTGAAATAGCTGTGCAGTGGCTCCGCGGTGGTGCCGATGGGGCGGCGGATGTGATCGAGCGTGCGGCGATGGGCGCGGGCCGAGGAGGCAAGCACGGCCGCGCTGTCCGGCCCGCTCTCGCCCTGCGCTGGGCGCAACTCCGCCCGGTGCGCCGCGAGTGCCCAGCCTTCCTTCCGTTTTTCCAGAACGAGATCGAGCACTCCCAGATGCGTCCCGCCGGCCCCGGCGTTGAGCGCGGGCTTGCCGTGAAGCGTGCCCAGAACCGGATCGATCCCCGCGAAACTCGGACGGGAAGGATCGGGAAAGCGCAGGTGGTCATGCCCAGCCAGCACGATGTCGATCCCGTCGAGCTGCGCGATCGTGACTGCCGCCCGCTCGGCGGCGGCGGCCGAGCCTTGCGGCGCGTTCTGATCCAGCGGCAGCGGAGAAATCCCCGTATGGGCGAGGGCGACGACCAGATCGGCCCCGGCTGCACGGATCAGACGCAGCTGCGCCTTCATCGCCTCCAGAAGTGAGGAGGTCGAAAGCTCGGCCTCGGGTCGCGTCTCGAGCCACGCAAGGCTGGGCGGCGGCAGCACGCCAATCACCGCGACCCGCAGATGTCGCTCGGTACCGTGACTGTCGCGAAAGCGGCGTTCGATCATCGCCCAAGGCCGGATCGGCGTATCCGACGAGGCATGCAGATTGGCGCAGACGGTGGGAAAATGCGCGGTTTCCAGAGCGCGCTCGAGCGACGCCAGCCCGAAATCGAATTCGTGATTTCCAAGCGCGGCCGCGTCGTAGCCCAAAGCGTTCATTGCCGCGATCATCGGATTTTCGCCGTCGTGGCTGTCCGCCGTCTCTCCCGGCTCGCTCCAGAGCTGGGTCAGGGGCGTGCCTTGAAGGAAGTCGCCGCAATCGAACAGCAGGCAATTAGGGGCTTCGCTGCGCGCTTGCGCAATCTCCGAAGCCAGCGCTGCCAAGCCTCTGCGCGGGGCCGGGCGGTCATTGAAGTAATCGTAGCCCCTCGCTTGACCATGCAGATCGGTCGTCTCAAGAACCCTCAGCGCGAGTGTGACGCGCTGATCCGAAAACTGGCCGGGCCAATCCCGGTCAGACAGTTTCCCCATGTGATCCCCTTGGCCCGTAATTGACCTTTTATCGTTTAAATGCCGCCCCTTGGCGGTCGTGTGTCCCACACGCAAGCTAGAGTAGAGGTCGGTCGTTTGCCAAGTTTTAAATTGACGTAACGCGTTTGCGAGGTCCGGGCACGTGGCGGCTCTGGCTTGCGCGTCACCTGATCGGCACTGGTCTCCGGCTGGCGCCCCGTGGCATGGGTAGGGCGATCCGCAGGAGTTTTTCATGCCGCCCGATTCCCTCGCCGACGCGCGAAAGCCGATTTCTCAACCCGCCCGGTTGTCTCAAGGACGCGTGCTCGATTCGCGGGGCTTGGCCTTTGCGGAAGCGCCGGGTGCGCTCGAGCGGGCGGCCCATCTGCGGGGCGATGCAGAGCGGCTCGCGGAGCTGCGCGCAGGCGAAGCGGCGCGGGTGGTTGCGCTTTGGCGCGGGCGTCTGCTGTTCGGGCCCGAGGGGCTGCGCCTTCTGCGCGCGGGCGAGGCGGCGCTCGAGGCGATGCCGGGACCGGAGATTTTCCTCGGGTGCCACGACGGGTGTGCTCTGTTTTCCCGCGATGTCTCGGCTTTCGAGCCCGAGGGTGAACGACCCGACGGGGCGGCCTTCTTCGACGCCTCCGAGCAGCGCCATCCCGATCTGCCCGACGACATCGTCTTTGCAGAGCTGCGTGGCCGGATGGGGTTTCTGAGCCCGGTCGAGGCGGAGATCGCCGCCACCGCGCGCGGGCTCGTGGAATGGCACCGGACGCATCGCTTCTGCTCCACCTGCGGTGCCGAGAGCCAGTCCGAACAGGCGGGCTGGCATCGGCGCTGCCCGGTTTGCGAGCGGCACCATTTTCCGCGGACCGACCCGGTCGTGATCATGCTGATCACGAACGGCAACCGGCTCCTGCTGGGGCGCGGCCCGCATTGGCCCGAGACGATGTATTCCTGCCTCGCGGGCTTCATGGAACCGGGAGAGACGGTCGAGGCCGCCGTGCGCCGCGAGGTGTTCGAGGAAAGCGGCGTAGAGGTGGGGGAGGTCTCTCTCGTCGCTTCGCAGCCGTGGCCGTTCCCGGCCTCTTTGATGCTGGGGTGTCGCGGCGTGGCGACGACCACCGAGATCACCATCGACCCGGTCGAGATAGCCGATGCACGCTGGATCAACCGGGAGCGTCTACTGCAGGTTGTGGCTGGGCGCGACCCTGAGATCTCCGCGCCACGCCAGGGCGCGATCGCCGGTTGGCTGATGCGCGAGTGGCTTGCAGATCGGCTGGAATGAGGCCAGTTTGCCGCGCACGGCGCGCCGCTCCCCGGTGCCCTGACTGCTGATCCGAGGAATTCGTCTCATGAAATTGTCGACCCGCACCGATATTTCTGCGCCCGCCGGTTTCGTCTTCGGACGGCTCGCGGATTTCGGGGGCTTCGAGCGGGTGGCGATGCGCCGCGGGATCACGCTGAAACGGCTCGATACGCTGAACGAACCGGGCGCAGGCATGTCTTGGGATATCGGTTTCCGTTTTCGTGGCAAGCAGCGCCAGATGATCACCGATGTGAAGCGTTTCGAAGTGCCGGAACTGATCGTCTACGAGGGCGTTTCGAACAGTTTCGAGGCGGTGATGGATTTCGATCTCACGGATCTGTCGCGAACCCGGACGCGGTTGCAGGTGGGGCTGGAGTTGAAGCCGCGCAGTCTCGGCGCGCGGCTGATGATCCAGTCGGCCAAGCTCGGCAAGGGCAACCTCGAACGCCGCTTCAAGGAACGGATCGAGCAATTCGCGCAGGATATCGAGCGTCAGCACGAGAAGATCGTCTGACGCCCGGCCCCCTCAGCTCTTGCGTTCCGGTGCGGCCGGGTAGACGCCCAGAATTTCCAGATAACTGGTGAAGTAATCCAGTTCCTCGAGCGCGCGCGCCAGCGCCGGATCGTCGGGATGGCCTTCGACATCGGCGTAGAACTGTGTCGCGGTGAAGTGCCCGCCGACCATGTAGCTTTCGAGCTTGGTCATGTTCACGCCATTGGTCGCGAACCCGCCCATTGCCTTGTAGAGGGCTGCCGGGATGTTGCGCACCCGGAAGACGAAAGTGGTCATCATCTTCTCGCCGCGCGGGCGGGTGTCGGGCTCGGTGCCCATGATCAGGAAGCGCGTGGTGTTATGCGCGTGATCCTCGATATGCCGGGCGAGGATGTTGAGGCCATACGTCTCGGCGGCCATGTCGGAGGCCAGCACGCCGACGCTGCGGGTCTGCGCCTGCACGAGTTCGGCGGCCGCGCCCGCACTGTCGGCGGCGGCCTCGCCCCGGATCCCGTAGCGCGCGAGGAAGCTTGCCGCCTGCGGCAGAAGCACCAGATGCGCGCGGACCTTTTCCAGCTCCTCGATCTCCACGCCGGGCAGGGCCATCAGGCTGATATGCACGCGCACGAAGGCCTCGTCGAGGATGTGCAGCCCCGATTCCGGCAGCAGGCGGTGAATGTCGGCCACCCGCCCGTAGGTGGAGTTCTCCACCGGCAGCATCGCGAGATCGGCGTCGCCTTTCTTCACCGAGGCGATCACGTCCTCGAAGGTGCGGCAAGGGACCGGCTCGAGGTCCGGACGCGCGTCGCGGCAAGCCTGATGCGAATACGCGCCCAACTCGCCCTGAAAAGCGATCCGTCCGGTTCTCGGCGTTTGTCCTTGGCTGCTCATGGGCAATCCCCCCGCACTGATCTCGTCTCGCGCCCCTGCCTAGCCCGTGCCTGCGCGGAAGGGAAGAGCCGGGGCGCAGAGGGCTCACGCTGCGTCATCCCCCGGTCACTCTTCGGAAATCCGATCACATCTGGTAAAGTTCGCTTGATCTAAAGGGCCCTGTGCGGATAGATGCGCGGGACGACGACGCATATCAGGGACGAGACATGTTCAACACGATGACCTTCACCAAGGCGGCGGGCGCGTTTCTGGGCGCGTTGCTGTTCTTCCTGCTTACGGCCTGGGCCTCGAGCGCGCTCTACACCGTCGGCGAAAGCCACGACGCTTCGGGCGGGAGCGAGCACGCGATGAAGGACATGATGTCCGCAGCGCCCGGCGATCTACTGGCCGCGCCGGAAGAAGGCGATGGCGCCGCGAAGGAAGAGCAAGTCGCACAGGTCGAACTGGGCACCGGCGATGCCGCCAAGGGCGAGAAGATCTTTGGCAAGTGCAAGGCCTGCCATTCGCTCGAAGGCAAGAACGGTGTCGGCCCGCATCTCGACGGTGTGGTCGGTCGCCCGATCGCTTCGGTCG
Organism: Thioclava sp. JM3; assembly: GCF_002213185.1. NCBI lineage: Bacteria > Pseudomonadati > Pseudomonadota > Alphaproteobacteria > Rhodobacterales > Paracoccaceae > Thioclava > Thioclava sp. JM3. The sequence goes on from NZ_NBOB01000002.1 coordinate 496,716, forward strand.
CGGATTACTCCTATTCGGACGCGCTCAAGAGCCATGGCGGCGAATGGACGCTCGAAGCGCTCAACGAGTGGCTGACCAACCCGAAAGACTTCATCCCGGGCAACAAGATGTCCTTCGCCGGTCTCAAGAAGCCCGAAGACCGCAACGACGTGATTGCCTACCTGCAAGAGCATTCGAACTGAGGCAAGCCCTCTCGAAATCTCTCAAGGCCGCCTCTTTGGGCGGCCTTTTGCATTTCCCGCCGTGCTTTACAGATTCGTAACTTGCTCCCTGCGCGCTAAGGCTTTTAGCTAGGCAGACGCGAAAACGCTTTGGAGCAGGGAGCAGGAGTGCATGGCAAAAGCGCGAGTGGCGAGTAAAGCGATCGATCTGGATTTGACGCAGGTGGCGCCGCGCGCGCTGAGCGGGCTGGTTGCAGCGGGTCTGATCTGGGCGGGGCTGGCCTTCGGCGCACATGCACAGGATAGCACCCAGGGCGGCGACACGATCACCTCCTACGGGATCGCGACGCTCGGACATCTGAAATATCCCGCCGATTACACCCATCTCGATTATGTCAATCCGGACGCGCCGAAGGGCGGCGAGATCTCGGAATGGGCGCCGGGCGGGTTCGACAACTACAATCCCTATTCGATTCAGGGCCGGGCCGCCGCGCTGTCGTCGGTGCCGCTGGAATCGCTGATGGAGGGCACCGCCGACACGGTGGGGGAGCTGTATTGCCTACTCTGCAAAAGCCTCGAATATCCACCGAGCAAGGATTGGGTCGTCTTCACGCTGCGCGACGGGATCAAATTCTCCGACGGCACACCGCTGACCGCGCAGGATGTGGTCTTCTCCTACGAGCAGCTGCGCGACAAGGGGCTGAGCTCTTTCCGTGCGGTGATCGCCCAGCAGGTCAAATCCGCTAAGGCGATCGACGACAAGCACATCCGTTTTGACTTCCAGCCCGATTACCCGCGCCGCGATATCATCCAATCGGTTGCGTCGCTGCCGATCTTCTCCAAGGCGCAGTTCGAAAAGGAGAACATCGACCTGTCGCAGACCTCGCCGGTGCCCTTCATCGGCTCGGGCCCCTACATGTTCGACAGCGTCAAAAGCAATCGCGCGATCACCTGGAAGCGGAATCCCGACTATTGGGGCAAGGACCTTCCGATCAACAAGGGCCGCTCGAATTTCGACAAGATCCGCGTCGAGTATTTCGGCGATTACCAGTCGGCCTTCGAGGGCTTCAAATCGGGCACCTACACCTTCCGCAACGAAGCGAGTTCGATCATCTGGGCCACCGCCTACGACTTCCCGGCGATGCAGTCGGGCGAGGTCGTGAAGGCGGAACTGCCCAACGGCAACATCGCCTCTGGGCAGGGCTTCGCGATCAATCTGCGCGAGCCGAAATTCGACGATATCCGCGTGCGCGAGGCACTCGGTCTCGTCTTCAACTTCGAGTGGTCGAACGACACGCTTTTCTACGGGCTCTATGATCGGGTCGAGAGCTTCTGGGAAAACTCCAAGCTGCAGGCGCAGGGCATGCCCTCGGCGGAGGAGAAGAAAATCCTCGAACCGCTCGCCAAGGATCTGCCTGACGGCATCCTGACCGACGACGCGGTGATCCAGCCGGTCTCGGGCAAGCGCCAACTCGACCGCAAGAACATGCGCAAGGCGGCGAAGCTGCTCGAAGAGGCGGGCTGGACCGTCGGCGACGACGGGATGCGCCGCAACGACAAGGGCGAGAAGCTGACCGTGGCGATCCTCAACGACAGCCAGACCTTCGATCGTGTCATCAACCCTTATGTGCAGAACCTGCGCGCGCTCGGCATTGATGCCAGAATGGACCGCGTCGACGACAGCGAGTATGAAAACCGCCGTCGCAGCCACGACTTCGACATGATCACCACCCATCTGGGGCAGGACGAAATCCCCGGCTCGAACCTGCAGCAGTATTTCGGCTCGGGCTCGACCGATGACGTGTTCAACGCGATGGGGCTGAAGAACCCGGCGATCGACAAGATGATCCGCATGGTCGAAGAGGCGAACACCGAGGAGGAGCTGTTGCCGCGCGTCCATGCGCTGGACCGCAGCCTGCGCGCCCTGCGTTTCTGGGTGCCGCAGTGGTTCAAGCCCACCTACACGGTCGCCTATTACGACATGTACGATCACCCGGAAAAACTGCCGCCCTACGCTCTGGGAGAACTGGATTTCTGGTGGTATGACGCCGACAAGGCCAAGAAACTGAAAGCGAGCGGCGCGCTCTGAGCGACCGCCGATAAACGAGCAGAGGGCCGGACATGGGCGCCTATATCCTGCGGCGATTGCTGATGGTGATCCCCACCTTGTTGGGAATCATGATCATCAACTTCACGCTGACGCAATTCGTCCCCGGCGGGCCGATCGAACAGGTCATTGCCCGCGTTCAGGGCGAGGCGGATTCGATGCGCAACATCTCGGGCGGTGGGGATGCGGGCACGCAGAACCAGGGCGGCGTCGAGGATAGCGGCTATCAGGGGGCGCGCGGCATCTCTCCGGAGCTGCTCAATCAGCTCGAAGTGCAGATGGGCTTCGCGCGGATCGTCTGCGATGACGGGTTCACCGGCACGCCCGATCTGGCGGACCCGGCCTGCCACAAGGAGAAGATCCCCGCCTGGCAGCGCTTCGCGATCATGATGAAGGGCTACCTGACCTTCGATTTCGGCAACAGCTTCTTCCGCAACGAGAGCGTCGTGAACCTCGTGATCGACAAGATGCCGGTCTCGATCACGCTGGGCCTGTGGTCGACGATCCTCGCCTATATCATTTCGATCCCGCTGGGCATCCGCAAAGCGGTGCGAGATGGCACCCCGTTCGACACCTGGACCTCCGGCGCGATCATCGTGGGCTACGCGATCCCGGGGTTCCTGTTCGCGGTGATGCTGATGGTGCTGTTTGCGGGCGGCAGCTATTTCAAGATATTCCCGCTACGCGGCCTGACGTCGGATAATTTCGATCAGCTGACGATGATCGGCAAGGCGCTCGATTACCTGTGGCACATCGCGCTGCCGGTGACGGCGACGACCATCGCGAGTTTTGCCACGATGACGCTCCTGACGAAGAACTCCTTCCTCGACGAGATCAACAAGCAATACGTGATGACCGCCCGCGCCAAGGGCTTGGCCGAGAAGAAGGTGCTCTACGGGCACGTCTTCCGCAACGCGATGCTGATCGTGATCGCAGGCTTCCCGGCGCAGTTCCTCGGCATCTTCTTTGGTGCCTCGATCATCGTGGAGACGATCTTCTCGCTCGACGGGCTGGGCCTTCTGGGCTTCCAGGCGGCGGTGGAGCGCGACTACCCGGTAATCTTCGGCACGCTCTACATGTTCGGGCTGATCTCGCTCGTCGTGAACATCATCTCCGACATGATGTATGTGTTCGTTGACCCGCGGATCGATTTCGAGAAGAGGTCCGGCTGATGGCATTGTCTCCTCTCAACCAACGCCGCTGGCGCAACTTCAAGGCCAATCGCCGTGCCTTCTGGTCGGCGATCATCTTCGCGATCCTGTTCGTGGCCTCGATGTTCGCGGAGTTCATCGCGAACGACAAACCCATCGTGGTCAGCTACCGCGGCGAGCTGTATTTCCCGATCTACAACTTCTACCCCGAGACCGCCTTCGGTGGCGATTTCCGCACCGAGGCGATCTATCGCGACCCGACCGTGCAATGCCTGATCGAGACCGGCGGCACCGAGGGTTGCTTCGACGCGGACGACCCGAAGGCTTTCGCCAACGAGGCGCTGAAGACGGGCGAGGTCGATGGCGAGAAGATCGAGAAGGGCTGGCTCCTGTGGCCGCCGATCCCCTACAGCTACAACACGATCAACGATGTGGGCACCGCGCCCTCGGCCCCCGATGCCGATCACTGGCTGGGCACGGATGACACCGCGCGCGACGTGCTGGCGCGGGTGATCTACGGCTTCCGCACCTCGGTTCTGTTCGCGCTGATCGTGACCGGGATCGGCTCGATCATCGGGATCGCGGCGGGCGCCGTGCAGGGCTATTTCGGTGGCAAGGTGGACCTGTTCTTCCAGCGTATTCTGGAGATCTGGTCCTCCACGCCCGCGCTCTACGTCATCATCATCCTCTTCGCGATCCTGGGCCGAAGTTTCTGGCTCCTTGTCATGGTCTCGATCCTCTTCGGCTGGCCCGCGCTGGTCGGCGTCGTCCGGGCCGAGTTCCTGCGCGCGCGCAATTTCGAATATGTCCGCGCTGCTCGGGCGCTCGGCGTGTCGGACCGGGTGATCATGTTCCGCCACATCCTGCCCAATGCGATGGTGGCCACGCTGACCATGCTGCCCTTCGTCATCACCGGCGCGATCGGTGCGCTCGCCTCGCTCGACTATCTGGGTTACGGCCTGCCGTCCTCCGCGCCGTCGCTTGGGGAGCTTGCGCTGCAAGGCAAGCAGCATCTGCAAGCGCCGTGGCTGGCCTTCTCGGCCTTCTTCACCTTCGCCATCATGCTCTCGCTTCTGGTCTTCGTCTTCGAGGGCATCCGTGACGCGTTCGATCCCAGAAAGGTGTTCCGATGAAACCGGTTCTCGAGGTCGAAAACCTGAAGGTCGCCTTCAGCTCCGAGGGCAAATTCACCCCGGCCGTGAAAGGCGTGAGCTTCACCGTGAACGCGGGCGAGACCGTCGCGCTGGTGGGCGAGTCCGGCTCGGGCAAATCCGTGACCGCGCTCTCGACCGTGGCGCTGGTCGGCGGCAATTCCAAGGTCGAAGGCTCGATCCGCTACGAGGGTCGCGAGATGGTCGGCGCCTCGGAACGTGAACTGATGCGGGTGCGCGGCAACGATATCAGCTTCATCTTTCAGGAGCCGATGACCTCGCTCAATCCGCTGCACACGCTGGAAAAGCAGATCGGCGAAAGCCTCGCGCTACACCAGGGCGTGACCGGCGAGCAGGCCAAGAAACGCATCATCGACTTGCTCGACAAGGTCGGCATACAGAACCCGGCAGACCGGCTGCAGGACTATCCGCACCAGCTTTCGGGCGGGCAGCGCCAGCGCGTGATGATCGCGATGGCGCTCGCCAATGGGCCGGACCTGCTGATCGCGGACGAACCCACGACCGCGCTCGACGTGACGATTCAGGCGCAGATCCTCGAACTGCTGGCCGACCTGAAACGCGACATGGGGATGAGCCTTCTGTTCATCAGCCACGACCTCGGTGTGGTGCGCCGCATCGCGGACCGGGTCTGCGTCATGCAGCATGGCGAGATCGTGGAGCAGGGGAAGACCGAAGACATCTTCGCCAATCCCAAGCACCCCTATACGAAGAAACTGCTGGAGGCCGAACCCACCGGCCGCGCCGAACCGGTGCCCGAGAACGCGCCCGAACTGGTGCGGACCGAGCATCTGAAAATCTGGTTCCCGATCCAGCGCGGTTTGCTGCGCAAGACCATCGGTCACGTGAAGGCGGTCAACGACGCCTCGCTTTCGGTGAGGGCAGGGGAGACGCTGGGCATCGTGGGCGAATCCGGCTCGGGCAAGACCACGCTCGCGCTCGCGATCATGCGGCTCATTCCCTCCGAAGGGCCGATCATCTACGAGAACCAGGACATCTCCAGCTGGCAGGCGAACAAGCTGCGCGCGCTGCGCCGCGACATGCAGATCGTGTTCCAGGATCCCTTCGGCTCGCTCTCGCCGCGTATGACGGTAGAGCAGATCATCGGCGAAGGTCTGACCGTCCACGGCGTCGAGCCGGGCCGCAACCGCCGCGAGATGGTGGCCGAGATCATGGAGGAAACCGGGCTCGATCCATCGATGATGGAGCGCTACCCGCATGAATTCTCGGGCGGGCAGCGCCAGCGGATCGCCATCGCCCGCGCGATGATCCTGCGTCCCAAGGTGGTGGTGCTGGACGAGCCGACCTCCGCGCTCGACATGACGGTGCAGGTGCAAATCGTGGACCTGCTGCGCGACTTGCAGAAACGCCACGGGCTTGCCTATCTGTTCATCAGTCACGACCTGCGGGTGGTGCGCGCGCTCAGCCACAAGATCATGGTGATGAAGCGCGGCGACGTCGTCGAGGCGGGCAACGCGGCGGAGGTCTTCGCCAATCCGCAGACCGCCTATACGCGCCAGCTGATGGTGGCCGCTTTGGGGGAGAGTTCGCTGACCCCCGAGATTGCATGAAGATCCTCTTCGTTCACCAGAACTTCCCGGGCCAGTTCGTACATCTGGCACCGGCTCTGGCCGCGCGCGGGCATGACGTTCTGGCTCTGACGGTCGAGACGAACCAGCGCCCCTCGCCGGTGAAGGTGGTGAAATACCGCAAGCCCGAGCCGGTCGAGATGTCCTCGCGGCTCACGCGCCTTTACGCCGAAAGCGCCGCGCGCGGGGCAAAGGTCGCGCTGGCCGCCCGGCAGCTGCGCGACAGGCACGGCTATGTGCCGGACGTGATCTTCGGCCATTCCGGCTGGGGTGAGACGCTGTTCCTGCGCGAGGTCTGGCCCGAGGCGAAACTGCTGGTCTATGCCGAGCTGATGTATCGCACGACCGGGATGGACACCGATTTCGACGCGGAATTCCAGAAGCCCGGCCTCGAGACCCGGATCTCCACCACCGCGCGCTCGGCCCATCTGATCCAGTCGATGGTACAGGCCGATGCGGGGCTTGCCCCGACCGAGTTTCAGGCCGAGACCTTCCCGCCGGAGCTGCGCGCCAAGCTCACCATCTGCCATGACGGTGTGGACTGCGCGCGGCTCGCGCCGAACCCGCAGGCGCGTTTCACCGTGCCGGAAACCACGCTCACCTTCCGCCCCGGCGACGAGGTTCTGACCTTCGTGAACCGCTCGCTCGAGCCCTATCGTGGCTATCACTCCTTCATGCGCGCGCTGCCCGATGTGCTTGCGGCGCGGCCCGAGGCGCATGTGCTGATCGTGGGCGAGGAGGGGCAAAGCTATGGCGGCCCGCCGAAGGATGCCAGAAGCTGGAAACAGAAATTCTTGGGCGAGGTGCGCGACCGGCTGGATATGAACCGCGTGCATTTTCTGGGTCGCATCCCTTACGGCGATTACGTCGACATGCTCCATGTCAGCCGCACCCATGCCTATCTGACCTATCCCTTCGTGCTCAGCTGGTCGCTGATGGAATCGATGGCCGCCGGATGTGCGATCGTGGCCTCGGATACCGCGCCGGTGCGCGAGGTGATCACCGACGGGCAGACCGGGCGGCTGGTGGATTTCTTCGATATTCCCGGTTGGTCGAAGGCGCTGGCCGAAGGGCTGGCTACCCCGCAGACATTCGCCCCGATGCGCGAGGCAGCCCGCACCCATATGTGCGAGCGTTACGATCTGCGCACCCATTGCCTGCCGCGCCTGATCGCCTTCGTCGAGGGCGCGATCGCCACCGCCTGATCGCGATGCCGACACCAGACGGACTCGACTCCGCATCCCGCGAGACCTAAAAAGAACAAAGCGCGAACAAATGACTCAAACTCTAGGCTCAGCGACATGCTCGACGGGCGCACACGGCGTATTCTCACCCTCTGGTTTCCCCGGCTGGCGAGCGACCGGGTTCTTCGGGCACGGCCCATCGAGGGGCCCTTCGCGCTGGTCCTGCGCGAGGGCAATACCGACCGGCTGCACTGTCTGAACGCCGCGGCCGAGGGGCAGGGGCTGGCGCGCGGCATGGCGCTGTCCGAGGCCCGCGCCTTCTGCCCCACGCTGCAGACCGCGCCTGCCGATCCCGCCCGCGAGGCGCAATTCCTCGAGACGCTGCGCCGCTGGGCCACGCGCTATTGCCCTTGGGTGGGCTTGGACGGCGAGGACGGTCTGGTGCTCGACATCACCGGCTCGGATCACCTTTGGGGCGGTGAAGAGCCGATGATGGCCGAGATGATCGCCCGGCTGGAGCGCGCCCGGATCACCGCGCGGCTTGGCCTTGCCGACACCCGCGGCGCGGCTTGGGCGCTGGCGCATTTCGCGCCCGGTCGGGCCGCACCCGGCGCGCGGCTCTCGGCTCTGGGCAAGCTGCCGGTGGCCGCGCTGCGCCTGCCGCATGAGACGGTGACAGGGTTGCAGCGGCTGGGACTGCGCGAGATCGGCGATCTGACCCGCACGCCGCGAGCACCGCTCGTGCGCCGTTTTGGCGCGGGGGTGATGGCGCGGCTCGATCAGGCCTTGGGCGATCTGCCCGAACAGGTCTCGCCCGTGGCCGATCCGCCCCATTACGGGACCCGCCTGACCCTGCCCGAACCGATCGGCCAGCAGGCCGATGTGATGGCGGGGATCGAACGGCTGCTCGATCGGCTCTGCGCCAAACTCAAGGAAAACGAAGTTGGCGCACGGGTGCTCTGCCTTACCCTGCGCCGCGTCGATCAGGCCAGCCAGGAGGTCGAGCTGCGCTTGGCCACCCCGCTCAGCGACCCCAGCCGGATCGCGGCCCTCTTCGCGCGCGGCATCGAGGATATCGACGCGGGCTTCGGGATCGACCAGATGCGCCTCGCGGCCACGCAGGTCGAGGCGCTCCCCGCCCGCCAGATCGGCACCATCGCCACCGAGCGGCGCGACAGGCTGGGCGATCTGATCACCCGGATCGGGCTGCGCATCGGGCTGGAGAACGTCCAGCGCTACCTGCCCGCCGACAGCCATATCCCCGAGCGCAGCTTCCTGATTGCGCCTGCCGCCTTCACCGACCCCGAGGGCAACTGGCACCAGCCGCACCCTCGTCCGCTGCGGCTGTTCCCGCCGGAGCCGCTCATGTCCGACGCCCCCGATCCGCCGCGCCGCTTCCGCTGGCGCCGCCAGTCGCTCAGCGCGGAACGCATCGAGGGGCCGGAACGGCTGACCCCGGAATGGTGGTTCGACGATCCGAACTGGCGGCGCGGGATGCGCGACTATTGGCGCGTCGAGACCGGGCAGGGGCTGCGGCTCTGGATGTTCCACACGCCGCAGGATCCCGGCTGGTATGTCGAGGGGGTCTTCGCATGACCGCTCCCTTCGCCTTGGTCGAAATATCCCGGGGGGCGCCCGACGGGCGCGGGGGCAGCGCCCCCTCGGCGGTCGTGACCACCGCCAACACGCCCGCCATTCCGCTCGCCTATGCCGAGCTTTGCACCACCTCCAACTTCACCTTCCTTACCGGGGCCTCGCATCCCGAGGAGCTGATGGTGCGCGCCGCCGAACTGGGGCTGGAGGCCATCGCGATCACCGACCGCAACTCGCTCGCGGGCGTGGTTCGGGCGTTTTCGGCGCTCAAGGAACTCAAGCGCGAGATCGGTGAGGCGCTGCGTATCCGCTCGGAACTGCAGCGCGACGAAAGCTCTCGCCAGCCCATCGGCTCGCCACAGGATCTGGCCCGGCCGACAACCGCAAAACTGCCGAAGCTGATCGTCGGCGCGCGGCTGGTGCTGAGCGATTGCCCGGTCGAATGGGTGGCGCTGCCTACCGACCGCGCGGCCTATCACCGGTTGAGCCAGCTTCTTACCCGCGGCAAGCGCCGGGCGGGGAAGGGGGAGTGTCACCTGACCCGCGCGGATCTGCTGGAGGGCTGCGCGGGAATGATCCTGATCGCCCTGCCGCCCGCCGATCTGGCCCGTGCCTACCGCCCGCTACAAGAGATGCGGCGGCGCTATCCGGGGCAGGTCTTCCTTGGCGCGCCGCCGCGTTATGACGGCTCGGATCAGCGCTGGTTCGACGCTTGCGCAGCGCTCGCGCTGAGGGCCTCGACGCCGATGGTGGCGACCGGCGACGTGCTGATGCATCGCGGGTCGCGCCGGCAGCTGGCCGATGTGCTGACCTGCCTGCGCGAGGGCTGCACCATCGACGCGCTTGGTACCCGCGCGCTGCCCAATGCGGAACGCCGCCTGAAAGGGGCCGAGGACATGGCGCGGCTTTATCGCCGCCACCCCGCAGCCCTGCGTCGCAGCTGCGAGATCGCGGCGCGCTGCGGCTTCGATCTCGACGAACTCAGCTACGAATATCCCGACGAGGTCGCTCAGAACGAGCCCGCGCAGGACCGGCTCGACCGGCTCGCCCGCGAGGGGTTGGCGCGGCGCTCTCCGGGGGGCATCTCGGAGCGGCACGCAGGCCTGCTGGAGAAGGAACTCCGCCTCGTCTCCGAACTGGGCTTCGCCGCCTATTTCCTCACCGTCCATGACATCGTGAGCTTCGCCCGCAGCCGCGGCATCCTGTGTCAGGGGCGCGGCTCGGCGGCCAATTCGATCATCTGCTGGGCGCTCGGGATCACCGATGTCAGCCCCGACCAGATCGGCATGGTCTTCGAGCGGTTCATCTCGAAATATCGCGGTGAGCCGCCCGATATCGACGTCGATTTCGAGCATGAGCGCCGCGAGGAAGTCATCCAGTGGATCTACCAACGCTACGGCCGCGGCCGCGCGGGGCTTTGCGCGACCGTGATCCATTTCCGCACCCGCGCCGCGATCCGCGAAGTGGGCAAGGTGATGGGGCTGAGCGCCGATGTCACGGCAAGCCTCGCGGGCCAGATCTGGGGGATTTCGGGCAAGGGGCCGGACCACGCGCGGATGGGCGAACTGGGCCTCGACCCCACCGATCGGCGGCTGTCGCAGACGCTGAAACTGATCGGCGAGATCATCGGATTTCCGCGCCATCTCAGCCAGCATGTCGGTGGCTTCGTCATCACGAAAGGCCGCCTCGACGCGCTTTGTCCGATCGAGAATGCCGCGATGGAGGGGCGTACCTGCATCGAATGGGACAAGGATGACATCGACACGCTGGGCATCCTGAAGGTCGATATTCTCAGCCTCGGGATGCTCACCTGTATCCGCAAGAGCTTCGAGCTGCTGGCGGGGCACGAGAAGCTCGATATGTCGCTCGCCACCGTCCCGCAGGAGGACGCGCCGACCTATGAGATGCTGTGCCGCGCAGATGCGGTGGGGGTGTTTCAGGTGGAGAGCCGGGCGCAGATGAACTTTCTGCCGAGGATGCGCCCGCAGACGTTCTATGACCTCGTGATCGAGGTCGCCATCGTCCGTCCCGGTCCCATTCAGGGCGGCATGGTCCATCCCTATATCAACCGCCGTCAGGGCCGCGAAAAGGTCGATTTTCCCTCGAAGGAGCTGGAAGGCGTCTTGGGCAAAACCCTCGGCGTGCCGCTGTTTCAGGAACAGGCGATGCAGATCGCGGTGGTCGCTGCGGGCTTCACGCCCGAAGAGGCCGACCGCCTGCGCCGCTCGCTCGCGACCTTCCGCAAGATGGGCACGATCGGTACCTTCCGCGACCGGTTCGTGGAGGGGATGCTGGCGCGCGGCTACACGCCCGATTTCGCCGATCGCTGCTTTTCCCAGATCGAGGGGTTCGGCGAATACGGCTTCCCGGAAAGCCACGCGGCGGCCTTCGCGCATCTCACCTATGTCTCCTCCTGGCTGAAGTGCCACCACCCCGCAATCTTCGCCTGCGCGCTGCTGAACTCGCAGCCGATGGGCTTTTATGCGCCTGCCCAGATCGTGCGCGACGCGCGCGAACACGGGATCGAGGTGCGGCCCGTTTGCGTGAACCATTCGGGCTGGGACAGCTCGCTGGAACGCCGCGCGGACGGGGCCCTGGCGCTGCGCCTGGGCTTTCGTCAGATCAAGGGATTTCGCGAGGAGGATGCGGGCTGGATCGTCGCAGCCAGGGGCAATGGCTACCCCGATCCGGAGAGCCTGTGGCTGCGCGCGGGCACGCCTCCACATGTGCTCGAACGGCTCGCCGAGGCCGATGGATTTGCCGGAATCGGCCTCACGCGGCGCGATGCGCTCTGGGCCGTGAAGGCGATCCGGGCCCCCGCGCCGCTGCCGCTTTTCGCAGATCCGATGGACGGGGAAGGGGGCCTCGAACCGGCTGTGGAACTGCCCGCGATGCATCTGGGAGAGGAGGTCGTGGAGGATTACGTGGCCCTCAGATTGAGCCTCCGCGCCCATCCGATGGAGCTGCTGCGCCCCGCCATTCCCGGCCTCACGCCGCATTGCGAATTGATCGGCACGCCGCAAAAGCGGGTCACGGTTTGCGGCCTCGTGATCACCCGCCAGCGCCCCGGAACGGCTTCCGGCGTGATCTTCATCACGCTGGAAGACGAGACTGGCGTGAGCAATGTCGTGGTCTGGCCGAAGCTCTATGAACGGTTCCGCCGGGCGGTGATGGGCGGGCGTCTTCTGCGGGTCTCGGGGCGGCTCGAACGGGAGGGGGCCGTGGTCCATCTGATCGCCGAAAAGATCGAGGATCTCTCCCCGCGACTGGCCGATCTGGGGCACCCGCTCGACGACGTTCTGGGCCTCACCGCACCCCAAGCGGATGACGCCCCTAGGCCCCGTCCGCAGACCACCGCACGTCATCCGCGAGAGCAGGCGAAACGACTTTTCCCGAGCCGGGATTTCCACTGAAATCCGGTCTCTATCGGCTGCGGCGCGACACATTTCCCGCTGCGGCGATTCGCCTCGCTTTGAACGCAATTCACCTATATCGCCGGCCGCTTCTTCTTCATCGGGGTGCTGCTGGCAGCTTGGGCGATCACGACGCAGATCCTCGTGCCCATAGGCAAATCCATGTCCTTTCTGTCTTCCAGTCCGAAACTCCGCTCCAACAGGCCGCGTGCGATCCTCGTGACGAGCGGGCTCATCGCCGCGCTTTTCGTGATCCTTTTCGCGCTGCCAGCACCGTATAGATCCGTGGTGAGCGGGGTGACATGGCCTTCCGAGCAGGCGCAGGTGCGTGTCGGAACCAGCGGCTTCGTGACGGAGGTACCGGTCGCGACCTATGACGCGGTCAAGCCGGGCGAGGTGATGATCAAGCTCGACGATCCGCTGCTGCGCGCGCGGCTCGAGGTGCTGGACTCGCAACTTGCGGGGCTGGAGCTGCAGCGTCAGGCGGCGGTGCGCACCGACAGGGTCGAGGCCGAGATGATCGCGGCGGAGATTTCCGCGACCCGCGAAGACCGCAACCGGCTGGCCCAGCAGCTGGACGAATTGTCGATCCGCGCACCGCGCGCAGGTCTGGCCGTGGTGCCCAATGGCGAGGATCTGCAGGGAAGGTTCGCCAAGCGCGGGCAGGTGATCTCCTACGTTCTGACCGAGGAAGACACGGCGGCGTTGCGCGTTGTCGTCGGTCAGGACGATGTCGATCTGGTGCGCAATGCGACCGGCCGCGTCGATGTGATGCCGGTCGAATATGGCGGCCAGAGCTATCCCGCGACCATCGTGCGCGAAGTGCCCGGCGGGATCCGCGACCTGCCGACCCCCGCGCTGGGACTGCAGGGCGGCGGCACCGTTCCCGTCGATCCGGGCGACACCAAGGGGCTGCGCACGCTGCAACGGGTCTTCGAGTTCGAGCTGGAGATGGCCCCCGACGCCGCGCTGCCGCTGCTGGGCCGTCGCGTCGAGGTGCGTTTCTCTCACGGCACTCTGCCGATCGGGTTTCAGGCCTACCGAGCGCTGCGCCAGCTGTTCCTGAGGCTCTACGATGTCTGAGATACTCGTCCAGCGCCCCGGCCTGCTGACCGCCTTCTACCCCGAGCGCGAGGATGAACGCCTCGGCACGCTCGACCGGATCATGGCGAGCGCGGTGGGGCGGGTCTCGCAATTCTTCTCGGTCAAATCGGCGGCGGGCGCGGGCTTTTTGCGCCGTGTCGCGAAGGAGGAGAAGACGCTGGCGAAGCTGGAGGCGCATGCCTTCAATGCAGCCCGTGTCGAGGTCGCGCAGAAGCTGCGGGTGAAGGGGCTGCGCGCCGATCTCGTGGCCCGTGCCTTCGCGCTGGTGCGCATCCAGTCCGAACGTTCGCTTCAGATGCGCCCCTTCGACGTGCAGCTTCTGGGCGGGCGCGCGATGCTGCGGGGCCGGATCGCCGAGATGGATACCGGCGAGGGCAAGACGCTGACCGCGACGCTGCCCGCCGCGATCATGGCGCTGTCGGGCGTCCCGGTGCATATCGTGACGGTGAACGATTTCCTTGCCGCGCGCGATGCGGAATGGATGGGGCCGCTCTATCGGGCTTTGGGGCTCAGCGTCGGCGTTATCATCGAAGGGCTCAGCCCCGAGGAACGCCAGGCGGCCTATGCCTGCGATATTTGTTACTGCACGAACAAGCAGTTGGCTTTCGATTACCTCAAGGACCGGCTGGTGCTGGAGGGCGAGACCCGCGCGCTGCATATGGCGCTGGAGGGGCTGTCGAAGACCGATCCGAAACGGCAGCGGTTGCTGATGCGCGGGCTATGCTACGCGATCGTGGACGAGGCGGATTCCGTGCTGGTCGACGAGGCGCGCACGCCGCTGATCATCACCCGGGCGGGCGATCATTCGGGGCTGGAGCAGACCTATCAGCGCGCCGTCGAGATCGGGCGCAAACTGACCCGGCCGCGCGATTTCACCGTGCGCGAGAAGGAATGGAAGGTCGAACTGACCGATCTGGGCAAGGCGCGGCTGCGCCAGCTCAGCGCGCATTTCGGGGGCGTCTGGGCGACCGAGATTCACCGTGAGGAACTGGCGCGGCAGGCGCTCTCGGCGCTGCATCTTTATCACCGCGACAAGCATTACATCGTCGATGAGGCGGGCGTTCAGATCGTCGACGAATATACCGGCCGGGTGATGTCCGACCGCTCGTGGGAGCGCGGGCTACACCAGATGATCGAGGTGAAGGAAGGGTGCGAGATCACGGGGCGGCAAGAGACGCTGATCCGCATCTCCTATCAGCGTTTCTTCCGCCGCTATCTGACGCTGGCAGGCATGACGGGCACCGCGGCCGAAGTCTCCGGCGAGCTGCGCGCGGTCTACCGTCTACGCACGAAACGCATACCGACGAACCGCCGCTCACGCCGTAAGAACTTGGGCGAGCGGCACTACGCGACTGCCGATCAGAAATGGCGCGCCGTGCTGGCCGAGGCCAAACGCGTTCACATGACGGGCCGCCCGATCCTGATCGGCACGCAATCCATCGCCGCCTCGGAAGAGATCAGCGCGCTCCTGACAGAAGAGGGGCTGACGCATCGCGTGCTCAACGCCCGCGAGACCGAGCACGAGGCCCATATCATCGCCGAAGCGGGCGGGCATGGGCGGATCACGGTCGCGACCAACATGGCCGGGCGTGGCACCGATATCCGCATCGATCAGCAGATGAGCGCCCTTGGCGGGCTGCATGTCATCGCGACGGGCCGCCATGACGCGCGCCGCATCGATCGTCAGCTTTTCGGGCGCTGCGGACGGCAAGGCGATCCGGGCAGTTTCATTACTTTCGTCTCGCTCGAGGACGATTTGCTGCGGGTCTTCTACGGCACACGGCTCTCCAGCCTGATCCGCACTTTTTCGGGCGGGAAGGGACGTGTGCCGTGGCTGATCGGCGCGCCCGTGACCCGGCTTGCGCAACGTGCGACCGAAGCGCGCCATTCGGGCGTGCGCAAAGCGCTTCTGCGCGCCGACGACAATCTCGAAGACCTGCTCGCCTTCAGCGGCAGGGGCAACTGAAAGGGACCACCCATGCGGCTTACTTCCATCACCCTTCTTGTGGCCCTCGGTCCCGGTGCGGCGCTCGCGCAGGATCAGGAGCGCTTCGATTGCCTGATCGACCCGGGGCAAGTGCTCGAGATCGGCTCGGCGGTGGACGGGGTGATCGATCAGGTTTTCGTCTCGCGCGGGGATACGGTGAAGAAGGGCGACCCGATCGCAAAGCTGGAATCGAAGGCGGAAGAGGCGCAGCTGACCTATGCGAGGGAGCGCGCGCAGGATGAGGGGCCGATCGACATCGCGCGCTCCAAGGTGGCGCTGCTGCAAAAGGCCGCCGACCGCGCGACCGAGATGGGCAAGCGTAACGTGATGGCAGATGCGCAGGTGCAGGAGGCGCAGACCAATGCGGAGGTCGCGCAGCTGGAGCTGCGCTCGGCCCAGATGGACCAGCATCTGGCGAAGCTCGATCTGCAAAGGGTGGAGGCGCAGCTGGCGCGGCGTGAGATCCGCTCGCCGATAGACGGGTTGGTGATCACGCGGATGATGGGGCCGGGCGAATATGTCTATTCGCAAGCGCCGATCGCGCAGCTCGCGCAGATCGACCCGCTGCATGTCGAGGTCTTCCTGCCGACCGCGATGTATGACCGGGTCAAGAAGGATCAGGTGTTGAAGGTCTATCCTGCCGCGCCCGTGGGCGGCGAATACGACGCGACGGTGAGCGTCGTCGACAAGGTTTTCGATGCGGCCTCGGACACGTTCGGGGTGCGTCTCGCGCTGCCCAATCCCGAGGGAAAACTGCCCGCCGGGATCGATTGCACCGTGGGGTTCCCCGCCGAATGAGCGCGAGGCGGCCCGGTTAGGACAGGGCCGTCATCCCATGCATGTGCGCGGCGCTCAGCGCTGGAAGCAGTTTGCTTTCTTGCCGAAACCCGCGGGCGAGCAAATCCACTTGCCGTTGCCGATGAACCGGGTCTGAACGACGCGCGGGGTCGCTTGCGATTTGCTGGTGCGCCCGGCGAGCCAGTCGAACTTGGCGCTGCCATGCCCGGCGGTGCTCTTGGCGGAAACACGGATCGGTTTGAGATCCAGCATGCCGGCTTGTTGCGCATGGGCGCTGCTCAGCGGGGCAGCAAAGATCAGGCCGGCCACGACAAGGCGGGCCGCTTTCACGGATAAAAACGTCATCGGAACTGTAATCCTGTCTGCTCGTGTTGCGGTCTGGCCCTTCCCATCTGCGCGGAAGAGGGCCGATTGCGTCCTCATGCAGAAGGATTGGTCGATCCCAGCCTATGGGTCAAGTTGGTAGGTGACGTGGCGGGAAGCAGGCAAGATCATGGCAAATCGCAAAAGTGCCGCGCGGGAGGATTTCCCGCGCGGCATCAAGGTCTTGTCTAGAGGTGGTGTGATAGGCGAAAACTCGCCACTATCCGTGGTGGGTTACGTCAAAACCTGATTTTTGATTCGCCAATCCGGGGCGCCGAACCCTTCCGGCCACGGATAGACCTCGCGCTGGTTGAAGTAGCTGACGCCGACGAGGCTCGGATAATCCGACAATTCCTGACGGACGCGGTCGCGCCACATCGAAACATAGGATTGGTTTCCGACATAGCCGAGCTCGGCCACCGCGACCGGTTTGCCATAGGTCGCCGCCCGAGCGTAGCGGGGCGCGAAGATGTCGTCGAAGGTCTGATCGCGCCCGAACTTGGCCTGATCCCAGGCCTGCAGTCCGAAGACCGTGAGCCCGACGATATCGGCATAATCGTCGCCCGGGTAATAGTCGCCCATGTTCTCGTCGCCCAGCGGCGACCACATAAGGTTGATCTTCGGCGCCCGGTCGCGGGCGACGTCGGTCATCCGGCGATAAGCTGCGATGTAGTCGTCGGGGTTCCAATCCGACCAGATGAACTGGCCGGACTTGTCGTCCATCTCATGGGCGAAGCGCAGGGTGACGGGGCTTTGCAGCGTCGCCAGCACATCGGCCACCGCGATCATGTTGGCGTCGTATTCGCCCCGCTCGATCCCGCGGCGCAGATATTGCGCGGTGTTGCGCTCCGAGCGCGACCATGTCCAGGGCTCCAGTGTCACCAGAAGTGCGCGGTTGCGTTCGAGCGCATAGCTATCGGCATCATTCAGCGACGGAAGGAAAACGTCCTCCCAGGGCAGGAACAGGTGTTCGATCACCACGCCCGACACATCCGCAAAATCACCATCGGGATCATAGACCCCGAACGGCAAGGAGCCGGGCGGCACACTGACATCCGCAGCGAACGCCGGCCGCGCCGATACTGTCAGTCCCAACGCCGCGGCACCGGCCATCATCTCGCGACGGGTCATCAAATCATTAGCCATGTCAGTCTCCTCCTTTTCAGTGCGAAGCCCCGTCACTTCCAGCTCGGTTTGACGTGGAACTTCGCTTGTCCCGGAGCGCCCATGCCGGCCCCCGAGACGATGTATTCGACCTTTGCGAGCTGAACCGATGTCAGCCCGATCATGAGCGCGTAGACGCTTTCGCCGCCGCGGAGCCAAAGGGCTCCGAAACTCAGCGAGACGATGACGCTCAGCGTGCCCATCTGAACCGCCATGTCGCGGGGCCAGCCGCGCCAATCGATCTGAACGCGGCGCGCGCGAGCGCCGAAGATCACGCTCAGCAAGACGAAATAGAACGCGGCGTTGAACATGGAGAGGAGGTAAAACCCGCGCGCCTCGATGACGTTGTCCACCAAAAGAACCGGCAGCAAGGCCCCCAGGGCCAGCCCGCCATAGACGGCGATGATCCGCTCGGGCAGCATCGTCGAGGCCGCTTCGCCCTTCGGTGTGATCCGAAAATCGACGAATTTTCCCGATAGCCTGTCATAGATGGCCATGATGCAGCCCCATAGCACCCAAGGCCATTGCATCATCACGAAGAGCGCTTTCTCCCACGCGATGATCTTGGCATCGCGCGGACGGAAGAACTGATCGCGCCGCAGCATGAAGGCAAAAATCAGCGTCACGATGCCGGTGGGCAGCACATGTCCGATAAAGGCGGGGTAGGTCACGTCGGCAAAACGCATGTCGAAGCTGATCGCGATGATCGGGGCGATATACATCGTCGACATCGAAAGCGCGAAGAAGACATACCAGCTCTGGCAGAGCACGAAGAGGAACTTCAGCCGCCAAGGCATCTTGCCGACATAGTCCGGCATGTAGCGCAGAAGGAGGCTCAACAGCGAGCGCGACCACTGGAATTCCTGGGTGATCAGGTCGGTCACCGTGGCCGGACCGTCGCCGATCGCAATCGCATCGATCGCGTGAACGCCTCGCCAGCCAGCCGCGTTCATCAGGAGCGTCGTCGAGTGATCTTCGGCCAGTTCGGGGCCGAGCCCGCCAGCTTCCTTCAGCGCAGAGGTGCGCACCGCGTAGTGAGAGCCGATGCACATCGGCGCCAGCGCTCCCGTATAGCCCATCTGCAAAACGCCGTGAAAGGCAGCCTCGGCATAGAGCCTCGTGCGCGCGGCCCAGCTTTCCTTGGCATTGGCGGCACAGATGGAGGGCGCGCTGACATAGCCCACCGCCTCATCGGCGAAGGGGCGCAGCATCTCGCGCAGGTAGCCCGGTTGCGGGACGTGATCCGCGTCGAGCTGGCTCACGATATCATAATCGCGATAGCCCCAATGGTCGTAGAAATAGGCGAGGTTGCCCTCTTTGCAGCGCGTCCGTCGCGGCCATTCCTTGCGATGGTACGCCTCGATGCCCTGGCGGCTGGACACCTTCACCCCGTGGATCTTGCACCATGCGAGCGTTTCGGGCGAGGGCGCCTCGTCGGCCAGCCACGTGTCATGCGGATAATTCTGTGCGAGCATCGCCTCCAGCGTGCGGCGGACAACCGAGAAGGGCTCAGACGGGGTTTTCGTGGTGATCATCGCGACGCGCCAGCGACCCGGCTCCGGCAGGGGGGAGACCGGTCGTAGCGCCTGCAGGAAGATCACGAAGAAATAGACCTGCATCGCCAGAAGCCAGATCAGCACCCCGGTGAGGATCAGATAAGGCACCGTGGCAAGGATATGCGACGGTGTGAGCCACCAGCTCCAGAAATAGACCGTGGCGAGCATCCAGAGCGCGAACAGCACCCGGTAGCGCAGCGCCTGTCTCGGGGAGAGGATCGGTGCCAGATGCCCCGCCGCGATTGCGGCCCGTATGTCGGGGCGCTGGATCATTCCGCGGCCGTCGCGATCGGGGGGGCGGCTTCGGATGCCGCGCCCGTCATTTCGGCCCGGAAATAGGCGATGGTCGGCACTAGGCCGTCGCGCAATGCGATCTCGGGATGCCAGCCCAGGCGGGTCTCGGCGCGGGTGATGTCGGGGCAGCGCTGCGCCGGATCGTCGAGCGGCAGGTCCGAAACCACGAGCGGCGCCCGGCTATCGCACATGTCGCGCACGATACGGGCAAGCTCGGCGACGGTATATTCGCCCGGATTGCCCAGATTTACCGGATCGTGGCCGACCGTCACGCTTTCCATCAGCGCGACCAGCCCGCTGATCAGATCATCAACATAGCAAAGCGAGCGGGTCTGCGTGCCGCCGCCATAGAGTTGGAGCGGCGCGCCACGGATCGCCCGCGTGACGAAATTCGAGATCACGCGGCCGTCCTCGGGGTCCATCCGGGGCCCGTAAGTGTTGAAGATCCGCGCGATGCGGGTGTCGATGCCGCGGCTGGCCTGAAGGTCGTGGAACAGTGTCTCTGCCGCGCGCTTGCCCTCGTCGTAGCAGGCGCGGGGGCCGGTGGTGTTCACGCGTCCGCGATAGTCTTCGTGCTGGGGCGAGATGTCAGGATCGCCATAGACCTCGGAGGTCGAAGCCTGAAGAATGCGCGCGCCCTTCTCCTCGGCCAAGGTCAGAAGGTTCAGCGACCCGGCGATGCAGGTCTGGAACGTGTGCAGCGGATCGAGCTGGTATTTCGGCGGCGAGGCCGCGCAGGCGAGGTTGTAGATCCGGTCGATCTCGCCCTCGATCCGCAGCGGTGCGATGACGTCATGCCTGAAGAAAGTGAAATCGCGATGCTCCGACAGGTGGGCGATATTCTGTCGCCGCCCGGTCTGGAGGTTGTCGATGCAGATAACGTCGTGACCGGCCTCGATCAGCCGGTCGCACAGGTGCGATCCCAGAAACCCGGCCCCTCCGGCAACCAGACAACGCAACTGCCCCCGATGTCGGCGCGGCCGTGCCCAAGAGATATCTTGCGTCTCGAAACGTGGCAGATGCGTCATGTTCCCCCCCACAGAAGAACGGCAGCGACTGCCCAGTCCGGTTTGATATCGACTTAATCGCTTTGGGCCGGACCAGGCCCGTCGATCCCGATTACAGATACTTAAGAGGTTAGGGGGCGCCTTTCGCGCCTATCAAGCGAAAGCCAAGCTTTTCGACCGAAATTCGAATGGCCGACAAAAACCAACCTTCGGTTAGATGAAATTTACACGCCGAGGTTGAATTAGGAGCAGCGGCTTCGGCCAGTCGGAATTGCAGAGACCCGTTGATTCGATTTGCACAATCGGCGCGAGGCTGGTGCGAAAGGCCGCGTCTCAGAGGTCAGAGAGGCCCGCCGTAAGATTGTGTAGCTGCCGGGTCATCTCCAACAGCTCCTGCGCCTCGGCCTCAGAGAAAGGCTGGGTAGAGCGGGTGAAGCCCGAGATCGAACGAGAGCCGTTTTCCAGCACCGCGCAGGTCAACCCGTTCCGAAGGCCATGGGCTTTTGCCCCCTCCAAGACCCCTTTGGGGTCATCGAGATCCTCCCAACGCACGATACCCTCGTGTTGCATCCCCCACAGCACGACGGGATCATCCATCATCATGCCCTTCTCGCTATATTCCTCGATCCACGGCTCGGGGTAGGTGCGATACAGGATGTTCGGGCGGGTAAAGCGGATATGCAGGGCAAACGCGAAACCGGTGTCGCAGGTTTGACCGAGTTCCTTGAGAAGGTTATCGATTTCCTTGCGGTTTGCTGTTTCCATCACGGGATTTCGTCTTTAGGTTGTCGGAAGAGGGTCTCAGCGTCCCGCGCGACGGTAGGCTGAGACCGCATCGAGTGCAAGTGAATTGACCATCAGATCATGGAACTGAGGGACTGCGAAACGCGATTGAATCAAATCGCCCCTGCCGGGTTTTATCTCGCGCTAAGGGTTGGCTATTCTTTCCCTGAGGCCGAACTCAACCGTCTGAACAGTGACTGGGTGGACATCTACACTCAGCACGGTCTGGTGGTGCAGGACCCTTCGATGCATTGGGTCTATCACAATGTTGGGTACGTGCGCTGGGCCGATCTGAAAGACGATCCCCGCGACGTCGTCGGGATGGCGCGGCGCATGGGACTTCTCTATGGCGCGACGATCTCGTTCAACACGCCGCGCGATGTCGGGCGACGCAGCCACGCCGCGCTGTTCCGGTCGGATCGGGACTTCACCGATGCCGAGCTGCAGGAAGCGTTCGAGATGCTCAAGACCTTGCATATCGATGCCTCGCAACGCTCTCTCACGGCAGCCGAACTCGAGGCGATCCGCTACCGCGCGGATGGGCTCTTGATCAAGCAGATCGCCGCGAAACTCGCGATTTCCGAGAGCGGCGTGAAGGCCCGGCTTTCCTCTGCCAGCCGAAAGCTGGGTGCGCGAAATGCGATCGAGATGCTCGCAATCGCGACGTCGAGGCGACTCATCTAGGCTGGTACAACCTAAAAGGGTGAATTTTTTACAAATTCGTGGTTTCGATGGAGTTATCCAGAAGGAGGCTCCAATGCAAAACTGCACTTTCGAATTCTCGCAACTTCACCGCTTCGGCACCGCGTTTTACGACTTTCTGCGCCTGCGCAAGGAGGTCTTCGTCGACACGCTCGGTTGGGACGTGCCGCATAACGACGAAGTGGAGATGGATCAATATGATACGCCCCTAGCGCATTACTCGCTCGTGCTGAAGGAGGGGCAGGTGGTGGGCGGTGCGCGCGCGATGTCCACCGCGGCGATCTGGGGTGGCAATACCTACATGCTCCGCGACGCGCATCTGGGAAAGTTGCCGCATATTCCGCCGGAAATCCTGCCGACCGAAATTGCCAGCGAGACGGTCTGGGAATGTACGCGGCTGGTGATTTCCGACGCGCTGACCACGCAGGCGGAGCGCGCGACCTGCCTGCGGTTGATCGTCGACGGGCTGGTGGAACGCGCCAAGGAGCGGGGCGCGGACGAGCTGATCTGTCTCTCCTCTCTCTCGCTGATGCGGGCGCTGCGCCAGCTTGGCTACGATGTGAGCCGGATGGGCCCGACCTATCGCAACGACGAGGACGGGCGGCAATACGCGGCGCTGCGGATGCCCGCGGAATATTCCACGCAGCGGCGTCGCGAGATGGCCGAAGCCTGCGTGCTGGCGGCCCGGTCGGCGCCGCGTCAGTTGCATACCGCTGCCTGAGCCGGTGCGGGATAAGAAAAAGGGCGCGCCCATCGTCCGGGCGCGCCCCTAAATCTTCGCCGTCGGTCGCGCGCTCAGCGCACGACGAAGACGCAGCAATTGGAGTGCCGCACGACCCGAGCGGCGTTCGGCCCGAGCAGATAATCGCTGAGATCGGGGCGATGCGCCCCGAGCACGATCATGTCCGCGCCGTCTTTCTCGGCCAGCGACAGGATCTCGTGATAGGCAGTGCCGACGCCCACGATGTGTCGCACCTTGGCGTTCACCTCGGGGCCCACGACCTCGGCGACGAAGTCATGCAGCAGCTCGCGCGCGTGCTCCTTCGCCTTCGCTGTGTGATCGTCCGAGAAAAAGGCCCCCACAACCGCCGAGCCGTAATCGGGCACCACGGTGATCACGTCGAGCTGTGCGTCTTCCAACTTGGCCAGCCGCGCCGCCCATTCGAGCACTTTGCGCTCGGTCTTGGGGCGGTTCATGTCGATCGCGCAGAGAATGGTATTGGTCATGCCGGTTCTCCTTCAGCAAAGGCCGCATCATCGTCTTCCCTGCGCCGATATTGCAGGAAAGCGATGAGCGCGAGAAGCGCGAAAGCGGGGATGAACATCAGCTCTTTCGGAAGCTGGTCGTTCGGCACCTTCACGTTGGACAGTGTGACGGGCGTGTCGCCGTAAAAGTCGAAGCCCTGCAGTTTCTGCTGCAACTCCGAGCCGAACATCGGCTCGTCCGCGACCATCTTTCCGTCCGTTTCGGTGAAGCTCAGGCCGAGCTTGTCGAGCCGGTCCTGCCCCGTCGCGCCTTCGGGCACCTTGACCAGCACGGTCAGGTCCTTCGGTTCTTCGGTGGTGTAATCGGGACCCGAGAAGATCAGTCGCAGCTCACGCCCGACCGGTGCCTTGTCGAGGCGCTGCGTGATGTTCGCAGGCGGCACCTCGTTATAGGGCGGCTCGATCATGTTCATGAAATAGCCGGGACGGAACAGGGTGAAGGCGATCAGAAGAAGCGCCACCGTCTCCCAGATCTTCGAACGGGTGACGAACCACCCCATCGTGCCCGCGGTGAAGACGAGGATGCCGATCGTCGCGATGACGAAGACGAAGATCGCCTGGTACCACGTCACGTCGATCAGCAGCAGATCGGTGTTGAAGATGAACACGAAGGGCAGGGCGACCGTGCGCAGCGAATAGAAGAACGCCGTGAAGCCGGTCTTGATCGCGTCGCCTCCCGAGACTGCCGCCGCCGCGAAGGAGGCAAGGCCCACGGGTGGCGTCACGTCCGCCATGATCCCGAAGTAGAACACGAACAGGTGCACCGCAATCAGCGGTACCACGAGGCCCGACTGCGCGCCCAGATGGACGACGACGCCCACCATCAGCGAGCTGACGACAATGTAGTTCGCCGTGGTCGGCAGGCCCATCCCGAGGATCAGCGACAGGATCGCCACGAAGATCAGCATCAGGATCAGGTTGCCACCCGAGAGGAACTCGACGAAATCGGCCATCACCTGACCGATCCCGGTCAGCGAGACGGTGCCTACGATGATCCCGGCGGTGGCGGTGGCCAGGCCGATCCCGATCATGTTGCGCGCGCCGTCGATCATGCCGCCGATCAGGTCGAGAACGCCTTCACGGAAGCGGCTCATCGGGGCGCTCTCGCCGCGGAAGGCGGCCTTGAGCGGTTTCTGGGTGAGCAGGATGAAGAACAGCAGGAACGAGGCCCAGAAGGCCGACAGGCCCGGCGACTTGCGCTCGATCATCAGGAAATAGACCAGAACGACGATCGGGAGCAGGTAGTAGAGGCCCGCCTTGTAGATGTCCTTGATCTCCGGAAGCTTCACGATCTCGGAGTTCGGATCGTCCGGCTCCAGATCGGGCGCTTTCGCGGCGACCCAGACGAGGCCGAGATAGACCAAGACGACGAGCAGAGACAGAACCCAGCCTGCGCCTTCGGGTACCATCGAGGTGATGAGGCGCACCGGGTATTGCGTGGCATAGCACAGCGCCGCGAAGCCCGCGAAGAAGGCGAACATGCCGAAGGCGGTGCGCCAGACCGAGACCACGCGGTCGCCGATCGTCGGCATGCGGTTTTTCACGGCCTCCAGATGCACGATGTAGAACAGTGCGATGTAGGAGATGATCGCCGGGATAAAGGCGTGCTTGATGACCTCCAGATAGGAGATGCCGACATATTCCACCATCAGGAAGGCGGCGGCCCCCATCACCGGCGGCATGATCTGGCCGTTGACCGAAGAAGCCACCTCGACCGAGCCGGCTTTCTCTGCCGAGAAGCCTACGCGTTTCATCAGCGGAATGGTGAAGGTGCCGGTGGTAACCACGTTCGCGATCGACGAGCCCGAGATCAGGCCGGTCGCCGCAGAGCCCACGACGGCGGCTTTCGCAGGTCCGCCGCGCAGGTGGCCGAGCGCGCCGAAGGCCATCTGGATGAAGTAGTTGCCCGCGCCCGCTTTCTCGAGCAGCGCGCCGAACAGCACGAAGAGGAAGACGAACTTGGTCGAGACGCCGAGCGCGATCCCGAACACCCCCTCGGAGGTGATCCACATGTGGCTCATCGCCTTGCGCAGGCTCGCACCGGCCCAGCGGATCTGTTCGGGGAAGAACTCCGACGAGCCGAAGAACACATAACACAGGAACACGATCGCCAGCAGCACCATGACCGGGCCGAGCGTGCGATAGGCTGCGATGAAGAGGAAGATGATGCCCAGGACCGAGATATAGGAGTCCTGCATATCGGCGAGTCCGCCATTGTCGACGATCTTCTGGTAGAAGAAATAGCCGTACAGCGCGAGAAGCGCCCCGCCTACCGCGAGGATCCAGTCATACCACGGCACATGGTCCTTGGGTGAGGACTTGAACAGCGGATAGGCCATCGCCGAGAGGAAGATGGCATAGGCCAGATGGATCTGGCGGGCATTGTTGATCAGGTCGCCCGGCAGCACATAGGGCCCGATGGGCGAGGCCAGAAGCACCTGGAAGATCGACCAGCTCAGCGCCACCACGGCGACCATGAGCCCGACCCATCCCTTGGGGCTGCGCGCCCCGCTGTCAGAAGCTTGTACGAGCTCCTGCAATTCTTGTTCGTTCAAGGCGCGATTTTCCGCCATCGTTCCCCCTTGCGACCCAACGGGCCGTCCGCCTGTTCCGGCATGATCTTAGTAGCTGAAACTGAAAAGGGCGGGCACGCAAGCGCGCCCGCCCGAATATGCGCAGGGATTACTTAATCCAGCCGCGTTCCTTGTAGTACTTCAGGGCGCCCGGATGGATCGGAGCCGAGAGACCGGCGGTGACCATTTCCTCGGGCTTCAGATGCGCGAAGGCCGGGTGCAGCTTCTTGAACTCGTCGAAGTTGTCGAAGACCGACTTCACCAGCGCATAGACGACATCATCGGGCTCGTCGGCCGAGGTCACGAGGGTCGCACGCACGCCGAAGGTCTTCGTGTCGTCGGGGTTGCCGCGATACATGCCGCCGGGGATCGTCGCGGTGGCGTAGTACGGATTGTCGGCGACCAGCTTGTCGACCGCGTCACCCGTGACGTTCACGAGGTTCGCGTCGCAGGAGGTGGTGGCTTCCTGGATCGAACCGGAGGGGTGACCCACGGTGTAGACCATCGCGTCGATCTGGTTGTCGCAGAGCGCTTTCGACTGCTCGGCGGCCTTCAGCTCGGTCGCGAGCGCGAAGTCCGAGGTTTTCCAGCCCATCGCATCCATCAGCACTTCCATCGTGCCGCGCTGACCCGAACCGGGGTTGCCGATGTTCACGCGCTTGCCCTTGAGGTCTTGGAAGTTCTTGATGCCGCTATCGGCACGCGCGACGACGGTGAAGGGCTCGGGGTGGATCGAGAACACGGCGCGCAGCTTCTCGAACGGACCCTGATCGGAGAACTTCGAGTCGCCCTTGTAGGCGTGGTACTGCCAATCCGACTGGGCGATGCCGAAGTCCAGCTCGCCCGAACGGATGGTGTTGATGTTGTAGACCGAACCGCCGGTGGACTCGACCGAGCAACGGACGCCGGTTTCCTTGTGGCTCTTGTTCATCAGGCGGCAGATCGCGCCGCCGGTCGGGTAGTAGACGCCGGTGACGCCGCCGGTCCCGATGGTGATGAAGGTCTCGTCGGCTGCGTTCGCCGCGGGCGCCATCAGCGCGCCGGCGACGGCCGCGACGGCCCCGAGTTTGAAGAACTGTTTCATGTAGTCACTCCCGTTGATCGTTTTTGGGTGTCGGTTCAGTGGTACGGTCCGCCTCGGTCAGCGTGCATAGACTTCGTCGAGAAGCCTGTTGCGCCGTTCGACCTCGGCGATCCGTTCGGTTGCGCGGGGTCCCGCGCGCTTCGCCACCAGCGCCAGAATTGCTTCGAGCAAGAACAGCGTGGCGACGTAACTCGTGTAGAAATGCGGGCTGTCGGTGGGCACGATGAAGGTCTCATCGGCCGCGTGCAGCGCCGGACAGCTGCGGCTGTCGGTAATCAGCGTGACATGGGCGCCCTGTTCATGGGCATGGATCGCGCTGCGGATGGTGGAGCGCGCGAAGGGCGGCTTGGTGATCACCAGAACCGCGTCGCGCTCGTCGAGCCCGGCGAGCGTCGCGCCCAGCGACGAGCCAGCGCGGGCGCCCAGCTCCCAGTTGTCGCCTAGGAAATTGGCGATATAGGCGGTGTATTCCGCAATCCCCGTCGAACCTAGCGCGCCCAGCAGCACCACCCGGCGGGCGGCGGCGATCTTGTCGGCCACGGCCTCGAGCCGTCCCGGTTCGATCGCGGCGGTCAGGGCTGCGATATTGTCCTGCGTGGCCGCGGCATACCGGTTGAGGAAGCTGTCCTGCGGATCGGCAGCGTCCTTCTGCAGCCGGTCGGCGCGGTCCGCGAAGGGTGAAACACGGCGACCGATCTGGTCGCGCATGGTCTCGCGCAGCTCTTCGAAATTCTCGTATTCGAGCGCATGGGCGAGGCGGGTGAAGGTCGCGGGCGCAAGGTTCGACTCGCTCGCCAGCATACGCAGCGAGCGCGTGGCGATGCTTACCGGGTTGTCCGCGATATAGTCGCCCGCCTCACGCAAACGTGTGGACAGGCTGCCATATTGCGCAGCCAATCGCTGTTCGAAACTGCCGGACAATGCTCCTCCCCAGGTTCCATCACCAGTTATCGCGTCGCGGTGACCGTTTCATTTGTTTCATATATTGTCAATGCGTAAAACATATGTTTCATGGGGTGATCAGCGACCCTCACGCAATCTTGTCCCGAAGGAGGGACCGATATGAGCCATGTATTCCCGCGCCACACGAAGTCCACTGCGCCCTTGGCAGTAAAGGGCGACGGTATCTACATCCTCGACTCCGAGGGCAAGCGGTATCTCGATGGCTCGGGCGGTGCGGCCGTGTCCTGTCTCGGTCACTCTGACGCGGACGTGATTGCCGCGATCAAGGATCAGATCGACAATATCGCCTTCGCGCATACCGGTTTCTTCTCCTCCGAACCCGCCGAGCGGCTTGCCGATCGCCTCATCGCTCACGCGCCGGGGAGCTTGGATCGCGTCTACTTCACGTCCGGGGGATCGGAGGCGGTGGAAAGCGCGCTGAAAATGGCACGACAGTATTTCGTCGAGAAGGGCGAGCCGAGCCGGTCGCATTTCATCGCGCGCCGCCAGTCCTATCACGGCAACACGCTGGGCGCGCTGGCCGCTGGCGGCAATGCGTGGCGCCGCGAGAAGTTCAACCCGCTGCTGATCGATGTGAGCCACATCGCGCCCGTGCATGAATACCGCTGGCGCGAGGACGGCGAGACCGCCGAGGAATACGGTCTGCGCGTCGCCAACGAGCTGGAGGCCGAAATTCAGCGTCTCGGGGCGGAAAACGTGATCGGCTTCATCGCCGAGCCGGTCGTGGGCGCCACGATGGGCGCGGTCCCGCCGGTGAAAGGCTATTTCAAGCGTATCCGCGAAATCTGCGATCAATACGGCATCCTGCTGATCCTCGACGAGGTGATGTGCGGGATGGGCCGGACCGGTACGTTGTTCGCCTGCGAGCAGGACGGGATCGCGCCCGATATCGTCACCATCGCGAAGGGGCTCGGCGCGGGCTATCAGCCCATCGGGGCGGCGATCTGCACGTCCGAGATTTATGACGCCTTCGTCAACGGCTCGGGCTTCTTCCAGCACGGACATACCTATATCGGCCACCCGACCGCGACCGCCGCGGGCGATGCCGTGGTCAAGAAGCTGACCGAGGGTGGCATGGTCGCGCGGGCGGCGCAGCAGGGCGAAGTGCTCGACGCGGCTTTGCGCGAGGCGTTCGGCCAGCATCCCCATATTGGCGACATTCGCGGGCGCGGCATGTTCCGCGGGCTGGAGATCGTGGCCGACCGCGCCACGAAAGAGCCGATGGATCCGGCGAAGGCCGTCAACAAGAAGCTCAAGGCTGCGGCTTTCGAGGCGGGGCTCGTCTGTTACCCGATGGGCGGCACGATCGACGGCCAGCGCGGCGACCACATTCTGCTCGCGCCGCCCTTCATCATCACCGAAGACCAGATCGGCGAATTGGTGGCCAAGCTCGGCACCGCGATCCGCGAGGTTCTCGGGTGAGCCTGCCGCATATCATGGTCGCGCCGAACGGGGCGACCAAGACCAAGACCGACCATCCGGCGCTGCCGGTCTCGCTCGACGAAATCACGCAGACTGCGCTCACCTGCCGCGACGCCGGGGCAGGGGCACTGCATCTGCACCTGCGCGACGATGCGGGCGGGCACCTGCTCGATAGTGGAGCCTATGCCGAGGCGTTGGCCCATCTGCGTCCGCGCTTGGGCGACATGGCGATCCAGATCACCACCGAGGCCGCGGGGCGCTACGCGCCGGGCCACCAGCGCTACGTCGGTCTGAACTCGGGCGCTCATATGGTCTCTGTCTCGGCGCGCGAGATGCTGCGCGATCATGAATTGCTGGCGATGAAGTTCTACGAGGAGGCGGCAGAGCGCGGGATCGCGATCCAACATATCCTCTATTCCCGCGAGGATGCCGAGGCGCTGGCGCGCGTTCTGCCCGACCGTTTGCTGCGCGATCCGGCACTGCAACTGATCTTCGTGATGGGCCGTTATGTCGCGGGGCAAGTCTCGACGCCTGAGATGCTCGACCCGTTCCTCGACTGGATGCAAGCCGAGGCGATCACCCCCGACTGGGCGATTTGCGCCTTCGGCCGGGGCGAGACCGCCTGCCTGAGAAACGCGCTCGCCAAGGGGGGCAAGGCGCGGGTCGGGTTCGAGAATTCGCTGGTGATGGAAGACGGGACGACCGCGCCCGACAACGCCGCGCGTGTGGCCGAGATCGCAGCTCTTTAGTCGAGCGTCGAATGCCCTTTCTCGGGGCAGTCGGCGAGGTCGGAGCGCTCTTCGTCGGGCAATTGCCGGGCGATCTCACGCAAGGCGCTGCGCAGCCCTTCCTCCATCACCGGATGATAGAAGGGCATCGCCAGCATGTCGTAGGTGCTCATCTCCGACTGGATCGCGAGGCCGAAGAGATGCGCGAAATGCTCGCCCTCGGGCAGCGCCATCTCGCAGCCCAGGAGCTTGCCGCTTCCCGGCTCGGCATAGATGCGGATCAGGCCATGCGCCTCTTCGGCCAGCCGGGCGCGCGATTGCGTCGCGAAATTGGCGTGTCCGATCAAGATGTCCTTCCCCTCCAGATCCGCGAAGCTCTGCCCGACACGCACCGCGTTGGGCGCGCAGAAGGCGATGGCCATCGAGGCCCGGCGGCGATAGCGGCGTGGACTTTCGGCCAAGGCGTTGCGCCCCGCGATATGCCCTTCGTCCGCAGCTTCGTGCAGGATCGGGCGGATCGCGTTTGCGTCGCCCGCCATGAAGACCGGCAGATCGCCGATCTGCGTGGAAGAGGCGTCGACCTCGGGCATCCCGTGATCGTCGAGCGGCACGCCGAGCGTCTCTAGCCCGAGCCCCGCGATATTGGGGCGGCGTCCCATCGCGGCGAGCACGGCGTCGGCCTCAAATTCTGCGCCGCCTGCGCCTTTCACGATCAAACTGCCCGCATTGCCTTCGGAAATCTCAGCCGGGGCACCCAGATGCAGCGGCAGTTCCGCCGCGATGGCGTCGCGCAGGAGTGCAGCGACTTCCGGGTCGGTCATGCCAGCCACGCTTTCCAGCGCATCGAAGCCCGCGACCTCGATACCCATCCGCGCCATCGCCTGTGCGAGTTCCACGCCGATCGCGCCCATGCCGATCACCGCGATCCGCTTTGGCAGGTCGTCGCGGTCGAACAGCGTGTCGGTGGTAAAGATACGATCGCCGAAGGTTTTCCACGGCCCCGGCAGCACTGGCGACGAACCGGTCGCGAGGATGATCGCATCGGCGGTCACTTCCCCGTGCCTCTCGATCTCGATCCGGTTCGGCCCGAGGAGTCTCGCGCGGCCCGAGATCGCCTTTTCGCCGAGTTTCTCGGGCACCGCGCGCGGCGATTTGGTGAAGTCGTCGCGCATCCGTTTCATTCGCGCCATCACGTCGGGCACGCGGATGCGCAGCGTCTCGGCGGCGGAAATCCCGAAGGCCTCGAAATCGTGGCGACGGTGGAAGGCGTTGGCGGCTTCGATCAGCGCCTTGGAAGGCATGCAGCCGCTTTCGGCGCAGGTCGTGCCCCAATGGCCGTCATTGATGATGAGGAAGTCATCTGTCGCATGGCGCACCTCGCGCAAGGCGGACAACCCGGCCGAGCCGGAGCCGATTATGACGACGCGCGCATGTTGTGACATGAAACCTCCGCTGAACTGTCGCGAACCGAACCGCCTAGCGAGCTATACGTTCCAAGCCTTTGCGCGGTAAAGTCTGCGCCTGAGCTGGCACCCGAAGGCGGCGCATCGCCACGATCTGCCCCAACGCGCGATGCGGTGCGATGGTGCGGAAGATGTCGCGGATCATCCGCGCGTCGGCGGCGACACCGGCGCGCCAGTTGCCAAGCTTTGCGGATTTCATCGGGCTGTCGACGCCGGGCCACGCGACGACGGCGATCCGGGCGCGCGCGCCGATCCACAGGCGGTTCATGAACACCTCCAGCCCGAAGCGGGGAAGGGCGTTGAGAGCCTCCAGTCGCGTGCCCAGCATCTCGCGCGGGATCACACGCTCGCCCGAGATGTAATCGAGCCCGATCACCCGCCAGATGCGCGGCGCGTTGCGGCGCAGGCTGATCGTGACATCGGCCTCCCCATTCGCCACCGGCGCGATCAGCGCGCCCAGATCGGAATGGGTCAGCCCCAGCAGATCGCTGTCGAGCAGCATCAGGTGAGTGCCCGCGGCTTCTGCGATCCCCGCGGCCACGGCCGCCGTCTTGCCTCCGTTCTGTGTCTGGCGCAGCACCCGCAGATGCGGATGGGCGGCGCGATACCCCTCGGCGATTTCGGCGGTGCCGTCGCTCGAGCCGTCGTCGATCACGATCACCTCGGCGATCTGCGGATGGCCCAGCACGCGCTCCAGCACCGCGCCGATCCGCGGGGCTTCGTTATAGGCGGGCAGAATGCAACTGATCTTCGTCATGAATGCGACCTCTTGCGGCGATAGAACCAGATCGTGGCGCCGAGCGCGATCACGACGAGCAGGATCAGCGAGCCCGTCGACAGCCAGCTGTCGATCTTGCCGATATGCGAGCCGAGCCAATAGCCGAGTGCCACGAATGCCAGCGATTTCGGGATCGTGGCGATCAGATTGGTCAGCATGAACACCCAGAAATTCATCCGCGCGACCCCGGCTGCGACCAGCACCGGCGCGCCAGCCGAATGGGTCAGCTTGCCGAAGACCAGCGTCTTGATCCCCTTGCTCTGGAAGTGCCGCGCCGCGCTCACGAGCCGCGCGCGGCTCAGGCCCAGCCTGTCGCGCCATTTCTTGGGCATCCGGTTCAGCCCCCATCGGCCAAGCGAATAGAGCCCCAGATCGCCGACGAGATCGGCAAGGATCACGATGATCGCAACCGACCAGACGGAGAACAGGTTCTGGCTGGCAAGCCACGCCGCGATCACGGTCACGATCGGCCCTTCGAGCACCGCAATCGGCGCGATTACGGCCAGGCCGTGTTTCGCCATCAATGCGGAGATCGTCTCCAAGCCGAACATAAGGTTACTCCGTGACGGGGGTGTCGCGGCGCGCCACGTCCCGATGGGTCATGTCATTGCCGCGCCACGTGAAATCGCGCCCGAACCATGTCATCAGCCACAGCGCGGGCAGCATCGCGTCGCGGATCGCGAACCCCGCGATGTCGCGCGCGGAGGCGGGCCAGCCCGCGATCCGCGCCAGCAGCACCTCGGCACCGTACCACAGCGCAACCAGAAGCGGCAGCGCGATCCATGGCATCGCGCCCAAAGCGGCGAGGGCAAGCGCGGCGAGGAAGGGCAGGAAAGGGCCCTGCGCGATCTCTGCGGCGAAGATCATCACGAAGCCGTCGCGACGCACCTTGGACCAGCGCAGCTGGCGGTCCCAGACCGTGCGAGCCGCGCGCCTCCCGATCGGTTGCGCGAAGAGGTGCCGCGTCAGCCGCACCTTCAGCCCCTGACGGCGCACGAGTTTCGTAGAGGCCACGTCCTCGGCCATGTTGCGCCCGAGCGCCGCGAAGCCGCCGCCTGCCATAAGGATGTCGCGCCGCCAGAACAGCGATTTGCCCTGAGCGAAGCCCAGCCCGATCATGTCGGCCGCTACCTGCCAGCGCGCCTGATTGGTGTTGAGGAACGCTGCCTCGACGGCGCCCCAGAGATTGCCTGGACGCTCGGCCACCGGCGGAGCGGAGACCAGCCCCGTGCCGGGCCGCCATTCCGCCACCAACCGTTTCAGATAATCGCGCGGCAAAAGCAGATTGCTATCGGCCATCGCGAGCCACTCAGCGTCGGTCGCGGACAGACCCTTGTGCAGGTTGTTCAGCTTCGGATTGCCCGACACCGCGTCGAGCCCAGTCAGAAGCCGCGCACGCACATGCGGGTTCTCTTCGATCAGGCGACGGACCAGCGCGCAGGCCGGGTCGTGCTCGGACGGCGCGCAGAATATTACCTCGTAATCCGGATAGTCGAGTTCGAAGGACGAGCCCAGCGTCTCCGCGTCGAACGGGTCGACCCCGCAGACCGGGCGCATCAGTGCGATGAAAGGCAGGTCGTCGGGCACCGGCTTCGGTGGTCGGGATTCGCGCCACGCGGTCATCGCGGCGCTGAGAAGATGCGCCGTTAGAGTGATGCCCAGAAGGGCTGCAAGGAAGAGCAGAACCATCGTCATGCACGAACCTTTGCGACGGCGGGGCGGGTGCCGGTCTCGGTGACCGCAGCGGGCTCCGCGCCCCATTGAAGAAGTTGCAATGCGCCTGAACTATCCTCGGCCAAGGCGGTCAGGCTGTCCACCCAGTCGC